>JAKSIC010000030.1 GCA_024399015.1 Fibrobacter sp.
TTTCCGCAAATAACGGGATTTATTCCACATTCCCGCCAATTTATCAACATTCTATCCACAGAAAAATTTTCGGACCCTCGGCATGTCACTCGAAAAATTCCAAAAAATTTCTGTTAGGCGGCCTCTTTTTCCTGTTTTTCTCCCTGGTCGAGCTTCTTTCGGCCACGTTTTTTCTTTGTTTCTACCATTATAGGCATGTCCAAATCATCATAACCGTGCTCAACTTGGGCTAAAAAGAACTTCAAAGCCCTTTCAAACTCGGAAAAACGCCCAGAATTGCGGCCATCCATCAGTTTTGCGCTGACACTGTAGCAAAGACCACCATCTTCTGGCTTCTGACAATAGTCCAGACACACAGAAAGATCCACCTGTCGACCATCTCTCTTTAGATGGAATACCACTTTGTAATTCTTGTTCTTTCTTCCCTGCCAATCCGTATCAAAGCGGCACTTGCGCAGATCACCATCCCACTCACGGGAAACAATAGCCTGTTCCACAGACTGAATTTCTTGCTGCATGATATCCATGCTTCCCTCCGAAAAATGAAGCGGCATTACTTTGTGCGAATTACACATAAGATGCCGCGAAAAAATGTTATATGCAATAGTGCAAACAAATGATCTGCAATCGTAGTTGCAGACAACAAACGCTAAGCAGCGTTGGCAAAGAATTCGCCAAACTTAGGACGGAGCAAATTGCGAACCTGCTTCAAGTAGTTGTAGGTCGCAGTTCGAGTAACATCCATATGGCTTGCAATCACTTCCATGCCATTTTTTTCAAGGCCGTATTCGTAGTATTCATCAAGAAACTTGATGAGCTTTTCATCACCAGATTCCTTGACTGTGGCAAAAACTTTTTCGACAAGTTCCATGTTCTCGGCGTATTCCACGGGATGAGTTTCTTCATCGCAAACATCACCGGAAATTTCGGCGTAGTAGTCATCGCAAACCTTTTCATAACCGGTTGCATCCAGGAACTTTTCTTCGTCATCGGAAATGCGCTGGCCCACACGAACAAGACGGTCGTTCTTACGATTGCGAACCCAATCCATAGCGCGGTGCTTCAGTTCACCGACCAGGTAGGCGCCAAACGGAACACCGAAGGAGCTATCATATTCCGTGACACACTTTTCAAAAACACCGTAGACATCGCTGGCGGCTTCTTCGAATGTGCGACCATTGAAGTTGAAAGTATTGCAGAACTTGGACGGGAACTGACCATCCTGAGTATGGCTGTGGACCATCTTCAAAAATTCATGGAGACTGTCGTACAGTCTGTCCTGGGCAATCTTGTTGCCGCTTTGGGCCATAGTGAGCAGTTGCTGCTGTTCAGCGGTCCAGTTGAGTTTGTTGTTTGCAGAATTTTTGCACTTCATATACTACCTTCCTAGAAAAACGCGATCAAAAAACACAAGACTACCAAATAGTCTTATGAGGTTCTTTTTAAGAACCAGTCCCCTAAACAAAATGTGCGGATTAGATTTTAGTCATCTCTATACTATAAATATAGAAAAAAGCATCTGTCAGAAAATGACAAATCTTGAAAAATTTTTCTCTTATACGATTACACACAAAAACAAAAAATCCAACAAAATTTTTCATCAACTATATTATCGTAATTTGTCTGGATTTTGTCAAAACTTTTTTATCGTCGCGACGAATCTAGTTTTTTCTCCAACGTTAGCAACGCTTCCAGTTCTAGCTGACGCGTGCGTTCTCTTGAGATTCCACACTGCTCTCCCACCTTTTCAAGGGACGGAATTTTTTGATTATCCGAAAAATATCTTGTACGTATTATATTACGTTGTCCGTCCTTAAGGGAGTCGACACATTCATTCAAGTAGCCAGCCGTATTTGTCTTGATGAAATGCAGTTCCGGGTTCTCGGAGAGATCAGCAACATCCCCCATGTCGTCAGAAAATTCAACGACATTTGTTGCAAGAGAATTCTTCAGCGTGCGAGGATTTTTTCCCTGACTTTCCGGAATGCGAACAACCTCGCTATTGTAAACAACCAGCCTGCTCAAATATTTTCGAATCCATGTGGTAGCGTAGGCTTCGAAAGGAACACCGAAAGTTACATCGAAAGTATCGACCGCCCGAAGCAAGCCAGTAAATGCTTCCTGGACAAGGTCAAGATAGTCCTGGTTCCTATGCCCGTATCGACGAACCAAACGGTGTACTATATATATATATTGTTGCGAAAGAGAATTGCGGAGGTGAATAGCCTCGTTGCAAATTTCCCGGAGATAACGGACGAGGGCCCGATTCTCTTTTTTTTGAAGGTAAAATCCACTATAGGCATTATTTTTTGTGTTCCACAGGAAATCAAGAAAACGCCTATTGCTGTCCAGCCTAGGTTTCTTCCCACCAGTTTCCAGGTAGATTCCGAGATCTATGATTTCTTCCCTGAGAGTCTGTAATCGTGCAAATGATTTTCCTTGCCCCATCCCCCTAATATCCAAATTTTAAAGTGTCGCGACAAGACCAATTTTCAAAAAATTTTCATAGCTAGGCAGCCATGGGGAACGCCACTGAATCTGCAGTAGAAAATGCCGCGGGAGCCCCCACATAAAAAAGGAAAGTCCCCCGCATCAGCGAAGGACTTCTTGTGCTTAAAGTTTCGGTTGTAGAGTTTCTTGTTTTTGATGACTCGGGTGCGAAGTGTCGCGCCGTTTGCGGAGCCATCGATTCTTAAGGCTCGCATCGCCGCGGTTTCTTTCGCGGAGCCGTCCTTGGCGTTGCCGGCAATGACCAGCTTTTCTCTTTTTGCCATAATGATCTCCTTGGAACATAATTTAGAATTTTTTTATATTCCCATATATGCTATATCGTAAATTTCCAACGGTTTGTCAAATTTTTTTCGTACTTTTTTTTCTTTGCTGTTTTGGATGTAGTTCACCGACAATTAGCGCTACAACAGATGATTTTACTGAAAATAGTCAACTGGGAAATCCTGGGACCGCCAACACTGTAACAGAAAACGGCCAGTACACAACCCGTGACGCAGTTGGTGCATACATCTGCAAATTCAATAAGCTTCCCAGCAACTATATAAACAAGAGTAAGGGTCAAGCCCTGTACGAAGAAAAAACAGGAAACACTTTCAGCAAGTGGAACTTTAATCCCTGGAAAACTTTGGGCGTCATGATTGGCGGAGACAATTTCGACAACAGGGAAGGATTGCTGCCCAGCGGATCTTACCACGAAGCCGACGTGGACTATGGCAACGCTACAAGCCGCGGCACAAAGCGACTGGTTTATCAAAGCGGGTGTGTTATATATTACACCGCGGACCACTACGAAACTTTCAAAAAGCTAAACTTCTAAGCTGGCAAAACACCATAGGCAACTTTTCCAAAAAATATGATCGCCCTTCGTAAAACTTCAGCCCGGATCTTTGCAAGTGTCGCCTACGCGATACTTCGTTTGACGGGTTGGAAAAAGAAGACTGTTCTGGCAAATTTCATACACGTTTCACAGGGAACGTGGGGCAGGGAAGGCGCAAGCCCGAAATCAAGTTTCGCAGAATTGGACCCGCGCGATCTCTACAAAAAAATGTTGAAGAACTTGACCCGACATGTGGGGGAGTTGCTTTTCTGTTTTGACACCTACAAGAATCTGCCCGAGGCGTGTGCGGAAAATTCAGCGGCCACAGCCTACCCCTGCAAAGTCGGCGGTGTAAATTTTGAATTGGCGGAAGGTGCCGCGGCGGTTGTAGAAAAAATGCGCAGGGGCGGAATTTTTCTCACGGCGCACTACGGAAACTACGAAGCTAGTGGCGCTTGGCTCTGCGCACTTGGCGTCCCGCTGAAAGCAAGTTTTATTCCGCTGAAACCTGAATGGCTTAACCGACATATATATAATAAGGTGCGAAGCGTTCACGGAAGACCTTATTCTGTTGACGCCCAGACTCCACGAGATTTTTTACGGATCCTTGACAGCGGAGAACTTTTCTGCCTGCTGGCCGATCAGGACAGCAGAATCGGAAGCGCACTTGATGGAACATTCCTCGGCCGACCGGTTCGCCACAATCCTGTTCCCGACTTTCTGCTGAAACATCGCCCGAACACGCCCATATTTTTCTGCTGGATCGAGGAACTTCCCGGACGCAAAATTTTGCATGCGGAGGAAGTCACAGCCCATGACCCGCTCAACTCCATCGTTGACGGTCCCTACTGCCAATGGCTCATGTCCCGCATAAAAGAAAATCCAGCCCTTTGGTATGGCTGGACTCACCGCCGCTTCCACAGCACTAAACCTGAAATTTACAGCAACTAGTAGTGACCAAAGAAGTCACTCACCTCAAAAATAAATCTGTATTTTTTTCCTTCGGAATCAGTAGCATCCATCTGGTCAAAATAGCGTCCGTTTTCTTCAATCAAGGCCTGACCAGTTGGATTGAATCCATTCAAATAAAGAAAATCATATTCCTCGCCAATGCTGATAAATATGCAGGAGCTGTAGAAATCTGGGTCTCGGAAACACCCCTGTTTCCCGCACAGGCGACCAGCATTAACATAGCCAGTACAAAAAGAATTTTTTTCATGTATCCTCCTCTAGAAAAAGAACCATCCCATTCATAGTAAATGTACAAAACTCTCTTTTATCATAATCGGACATAAAAATTAATTTTATACATTATCTCCTGTGAAACGGATTCTTGTCATACTTCTGATATTGGCGACCAGCGCAATGTGCTGGCCCCGAGAAGAATTTGACCGAACATTTGACGGGAACCGCTATCTTTTTGCCGGGTATTCCCAAACTCCAACTTTCAGCAGTACAAGCCTGGACCTCGATTTCGGTACATCCGTCTTCCTATTCAAGGGCTACGACATGGAAATCGGTTTTGACTTTCTCCATTTCCAGGTCGCCATGACCGAAAACTTCCAGAAGGTTTCCGACGAATCATTGTGGAGCTTGTTCACCATCGCACCCTTTGCAGCTTCGTTCGGAGTCGCACTCCTTGGCGGCCCGGAACAATTTCGTTTTATCGGCGAAGTGGGGATGTTCACCATGGCCTACCTTTGGCGAGGCACTTTGTTCCTTCCCGTCGTTCCTGACGGTTGGCTCGGCGTCATCAACAAACACCGTTTCGTCACCCAGATTATCACAAAGGGCTGGCACCTGAAAAGTTTCACATTCCAAGATGACTTTGGACTTCGCTTTTATATTGATCGCGGATGGAAGGATGAATCCAAGGATCACAGCCACGACCGCTATCGAAAATTTTTCATCGATGCGGGGTGCCGTTTCGAAAAGAACTTCGTGAAGGACGCAAAGTACAAACTGTTCCTACAAGTCGGACACAGCTCGTACTAATCCATTTATTTTTCCGGAGGGGGAGGCGGAGCATCATCTGCGTATGTTACCGGGCCCTCGGATTTTTCTGTCGAAGATTTCTCAGACTCATAGGTCGCTGCCTGAACCTGGCTGGCGGCCTTTTCAATTTCACGTTCACGGAGAACCTGGTCCACCTTCTGGCGGAGAACCTGTTCCTCGTGCAACTTGAACAGGCATTCTTCCTGGGCGATGTAAGCCGTGAAGACTTTTATATAGAGGACCAAGGCGGCCACTCCCAACACTGCGCCAGTCCCTACGACAATTTTCATTTCCTCGATAGAACCCATGATCGTCGACACGATGGTCAGGCCAATCCAGATATTCAAAAAATTCATCGGAACGGTCGGGCAATCCCCATTCCGGGAGTCCAGTTCAGCCTGAGTCCTCTTGATCAAAGACTTGAAAACGAAATAATGGACAATCTGTCCCACGAACGGAATGAGACACAAAATCGTAGCAGCCCAGGGTGACATTGCATCCGGTTGCAACTTTTTCATATTCTGGGTGGAACGGAAAAACCAGCAAATCCAATGAACCGCCATAATAATAATAGTGATGCTAAGAGCAAAACCTACAAAGGCAATTCCCAAAACCAGAAGCAACATGCTCATAGCCATGGGAGCATCCGGATTCTGGACCATCTGACCATTGGCCATATTCCATACGCTGTAACCCAGAAGCATCATCACAACCATCAAGATCAGAAAAATTTTCAGGCAAAGGAGGGTGCGCTTTCCGCGGAAGGTATTATCCAATAATTTTTCCATTTTTGTCTCGTCTATTTGACTCATAATATAGAAAATTTTATTCAGGTAGTGGAAAGGGCTATGTTGACAAGTTGTTGTATAAGTTCAATTCATTAACAAATGTGCCATAATTAATAAACATAATATTAACATACAAGTATTTTGTGATTTTAGTGGTCCTGATTAGGTTTTCAACAAATCAACAACAGCACATAGGAAATGTTCCACGTGAAACATATCAGTATCTTTTTGATTTTCAATAAGTTTTACCGAAGATTTTGATCCGAGTAGTAATTTTCCCACAAAATAGTCAACAATTATACCCTTCCGTGCATGGCATTGTTGATAAATCGTGATTACGTATTTTGTTGACAATGATATCAACATTGTCATAGTATTAGTTCAATCGCCAGTACTTTTGTTGATTAAAAGTTTACAATCTATCAACATTCATTTTTTACTTTGATGTTTCCGTGAAACGAAAAATCATAAAAAAAAGCCCGCAGACCGAAATCCGCGGGTAAAAATTTTGACTCTGAAAAATTAGAATTTCACGGTTCTGGGAGCGCCGCCGAAACTATAGAAGGTGGCTTCGCCGTTTTCGAAATAGAGAACTTCGGTATTTTCGTCGTCAGGGGAATACATGGACTTGAGGCTGGGGTAGTTTTCAAGCATGTGGACCTTGGGTTCACGGCGATCATCGTGAACCAATTTACCGGAAACTCGAATCCAACTTGCACCGGACTTGTCCATGGCGCAAATTTCCACCTTGCCGTTGGCCTGGATCTGTTTGGATACATCCTTGGACTTGCCAGTCTGAATGTAGAGCTTGCCTTCGAAGATTTCGATGGTGCCGAAGGGGCGAACCTTGGGCTGGTCGCCATCTACAGTTGCCAGGAAATAGGTGCCGCACTTCTTGATGAATTCTTTTACTTCTTCCATAGTTTTAGTAGGATGTAGACAGTAGAAAGTAGGATGTTTGAATCTTCTTGCTACCGTACTGGGTTGAGGGTTTAGAGATTTGAGGTGCCTGCCAAGGCGGGTTTTGAGGGTAGTTGAAATATTTCACTGCAATTCAATATTGATAGCACGTATAATCGCCAGTAATGTCATATACTTCACCATCATACTTCAAAGACTTGGCATCAGCGTATTCATTATCTATTTCAAAATAGTGTGTGGAATGGCATGTACAGCTTGAAACAGCCTTGTCTTCACCATAGGATATGGATAAGGTGTCTCCAGACAACCGATATTTAATGGTGGCCACAATACCACAGTAATCCATTGCATAAAATTTCAATGTGCAGGAAGATGTTCCATGGCATGGTCCAAAGCACGATATCATTGCTAAATTATGAACTTCAATAGGTTCTATTTCTATTGGTTCCACAGGGTAATAGGTTGCGGTATCACTTTCTTCAGAAACTTCCTTCGCCAACGCCAGGGCATTTTCGGAATTTTCCTTACAGCCTTCCATGCGAATGTTCACTGATCCTTTTGAAGAAGAATGGATGCTTGTATCTGCATTGGAGCTACTGTCATCAGAACAGCTGCTGAGGAAAAGCATCAAAAGGGAAAATGATATGAGGGAGAGAAAGTACTTCATTGTTATGGGCTTTGGGATACTGAATAATCTTTAGCAAATATACTATATAATATAGTCGTCCGACCAATCCTTTAACTATATTTTGCTGGTCAATGGTGCTAGATCCTTCGGTCCCCATAACCCAAAGCGCAGCGCCCCAGCCTACATTTCACTAACCACTGTTTACTAAATTATGATCATCCGCAGAGCAACTACAGAAGACTTTTCCCAAATGCTTCCCATCTTCAGGGAAGTAATTGAGGGTGGCGACGCCTATGATTTTGAAGAAACTGCCAGCGACCAGGACGCATTCGACTACTGGTTTGGAAAGGGTGTTACCAGTTTCGTGGCTGTAGATGACGATCCGGTATCTGCAAATCAGGGCAAGGTCTTGGGCTTTTACAAGATTATCCAGAACCATCGTGGGCGAGGTAGCCATGTGGCAAACGCCAGTTTCATGGTTTCACGTGAAACACGGGGGCGGGGAATTGGGCGAAAACTGGGGGAGGATTGCCTTCGTCAGGCAAAAGAAATGGGCTTCAAGGCCATGCAGTTCAACTTCGTCATCAGTACCAACGAACCCGCCATGAAGTTGTGGAAAAGTCTGGGCTACAAGGAACTCTGCCGACTGCCCGGCGCATTCAACCATAAGAAGCTAGGTTTCGTAGATGCGGTGATCTTCTTCCAGGAACTATAGAGGTTCAAGGCTCGAGTATATAATCATCACAGGCCTCAGGAGATTAAAAAGTCCCAGGAACGAATCAGCCTCCTGGAATTTTTATATATTACTAGTGGTTATCGGGGGACCACTTTATGCAACGCACTGCATTTTCCTTCCCTTCATTTTTCACCATTCTCATTTTGCTTCTAGGTATGTTTTGCCAGGAAGGTTGCTCCCTTTACCATAACTTCATCTGGTACGAACCCAACTTATTGGATGATAATGGCAAGGTGATTCCACCTGAAAGTACATTTGAAGGTAATCCAGAATCACTAAATACCGACTACGAAATCTGGGATTACTACACCAAAACTACTGCTAACTCATGGCTCATTTTTTTTATCCCATTTATTCCCTTGGGAGAAAATTATCAGGGTCCACATCCTGATCGCCACACAGGGGACTTTGTAATATGGACTAAAAAAGGTGAGGAATGTCCTGTGGTATACGCCAACGACGATCTTTTTTATGGAAAGATTTTGGAAAACGAGCCGGAAGATATTACCGGGATTAATAATCACTACGACCTATGTCATTATGGAAAGTTACCCATCGATAAGCAGCAAGTATATACTATAAAACACAAAGGGGAAGAAAAACGATACCTCTTTGTAAAGAGACAGTGGTGGGGTTATCATCCATTTTGGTATCCGGATGCCTAATGCAAATAATGAGTAGGAATGTATATGAAGACTATTTTACGACTATTGATTATTGCATTTTGCTTTGAGTTCTGTTCTTGTGCGCATCTTTATGTCTCTACATCCTGGAGACCTGAAAATGGGACAATCACCGAAAACCTGAATGTTGACGAAAAAAGATACAACTCGGGAATTGGTCTAGCTGGCATTATCATACCAATAATTCCGACGTGGTTCCATAACTCTGGATTTACACTTGAAATAAAAGTGCCTGATACAGAGGACAATGAATGTCCTGTATTGACTACTTCTCTTGGAAAATACAAGGGTTCATATTGGAAATATGACCACTTATGTGCCTATTTTCTTTCTGAAGAAGGCAATGTCGTAGATGGGGAAATACCCGCAACTATCCAATGGAAAGGCGAAACCATTCCTTTTACATTGTCCAAACACTACGACATCCGCTTCAATTTTTGGGGAATGTAGTATTCTTTGTTGGCGGGCTTCGCCTTGCTGTGTTTCACGTGAAACTTTATATATTATCTCCATGAAGATTGAACACGTCGCCATTTGGGTTCAGGATATTGAAAAAATTTGTGGCTTCTACCAGAAGTATTTCAACGCTACCATTGGACCACTTTACCATAATCCTGTGAAAGGTTTCTCCAGCCGCTTCCTCACATTTGATGGAGGGGCCCGACTGGAAGTAATGAACCGAAGAGATATTCAATCTTCAATATCTTATGAACATTTGGGGTGGGCACACATATCTTTATCTTTGGGTTCCAAGGAAATGGTGGATAAGTTGACCCAGCAAATGGAAGATGAGGGCATTACCGTGGTGGGGAAGCCCCGCACCACTGGAGATGGGTACTACGAAAGTGTAGTCCAGGATCCCGAAGGAAACCTCATCGAACTGACTATTTAATAGAAGGTATATCATGGCAAAATCTATCTGCGGTGCAAATTGCGATCAATGCTCCATGAAGGAAAGCTGTTACGGCTGCATCAAGACCAAGGGAAAACCCTTCGGTGGTAAATGTGTTTTAGCAGAATGTTGCCTGGGCAAGAAAATGAAACGCTGTGAACAGTGCCAAAGTTCCGAAGGTTCCTGCTGCAAGAAGGTAGAACTCCTCAAGGAAATCAACAGCCTCAAAGTGACCGGCATGCCCAAGGTGAAGGAACTTTTTGCCCTGAACGGCTCCTTCGTCAACATGGAATACTGCCTACCCAATGGACAGAAAGTCAAACTTCTAAACGATAATGATATCTATCTGGGGAATCAACTGCCCAAGAAAGACAGCAAACGATGCTATGGAATCGCTGCCAACAACTCCCATATATTGGTATGCGAATATGGGGAAGACGGCGCCGATCCCGAAATCGTGATCTACAAGAAGAGGTAATGTTTGGTTCGCTATCGAATGTTGCTGCACTACGTGCCCTACCTTAATCGGCTCAGCCATGCCAGAATATAAATATTCTGTCGCGGCATTCGCCTCATAAGGTTTCACGTGAAACACGCACAAGGTTTGGATGCAAAAACAAGCTTGCTTGTTTTTATAGCCAAACCGCAGGGTGTAGCATGCGAAGCATGCCAACACGCAGACCTAGCGAAATACCACAACATTTTCTATATTTACAGAAAATAGCTACGGCTCAGAAATGAGCAAGCAAGCTTGCTCGCTTCATTCGCCTTGACTATTTTTATACTTGTCGATTCTTAGCGGGCATGTCCCGCGGACAGTTCGAAAACCATCCTGTCTTTAAACAAAACTAGGTACCCCATGTACAGAATCTCGAAGCGCTTCGAAATATCCGGAGCCCATAAGTTGGCACTTTCCTACGAAAGTAAATGCCAGAATCTCCACGGTCATAACTGGATCATTACGGTCCACTGCCAGTCCAAGACATTGAATGCCGACGGAATGGTCATCGATTTCAAGACCGTCAAGGAAACCATCTCACAGCAGCTGGACCACAAGTACATTAACGATGTGGTCGATTTCAACCCCACGGCAGAGAATATTGCCAAGTGGATTTGCGACCAGATTCCCCACTGCTATAAGGTGACGGTCCAGGAAAGCGAAGGCAATATTGCCGAATACGAAATCGATTAAAACTGTCCGTGGTACATTATGAAAATCTCTGAAATCTTCCTGAGTATCGAGGGGGAGGGTATCCGCACAGGCGCCCCTGCCGTCTTCATCCGTCTGTTCGGTTGTAATCTCCGATGCAAATATTGTGACTCCATGTATGCCGTGAAGGGTTCCGATTATACGGAAATGACTCCCAAAGAAGTAATGGAAAAGGTCCAGTCTTTCAACACCAAGTACATTACTTTGACCGGTGGGGAGCCACTTATCCACAAGGATGTGAAAGTTTTATTGAAAATGTTGGACGATTCCGGCTTCGAAATCAATATCGAAACCAATGGAACTCAACCCAAGCCAAAGGGAATAAAACACCTAATCTGTACCATGGACTGGAAATCCCCTAGTAGCGGAATGACCGCCAAAATGAGATTGGAGAACATGATGACCCTTGGACAGAAGGATGTTTTGAAGTTCGTGGTAGGAACAGTTGAGGATCTGGAAGATGCCGCCAAGGTGGTAGCCACCATGGAAAACCATTTCAACCACCACCAAAAAAGACTCCCCACATTCTATGTTTCTCCCATCTTCGGGACTATGAAATATGAGGATACGGTGAACTGGATTCTCGGGAATGAAGTAATGCATCGAAACAATGTTCGCTTCCAAGTTCAGCTCCATAAGATTATCTGGGACCCCGAAGCAAGGGGAGTATAAAAAAGAAATGTTGGTGTCCTTCGGACACTACATCCTGGCCCTCGGCAATGCCTTGGGCTTTTTCTTATAAGGAATCTTTCCCAGAATTCAAATCCACAATCCACATTAACCGTTGGATGTATTTAGGCAGGATATCGTGGATTAATGTTGAAGAGTCATCGTCTGGGGTGAACGTTTCTTCTTGTTCCATCATGTCGCTCATGACAGGAGGGAGTACACCAAAGAGATTCTTTACTTCTTCTGCAGTATATTGCCGATGGAGGATGGGTTCACCAGACAGAGTCTTGATGGCGGCAAGTTCTTCCGCTGGGTAAAACTTGCAGGGCTTCCAGACTTCATTGCCATACTTATCTCTGAAACCCGCAGCTCCGAAAAGACGGCAAATGGATGCCCGGCCACCATAAATGGTGCAATGCCCCGGAAGGTTCGTCCCCGAAATATCTTCCCGGAAGAATGGACAACGTTGGTGCGATTGTTCCACGTGAAACATGCGACGGAGAACGTCATACCAGTGATCTTCTTCCGCTATTTTCTGGGCTACTTCAGGTTGATTGCACAATAGCCAGGCGGCCATGTACAGAGCTTCACTTTCCAATAAATCGGGTTCGAAATGTTCACAGCATTTGCCACAGCCCTGAGGGCAGGTGAACTTGGACTTTTCAAACCATTCCCGTTGCTTTTCTTCGATCCGGGAATAAACAGCATCCATCTCGACCAGGATGTCGTATTCTTCAGTACCCCTCAGCTGAGCAAGTATGGGGGCAATTTCAGAAATCATAAATGCCTTCCTGTTGCCAAAAATCTAGCAAAGGAAGGCACCCATTGGTACGAATTTTCTTCAAATATTTTTCTTACTTTCTGGCAGTTCAAGGTGCCATCATCTTCAAAACATCTTGGTAAATTTTCAACATGTCTTCACCAAAGCAGCAGAAGATTACCTTTTTCACCTTTTGAACGGGGTAGTTTCGAACTGCCCAAATGGCAATTTCGGTAGCTTCCTTTTTCGGATAGCCATAGACCCCGGTGGAGATGGCAGAGAAAGCAACCGTCTCGCAATTATTTTCCTCGGCCAGTTTCATGGAGTTCACATAACAGTTTTTCAGCTGTTCAGGCTCACCATGAAAACCGTCCCGGAAGATAGGACCTGGGGTATGAATAACATACTTTGCTGGCAATTTGAATCCAGGGGTGATTCTTGCTTCTCCAGTTTCGCAGCCACCAAATACTCGACAAGCTTCTAACAGTTCTCTTCCGGCTGCACGATGGATGGCGCCATCCACACCTCCACCACCAAGCAAAGATCTGTTGGCAGCGTTCACAATGGCATCCACTTTAAGCTTAGTGATGTCACCTTGAATGACCTCAATTTCCAGCATATTCCACCTCCTCTTTTTGTCTGATTCAACAAAAGTTCACAGCCTTTTTCAAAAATTAATTCTTTTTGAATTAATGAGTTAGCCTATCCCAAAATTTTTTATTCACAAAAACCCAACATCAATTAAAAAAATATCCACAGATATTTTTAGAAAATTCATTGGCCGGGCTTCCTTTTGTTGATTTTATTTTTTTCCTTATCTAAATTATGTCATGGTTTGTTTCACGTGAAACATGCGATAGTGAGTGTCGCAGAAAAAATGTACGCATTTTTTCTATGACCGAGCATGAGCATGTAGCGCTTGCACCCGATTTTATTTTTATGAATTAGGCAAGCGCCAACATCCCATAGGATGTTGAGTTTCACAAAAGAAGGAAGCGATATTGAAACCGTCAATGGACGAAATGCAAAAAAATCTGCTGCTGAAATTCCTTGCCGATAATGGTGTGGAACTGTCCGCAGATACCTTGGACAAGCTGTACAAGTTTGCTGATTTGGTGGTGGAGACCAAGGAATTCGGCAACCTGATTTCGCCGAAGGATTCCGAGAAAATTCTCTCCCGCCACATTACCGACTCCCTGGTGCCTTATATATATATGTCTAAAAATAACGTTGCCCTCAAGGGTAAACGTTGGGCAGACATGGGTGCAGGTGCAGGCTGCCCGTCATTCCCGCTGGCAATCGCCATGCCGGATGTTCAGTTTTATGCAGTGGAACCCCGCAACAAGCGTGTGCAGTTCATGAACTTTGTGAAGGATGAATTGCACCTGGACAACATGACCGTCGTAGGCAAGCGATTCGAAACTTCCGGTCTTGCCTACCTGGACTTCATCAGCTGCCGTGCGCTTTCCACTTTCGAGAACGACTGGGAACGCGCCCAGCCGGGTCTTGCCCGGGGTGGCATTTTCGCCACCTTGAAGAGTTACAATAATATCGTTCACCTGGAAAACGATCCGGCAGTACACATATATAAATATGCATTGCCCCAGGAAGAACAGGAATATGCTTTAGTTACAAGAGGTAACGAATGAGTAAAGTGATCGCCATATGCAACCAGAAGGGTGGTGTAGGTAAGACTACCACCGCTGTGAATCTGGCTGCAAGTTTTGCCGCTCTGGAGAAGAGAACTCTCCTCATCGACATGGACCCCCAGGGCAACGCATCCCAGGGTCTGGGTTTCAACGACATGCAGGACGTGGATGTCCACGAAATTCTGAATCTTGCAGAAAACCCGGATAACATCACTTATGATAATCTCAAGGAAGCAATCCTTGATACTAGCCTTGATTTCCTGAAGATCATCACTTCCGGTCCGGACCTTGCCATCATGGAAATCGAACTGGTGAACGTCATGAGCCGCGAACGTCGTCTCGAACGCGTGATGAATGTTCTGAAGCAGAACTTCGACTTTATCATCATCGATGCACCTCCCAGCTTGAACTTGTTAACACTTAACGTTCTCACGGCTGCAACCAGCGTACTTATCCCGGTGCAGTGTGAATATTATGCCCTTCAGGGTATGACTGAACTTTTCAAGACTATCCGCGAAGTTCAGAAGAACCTGAATGCAAACCTGAAGATCGAAGGTGCTCTCCTCACCATGTACGATTCTCGTCTCAGCCTCTGCAAGCAGGTTGCCGAAGAAGTTCGTGAAAACTTGAGCGACACCGTGTTCCAGGCAATGATTCCCCGTAACGTGAAGTTGAGTGAAGCTCCCTCTCATGGTAAGCCGGCCATCCTGTACGATGTACAGAGTAGCGGTGCCCAGGCATACATGAAGTTGGCAGAAGAAATTTTGAACAGGGATAAGTAGGTTTTATAATGGGTAAGAAATCTTTCGCATTCGGTAGCAGTCTGGGCGCTATGCTCCAGAAGAGCAACATCAATATTTCTGACTTGAATTCTTCCAGCGAATCTGTCAACAGTGAAGACAAGAATTCTGAAAACCAGCAGAAGATTGTTGAAATCGATGTCAACCTGGTTGACCCCAACCCGTTCCAGCCTCGTAAGTCTTTCAACGACGACGAACTTTTGGAACTTGCCGAAACCATCGAAAAGCATGGTCTGATTCAGCCCATCACTGTCCGCAAGGTGGGCGACCGTTACCAGATCATCAGCGGTGAACGTCGTACCCGCGCTACCAAGCTTGCTGGTCTTTCTACCATCAAGGCTCAGGTCTATGAAAACCTGGACGACAAGATCATGGGCGAATGGGCCCTTATCGAAAACATCCAGCGTGTGGACTTGAACCCTGTTGAAGTTGCACAGTCTTATCAACAATTGATCGAACTTCACGGCTATACCCACGATGATTTGGCCAAGACTGTTGGTAAGTCCCGCTCTGCAATCACCAATGCACTTCGTTTGCTGAAGCTCCCGACTCAGGTTCTTGACTGGATCCAGGAAGGCAAGATTGCTTCCGGCGCCGCACGCGCCCTCTGCTCCGACAAGGTTGAAAACGCAGAAGAGCTGGCAAAGCGCATCATCGAAGAAGGCCTGAACGTCCGTCAGATTGAAGCCATCATCCGCGGTGAAGAAATTGCACCTGCAGCTCAGCCGGCTGAATCCACCGAGGAACCGGTGGAAGTTCACAGTGGCAACGAAGCTGATTCCGGTGAAACACCGGCACAGCCTGCACCCAAGCGTGAACTCAGCGCCGACTTGAAGAATTTCGAAAACCGTCTCGAAACTTTCTTCGGCACCAAGGTCCAGCTGAATCCCAGCGCATCTTCCGAATCCAAGGGCACCATCGTCATCAACTACTATAGCATGGACGACCTGACCCGAATCCAGGAACTGATGGAAAACCGCTAACCCGAGGCACAACTTGAAGGGTAAGTTTTATACCATACAGATTATTCCGGAAGATTCCAACGGAATCAAGAAATTCCGCATATCCACAAAGTGGTTCCTTGCGCTGAAAATTTTCTTGGTTTTGTTGATAGCCGTTACCGGAGTGTTCATCTACAAGATGGGAAGCATTTCTAGGACTCTCGTACGCTATGAAAAGATGCGCGTGTCCAATGCCCAGCTCATCAAGCAAAACAAGAACTACGAAGAGCTGTTCTCCCGTCTCGACTCCATTTGGATCCTGGAAGGAAGAATTCAGAACATTCTCGGAACTTTCATCGAGAACGATTCCAATAAGATCAACAGCCTTATCGACCAGAACAAGTTTGCCCACACTCCCTCCGAAAAAATCGAAGTGGACTACGAAGGCATTCACGGCTGGATCCCCATGGAAGAAAAAATCCGTCTGGAACGTATTCCAAACGTGCTTCCGGTGGTTGGCATCGTCAGCAAGAAGTTCTCTGAAAATAATGAACATTTGGGCACCGACTTTTCAGCAAAGTCCGGAAACCCGATTTTCGCTTCCGGCAGTGGTGTCGTTCTTTCGGCAGGTCCCGAAGGCGAACTGGGTAACACCGTCGTCATCGACCACAAGAACGGTTACGTTTCTACCTATTCACACATGAAGGAAATCAGGACCAAAAAGGGTCGCTCTGTCAACAAGGGCGAAGTCATCGGTACCATCGGTGAAACCGGGAACGCAAGCGCTCCCCATCTTCACTATTCCATCACCAAGGATGGAAAGGCTCTGGATCCCGAGTCCTTCTTCAACTACTAAGTTTTTTCAACAAGAGGAAAACAATGGCTACAAAAGAACAGGAAATCACACAGATTGGTCATAGCGTCACCATCAAGGGCGACATCATCGGCAAGAGCGACGTCCGCGTTGCAGGCAACGTGAATGGCAGCATCGCTATCGAAGGCGAACTGATCATTGAACGCCAGGGCTATGTCGAAGGCGAAATCAAGACCAACTCTGCAGTTGTCGCTGGTTCCGTCAAGGGTAACATTGACTGCTCTGAAAAGCTCATCCTTGAAAGCAACTCCCAGTTTGTCGGCAACATCAAGACCAAGTTGCTCATCATCCAGGAAGGTGCAGTTTTCCAGGGTAACTGCCAGATGGGTGCTACTTCCCAGCCTAAGCAGCAGGAAAAGCAGCCTGCAAAGGAAATCAATCTCTAATCAACACACTTACTAATAATCTCTACTTATTTATATAAATAGTATTGATTATTGGTCGGGTGAATAGTTGATAGAATTTTCAAACGGAAAATATATCACATTGATTTTCAATCAGTTATGGATTTAACTCAATCGTGGTGAAATGTTGAAAATTCAAAACTTATTCACTTTTTTCAACGTTGATTAGTGTTGAAGGTTAGTTTTCAATATTAGTTCACAGAGAAATCACAGAACAGTATTGAAAACTCTGCCGAAAATCTTACTTTGTGCATGATTATAGTCACAAAAGCGAGAAATTTTCAAAAACTTACACAACTGTTACAACGAATAACTTATATTATAACCACTATATGGGTTCTGAAGTTCTAAAAATAGGCCAAATTTCCGATTTGCACATCGGTGACGACGAAAGCCTGGTCCAGGATATCGACGTCCGTGCAAACTTTATGAAGGCCTTGAAGTCCGAGTCGATGAAGGGAATTGACCTCTTGGTCCTTTCCGGTGACTTGGCTAATGAAGATGCAGAACCTGGTGCATACAAGTATATCGCTGACATCATCAAGGGTCTTGATGTACCTTGTTGTGTAATTCCCGGAAATCATGACCGCATTGAAGTTATGGAACAGCACCTTGATCTAAAGGGCAAGGTCCATAATGGTAAGTGCTATTATCGCTACGATATCGCCGGCAGAAGCATTTTCTTCTTGGATAGTGCTTGCGGCGAAGTTTCCAGTGAACAGCTGGATTGGCTGAAGGATGAAGCTGCCAAGGTCAAGGGTGAAATTCTTTTGTTCGTTCACCATCCGCCTTGCCACTGCGGACACCGCTTCATGGATCTTCGTTTCTATATGAAGAACATGTTGGAAGTCCAGAAGGTGCTGGCTGAAATCCCGAACCTTACGCATATTTTCACAGGACACTACCATCAAGAGTTCGAAGTGTCGCTGGGACGTCAAATGGTTCATGTAGCACCTGCATGCCAGATGCAAATTGATCCGAACACCCCCTATTTTAACCTGAAAAGTTCCGCTCCGGGCTGGCAAGTTATTAATTGGGGAGAAAATTTCGTAGATTCTAAAGTTTATTTCGAATAACCCCTTGAAATAATTTTAGTCTTTATCTAAATTTGGTGAAACTTTGGCGGCTTAGCTCAGTTGGTAGAGCGTCGGAATCATAATCCGCAGGTCTGTGGTTCGAGCCCACAAGCCGCTAGTATTAAAAAGAGGCAGATATGTCAAAACGAATTCTCGCAATCACGTTCTTGATTATCGCCTCTTTTTTTGTTGCCTGCTCTGAAGAAGAACAGGTTAAGCCGCAGATGGAACAGCTTCAGGTTCAGACCCCGAAGTCTGTGCCTATCGTGCAGGTAGATGCCTTCACTGCTCCGGCTTCTTCCGCAATCACTACTGAAAAGGCCAAGTATTATGCAAAGGCAAGCGCAGGCCTTATGGAACTTGGTTTCCGCTGGTCTGACCGCATCGATAGAGCCGGTGAAGCAGAAAAGGTCCAGATCCTGAATGCATACAATGTTGCACGTGACCAGCTCTGTGCACGAATCGGTCTCGCAGGTATCGCCGAATATAACTGGATTACCACTGTCGCCCTCCCGGATCCCAAGAACAAGGCTGTGTTCGAAAGCGCCGGCGTCAAGACGAACAACTAATCGCATTGGTTGATGCC
Organism: Fibrobacter sp.; assembly: GCA_024399015.1. Lineage (GTDB taxonomy): Bacteria > Fibrobacterota > Fibrobacteria > Fibrobacterales > Fibrobacteraceae > Fibrobacter. The sequence goes on from JAKSIC010000030.1 coordinate 18,941, forward strand.
GTGCAAAGCGGCGCAGGATTTTATGGCGGGCTTTTTGGCCTGCTTTTTTTTTGGGATTTTTCTCTAAAAAAATTTCATGGTGACTTTATCGCCTGATTTAAGTGCTTAATCGGGAAAAACAGATGTGCATGTTGCCTACCTTGCTTTTTTTATTTATTATGGGCTAAAAATTTAAGAGAACCATGTTCCGTCTACTTGTCATAAGTCTATTGCTTGTTGTTTCTGCGTGTTGGTCGCAGATTCAGTTGGACAGTGCAGACCGCATCAAAGCAATTCGAATTCTCCTGGAGAAGGATTCTGTCATCAGTGTCCAGCAGGCCATGGAACTGCGCGACTACTTACGCCATCTCGATAATATCTCCCCGGCAAAATCCGCCGATGATGTGAACGATTCCTGGAGAAGCAGCCCTCTGCTTTCGGAGGCCGCCGTCTCCAAGAACAGTATTTCCGCCCCGATAATTGCTGGCGAAGTTCTTGGCCAGAATGTCTTTGTATGGTCGTGGGACTACTATGTGCTCAACAAGGATTACGCCCATACCAATCTTGATTATTGGAAGCGTAATTTAAGGGAAGGCTGGGACTGGGACCACAATCATTGGGCCATCAATTTTTATGGACATCCTTACCAAGGTTCCATGTACTACGCCGCGGCACGTTCGGGCGGTTATGGGTTTTACCGCAGCCTGCTCTGGGCGGGACTTGGCAGTCTAACATGGGAAATGTTTGCGGAAACCGAGTACCCTGCGCCCAATGACCTTGTGACTACCACGATCGCGGGGTCCATGTACGGTGAAGTTCTTTATAGGCTTTCTAGACTCGTCTATAATAAGAAGGAAGTTCCCTGGTACAGGCAATTGGCGGCATTCGTCCTGGAGCCTGCCGGATTCTTGCAACGCAAGGTCTTCGGTAATAGGGATCCTTACATCGGTTGGGTTCCCATCGAGCTTACAATTGCTGTTGGTGGCGGTTCCCGATTTGGCAGTGACTACCGATTCGGTACAAAGGCGGCTGATGAACTTGACAAGGAGTGGAACGACCATTATGCATTTCTTGCCGGCCATCTGGAATATGGTAAGCCCTACAATATCGTAAAGCAGCCTTTTGATTATTTCACTCTCGACGCTACAGGCGAAGTCGGTTTCGAAGGCGGCGTGCTTCAGCTTGATGTGATGGGAAAGCTGAGGAACAATGGCATTCACGGCAATGGCCATTGGCTTGATTTCTCTGTGAACCTGGACTATGAATCTTTCTACGGCGACCTGGCGACGGTCAGCACTATTTCTCTTGGCGGCGCCTTGGATCTTGCCTTGTGGCTTACTCCCAACTTGCGTTTCCGTGTTATGAATCAGGCTTACTGGATTGTCCTTGGTACAGCCGACATGGGCTATGATGACATTATCAAGGAAATGCATCCGGAATATGAAAACAACATGAACAACTACCAGTACAATACTGGTGCCAAGTACAGCTTAATGTTGGAAGTTCAGTACAAGCAGAAGTTCCGCGTGTATAACAAACTTGTGGTGGATGCCATGCGAACCATTCCTAATTCGTTGCCCCATTATGGCGCCAACGGATGGGACTTCCTCGTGTTGAACAATACGTTCCTGGAATACACCGTGAATTCCTGGTTGCAGATCGGAAGCCGTCTTGATACATATGTCAAGATGGCAGCCTACTCCAATGGTTTGTTTGAGCCTATGAGCCGCAGAATTTTCAACTACGGTGCATATTGCAATTTCCACATTTTCTAGACTGCGGAAAATTTCCTAGACGAAATCCTACTGGATTTTCTTGCTGTAGAATTCTCTAACATCGTCCCAGCGGTAGTAAGGTGCCGTTGGGCATTTTTCATTCTTGGCGAGCTTTGCCTGGTCGCAATTGATGGGTGCGGTAACTTCCAGCTCATTGTAGAGGAACTTTACGAGGATGGGCTTGGTGGAAACTGCGCCGGGCTTGGAACTGGTAACGGAGCTGCGCGGGTCCTTGTAGAAGACCATCTGGAGGTTTGCCGCCATGGGGATGATCTTGAAGTCGGTCCATTGTTCATGAAGTTTCGAGAGGTCCCTGACCTGGGCGCTTGCGATGCTAAGTTCCATGAGGCCTGCCAGCGGAAGGATGGCGGTATCGTGGCCGAAGCGTAGAGTTGCTGCTGCGGGATCTTCGTCAAAGCGAATGACTTTATCGGCTTCGTCCATGATGTGCTTCAGAACAGGCTTTGCAGTGTTGATGCCGTCATCGCCTGTAAGGGGGCAGGTACCGAGAACGCTGTACCACCAGGCGTTCTGTGCCTTCCAGCGGTTCAGTTTCTCCTGCTTGCTGAAGAGCCTGTCAAAAATGATCAGGCTGTTGTCTTCCTCCATTCCCTGGAGGCTGCCGCTGATTTCGAACATCTTGTTGTAGAGATCGGAGACGTTGATATTTTTCTGGACGTAGGTGGTGTCCGCAAAGAGAGTTTGTTCAAAATTCCTTGTGGAGATGTTCTGCCACAGCTTATCGCTTTCAGCCTTGTACTCGGCGGTTTCCGCGTAGTTTTTGGTGATGTCGAAGCTGAAGGTGTTGATGAAAGCCATAAGGCTCTTGCCTGTTTCCTGATGGATTTCGACCTTGGGCTTCTGCGCACGGAGTTCACCAAGGAAGGCGCTCATGCTGAGGATGCAACGTCCGGATGTGCTTGCGTACGCGTCGACGTGTGCGGGAACTTTTCTGCCCTTGGCGCCTGCGCGGTTTGCAGTCGCGCGATCGTTGAACACCTCGGGAAAGTTCTTCACCATTCTTCTTGCGATGCCTTCATGCTGCTTGGCGCCAAGAGCGGTAAGGTCGCCGGCCCGAGAGGCGGCCTTGTCCATCAGGAGTTTGGAGGCGGCCATGACGTACTTGCCTGTCATGGAAAGTGCCTTGGCGGTATCGGCCTTTGCCAAGGTCTCGTAGATGTACTTGTAGTCATCGGCGCTGTAATGATAGCGGCTTCCGTGACGTCCGTAATGGCTGATATAGAAAGGCTTGTAGCCTGCAGGCGCCTTGGTGTACTTTACGGAATTGTCCGGCTCCTGGTAGGGAAGGTAACCGCTTGCGGTATATTCCGGATGGGCAAGCATCAGGCTGTCGGTAGTTTGGGCGTTAGCCTGCAGTGCAAGAAAAGCGATTCCTGCGGTAACAGGAAAAAGCCACTTATATGTCTTAGAAAAAAAATCGCGCATCGGATCAAGATCCTTCTTTTGAACTGCTAAAATATAAATCTATTTTTAATGAGTAAAGTGTTGGAAGATATATGCAGATATGCCTGACTAAATTTTTCTTATGGACCATCATAGCTTGCCTCTTCTTGAGTATGCAGGTCTATGCCGAATCTTCTATTGTGGAGCGGTTCGACAAGCCCTACTCTTTGCGGCTGCTAATCAACTATAACTATATGTCCTTGTGGAATAGTAACGATGATAGGCATACTTTGCGTTCTATGCGTCCTGTGGATGTTGGTATTGGCGCAGGCTTCAAGGATTTCTTCTTTGACTTCAAGTATTCCATGGGTTTTACATCCGGGGATAACAATTTTGCCACGAGTTGTTTTGACACTGGTCTAGATTTCTTTCCCAAGGATTTATGGCTTCATTTGAAGTTCCGTGGATACCAGGGTTTTTCGTACAGTGAAGATAAGGACGAAAAGGAAGATGATGTTTTGGTGGATGACGATGGGGTAAAACTGGACTTTCGCCAAAGGGACATCTTTGCGTCGGCCATCTGGGTTACAGCAGGCAGGGAACAGTTCTCGGTTCGTGCACCCTTCTTTTTGGATCGGATTCAGAGTAAATCGGCTGGCAGCTTACTCTTTGGTGGCAAGTTTCAGGTGAGTATATCCAGGGACCATGACAAGGTTATTGATTTCTATTCCAGCAGACGAGATGTATATAGTGCCTGGGTTCAGAGTGGCTATAGCTATACTTGGGTCTTTGATAATAATTTGTTTGTAAACATCTGGGGCTTAGTCGGTCTTGCCTTTGGTGCAACGAATGATAAGTCTTTTGGATTTATTCCCGATGTCAACGGAAAGTTTGCGTTTGGCCGTTGGCATAATTTATGGTCATGGAATATGGTGCTGCAGATGGACTATTCCCCGGCGATTTTTAGGGAATACGTGGAACATCATCTTTTGGGCAGCTTCGAGATTCTTGTGGTCAAGAGATTCTAAACTTTTGGAGGTTAGTCTATGATGAAGCAAATTGGTTTTCTTGCAGTTTTAGCAAGCCTTGTATTTACCGGCTGTAACACAGCAAATGACCCCGTGAAGCCTCAGCGCTGTCCTACGGTTCCATTGGATAGTGACGGGCAGGCTCTGCCTTCCGAAAGCGCGCCGGCTACAGGTGCGGATGTTGTATTCAATCAAATAACTGGTGAACAGACTCTGGAGATTTTACTGCCTATACCATTGTCTGAAAAAACTGTGAACATAATTAATGCTTATGCAGCTGATCCTTTTTCTTTGCCGATCGTAGTTGTACGAAGTCATTTAGATCCTGAAATTGGTACAACAGATTTTAAGGTTTATGGTTATCATGTCAACGATATTTTCATGGCGTCTGCGGATGAGTCTGGCGTATTGTACAAGCTCAGCGGTGAACTCGTTGACGAAACCGGCACTATCATGCCTGAAGGACTTTTGGGTCATGATATGATTGCATTCAATGCTCCTTACGATCCGGAAGTTGCCAGCGATGCGGAATTGGAAGTCACCTATAATGCTGTGGCCCCTAATCTGTGGAGCGATTTGATGGAATGGAATGAAAAAATGAACTACGAGATAACTTTTGTCTCGGGTTCCGCTGTAAGCAGCTATCCGGAATCTCTCAATGGCTGGACTGTCACCAGGGCAGTCCTGAGATGCGAGGAATAGTTTCATTGCAATAAAAACAGGCGATTCAGCCTGTTTTTCCGTATTTGGCGTGGTGCTTTGTTCAGCGCTTTTGCTACATTATCCCCGTAAAATTTTAATCAGTGTCCGGAGGCATTGTCTTCGGCCGTAAAAAGGAATCAAAATGAGTATTGTAGATACCGTATTGCACAAGATTTTCGGTACACCTCACGAACGTAAGGTGAAGCAGCTTCGTCCGATCATCAACAAGATCAACGAAACCCGCAAGGCCCTGGAAGCCCTGGATGACGCCGCTCTCGCAGCAAAGAGCGCAGAATTCCGTGAAAAGCTGAATAACGGTGCAACTCTCGATGATATCAAGGTGGAAGCATTCGCTGTCTGTAAGGAAGCTTGCGACCGCCGTCTCGGTATCTTCAACATCTTCAAGCCGGAAAACAACTTCGATTTCAGCAAGTTGGGTGACCTTCAGCAGTATACTGACGCTGCCAAGGCTGAACTTGCCGCCGGTAAGAATGAATGGGAAGTCTACATGCCGGCTTCCGTCTACGCAAAGGTCCGTGAACTTTACCCGGATTCCGTGAAGCCCTTCCGCATGATGCCTTTCGATGTCCAGATGATCGGTGGCCTTGTGCTCCACGAAGGTGCCATCGCTGAAATGGCTACTGGTGAAGGTAAGACTCTTGCTGCTGCTCTCCCGGTTTACCTGAACGCTCTTAGCGGTAAGGGTGTGCACGTGGTGACCGTGAATGACTACCTGGCTGGCCGTGACGCCAAGCAGATGGGTATGGTCTATAAGTTCCTGGGCCTTACCGTCGGTCTTATCGTCAATGGTCTTGATCCGGAAACTCGTCGCGAAAGCTACAACTCCGACGTTACCTACGGTACCAACAATGAATTCGGCTTCGACTACCTCCGCGACAACATGGCTGTGGAACCCAACCATCTCGTGCAGCGCGAACTGAACTTCTGTATCGTTGACGAAGTGGACTCCATCTTGATCGATGAAGCTCGTACTCCGCTTATCATCAGTGGTCCTGCCGAAGACGCTACCAGCAAGTACGCCAAGGCAAACGAAATTGCAAAGCAGCTTGTGAAGAACAAGGACTTCGGCGTGGATGAAAAGGACAAGGTCATCCAACTCACTTCCAAGGGTGTGGCCCATATTGAAAACATCCTCCAGATCACCAACCTTTACGGTGAGCATGCTGACTGGGTTCACTTCATTGACAACTCCCTTCGTGCATGGCATCTTTATGAAAAGGATGTGGACTACATCGTACGTGGTGACGAAATCGTTATCGTCGATGAAAACACTGGCCGCTTGATGGAAGGCCGTCGTTATAGCAACGGTATGCACCAGGCTATCGAAGCCAAGGAAAACGTGCAGATCCGTCGCGAAAACCAGACCCTCGCTACCATTACCTTCCAGAACTACTTCCGTATGTACAAGAAGTTGTCTGGTATGACCGGTACTGCAGAAACTGAAGCTACCGAATTCATCAAGATTTATAACATGAACACTTGGGTTATCCCGACTAACAGACCGTGTGTCCGTAAGGATGAACAGGATCTGGTCTTTAAGTCTGAAGATGCCAAGTGGCGCGCCATCGTCGCTGAAATCAAGGAACGTCACTCTAAGGGCCAGCCGCTCCTCGTGGGTACCGCTTCCATTGAAAAGTCTGAACACCTGCATGGCCTCCTGGAAAAGGAAGGCATCCCGCATGAAGTGCTTAACGCAAAGAACCATGGCCGTGAAGCTGAAATCATTCAGTACGCTGGCCACAAGGGCAAGGTGACCATCGCTACCAACATGGCTGGTCGTGGCACTGACATTGCTCTCGGTGAAGGTGTTTCCGAACTTGGTGGTTTGCACGTCCTCGGTACTGAACGTCATGAATCCCGCCGTATCGACAACCAGCTCCGTGGTCGTTCCGGCCGTCAGGGTGACAACGGTTCCAGCCAGTACTTCCTGTCTCTCGATGACAACTTGATGCGCATCTTCGGTGGCGACAACGTCAAGAACCTCATGAGCCGTTTCGGCGTGGGCGAAGACGAAGTGATTACCCACCCCATCGTTTCCCGCTCCATCCGTGGCGCCCAGCGTCGCGTGGAAGGCCAGAGCTTCGATATCCGTAAGCACTTGCTGGACTACGATAACGTGATGAACGAACAGCGTAAGGTGATCTACGGCCTCCGTCGTCGTATCCTGAACGGTGAAGACATCAGTGAAGAAATTATGAACCGCATTGAAGACGCTCTTGATATCAAGGTGTCTCAGTACGTTCCGGCCGGCACTTACCAGGAACAGTGGAACCTGGAAGGCCTGCATGTAGACCTGCAGCGTTCTCTCGGTCTCGAATACAACCTGACTATGGAAGACGCAGCATCCAAGACTCCGGAAACCGTTCTTGATGAAATCCTCGGCATGTGCAAGGCCCGCTATGAAAAGCTTGGCAAGATCATTCCGGAAAAGGATTTCGGTCAGATCCAGCGTCGCTTCCTCCTTATGACCATCGACCAGGTCTGGAAGGAACATCTGTATGCAATGGACCAGTTGAAGGACTCCATCCGTTTCCATGGTTACGCACAGAAGGATCCTCTGATGGTTTACAAGAGCGAAGGCTTCAAGCTCTTCGAAGGCTGCATGGAAAAGATTGCATCCCTCACCGCTCTCCGCATCTTGAACATCCGCATTACTCTTCCCAATGGCGTGACTGTGTCTCCGGACCAGTTGCAGCTTAAGCCGCAGGAACAGATTGACGCAGAACGCGCCGCTGCAGAAAAGGCTATGGCTGAACAGGCTCAGCAGGCTCAGGGTGCAGAAGCCGCTTCCGCCGAGGTTCCGGCTGCTGAAGCTCCTGCGGAGGAAATGAGTGCCGAAGGGGCAAAGGCTGCAGGCCTCGCTGGCGAAGCTGCCGCATCTGAAACTAATGCAATCTCCGAGGAACAGCAGGCTCAGCCGGTTTCCTCTTCCGCATTGCCGGGTGCCCAGAATGCCGCAGTACATCGCGCCATGGCAAATGCCGCTGCTCGTCGCGCTGCCGCCCAGGCTCCGAAGATGGGTCGCAATGACATGTGCTGGTGCGGTTCTGGCCTCAAGTACAAGAAGTGCCACGGCAAGGACATCGCTGACTAATCAGTCGCAGTAACGTGACTTAGGTTGTTCGCAATGAAGACGGCAAAGCACTTTATTTCTCTCGAAGGCATCGACGGCTCCGGCAAGTCAACGCAGATTGACATGCTGATCAAGGAGCTGGAGGCCGCCGGCTACGAAGTGGTGAAACTTCGTGAACCGGGGGGCGCCAAGATTTCCGAACAAATTCGCGGAATCCTTCTGGACCCTGCCTTCAAGGGAATTATGGGCGACGATACGGAACTGCTTTTGTACAATGCGGCCCGCGCCCAGGTGATTGCCGAAATCATCAAGCCTGCACTTGCTGCCGGCAAGATCGTGATTGCAGACCGATTCGCGTGGAGCACTTTTGCCTACCAGGGTTATGCCCGCGGGCTTGGCGCCGAGAAGGTGCAGCGCCTTACGGAGCTTACCTGTGGCGACTGCTTCCCGGAGCTGACTGTAGTTATTGATATCAGCGTAGAATGCAGCCGTGCACGCACCGCCAAGCGCGGGGGCGCTCCCGACCGTCTTGAAAGCGAAAAGTCTGAATTCTTCGAGAAGGTTCGCCAAGGTTATCTGGCCGCTGCCCGCGACTATAGCGACTGCGTTCAGGCCGTCAATGGCGAACGTTCTCCGGAAGAAGTTTTCGCTGACTTGTGGAAGCTTGTTAAGTCCAAACTTTAATGCCTGCGGTTAGGGGGTAGAATGCCGAAGGTTCTTGGGCTGAAAATGGCTGGCAAAAATCCTGCCATCGAACTCATCCGAATTATTGCCTGCCTGCTTGTGATCATGGCTCACAGCCAGGTTCCTATTGTAGACGGTTCCTCTATTGTGAATGGCCGTCTCGCTGTTTCTACCATTATTGCAGACGATGTTCCGTTGTTCCTTTTGGTGACGGGTTTCTTCTTTTTCGGTCGCGTAAAATCCGATGGGGATATTTTCTCCGCCTTCAAGTACAAGCTCAAAAGCTTTGCCGTGAATATTTACGTGCCTACGCTTATTTATATCATCATTGCGATCTTCTTCAAGTACTCAATTGATCCGAACGTCACATCCCTTGCCAATGCGGATTGGAACTACCTGGAACGATTCATCTTCAGGCTCGCTCCTGGTGACCACCTGTGGTACATTTGCACCTACATGTCTTTCGTATTCTTCTTTCCCATGCTTGCGTTCCTTTGCCAGAACGATCCGCAGAAGAACAAGATGCGACGCACCTTGCTTTGCTTTGCCATCGGTTATGCCGTGGTGGGTGATGTCCTTTATTTCCTTCGTCATCCCGTGCTTGACTTGGACAAGTTCCTTTGGGGCTATTGCACCATCTTCCTGATTCTGGGTTACGAACTTTCCTTGTTTGTTCCCAAGTTCCTGTCAAAGGTTCAGAAGCTGCCTCGTTTGAAACTTGCGTTGATTGGCGCCGGTATCTACCTGCTGGGTTTCGCTGTGAAGTTCGGCCTGCAGCTGTACATGTTCGGTCAGTTCAATTATGTGGATAATCGATTCAGGTGGCTTCAGTGCTCCCCCTGTTTTGTGACTGCTGTAGGACTGTTCCTTTTGATTTATGCCATTGGTTCCCTGATCAAGAAAGATGGCAAGTTTGCCTGGATGGTAAACTTTGTGGGTTCCAGTACATTCATGATTTATTTGTTCCACCAGCTTGCTATTATGAAAACTCTCCAGTGGAGAACGGATATTTGGTTCAAGTTGGACGCCTGCAAGACGGTTTTTGACTCGTTTGCCTTCTATTTGAGCTATGGTTTGGCTGTTTTGGCGGTAACTTTGCCCATTGCCATGGTGTTTAAACTGACATTTGATAATTCTTTGGGCCGTATTTTAAAGAAATAGCGAAAAATTAGGGCCAAATGGTAAAAAAACACATAAAGTGTGTCCTAATCCATCATAAAAACATATATTTTCTTGCGGATTTAAACACTAACATTCACAAGGAATAAAAATGAAGAATTATTTCGATCTCTCTGGCCAGGTCGCTGTTGTTACTGGCTGCTCTACCGGTCTCGGTGTTCAGATGGCTAAGGCTCTCGCTAACCAGGGAGCAAAGATTGTTGCAATCGCACGTCGTAAGGAAATGATCGACAAGGTTGCAGCAGATCTCACCGCCGAATTTGGCGTTGAAACTCTCGCTGTCCAGTGCGACATTACCGACACCGCTAAGGTCGAAGCAGCTGTTGACGAAATCCTCGCCAAGTTCGGTCGTATCGACATTCTCATCAACAACGCTGGTACCGGCGCTGTTGCTCCGGCAGAAGACATCACCGACGATCAGCTCAACCACGAAATGAACGTTGACCTGGGTGGTACCTTCAAGATGGCTCGTGCAGTTGCCAAGAAGGCTATGCTTCCGGCTAAGTACGGTCGTATCATCAACATCGCTTCTATGTACGGCCTTGTTGGTAACAAGATCTGCGGTTCTGCACCGTATCACGCAGCAAAGGGTGCTGTTGTTAACCTGACCCGCGCTCTTGCCGCTGAATGGTCCAGCAAGGGCATCAATGTGAACGCAATCTGCCCGGGTTACTTCTACACCCCGCTCACCAAGGAAACTCTCGACTCCGACTTCTTCCAGCAGAATGCTAAGACTATGATCCCGGCAGAACGCTATGGAAATGAAGGCGAACTGGACACCGCTGCTATCTTCCTTGCATCCAAGGCTTCTAGCTACGTTACCGGCATCATGGTTCCGGTTGACGGCGGCTACACCTGCATGTAGTTTAGACGAAAGAACGGACCTTCGGTCCTACAGACGAAAGACGAGAGATAATCGAAATTCGGCTGTTCACTATTAAAAGACGCTCGCGGAAACGCGGGCGTTTTTTCGTTATTCGCAATCGAGGCAGGTCCATTCGATGACGCCTGAGCCATAATTGTTAAAGCGGCTTTTGGTGTATTTCTCAATGTCAATCAAGAAGCCAACGCCGCCCTGGTCAGCATTCTCCGTGCAACAGCCGTCGCAATCCTCATCGGAGCACATGTCGTAAACGACAGCATCAATAGAAAAACCATTCTTCTTTAAGCGGAATGTCTTGAGTTTGTACTTTTCGAAGTCTCTTTCATGAATGGAGATGATATTGTTTTCGCTGACCCATTCTTCAGTCTGTTGATCTTCAAGACCTGCAAACCAGCCTGCCCAGGTACAGCCATTGTACTCAATGCATTCTTCGCTGTTGGGGGCAGGATAGGATTCGTACCAGGTTAGGTTGGCCTTATTCCAAAGTGTGTCTGCTGTTGCATTCTCTAAAGGCAGGGAACTGCTGGAAACTTGCTGCTCGCTACTCAGTTCGCTGTTGGATGAACTTGGTGTGGCGGGAGCATTGGCATTACTGGAGGAATCATCGCTACAGGCGGCAAAAAAGATTGCCGCTGATATTAATACATATTTAAACTTCATAGTTGTTAATGTAAAAAAATCCCGAGGATGCCCCCGGGATTTTTATGCGAGGGGTGGGAGTCGAACCCACACACCGAGGTACCAGATCCTAAGTCTGGCGCGTCTGCCAATTCCGCCACTCTCGCGTTAGGATCGCAAATATAAATAATTATGCGCGGTTCTAAATCTCGATGGATTCCTCGTCGCTTTGGATAAAGGCAGTGAGGCGTTCCAGGGTGCGTTTTGCAGATTCTTCGTTCAGGAGGGAGCATTCCCAGATGGTGGCCACGCGGTAACCTTCCAGAGAGAGTTGCCAGTTGGTCTTGATGTCGCGAACCACGTTATTGGTGAACTTGTTGTCCCAGAATTCGGAATTGCTTTTGGGGCGGCTGGTGAGCTTGCAGCCGTGCTGATGCCAGAAGCAACCATTGATGAAAACTACCACGCCGTACTTGAGGACGAAAATATCCGGAGTGCCGGGGAGGTCGCGACGGTGCAAGCGGTAACGGAAGCCCTGCTTGAAAAGCCCGCGGCGCACGATGACTTCAGGCTTGGTGTTCTTGGAGTGAACAGCCTGCATCATCTGGGAGCGGGTCAGCGGGGTTTTCTTTGCGAGCTTTCGGGATTTTATTTTGCCGGTACCCATTAGTTAATCCCTCGACCCTTGGAATCGTGCATTTGCTTTTTGCCGTCGCTAAATAGGATACCCTGCCTCTTGTTGAATCCGACAAATCCGTGGTTCGGGATTTCTCTTTTGCCCCGTAATGAAACGGGACGAATTGATTCTGTAATCGATGTGTCGGTGGCGAAGGAATTGCCTTCGTTGTAGAGTGCGAAAATTTCCTCGTCGCTTAGGGAGCGGTTATAGAAACGCAAGTCATCGATGCGCCCCTCGAAAAAACTCCAGAGGGAGCGTGTCCCAAGACGCACGGGGGCTGTTCCATTTTCAACCTGGACACCGTAGGTCTCGTCGAAAAGCGGGTCCTGGTCTTTTTGGACTCCGTTCTTGAAAAGGGTGATGGTATTTCCAGCCACGTCATAGCGAGCTGCAAAATGAATCCACTCGTTTTCGGTAAGTTCCTCCTGAACATAGCTTCCGGAACCGAGGCCGCCTTTTAAGTTGAAGGCGTATGCGGACATTCTGTTGGGACGGTTCTCCTGTGATTCCGTCAGGTCCTTGTTGTACATACGGAAGGTCCATTCATGTTGCTGCGGGATTCCCTTTCCCATCCAGTGGACGTATCCGCCTTTTTCTGCGTTTTTAAAGTTTAGCGTTGCTGGACTGACCCATACGGAGATGGTGAGGGCGCCTGTGGTAATGATGCTGAAGGCGTCGTCATCGGGGATCTCCATGTAGCAGTTTGTGTCACCACTAAATACCGCCGCGGAATTTTTGTTCCCGAATCGGTCTGTGCCGAAAGAGGCTCCCTTGTTGACGATATCGGGAGCTGTGCCGATTAGGGGATCTCTTGTTGCGGGCATGGTTACGCTTGCCGCATTTTCTAGGCTTCCGTCGGTAAAGGGGTAATAGGCGACAAGGCCGTCTTTGGGAATGGCGGAAGATTCTGCAGCAATAATCGCAGCAGAGTCCGCAGCAATAGAAATCGCGGCAGTTCCCAAAGTTCCAATAAGAAATTTTTTAAATGAAAGTTTGGCCATTACGTATTCCATGAAAATAGTATTTTTATTTCATCATGAGCAAGGTTTTGATTTTAGTGGGAAGCCCGCGAAAGAGCGGCAATACTGAACTCCTGGCGAACGCCTTTGCCGAGGGGGCTGCTAGTGCGCATCATGAAGTATTTTTGGGGCAAATTAGCGAAAATGTGTCACTAAAGAAGAATTTTTCTCAATTTGGTAACAAAAATTACATACAAATTAAACTAAAAAGTGTCAATATAATATATCTTTGCTGATAACAAGCCTATGATTATGCCACTAAAAAGGTGATTTGCTTAATTTGGTGACAAAATTTTTTGATGAAAAGGAAATAGAATTTCGTACAAAGTAAAAATTATGTCACCGAATATAAATTTTTTATGAAATAGTGACAATTTTTTTTGAAAAAGAACCTTGTTGCGAACAAAAAAGGCCTGAGCGAAGCTGCTCAGGTCTTTTAAATTTGGTGGAACCGCGATTGTCGCGGCATTCGCCTTGCTAGTAATGGCACGCTTCGCGTGCCTTACTTGTCGGCTCGGAAATGGAAATGAACACGTTCATTTCCGCTTCTCTCGCCTTGCTAATAATTTTGCCACTTCGTGGCGAATTACTGGTCTCGGTCATAGAAACAAGCGAGCTTGTTCTGCGACACTCGACCTTAGTAATTCTCAGCGTTGACTTCGAAGTAGGACTGCGGATGAGCGCAGGTCGGGCAGACTTCAGGAGCCTTGGTGCCAACGACGATGTGACCGCAGTTGCGGCATTCCCAAACCTTAACTTCGCTCTTTTCGAAGACTGCGGAAGTTTCCACATTCTTGAGGAGTGCGCGGTAGCGTTCTTCGTGGTGCTTTTCGATAGCGCCTACCAGGCGGAACTTCTTTGCGAGAGCTGCGAAACCTTCGGCTTCGGCGGTCTTTGCAAATTCTTCGTACATGTCGGTCCATTCGTAGTTTTCACCGTCGGCTGCGGCCTTCAGGTTTTCTGCAGTGTCACCGATGCCGTTCAGTTCCTTGAACCACATCTTGGCATGTTCCTTTTCGTTTTCTGCAGTCTTCAGGAACAGTGCTGCGATCTGTTCGAAACCATCCTTCTTTGCGCGGGATGCAAAGTAAGTGTACTTGTTACGAGCCTGGGATTCGCCTGCAAATGCAGCTTCGAGGTTCTTTTCGGTCTGGGTACCAGCGTACTTGTTTGCCATTTTTATGTCTCCTTGCGATAACGCAAAAAATGAATTTCGGTTTTAATATACAATGTTTTAAAGGAATCGTCCCATAAAATTAAATCTTGTCCGGTTGCTGTCCGTTGTGGGCGAGCCACTTGCATTCACCTTTTTCCATATTTGTAAAGATTGCCTTGAAGGAGGAGTCTTCAGGGCTGCAGGCGTAGATTCCGAACTGGATTTCGCCAGTGGCCTTGTGCATGTGGCAGACGCGCATCTGCTTGAACTTGATGCCATCTTCGGAACACTCGATGCAGAAATCGTCTTGGCGGCGGCTAAGGCGGTACCACATGGACTTGATATCTGCACTGACCTCTGTAGTGGCCCAGTCCGAGTAACCCATGTTTGTGACCACGCTGCCTAAATGCTGAAAACTTTCGTTCTCGTACTCGATGGATGCCTTGAGCCAGTTTTCGCTATCAAGGTATACCACCACTCCGCACTGGTCGAAACGGTGCTTGCTATGAAACTCCGTCTTTACGGTAAAGGAAAAGAACTTGTCTGTAGTGCTGATCTGCAAGACAGGGGCGTTATCATTTCTGAAATGATAGTAGGTCCTTTGCCAAAGATCCGTGTGGGGTGCCGTGACGATTTCGATTCTGTCGTCGTCGATTTTAAATTCGGCAGGCTCGCGGGTCCATTTCCAGAGATCCTTGCTGATAGTCATTTCAAGCCTTTGGACGAGTGCGGACTTTTACTAGATGACTTCGCGAAGTGCCTTTGCCAGTTGGTCGGCGCAGGAAGTGGACTTGCCGTTGCAGGTGTTGCCTTCCAGGATGTCGGCGATTTCCTTCATGTCCTTGCCTTCGCAGAGCTTGCCGATGGCCTTCAGGTTGCCATTGCAGCCGCCCAGGAACTTGAGGTTGTACATCTTGCCGTCTTCGTAGTCGAAGGTGATGAGCTGGGCGCAGGTGCCACTGGTTCTGAATTCCTTAGTCTGCATAAAATCCTCTCGTGGCGCCTTGAAAGTCGCCGAATGTGTTTATGAATAATGTAGAAATTGCGGCAGGATTGTGACCACTCCCTTGAAAAATGAGTATATTATAACCGAACCTTTATTACGGAGTTGGATGTTCTTAATCCATAATTTCGACTTCGGTCGAATTCAAAACTGGGACATTGTTTAACGCGGGCCATGCCGGGTGGCATGACTTGCTCTTTTTCGTGAACCTGCGGCATTGCCTTCGTGATGGGGCTGCCGCAAAAAAAAGGAAATAAACAATGTCTAATAATTCTGAATACACTATCCGACAGGAACAGCCTGCCGATTTCTCTGCTGTCGAAAATT
>JAKSIC010000031.1 GCA_024399015.1 Fibrobacter sp.
TAAGACACGCCACCAGCGTTCGTTCTGAGCCAGGATCAAACTCTTCATTAATTTTAAAGTCTTGGTCCCGTAATCACGTTCGTATAATTGGCAACTAAAAGTTGCCTTACATCTTCGGCTCGGTCATGTCCAAGCAAGCTTGGCCGCGACTCTCGCCTTACGATTAATTGACTTCCAAGAATTGTTTCTTGGGTCCGTCACTAAGCACATCTCCGATTCCTTCAATCTTCCCGGCAGTCTCTCAGGATTGCCGTCCTGTTTCGTTCAGGCTTTTCAGCCGTCCCTCTCAGGAACGACGCCAATTATAGAATTTTCCAGAACCTTTGCAAGGGTAGTTTTTCACTTTTTTTCGCTTTTTTCGACGTTTTTTCCAAAAAACGGAAAAAAAACGGGTCATACGCAGCGAATCCCACTAGGAGTTCACAAACTATTCACAACTTTTTTCAAAGACCGGTAAAAAATTTTCGGTAAATCGTTCACTTTTAACGAGTTAGGCCGGCGACGACCTGGTCAAAAGGGCGTTTTTTTGCTTCAAGATCCACAGAAACGGACTCAATCTGCCATCTGAACCATGTCAACTGGCGTTTTGCATAGTTTCTGGTCTTCTTTTTGACGTCTTCTACAATATTATTGACGTCCGATTGGCTTTTTGCCTGCAATAATTCCCTATATCCAAGGCTCTGCCATGCGGGAGCATCCAGCGGGACAGTCTTTGCCAGCTGCAGACATTCATCAATCCAACCGTCTTTAATCATCTGGTCGACACGGGCGTCGATTCTTTTGTACAAGTTATCGCGATTACGTTGAAGCCAGAATACAGGCAAAGTACCGATACCGCCTTCACGTTCTTTCTGCAAGTCCGAAAGCTTTCGTCCCGTAGCACGAAAGACTTCAAGAATTCTGCAAATACGTTGTACGTTATTAGGCTCCACCTTAGCCATCGCTTCCGAATCCACGACGCACGCTTCCTTGTACAAACTATCCGCACCACGTTCAACAATAGTTTGTTCTAAATCCTTACGAATGTTGTCTGGAATTTCCGGAATGTTGGGCAAGCCCAGCATCAAAGATTGGAGATAAAGACCTGTGCCACCCACAAGAATGAAATTCTTTTCCGGGTTCTCTGCCACAAGGTTTTTAGTTTGTCTGCAAAACTCCCCTGCCGAAAAAGATTTTGTCGGTTCCAGGAAATCCACCAGATGATGTTTCACTCGCAGAATGCAATCTCGGCTTGGTTGGGCTGTGCCGATGGAAAAACCTTTGTAGATCTGGCGGGAGTCTACACCAATAATTTCAGCACCATAATGGTCTGCAAGTTCCATGGACAAACTGGATTTACCAATTCCCGTGGCACCAACCAATGCAAATAAGATAGGCATGCCGTCAATGTAGTTATATTTACAGTCAAGATGAAGAAAACAAAACACATAATTGCCATTATCATCGTATTGGTTATTATTATCGGGACCGCTGTAGTGTTACTCCCGAAACTGGCTGATTCCGAATTGGCCAAGAGCCTTACCCAGGAAGGCGAAACCTCCACAGAGCAAGTTGTAGAGGAAGTCGCCGCAGATACCATTCCTTTCAAGGACAAACTTCAGGAAGAACTTCAGGTTGTCCAGTCCACTTACGCCAAGAGAAAAAAGAAAGACGTTTGGACTCTTGGTCGCGGTCAATCCATTATTACATACTTGCTTCAAACCCAACGCTTCGTGGCAAAAAAAGGCGGCAAGATTTTGTATATGGAAGAACTCCATAACAACAATGTCCTGCAGTCCGCCAATGTGGAAATTTTGCAACCGGACAACGACACTTTGTGCATCGAGTTCCAAGTTTCAGAAAGCGTCTTTAGAGACGACGCCTCCGTGCTGGCAGTAGCCTTCCAGGTTACCAAACTGACACCCGAACTTATCGTCGAGTTGAACAAGCTGGACTATCCCTATAGCTTGTTGATTCCTCCGTTTGGCACACAGTCCGACTTCTATCCGAATTTGGACAAAGTAAATTCTGCAGAACTCGAGTTATGGTTGACTTTGGAATCCACCAAGCTGGACAAGAGTCACAACAAGCTGAGACCTCTTCGAATCCACCATACAGAAGAACAAATTGAAAATGTTGTTGACGAGGCAAAAACCCTTATTCCCCGAGCAAAGGGTGTTGTTTCCCGCTTTGGCGAACAAGCAGTTGAACACGAGCAGCTTCTCCAAGCCATCTTGAAACCGGTACAAAAGAATAACTTGTGGTTCATTGACGCCACCATGAATAGCCGATCCAAGGTTCCCCAGGCCTGTAAGAACTTGAATCTCAAGTGCGAAGCATCCTCTTACTACAATCCCGACAATAGCGCCCTGGCAGACTATGTCAAGCAACGCCTCCGCGATGCCCGAAGGAGAGGCCTTTCCACCATGTTTATCCCCTTAACCACGGATAACCTGAATAAAGTAAAGGACCTTTCGGAAAAGGCAAAAAATCAGGGAACTAGCTTAGTATATTTATCTAAATTTATGGAATATTGATAAGGAGCCTGTATGACCGTAAAACTGGGTTTTAACGTAGACCATATTGCAACCATCCGTGAAGCTCGCAAAATCTGCGAACCGGATCCCGTCACAGCAGCTGTCATTGCAGAACTCGCCGGCGTTGGCGGCATCACCGTTCACCTCCGTGAAGACAAGCGCCACATTCAGGATCGCGACGTCAAGTTGCTCCGCGGCACCGTCACCACCAAGATGAACCTTGAAATGGCTCCCTCCCAGGAAATGGTGCAGATTGCCATCAACAACCAGCCCGACACTGTCACCCTGGTTCCTGAAATTCACACAGAACTTGCAACCGAAGACGGTTTGAACGTCGCAGCAAAGGCAGCGGACTTGGTAAAGCCGGTCATCACCCTCAAGAGCAACGATATTTCCGTTGGCGTATTCATCGACCCCGAAACCGAACAGGTCAAGGCCGCCAAGAAAATCGGCGCAGACTTCATCGAATTCAATACCAGCAAGTACGCTACATCCTGCACCCTCGGTAGCAAGGAAGAAATTGAACGCGAAATTTCCGCATTGCAGGACATGACCGTTCTCGCCCGCAAGTACGGTCTTCGCGTAAAGGCCGGCCGTGGCCTGAACTACAGAAACGTCGGTGCCATTGCCGCTATCGAAGGCGTCGAAGAATTGATCGTCGGCCACAGCATCATCTGCCGCGCCGTCATGGTAGGCATGGACCGCGCCATCAAGGATATGCAGGAAGCAATCCGCAACGCGGACTAGTAGTCCTTATATTCTACGTTCTCTAGAACAAGACCTTGAGGGGGAGCCCACGTGCGCTCTCCCTTAAAATTTTTATTAAAAATCTGGTTGACCGTTCCCATAGGCAGCTTACCGCGACCCACGTCGAACAATGTTCCCACCATGGCTCGAACCTGACGGTGCAGAAAGCGATTTCCCTTAATGTGGAACATGCAACTCCAGTCGTTCAGGCGTTCCAAACGGAATTCCGTCAAAATGCAATCCGTGGGTTTTCCGTCATTACGGGGAATGCAAAAGTCAATAAAGTCGTGGTGTCCGAGGAAAGACTCCGCTTCCTTTTCCATAGCATCAAGATCAAGATGCAAGGATCCGCATTCCCAGCCAAAATCACGCTGCAAGGCCACCGGTCTGGTGAAGATGGTGTACTGATAATAACGGCAGGTCGCATCGAAACGGGAATGGAAATCGTCGGCACAGCGTTCAAGATCGCGAATGCGAATCAAGCGCTTTGTAAGTCCGTTAATGGAATTCACCGTCTTGAAAATATCGATTTCGCCGTCGTAATCAAAATGCACACACTGACCGCGGGCGTGAACACCAGTGTCCGTCCTGCCAGAACCAGTAATACGAATCGGGGCACGAAGAGCAATGGAAAAGGCCTCTTCCAAGGCAGACTGGACCGTTACAAACTTAGTCTTGCCGCCTTCGTTCTGAGCCTGCCAGCCGTAGAAGGCGCTGCCAAGATATTCGCAGCGGAACCTATAGCGCATCGATGGTTAGTCCTGATTGTCGCGGATAACGGCTTCGACCTTATCCTGCGGGAGCTTCATGCGGGAAGCGATGATGGATGCAGGAACGCCGCGGCGGGAAAGCTGCAGGATCTTGCTCTTTTCAGAGCTTTCTCTATCGAAGCGGGTAATTTCAAGAGGGCTGCTACCCATAAGGCTGGGGTCGCCAGTAGAGTTACGACTCTGGGCGCGAAGCCTCATGGTTCGTTCGCGGGACAGGCCGCGGGGTGCACGAAGAACGTCAGAAAGATTCTGCATTGCAGAAGTAATACGTTCCTTTGCAGTCGGACGAAGCGTAGGCTTGCTTGTGGGAACGCCGGTAAGAATCTTGTTTTCCGGAATACCGTTTTCATCTTCGAAGGCGATCTTCTGGTCAGTATCCGTAGAACGTTCCGTTGCCTGCTGAGCCATGGTTTCGCGCTTCTGGGCTGCATATTCTTCTGCATCTGCAATAATGGAGCGCTTCTGCGGACGGGGGCGGGCAACCAAAGTTGCGGCATCATCAAAGCCACCCTTAGGTTCCTTGAATCGTTCTGCCTTCACGGCTTCCATTCTCTGGGTAATGATTTCCTGACGGCGCTTCAAGAGCAAAACAAGAACGACAATACAGATAATAATGGCGACTGCACCGCCAACAATCCACATCAAGGTATCAGAGGAAATGGATTCAGGCTGCGGTTCTGCTTCCGGAGTGGCAGTTTCACCTTCACCAGTCGGACCGTTGCGCATGGCGGAAAGAGTTTCCCAGGCGGCGTCCAGTTCAGTACGGATAACAACCTGAGCATCGGGATTACCTTGGGCATTCCAAAGTTCAATTTCCAGGGAGTCAATCTTTGCACGGGCAGCCAGGTAGGCGTCGGCATCGAAAGAGGATCTGGTTCCAGAAAAATCAATAGCAAGATATGCGACCAAGGCGCAGGCCAGCACAAACAACACTATAGGAGCTACAAACTTCTTCATGTGGCGCAATTTAGCAAAAAAGAATCCGTGTATTTATGAGCCTATATGGCAAAGGGGGCTTTTTAAGACTTGCAGAAAAAAACGGTACAAAAAGTGACGTTTATCACAAGTGTGACGGACGTTACATTTCTTCTTGTGATATTCACAACACTTGTTTTAAAGTTTTCAACAAAACCCTACACAACGGACTTTTAATTGGTATCTTTGTGTTCAAGAACTCTTTGTTCTCCTCCTAACCCCCAAAAAAACATCCCGGCATCAGTCGGGGTGTTTTTCTTTATGACGTGAGGGGCTACTGCCCCTCAAACTCCCCGCCCTCTGGACTCCCACCCCTGTGATGAAAAAGCGGGAACTTAAAAAAGGTCCCTCAAGGGGACCTTTTGAAATTTTTGAATTTACACGTTCCAAGGTAAATGAACACTTGGCAACTTTGTTGCCTTAGTGAGAATTATCCACGAAGTGGACGTAGGTAGCCCCTTGCAATGATTCTATGGGGGTTGAGGGGGACGTCCCCCTCTGTCGGAAATGTGCTGCGCACATTTTCGCTGGGGTTCCAAGGGGCAACGCCCCTTGCATTACATATTAGCCAGAACGTCGGCGAGAATCACTCGATTTGCACCGGCCTGGATAGCGTAGTTCATGGAAGCTTCGGCAGTGTAGAAGAGAGACTGGCCGTCGGCTGCGTGAACCGGCATTACAGAAACGCCCATGCTCAAGGTTGTGGACAGGATGCCATCACCATAGGCAATCTGGAGCTGAGAAATTTCGTTGCGGATCTTTTCTGCTCGCTGACGGGTAATCTGCAAATCTGCACCCGGTAGAATCACGCAGAACACATCACCATCGTAACGGCAGGGAATATCTTCGTTGCGGATGTAGCCCGGAAGACGCTGACCCAATTCCCAAAGGAGCTGTTCAACAGCGTGGCGGCCGCGGTTCTGCTGGATTTCCTGAGCGGCATCCGGATAAATCATAATGAGGCCGATAGGAGTCTTGTGACGAGCAGCGGCATAGACTTCGCGAGTCAAGGATTCTTCTGCATAGCGACGGTTGAAAAGGCCCGTCAAGGAATCGCGGATGCTATGTTGTTCGTAACGAATATTCAAGTTCTGATTTGCAATATACAAGCCAAAGGTCGTTGCAAATACGCTAACCTTAGCAAGCCAATCTTCCTGAGATTCGTTATCCGGCAAGACATCTGTCTGAATGGAGAAAATACCAAAGTGTTCATCAATGCCTTCAACAGGGGCGCAGAAAGAAATCCCCTGAGGATGATGATGCAAATGAGTACAGCCACCCTTAAGATTCGGATTGGAGTAATCAGAAATGACAATGTCGCCAGCATTGAAACTTGCACATTCACTGGGGCGAATCACATCATCACTAATGACCTTGTCACCAAAGGCGATAATCTTGTGAAGATCGGTCTGGGTGCCCGCATACATATAGAGAACACCAGAGGCCTTGGGGAACAACTGAGGAAGCAACTTTTCAATAGTCTTGAGAGCTTCCGGGAAAGGACGATTCTTAAGAATGCACTTGGAGTAAGCCTTCCAGGCGTCCATGGGGAAGCCGACCTTGACAGCATCCTCGGTAACCTTGGCCAATGCTTCCTTGGCAGACATGGCTCCCTTCGGCAGAGGAGGTTCTTCAACAGGAACGTCGGGCTCGGCCATGGTAGGAATGCTGGATGTAATCTCCATCTTGGAAGCCTTGAGTTCGTTCAGGGCTTCGTTGAACTCGACTTCCGTATTTTCAATTTTCTTTTTGCAAAGGGTAAACAGGACAAAACCAAGGACCGTACCCCAGGCGCCGATAAAAACAAACTTGCCACCAAGGGAAATGGTTGCCTCGGGGACAAAGTAGGATACTGCTACACCTGATACAAAGGCTATAAGCCACACGATAAGGGAAAACATTGTCATATCCAACAATTTACTTATTTATGAATAAAGTGGCTGAAAAATTTTGTTTAAAACGGCCGTTTAAACGGATTATTCTAAATTTATCCCTATGACTATTCTCGACAAGATTGCCCTAGCCCTCCCCGCCGTCGAATCCCCCGCCCGCTATATGGGTGGTGAAGCCAACAGCGTGGTTAAAGATCACAGCCAGATGCTCTGCCGCATGGCCTTTGTGTTCCCCGACAAGTATGAAATCGGCATGAGCAACAACGGCATCCGCATCCTGTACCATGTGATCAACAAGGAGCCGGACCTGCTTTGCGAAGTAAGCTTCGCTCCCTGGGAAGACATGGCGAAGGAAATGGAGAAGTACGACATTCCCCTGTACAGCTATGCCAGCTACACTCCTGTCCGAGATTTTGAAGTCCTGGGCATGACGCTCCAGACCGAATTGAACTTTACCAACGTGCCTTACGTTCTGGACTTGGCCCGAGTTTGCACTTGGAGCAAGGACCGTAAGGAAGATGATCCCATCGTGGTGGCCGGCGGCCCCGCCATGGCAAACCCCGAACCGGTGGCGGACTTCTTTGACGCCTTCATGATCGGTGACGGCGAAGATATGATTATCAAGTTCCTGCGCTGTGTTGGCGAGGGCCGCAAGGCAGGACTCCCCCGTAAGCAGATTCTGGAAAACCTGTCCAAGATCGACGGCGTCTATATCCCCAGCCTTACGCCTACGGTAGTGAATGAATTTGGCGATGTGGTTCCCGCAAATCCGGCAGCCGGCCCTTATGAAAAGACTAACGGTGTGCGCCGCCAGTTCATTCCTGTCATGGACCGAAAGAACTACCCCATCAAGAACCTGATTGCAAACATGCAGCTGGTTCACAACCGCTTCAGCGTGGAAGTGATGCGTGGTTGCGCCCAGGGTTGCCGTTTCTGTCAGGCAGGCATCTGGTACCGTCCCTGCCGCGAATTAGATCCAGATGACGTTCTTGAAATTGCCAAGGAAGGCATCCAGGCCACAGGCGAACGCGAACTTGGCCTGCTCTCCCTTTCCACCGCAGACTACAAGCCGGTGGAAGGCCTTACCGACTCCATCATCGACGACCCGTTCTTCGATACCGTGGACGTAAGCCTCCCCTCCATCCGCGTGAACGCCTTCGGCGAAACTTTGGCCCAGAAGATTTCCGCATTGAAGGGCGGCCGTAGCGCCACCTTCGCTCCCGAAACCGGTTCTGAACGAATCCGCAAGATGATCAACAAGACCATCAGCGACCAGGACATGTACAACGCCGCAGAACACGCGTTCTCCAGCGGTTTCAACAAGATCAAGCTGTACACCATGATCGGTTTTCCCACTGAAAACCTGGAAGACATGGAAGCCTTCTGCGGACTCATTGAAAACCTGGTGAAAATAGGTCGCAAGTACCTTCGCGGTTGCCAGATTGCAGTTTCCATGGGCATCTTGATTCCGAAGTCCTTCACAGGCCTTCAGTGGGCCCCCTTCATGGACAAGGAAACCGCACTGAAGCACATTCGCTTCGTTCGCGAAAGATTCTTCAAGCACCCCAACGTAAAGGTGAACTGGGCTGGCTGGGAAATGAGCCATCTGGAAGCTGTCTACAGCCGCGGCGACCGTCGCCTGGCCCAAGTCATTTACGCAGGCTACAAGAAGGGCCTCACCTTCGAAAGTGACGCCTACCGTTTCGACTACGAAAAGTGGCTGCAGGTTTGGGAAGAATGCGGCTACGACACTACTTGGGTGTACCGCACCCGCGAAAAGGAAGAAGTGTTCCCCTGGGACTTCATCCACGCCGGCACCACCAAGCAGTACCTCCGTCGTGAATGGGAAAAGGCCTTCAAGGAAG
This sequence comes from Fibrobacter sp., assembly GCA_024399015.1. Classification (GTDB taxonomy): domain Bacteria; phylum Fibrobacterota; class Fibrobacteria; order Fibrobacterales; family Fibrobacteraceae; genus Fibrobacter. The sequence continues at coordinate 8,766 of JAKSIC010000031.1, forward strand.
ACTCCGCCCCCGTTCCCAACTGCAAGTGGGGCGACTGCCAGAAATGCGGTATTCCGGGCTTCGGAGCAGAAATCCATTTGGCAAACGATCCGGTGCGCCACAAGGCACCCAGCCGTACCCCCGAAGAAATCAAGAAGCTGGTGGCAGACCGACGCCCCAAGCAAAAGGACTGCTTCAGCTACAAGATCACCTTCAAGAAGACAGGCCTCAGCCGTTTCCTGCCCCATCACAACATGCTGAGCTTCTTCGAACGCACTTTCTTGTGCGCAGGAATTCCCATCAAGTTCAGCGAAGGTTTCAGCCCCAAGCCCCGCATCGTGAACATGGGCGCATTGCCCCTGGGTCTTGAAACCTACTGCGAAATCATCAGCGTGGAACTTCTGAAGCCTCTGGATATTTCCAAGGAAGGCCTGCCGGAAACCATGAAGAAACTTTCCGCCCCCTTCCCCCGCGGCATGGAAATCGTGAACATCGAGCCTTTGACCGACAAGCTTTCCAAGCACTTCCCCAAGGCAATGGTCTACAGCTATACCGCCGACGACATGGATGACGCTCAGGCACAGAACATCCGCGAGCAGTTCAGCGTCAAGAACCTTCCCGTAGTACTCAACCACCGCGGCCAGGAAATCAACTTGAACGAACACATTCTGGATTTACAGATTCAGGGCAAGACCATCCTCGTGAAGGCAAAGTGCAACGATCAGGGCGGCACCGCAAGCCCCTTCAGCATTTACGCAGGTCTTCTCGGCAAGGAATACGATCCTAAGAAAGTTGATGATGAAACCAGAAAGTTCCTCATCAAGAAAATCGCCATGGACTTTTAGTATTTCATTGAGTCCTCTGCATTTTTTTCATAAGATTCCGAAATTTTAGTGTATATTCTTAGGGTTCTAAATTAAAGGAGTCTTTATGAAGAAGATGTTTATTGCAGCCCTTACGGCAATGGCTATGTGTTCCTACAGCTATGCTCAGGACGACGAGGAAGAGTACGAAGAAGACGAAGCTCCTGCCGTTGAACAGAGTTCCGCCGCCGAAGAAGAGGAAGAAGAAGAGGAAGCTCCCGTAGCAAAGAAGGAAAAAACAAAAAAATCCTCCGGCAGCAAACTCAGCTTTGGCCTTGGAATGGGTTTAACCTCCGGAAATCTCGCTGAACTTGACTTTAAGATCAAGCTGAACCCCAGTATGGAAGCCACCGCTATTTTGGGTTTCAAAAACCACGGTGCAACATCCACTGAATCCGGCGGAGTTACTATAAAAGGCTCGGATGGCAGCACATCCTTGAAGATTGGTGCAGGCTTTGACTACTATATTAACATGCCCCTTCTCCCTATTTCTGCAGGCGCAGAACTAGCCTACTTTACCAATGGTGAAACTGTGGTCGATGCAAGCACTACTAACGAAAATAGCGGGGTTTATTTCGATCTGATGTTCGGTGTCCACGCACCGATCGCACCCAACTTCACGATTTCAGGAAAGGCAGGTTTGGGAATCGGCTACAACATGACAGAAGTAAACATCACTAATGCAATGGGCGTTACCGTTACCGCCGAATCCTCTAGAATGGATGTGGGCATCAAGGCCGGTCTGTACGCCACCTGGTACTTCATGTAATTTGAAAGGTTGCCAACAATTTTAGCCGCTCCGAAAGGGGCGGCTATTCTTTTATACAACCCGATTTTGCGGGCAGGATAACAACCCTACTCTGCGGGCAGGATAATTTCGATGTGGCTGGTGCTCACGTTCAGGAAGTGGGTACGGAACAAGTCATGCTCGTTCTTGTCGCTCACCTTCACCTGGGTCACAGCGATAAAGTCCTTGTTTTCGCGGATGTAGTCGGTAAGACGTTCATCGCGGAGGGTGTCAATTTCACCCGTAATAATAAAACTGTCGGTCCAAATCTTTACTAGCATGCCTTAAATATAAAGTTTTTTCCAACTTGCAAGAAGATAAACAACATTTTTTTGTTGTTTAATTGGATTTTAAGTGTATTTTACAAAAGTAATCTTTAGCAAAGGAGTTTTATTATGGCAACGAAAAAGCAGCTCCATCCTGAAATTGGAAAAATGATGTACCACAACGCCGAATTCATGGACAGCGATACCGGCCGTCCTCTCCGCGTTCTCTCTGAATTTTTGGGTCCCCACCAGGTTTTTGAACAGGAAGATGTAAAGAATACCATCGTTTTCTTCGGTTCCGCCCGCACCTTGCCCATGAAGGAAATCCAGAAGCGTCGCAAGGGTTGCAAGAACAAGAAGGAACTGGCCCGTCTCAAATCCCTGGAACTGGTAGCCGAATACTACGATGCTGCTCGCGAACTGGGTGCAAAGCTGGGCAAGTGGGCCAACAAGCGTAAGGAAGGCTACGCCATCATGACCGGCGGTGGCCCGGGCATCATGGAAGCAGGTAACCGCGGCGCTAACGACATTGGCACCCCCTCTATCGGTCTCAACATCAAGCTGCCCTTTGAACAGCATCCGAACCCCTACATCGACGATGAACTGAATCTTCAGTTTCGCTATTTCTTTGTTCGTAAGTACTGGTTCCTGAAGATGGCCAAGGCATTGGTTGTCTTCCCCGGTGGTTTCGGCACCTTGGACGAAATGTTCGAAATGCTGACCTTGATTCAGACCAACAAGTACGCTCAGGAAATGCCTGTGGTTGTTTACGGTTCCTCCTTCTGGAAGAAAGTGGTGAACTGGGAATACCTGGCAGAAACCGGTATGATCAACAAGGAAGACCTGGACCTGTTCCACTTCAGCGATTCCGTAGAAGATGCTTACAAATACATTACGGAAACCATTGAAAAGAACGAATCCAAGTAGTCACTAACAATATTCAAAAAACGACCCTGCGAACACAGGGTCGTTTTATCTATTTTTGAACCATGATTCGAAACTTTTTTGCAGAAACATTGGATCGCGTCTCCCGCAACCTGTCCCTCCGTCCCGACTACAGCATGGAGGAATACCAACGTTGGTTTGACCAGAATCCGGAATTTCTTCACAATGAATCTGTAAGAAAGATCCAGTTGACCGAGCCTCTGGCGCTGGAAGGTACGAACAACTTGTTCCGCGCCAAATACTGGCTTGAGCAGCCCGGCAGCGACAAGCATTTGGCAGAACAGGAAATCGTTGTCAAGATTTGCAAATACTGGACAAAGCCGGGCAAGAACCGCATTCACCGTTTGAACGCCTTGCTCAGCGCCTTCCAGGACGAAATTCGAATCAACAACTTGATTCACGCCACCAATATCGAAGGCGTGGTACAGAGCATGGGCGGTGGCATCGCAGGCCGTCACCCGTACCTGAAGATGGAATTCATCAAGGGTTGCTCCCTGGACAAGACCTTCAAGACAAAACTGAGCGACGACGATGTACTTCATCGTATCGCACAGCTGGCCTACCTGGCAAACACCATCAGTCAGCTGCACTATTATCAAGTCGTCCATAAGGATCTGAAACCCAAGAACCTCCTGCTTTGTCAAAACCCGCAGCACAAGAACAACCACAAGATTCTTATCTGCGACTTCGGCTACGCCCAGGCAAAGATGCGTGAAACAGTCACCGAATACGGCGGCATGATGACTCCTTGCTACAGCGCTCCGGAACAGGCCATCATGGGAGAAAACCTTTCTTCTTCCGTAGATTATTTCAGCTTCGGCATCATTGTTCACGAATACCTTACCGGCGAAAAACTGTTCCCGAAACTTATGGACATTTTTGTTGAAGACGGCAACCGGGTTACAGACCGCTATTTGGAGCACCTGAAGACAGGTCGCGAAAACCGTTTCCACGATCCACGTTTCCCGGAACTTTCTAAGTGGATCGACCAGCTGACAGTCTTCGACAGTTTCGAACGAATGCAGCAGTGTCCCAACTTGTTCGACATTGCCCACAAGCTGCGTGAAGAAGTCAACGCCCAGGGATACCGTGATGTAAACACAGATTTCCTTTGGAATCAATTAGGTGAGTACGGACGTCGCTAAAAGTGATTATATTCAAAGCATGTCTGATTCACAAAACGCTTTTAAGAAATTTTTTGGTAAAGTCAAGGATGTTTTCAAGCGAGTCAATCGCTATTTGAAACCATCCCACTATATTGTTCTGGTTCTTATTTTAGGGTTGGGCGTTTTCAACGCCGTTACCGCATTGTCCCCGCAGATGAAGCAGAACAGTCGTGAGAAGAATATCGTCCGTACATTCAATCAATGGTGGAGCGAATCTGGAGCAGAACAATTCCGCGCCGTAGGCCTCGAACCCACGGAAAAGATCAAGTCCGAGGAATTCGACCGCTATCGCGAAAGATACCTTTCCCAAAATCCGACCTACATCATTGAAGACCGCATTCAGGAAATGCGAGGTCAATTCCGCAACTGGTGGGAAGTCCAGGGCGGCCGCGACGCCTACATGCAGGAACACCAGAATTTCATGCCCACCGAAGCCGACTATCAGCGAGAACTTGATAAGTGGATCGACAAGTATACCGACAAGTTCCCTCGCTACAACATGGCATTCGTACCCAAGCAGGGACGTTACGAGCGCCTGTTCACCAGTTGGATGCTCTTCCCCAGCGCACTCAGTTTCCTGATTTTCGCAGGATTCTTCTTCTTCGCATTCTACCGTTTGCAACCCCGCTGGCAAATGTATTTCATCGCAGGCTTTGCAGTATTGCTAGCCGTAAGTGGTGGTCTCTTGGTAGACGTTCTCTGCAGCACAAGTTTCTTTGACCATTACGATGCTGAACGCTACATGGGTATGAGTCTCGCACTCTGCTTTATGTTGGGCGCCACAGCCTTCGCTCCCCGCAAGGAACTGGCACCGCAATGGGTTACTGCAGTCGCCATCGCAGGTCTCTTCCTGGATATGATCGTCAACTGGTGCGTGAATCCGGGAATCTTCGGCGCAGTCACCATCCTTTCTCCCGTTTGCTTCGGCCTTGGCGCTCTTGCAGGTATCAAGATTGAAACTCGTCGTAAGACAAGAGCAGAAGTTCTGGCCGAAAACTTGGAAACTCGCCTCCGCGAAAACGCAAACAAGAATCCTCTGGCCGAACGCAAGGCCAAGACCCGCAGCATGATTGAAGAAGGCTTCAAGGTTTTCAAGGCTGGCGAAATCAACAACGCGCAGCGCATGCTTAGCCAAGGCCTTTCCTCCTTGCTCCAGGAACATCCCGTAGACACCCCCACGGTGGTGAACGTTGCCAAGAGGCTCACGACCATGTACATTGACTTCTCCAGCAACCAATGGTTGGAATGGGGCGAAATTGCCAAAACCAAGAACGCTCCCGAAGCAGCAATCATTCTTTTGAAAAAAGGTCTTTCCGAAGAAAAGGATGCTAATTTCGCACGCCGTGCTTTGTACACTTTAGGCGAAGTCTGCGTCAATAGCAATATTGAAAAGGAAGACGGTCTCAATAGACTGAGAAAAGTCATCGAGATGAACGGCAACGACATTCTGGCAAAGCAGGCAAAGCGCATGCTGGAAATGCACGAAGCCAACTAAATCATTCAACAAGTTCAATTCGACGCGGTCCAAAAGACCGCGTTTTTTTATGGAACAGCCTTGCCGCCTGCGCCGCCGACCCATCAAAAAAGGCGAACTCTTTTTCAGAGTTCGCCCTTAGAAATTAGAGAAAGAATAATCTACTTGGCCTGAACGTACTTGCGAATAACACTTCCGTTCTTTGCAAGCTCCACCACAATTACGCGGGCGGCAGGCATCTTGGCAGGCTTGTGTTCCCCCGCAAAGAGCGGTCGTCCCTGCATATCGAAAATGCGGTAGAAGCCTGTTTCAGCTTCCGTAGAACGAGCTACATTGAAACGAATTGCAGATGTTTCGCTACTGCTGGAACCAGGAACAACATCCTCGCTGCTGGAACTTGCCGGAACGTTAGGATCCGTTACCACAATCTTACCGGATTTTGCGAATGTGGAATCGCTGCTCGTGGCACTTACCTTGAAACCAAAGGAACCTGCTTCCGTGGGAGTTCCGCTGATGGTAATTTTCTTGGCTGCGTTATCAATGTCAGTCGTAACGCCCTTGGGGAAACCTTCCACCTTCACGGTTTCAGCACCGCTCCAAGTGTAGCAGAAATCAACAATAGGCTGGCCCAATTCAATAGACTGACTAGAAGGACCGGCACCGCACTTGGTAATTTCGGGATAAGTTTCACCGACCACCTCGAAGGTCACGAATTCAGACATGTGGGTAAGACCGTTGTTGTCCGTTACCACAGCTACCGCGGAGAAAATACCCGCAGAAAGTCCGCTGGCAGTTACCTGGAACGGCGCGGCAGTTGCTGTACCCACCTTGTCATTGCCGATGTAGAAGTCCACACTCTTTACAGAGCCGTCGCCAGCGCTCTTTGTGGCAGTGAGCAGCACACCTGCGCCCACGTCATATTTTGCGTTGGCGGCAGGAGCGCTCAATTTCACTTCCGCAGCCTTCTTGCTGATGCCGAATGCCTGGTTGTAGCTGGGCATGGAACCGTAACGGCCGCCTACACCTGTAAGTTTCGGAAGATCCGTGGGAATACTAGCCACACTGCGCTTTTCCCAGGAATAGGAGGGATTGAAGGTTTCTGCCTGAGGAACGCCCTGAATTACAGAGGCTTTGTTGGATTCGTCCGTATAGCGATGTTGCTGTTTCGTATTGTCAAAAGTAACTCCGCTATAGTAGACGTAGCCATTTACACCCCATTCAGCCAGGTAGCCATTGCCATTCTTGATGTAGCTGTTTTCGTAGCGGACGTAAGCCTTTGCCGTAGAGCTATGACCGTTGGCACCCGCAATGAAGAAGCGGTTTCCGTCTACCAGCTGGTTATAGATGTGAACCTGAGAACCATTAACTTCGCCAGTAACCTTGGGAACGCGGCCATAGGAATTGTGCCAGTAGTTGTTGGCGTAAGTCAGATGGGCGTCTTCCACAAGGGCCATGTAAGGGTCGGTGCCCCAGCAGTTGTATTCGTTGGCGCCATCCAGGTCAGTGTAGCTGATGGTAGCGTTATCCACGAATTCCATATCCATGCCATCGCTGATCCACTTGTAGCTGATATGGTCCGCCCAGAAGTTCTTGATGTGGTGATCCTTGTCGCCACTAGTTTCCAGACCATCGCCGGCCTCGATCAGGTGCGGGTTTACATCGTATATAGCGAGATTACGGTAGATGTTGTTGTGGCCGCCTTCGTTCCAGCGATTATTGAGAGATGCGCCACGGAGGTTAGCACCACGGCCCATACCGACCAGGCTCTTGTCGCCCTTGATGGTAATCCAGTCACTCCAGGACTGGAGATTGGCGCTTTCAGAAACAGGAACGGAACCATCATTCAAAGAAGCGCAGGAATTGGCTTCAAAAGCAATTCTGTAGAAAACATTTTCCTTACCAGTGACAGCGTTCTTTTCGCCGCACTTCTTGGTACACCAGGTGCGACCCTGCCTGGTGGCTTCGGTAACCGCATTACGGAACTGACGGAAATCGTAAGTTCCTTCGGGAACCAGGATAGTCACGGCCTCATTAGACTGCAGATGCTTACGGATAGAAGCAGAATCAGTGGCAATGACAATATTACCCTTGTCGCCGCCGGTAGTCACAGAGCCAAAGCCTTCAGCCTTGACATTGAATGTGAAAAGCAAAATTGCGGTGGAATCCGCTTCGTCAGCAGTCCAGATCCACTTGGCCTGAGTATTGGGGGCAAAGCCCTTCAATTCACCACCGCTAGGCATCTTGGTATTTGCGTAAGACAGGGTAGTTGCACCACCCCACTGGCTCAAATCACGGCCCTTGTTCTTCCAAGAGGTGCTGCCAACGCTAGGTTTTGATTTCCAATCACTGCCACTGTAATAAGAACGATCCAGTTCGTCAATTTGCACCATGACGCCAGGGGCACCCATTCCGTTGACTCCAACAACGGAAATAGCGTTTTCGCCAGGCAAGAATGTCATTGGAACGAATCGTACGCGGCCGGCTTGATTGTCTTCGGCCAAAAGCGCACCATTATGGTACAGTCTATAACCGCCATCGGCTACGATCCAAATCCCTGGACCGTAGCCGGCGTTATAGGTAGCCCCGATGAGCAGGGAACCTATCTTATCTCCTCCCCCTACATTCACACTCGTTGGAAGTGATACCACTTCAGAAGGAGACAAAGAAGCGTTGGACAGTCCTACGGCAAAAGCCATTGTCACACCTGCAATGAACTTGCCCAACGAGGTTTTTCCCATTACACCATATCCCATGTTTTACCCTATTCCCAGACAACGGGGCTTTCAATCCATTATCCCTTATGGATTGCTTAAAATCTAGGTTAAGAACGTGATATTTGCCACAAATTTTATGCCCGACCCCGTTTTATCGTTGTTCGCAGACAACGCTATCCAACACAAAAACAACTCTTTTTTTATACCTTTTTCTACATTTAGGGCATGGCTGAACAGAGAAAACAGAAAAAAGTCTTCGAATACATGGATTACCGTGCATTCTTGAAGGACTATTATAACCAGAAAAAGGAGGCAAATTCTGCCTTCTCTCTGCGTGTTTTCTCCGATAAGATCGGTTTCAAGGCAAAGGATTTCATTAGCCGCGTCATGAACGGCGAAAAGAACCTTTCCACCCAGAGCATTCCGAAAGTCGCTTCCGGACTTCGCCTGGGCAAGCACGAAACCGAATTTTTCATCAGCCTCGTTGAATTTAACCAAGCCGAGACAACGGAAGAACGTGACGAAGCCTTCAACAAGATGCAGGCCGTTCTCAAGGTTGTCCGCTTTGCCGAAAAGCAGCATCTGCTGGGCCACGCCCAGTACATGGTCTACTCTCACCCCCGCCACCTGTTCATCAGAAGCCTTATCGGCATGTTCGGCTTCAACGGGGACTACGCCACCTTGGCAAAGCAAGTCCACCCCAGCATCACTGTCGATGAAGCCAAGCAGTCTGTAAAGCTCTTGGAAGAATGCCAGTTGATCAAGAAGGGCGAAGACGGCAATTACGTTTTAAGTGAAAATGCAATCACCACCGGTGATCGCACTTCCAAGCTGGCCCTCCGCGGATACCATCAGAAGTGCCTGAAGATGGGCGCCGACTCCATTGACCGCGACCCGCCCAGCAAACGTCATATCTCGGGCCTCACCCTGGGCATCAGCCAGGAAGGCTATGACCGCATCGTGGAACGAATCAATGCATTCCGCAAGGAAATCGCCCTCATTGCCGAAGAAGACGAAGGCAGCGACAAGGTTTTCCAGATGGAATTCGCCATGTTCCAGGTGGGCGGAAAAAACGACAAAAGCACCTAGCAGCTTCACCAAAAGTTTCCATAAAACGCATCAAAAAAAGGCCTGCTCTCCACAGCGGGTCTTTTTTCATTTCTTGAGAGTGAACAAGATTTTTACGTCGGATTATCGCATTTCTTGAGTTTATCTTCCAATTCCTTAGCAGCCTCTTCATGAGCCTTCTCGGAACGGATTTTGTTATCAAGTATCTTGGCTTCGTATTCAGGACTCATGATTACAGAGCCATCGCTGCAGTTGGCCACCCACTTGTCGTATTCATAAGGCATAGGGGTTCCGTACATGCAAGCCATGTCATCAAGTTCCAGTTCCATTTTTTCAAGGCACCTGATTTTCTCTGCCGAGAATAACTTGGCCTCATCGCTTTTCAGCATGTTCTGAATTTTCAACAACATGTCGGATTCAGCCTTGCTCTGCCCTTGCTGTTCCGGAGTAGTCCAAGACTCAACGTAAGCACCTACGCTTTGGATGTCGCCATGACCATCGCAGACATCCATGGCAGACAAGGCCGCCCCTAGGGAGTCATTAGGAGTAAGCGATTTTTCCTCCGAAGAGGAAGACGTTTCTTCAGAAGATGAACTGAAAGCCGGTTCAATGCCATATACGGTTGCGCTCATAGGAGGAATTCGTTCGTCACTGGAGCTGGACCTCACCTCGGAACTAGACGAGCTTGCGGCCGACGAACCGGGTTCACTCGAAGAACCCGGCTCTACGGAGGAACTAGTATCTGGGGTCACCACCGGAGATACCGAATTGTCGTTACAGCCGACCCAACAGAAGGACGCTGCGGCAAAGAATATCCTTGCCACTAATTTTTGAATCTTCATTTTTTCTCCTTTAGGCCAAAAATCTACTTTGCCTGTTTTGCAGCCTCACGTTCCATGTCAATAGCATGCTGCAGGCGTTTTACATGGCAGTACATCAGTTCGCCGCTCTTTTCATCACGGAGATGAAGGCTGGAACCTTCGCAGTAGCGCCAGTACTTGCATTTCTTGCAATCGCCAGTGCGAGTCCAGCTGCGGTCACGCATAATCTGGTAACGGTTCTGCCAAACGTCCCACAGGTCATCCTTGTAGATGTTACCCTGGATGTAGTCACCGCGAAGGCTGGGGCAGGCGGAAATATCGCCATTGGCAAGCACAGAACTGACGTTTACGCCGGCACGGCAGAAGAAGGGATAATTGCGGGCTTCCTTTTCGTAGCTGCCCAGGAACCCTTCGCAACCATAGTTGACATTGATTCTGCCTTGCATCTTGGTTTCGCGGATAAAGTCAAAGACCTGCTTGAACTCGTTATCCGGCAACTTGAAGATGGGATTGTTGGCGGCGCGTCCCTTGGGGAACACCGTTGCAATACGCCAACGCTTTACGCCAATGGCCGTAAGCAACTCGCGGATTTCAGGAAGTTCCGGAAGGTTTTCGCGGTTGACGCAAGTCATCACGTCAAAGGTAAGGCCCGGAGTATTGGCGGCCATCTTGATGGCACGCAGTGCATTGTCAAAGCTGAATTCAGAACCGCGGAAATGATTATGGCTATCATGAAGACCGTCAAGGCTAATGGTCAGGCTGCGAAGGCCAGCCTCAAGCAAGGACTTGTACTTTTCTGGACTCATGGCAAGCGCATTGGAAACCATGCCCCAGGGGTAACCACGTTTCTTGATTTCCTTACCGCATTCCACAAGGTCCGGGCGCATCAGCGGTTCACCGCCAGTAATCACTACCATGAAATGCTTGGGGTCGATATGAGGAGCCAGGGAATCCAGCACCTTCATAAAATCTTCGCGGGGCATATCGGGAATAGCGTCCTTCATGCAGTCGCTACCGCAGTGAAGGCAGTGCAAATTGCAGCGCAAAGTACATTCCCAGAAGAAATAAGTCAGCGGGTGGGTTGCCACTTCGTTATGACGGTAATGACGATAAAATTCAAGAGCGAGACGCTTTTTAAGATTCAAATGCATCGTATTTATTCCTGACCAGGGTTTTCATTTGAGACACTTTCATCATCGCAAGTTCCATTGAACACGCAAGGCGGTCCATAGAGTTCCGTCTGTTCAACAATCGTCGAATCCACAATCAAAGGATCGTTAGGATCAAAAACTACTCCATAATCCGGCATTATTTCACAACCATTACCATCACAGCCACAAGGGCCGCAGCCGTACGCAGGCATCGGATTCGAGGCGGCCCCATTTTCGCAGCCAGCCCACATAGTGGCAAACAGAGCCAGCAATATCTTTTTCCAGTGATTACGAATAGCCATAATTTAGCCTCCTACGCCAAGTTAATCAAAATTACTTTTTCTCTTCTTTACCTAAATCGCACGACCCATCAAAATAACAGGGCGGACCATACACAGCAACAGGAACCTCATACTCCTCAGGTTGTTCAACGACTGTGCCCGCAGCAGGTTCCCCAACAACGACAGAATCCACGACAACGGAGTCCTGAGGCAACGGATCAGTAGAAGGCTCTTCGCACGCTTCGCAACCACAAGGCGGACAACCATATAGATCTCCGCCCCCGATATCAACCTCGGTTTCGGTACAACCCGACCACACACAGGCAAACAGGGCTAACAAGATCCTTTTCCAAAAATTGCGAACAACCATAATTAAGTCCTCCTTTTTTCAGAAATTAGATTTTTTCTTTAGAGGCCGAAATGCAAAAACTTACTAAAAATGCAGTTTTTCAAAAAAAAACGTCTACAATCAAATTTCAAGTCATTTTATGATACGAAAAACAGCCTATATGCAACAAAGGTTGTTTCTAAAAGACAATCCAAATTCTAGCGCAGGTTGATCCTTTGTGTTCCAAGAATGCGGGAGCCCTCGGAAACACGGACCACAGCCATTCCCAAATGAGAAAGGCGATCCAGGTTCATTGAAAATTCACCACCTTCAAAGAAACTTCTAGAAATAAGGTTTCCCTGAAGGTCGAAAATATCTACGCGCTTAATGCCCGGGTCACGGGACTCAATTTCAAGAACTGAACAATTTACAAACAAGCGAAGATTTTGCACATCGGCAACAACAGAAGCCAGGGCATCAGTTGCAGAAGAGCTTGACGATAAGGAACTGCTCGAAGAAACCGGCGCAGAACTACTTGAAACAACTGCGACAGGAACCTTACAAGTCGTCACCTTCACACCATTTTTAGTAGTAAAACAGACGTCCGAATTTTCTTCCATAATACCTGAAAAACCTATCCCCAAATCTTGTCCCGACCAGGATTTAAACCCGGTAAAACTCGTGATCTTCTGGTAACCCGGGAAAGGGTCATCCTTTAGGTGCTGCGTTTCAAAACCATCGTAGAAACTCGTCACCTTTAAGTTACCAGCCTCCACCACATCAATTCGCTGGTGGTTTTCGTAATCGTTCAAGGAGTCGCTAATCCAGGAAAACCTATTGTAGTCAATATGCCAGATTAGCATTCCATGCCCCGGAAGACTATCGTCCCACCGTCCGTTCCTTTGACGATTCTCCACAATGAACCATTCATCCTCCTTTCCAGGAACCGCAATCTTGTAGGCCTTATTGGATTCAGACAGAGGTTCCAAGGAAACAATATCTGCAGAGGAGTCCAAAGCCTCGTAATCAAGCCATCCCATAAAATTTCGTTCAAAAGCACTATAGCCGGCAGGCTTCTTACCTCCGCCGTTATACATGCCTGTACCCATCACGTCCCAAGCGTGTACTCCAGGCGCCTGATACTGAGAATTCTCGTATTTATAGTAGCACTCATCTCTCCAGACACAATAATGATCCTGAAGTCCCATGGTATGACCGAACTCATGGATAAATGTAGCGAACAGGTCCGTTTCCTGGCTGATCATCAGATAGTTGCTAAATTTTTTTCCATTGCCCGCATCAATTTTACCGCAGGCGTTATAGACAAAATTGAAACCAAATCCACTAAGTCCCGAGGACTTTTCTGTACCTGCATAAAGGAACCCGGTCGCATCAATGTCACCATCACCATCAGAATCATAGAGCGATGCATCAAAATTCGGGTACTTTGTCTTGAGCACCTTGATGGCCTCAACCCCCAGTTTATAGCGGGTATCGGGCGAGCCCTCAGGAGTCTTAAATTCAGAAGCCTGATAGTTGATGGACACAGAATAGATGTCAAATATAGGGACAAACTTTTCTCCCGACTGGTCAGCGAAATAGTCCCTGACAGAGCCTACATAACCGTCCTTGGAATATCCCTGCTTATTAAAGATGTCACTAACTACAGAGGAGTCCCGGTTGTATTCACCACGGCCCTGCACCAAAATCACAGGAAAACGGTTGGTGCCAATCCCGAATTTTTCAGAAGCAGGCAGCTTCATCAATGCTCCGGCCCGGGATTTCGGCATAGCCCATGGCGCTGCCCCCGATTTTTCCATTCTGGGGCGCTTTAGCGGATCCGGGTGACGCTTACGGTGATTCTCCAAAAGCTTTCGGGAGTCAAGACTTTCAAGAAATTTCTTGTCTGCAACGGAGCGATGAGCCAAGTCCTTAGCCTTGATTCCAGAGGACACGCCCTCTTCATTGGCGTAATAATACACTCTCAAGGAGTCGGAAACCACGAGGTAGCCATCAATGGTCTGGGTGCGATGGTAATGTTCATCACCAGTTTTGCGAAGCGTTACAGAATCCCCCTGATTATCATACACGTATGGGGTCGGATTCATCGGATAGGCAAAAGCCTCCGTCACAAAGAGTCCCGCCAAAATCAGCGGGCACAAAACAAACCTCAATCGCATCGCAAATACTCCTTACCCTTAATTTATACTTATTTCTGTGATTTTGAACACATTTTTTGTCTATTAAACATCAAAATTCGCAGAATTTGGCCATTTTTTCGATTTTTCAAAGTTCTCAAAATTTTTCTCAAAAATTAAACTATATTTGAGAACATGGAAAAGTACATTGACATCTACCAGTTTACGCACTTCCGTAAATACCTGGAAGAATACCAGGCCGCCCGCGTCAAGGCCGAGCCCGGTTTTACCCGTACAGAAATTTGCAACCTTCTGGGCATGGAAAAGAGCCGCAGCTACTTTGCCGACGTGCTCCGCGGAAAGAAGGTGAGCCCCCGCATGGTGGCCAAGTTCATCGAGCTCTGCAATCTGGAAAAGAAGGAAGCCAAGTACTTTGAAGTCATGGTGAAAGTGGACCAGGCCAAGACCGATGCCATCCGCAAGGCCGCCATGGAAGAACTTCTGCAGATGCATCCGAACCCGCAGAACATCCTGAATACCGACGCCTACGAATATTACAATCACTGGTATAACAGCGCCCTCTTCGCCATCCTTGATGCCATGGACGTAGACGACGACTTGACTCCCGTACAAAAGAGAATTTTCCCGAAGGTCACCTTGGGCAAGCTGAAAGAAAGCCTGGACCTTCTGCAGCGCTTGGGCCTTGCCCGCAAGAACGAGGAAGGCTTCTGGAAGCCCACCCAGGAATCCATTTCCAGCGGACCCTACAACAACGCGGAGCTGATCAAGCAGTATCAGCTGCAGTGCTTCGAGCTTTCCAAGCAGGCACTGATTACGCCGCCCAAGGCTCCGGCCATCATGAGCACTTTGACCTTTAGCGCTTCTAGCAACGCCTACAAGGAGCTGGAAGCCGCCGTGCAGGAATTCAAGGCCAAGGCCCGCAGCATTATCGCCGGCGACAAGAACAAGGCCAACGGCGTTTATCAAATGAACCTTCACCTGTTTTCCAACCTGGATACGGAGGGCAAATAATGAAATTACGAATTATGAATTACGAATTACGAATGGTTCGCGATTTCATTACAGGCATGAGCTTCGCGGGCTTGGGTTTCGCAGGGCTTATGAACCTCGCAGGCTGTAGCGAAGGCGGTCCCAGCTCCGCCGGCGTCTGGACCGAAACCGAATCTGGGGAAAAAATTGCTTCCATAGAAAGTTGCAGCAGAGACATTCCCAATAATTTGTTAAAAGCCAGAGCCTTGTCAAAATCGTACACCCAATCCAATTGCATAGCTTATGAACGCACCTACACTATGATAAACGTTCAGGGAACCGCCTTGGACGAAAGCGGCTCTGCTCTGAAAAGCGCACGAATCAAGTTGGCAACTAAAGGATTGGAAAAAGAAACTACCACAGACGATAACGGCATCTACAAATTTTCCGATGTGATATACAAGGCCAGCTATAACGATGACGCTCTCTTGTACGACGTAAATTACCAAAAGATAAACGACACAACCTACGTTACCTACTTGGATTACACACTACAGATTGCATCAAGCGACAGCTCCTTGATAAGTTACCACGCTATCAATTTCGAAAATTACAAGCGAATTTCCGACGGTGACAGCATCTATCTTGAAATTCCTGCCCAATCGGCACACAAGACTACCGACATGGAATTCAAAACTTATCGTTTCTCCAAGGGCTATAATGTATGCCTTGATGAAACCGACATTTGCCACACTCTCTCTGAAGAAGAAGTTGAAGACAGTCACTTCATCATGAAAAATATTCCCGAAGGTTATTACATCTACTTATGCGGCACCTTCACCGAAGGAAACGAAACAACTTCAGGCTGCGCACTACTTGAAAAGCCCTTAATAACAACACCTATTCTAGATTCCGTAAGCTACGTCCTTCCTAAAAGCGCTTCCGAATTGGCCGACTCCCTGGGAAAAGTTCTAGTTCCAGTAAAGACCAGTGCGGACAACCCTTTCATGGCGAACGGAAAAACTATTACCAAGTTGATTCCTGCAGGTAGCAAGGAACTCTACTGGGCCGAAATTTCCTTGAATTGTTCCGACACCGCAAAATACATCCTTCTGGATAACATCGTCTCTAAGCAGAGATCCAACATCATCACCGCAAAGGAAAGTCTGCAAGACACCTTAATGGACGATATCTCCGCCTACTGGAATCGTAATGAAGTTGGATTCAGCTTTAAAGTTAAAGCATCGGGAAGCGATTTGGAAACCGCCGTTCTATTCAGCACCGTAGATTCCACTGAAAGTGGCCTTCCCAGAGGTTACGAAGTCCGCCAATGCGAAACCAAATCCAAGAACATCTGCGTACGAGTCTATAGCGGTTTGGAATCCGCAGTCACTGACACCGTAGTCTACGGCAAGGCCGATATTCTGGATGGCGAGGAACACATTTTCTCCATGGCCATGGTGGGCAACCACCTGTCTGTCGCCGTAGACGGAGAAATACTCCGCGATACAGACCTGAAGGTTAGCGATGATTTCGCGCACTTCACCAAGGAACGCATTCTCGCTGTTGGCAATGTGGAACTGAAAAACTTCGTCATGTTCACAGTCGATAATAACATCCGAAAGAGCGGCGAACTCAACTGGAACCGCCTTAAGGCCTGGCTGATTTCCCATCAGACTTACAGCAAGTAAACCTGCATCCCGGTTTGACTGAGATGAAAAAAGGCGGCCTCTCGGTCGCCTTTTTCGTTTCTGGATCCTTCACCCCTGCGGGGTTCAGGATGACGAAGGGCCTTATTCCCCGATGACAAATCTCAGGTACATATCCAAAAGATCGCTTCCCCACAGGTAAACTACAGGAGCGGCAATGGCAAGGAAGGGGCCGAAAGGAATCTGGCCCGGAGCATCCTCGGAATCGTCTACAGATGCCTTTTCCGCAACCTTCGCCTGAATTTTTGCATAAGGAATCATGACAATAATGCCGATGACCGCAGCAATCACAAGAATCATAAAGGCGGACTGTACACCCATCAAGGCGCCATAACCGGCCAGCAATTTCACGTCGCCAAATCCCATGGCTTCCTTCTTGAACACCTTGCTGGCAATAACGCCAAGGAGCCAGAGGCCGCCACCAGCAGCAACGGCGCCGATCAAGCTCTGCAGCGGAGTAATTCCACCAGGAATCAGGGAAAGCAGAAGGCCTGCAGCGATACCGCCCACGCTCATGGAATCAGGAATTAGTTTGTACTTAAAATCAACAGCACAGACCGGATAAATGGCCAACAAAAGCCAGAACATGGCCAAGGCATCGGCCCACACCTCCGAGCGCACCACCGGGGCGGAGAAAAGTTCCGGAACCACGGCACCGTAATTCACCGCAACAGCTGCAAAAAGGGCCAAAACACCCAGTAAACCGCACAAAGCTTCACCAATCGGGTAGATGATATTCAGGGGCTTATGGCAGCAGGCCGTCTTACCACGCAAAATAAACCATCCAATCACCGGCAAATTCAGGTAAATCGGGATGTGCTTTTTGCACAACGGGCAGTGGGAAGGCGGATTTACGAGGGAAATTCCGCGGGGCATGCGGTACACAATCACGTTGTAGAAACTGCCCACACAGGCGCCAAATACAAAAAAAACAATCAACCAATACCAAAGCGGAATTAGTTCCATAAAAAACCTCCATCAGCGCAATAAATCACACCGAAATCGTAAAGAAAAAGATAAATTATAATATGTAAAATAATGTTCAAGTTTCTGGACAATTTGTGTTTTTAATGTTTTGGACGAGGACTATACTATGAGAGTAAAAAGTCTGATTTCGCTGTTCGTGGCATCAACCGCCCTGCTATTCCTCGATAGCTGTTCCCGAGAGTCCCCTCTCAAGGAAAATGTCGGCCTACAGAACAACCATTCCAGGGTTTTCGCCTCCCGCGAACCGTTCAAGGATCCCCAGGCCTTTATCGACTCCATGGCCAACACACCCGTGGACACCACAAACATTGTTCCCGACACTTTGACGGTAACAGTCAACGACTCCATCTATCTCATCGGCATCCTTCCCCGATTCGTGGAAAAGATCTACTTGTTCCAGTGGAACATGATTGATGGCGACAGCACCGTTTCCATCAAGGGCGACAACGCCGAACCTTTCGCATGGGCATACAAGAAGCCGGGCGTTTACTACCCCCAGTTCATCGCATTCGACGGTAACAATGCAACAGACACCGCAGGCACCGGCACAAAGCGTCTTTATGTCAATGTCATCGACACTAAGCCTGTTCTTGGCGTACCCAAGGACACCTTGTGGACCTCCAACAAGGGCGACGTAAAGTTCGGCATCTTCGCAGCAGACTCCTTCGGCACCATCAAGAACGTCAAGATCGACCTTGACGCAAGCGGCAAGGATTCCGCAACGGTCTGGAAGTACGAACAGGAAGAAGGTGACGACTCTCTGTACGTCACCATCAAGAACGACAAGAACTATATCGACTCCCTGGGCAACCAGACCATCTACGTCATTATCGAAGATGACGACGGAAACGAAACCCTCGACAGCGTCTATCTGCATTTCAACAGACCGCCAACCCTCAACATCATTTCTCCGCTGGACGGCTCCCGCCACAGCATCAAGGAACGTTTCTACTTCTACTACGAAAGCGAAGACGAAGACAATCCGCAGGATCTGCGCTACTTCATCCGTGCCCAGATTTCCAAGAACGGCAAACCTCCTCAAAAGGCACTCACCGAAGCAGACTTCATCGCAAAGAACATCTCCGTCAACATTTTTGAACCGACTACCGAAGACGGCAGAAATGTCATTACCCTCCTGAACGACCCCTCCACAGAACTCACCGGCCGTATCTATTGGGAAATGTACGTCTCCGACGGATACGACATTGTTGAAATGGAACGTATCGCAACAAGCGACTCCACAAGCCGCCCCTGGAACTTCTACCTCGGCGACCTCAGCTCCACCCAGGGTACATTCTTCGGTGTTGCCAAGTACGAAGGCCGTGACAACCACGCAGGCATCCGAATCCAGTTCAATAACGGAAGCAAGATTTTTGATGGTTTCACCGACAAGGACGGTAACTACACCATCAAGGCAGACGTTGGTTCCTACGAAGTGCGCGCCAGCTCCGATTCCATTCGTGAATACGAGTACGCATTCCAATACGACTTGTTCATTGAATCCGGCATGACCCTTAAGGTCGACCCCCTCATCCTGGCAGATACAACTTCTCCCACATTGGTGTTCAAGAACCAGGACACCTTGGATATTCGCAAAATCGAATCCATGAACATTTACGCCAAGGACTTGGCATCCCGCGTCAATGCAGTTACTGCAAAATTGAACGACAACGATGTTGAGCTCACTTGTATCGCTAGCGACCAGGGTGTTATCGTAAACTGCGGCCTGACCTTGGAAAATCTTTTGGACGGCGACCACGTTCTTGCCATTACCGCAAAGGACAACGTTGGTAACACAAACACCATAAAGGACACTCTTTTCGTGAGAGCCACAAAACTCGCCCTTGATGTGAATGGAGTCCAAAAAGACAAGATTGGCAAAAATTCCACGAAGGACCTTGACTTTACCGCCGTAATTACCAACGCCTACCCCGCAGCTGATTCCGTGCTGTGGAGTTGGGATATTGAAGGCAAGACCGATTCTAAGAAGGTTGCAATCCAGGATGGCAAGGCTACAATCAAGCTTTCCTACGCAAACATCATCAAGAACTTCGATGATCCTGACGATCCCAAGCATGCCGAAACAGACTTCACCATGACCGCCGCCTATGCAAACAACGGAGCAGACGTAAAGAGCACCGTCAAGTTCGGAGTCCTCAGCAGCATGCCGACCATCGTGTTTGCCGAACCTGGTAGCGACGTCAAGGTCACAATCAATGACCCTGTCAAGTTTAGCGTTGTCGCCTATCCTGGCGAAAGCAGCACTTCCATGGAAATCACCTGGAACTGCGGAACAGATCTTTCTGACGGATATACCTGTCCGGCAAAGGACGCCACCGAAGGCACCTTGGCATTCAAGACCCTTGGCGAACATGAAGTTGTCGTCACTGTAAAGGATGACCACGGCGATGTCGGCACAGACAAGATCACCGTAAGCGTAATTAGCGACAAGCCGGCGATTGTGGCAAGCACCAACGACAAGAGTAACGAATACAAAATCAACTCTAGAGTCAAGGTGAACCTTGTTGCAAACGACAAGCAGGGCAAGGTATCCGAAATCAAGTGGGGCTGCACCGCCAACGAAGATCTCGAGAAAATCAAGAACGACAACACTGTAACAATCTCCCCGGCAGCATCTATCGAAACTACCGTGGAAGTGCAGCTGACAAGCCAAGAATCCAAGAACTTCCGTTGCTTGTTCAGAGCACTCGATGATGACGCAGAAGAAGGTCGCGACACTTTAACATTCGTCACTTTGCTGGATCCGCCGGTTGTTCAACTCAAGACAAAATCCGACGCCGTAAAGATCAACTCTGAACAGAAGATCATCGCAACAGCAACTGATAAGCTCGGTAAGATTACCAAGTACGAAATTGCTTGTGGCGAAAATCTCAAGAGCCTCCCCGCATACGTGACAATGTCCAAGCCCGACACCACCGCTTTGATGCCTAGCTATGCAACAGATTACTACTGCGTTGTTCAAGTCACCGACGACGACAATAACACCGCCCGTGACACCGCAACCTACAAGGTTCTTGTTGGCAAACCCACAGTCAAGGCTTCCGTGAACTACACGAAGGTTACGATCAATGACAAGGTTGAACTGAATGCTCACGCAGTAGACTCCCTTGGCTCTATCATCAAGTACGAATGGGGATGCGGATCCAAGTCAGCCAAGAACATCGGCTTCACCTATTCCTCCGCAACGACTCCCAAAACGACCATGACCATGCCGAACGTTGCCGACGCAAACTACCTCTGCATTATCAAGGTCACCGACGACGACAGCAATGAGGCTAGAGACTCCGTTGAAATCAACATCATCCAGGCTCCGCCCACTGTGAAGGTTTCCAAGGATCATCAGGTTATCCGTGAAGAAATGAACATTCTCCTCAACGCCACCGCCTCCGACAATAACGGGGTTCCTACTGACGAAGGTGAAATCGTCAAGAAGGAATGGAGTTGCGCTATTCCGGAAAAAATCTCCAGCAACTGGAAAGTCGTTTCCGATCTGGATACCGTTTGGAAAGCACCGGCAGCAAACAACAACCTGATTTGTGTGGCCCGAGTAACCGACAACGACGGCAACGTAGCTACCGATACAATGACATTTACCTACACCTCTGAGCTCCCGAAAATTTGGGTAACCAGCGAACTTATCTACTACAACCAGGGCGACGAAATTGACCTCAATGCAAAGATCAATAACGCATGGCAGGGCATTGACTGGTTTAGCTGGGAATGCGTGGAAAAGGCCACTGGCACTACCATGGAATCCAAGGTTCCCAAGTACAGCTACAAGGACAATGGTGAGTCTTTCGCAATCTACAAGGATTCTTCCTACACTGAAGCAGGAAAGGATATGTACTGTATCGTTTCCGCACAGGAATCCAGCTCCAAGGAAGTATTCAAGGACACCACAGAAATTCGTATTATGAAGAACTTCCCCGTTGGTGTCATTACCGCCCCGGATACAGTATACCTGTGGAACGGCGATGAAACCCTTCCCGAAGAAGCCCAGTTCTTCTGCGACGAAAAATGCGGTGCCCACTGCTCCAAGCGAGGTGAACTCAGCCCTGCAAATTCTACACAGGAATACCGTTGGAATTTCAATACCACTGCAACGACATTCTATAACGGTCCAGACAGCGGTCGTAGTCCGGCAATCGACGTGTACGACATAAACTTCCACAACTACTTCCTCCGTCCCTCCGAAGAAGGCTCTTTCACACTTTACCTGGACTACCGCGATTCCGTTACCCCGAACCCGGTTACAAATGGTTTCAGACTTCGCCATCAGGCAGAAGTTGTTTCCAAGACCATCTACTTCAGAAGAGCTTGGCAGAACCTTTCCAAGGACACCGTGGTGGCAACAGCAAAATCGACTGTAACGCCGGCACTTGCATTTGTAGGAAGCAAGCCTGTTTCCGCCTACCTGGAAAACAAGAGTGTTGTCAAGGTTTCTGTCTACAACAACGGAAACTGGACACATATCGGAAGCTTCGATGCAACTGATTCCGTCACCAGCATCCAGTTGGCTTCTGACGGCAAGGATCTCTACATCGGCGCGCTGACCACAAAGAAAGACTTCATTATCAAGAAGTCTGCTAACGCAAGCAATGAGCCTGCTAACCTGAGCTCCTTCAGCAACGTAAGAGTGCCGAAGCTCATTAGCAGTTCCACAGGAAAGATTGCTTTCGTCTATTACAGTTCCACCAACCACGTCGCCGTGCAGACACTCAATAGCGAAGCTAAGACCTGGACCAACAAGGATCTTACAAAATCATCTACCAACCTTATTGAATTGGAAGCTACCTACACCAAGGACGGCAACCTGGTCATCGTGTATGTAAATACAAACTACAAGGGTTACGCCGCAGTGTACGACGCGTCCCTCACCAGTAAAATTGCTCCGGCGGAAATTCCCGACAACCCCAACCACATCGGTATCGCTGTTGACGGAAACACCCTCTATATGTCAAGCATGGACTACGACTGGGAAAATGCCTCCGGATTCAAATCTACTCCCATTGACGGAGCATCATTTAGCTGGAGCGATCATGTCAGCATCTTCGACGAAGCATTCATTTCTTTCCACACAAGCATTGCAGCAAGAAATGGAGTCGTCTACGTAGCCATCGACAATAGTTACGCAGCCAACCTGTCCCAGGTACAGGTCTTCCGCTTCGAAAACAACAAATGGCACTACCATGGTGAAACCGACCTTCCCTACTTTATGACTCCGTTCTTCAACAAGAATAAATACTACTTGCGCGGATTCGCACCGGTATTGCAGCTTGATGATAGTGGTAAGCTCCATCTTTCTATCCTGGGTACTGCAAACGGTTCTAGCACTTCTAAAAACAACGGTCCCATCGTTATGAAGTATGTGGCCGACAACTGGAAAATCAATTCTACCTGTGAGGAAAAATAATGAATATTGAAATAGCAGCAATTTGTGACGCAGCTACAGCCGATGGCATGGGCGGTCGTTTGAACATTCTTGGCGCCTTTGATCGTGTATTCGCCAAATTCCCGCTGGTCATTCCCCAGTGCTCGGCAGCTTTCCGAATTCGCTATCAGCGTGCTGAAGCTGGCGTCCATGAATTGCAGCTCACCATCGAAGACGTCTGCGGCAAGCCCATCGTTCCGCCGATGAATACAAAGCTTCCCCTGCAGGAAGTGGCCCAAGGCTTTGACACCGCAGCAGTGAATCTGGTCTTGAACTTGCAGCGTCTGCAGATCGCCCGTCCGGACAAGTACATTGTCCGCCTGGCAATCGACCAGGAAGAACTCATCAGCCTCCCGCTTTACATGCTGGAAGCTCCCCAGCATATGCCGGGCGGCCCTGTCGCCGAAGGCGAGCAGTCTCTGGGCCCCGTAGACGGCAACGCCTAAGAGCCGAGAGTCGCGCCGAACTTGTTCAGGCATGACCGAGGCGACAGAGGCGAGCGCCGCAGACGCAACGCCTAAGAGCCGAGAGTCGCGCCGAACTTGTTCAGGCATGACCGAGGCGACAGAGGCGAGCGCCGCAGACGCAACGCCTAAGAGCCGAGAGTCGCGCCGAACTTGTTCAGGCATGACCGAGGCGACAGAGGCGAGCGCCGCAGACGC
>JAKSIC010000032.1 GCA_024399015.1 Fibrobacter sp.
ACGAATCTTCCGACGAATGCGTTTCTTGCGGTGCTTGCGAAGCTACTTGCGACGCTGTCTTCTCCGTTCCTGAAAAGATGCAGGTTAAGGAAGGCGTTGATTTCTCTGCTTACGAAGCAGACATCAAGGACGCTGCTGGCAACTGCCCGGCTGGCGTCATCAAATTCGAAGAAGCATAATTTTTATTGCTTTTGAAAATTTAAAAAGACCGTCCTTCGGGACGGTCTCTTTTTTATTCAAACGAGATTTAATTTATACAAAAGATCCCGGGTCGAAGCCCGGGATGACAATCAATAACAGGTCGGGAGGCAATCCACGATAGGATGACGGTCAGGAATTTATTCGGCGGCGGCCTTCTGGACTTCGTACACGGCACGGATCCAGTCTGCGGTACGCGGGGCCATTTCGATACGGAATTCGTCCAAGGCACCATCCCAGGTATCCACTTCGTTCCCGCTACCGCCAATACGGACCGGAGACATCATTGAGCCAAGGTAAATCGGGGAACTGAAGGAGACAGGTTCACCCACCGGTTTTCCATTCACATACATGGTATAGTTACCCATCCAGGAAACCAGGGCAACATGAGCCCATTCACCCACAGGCAACACCGTGGAGTCAGCGAGATCAAAGACTTCCATGAAACTGGGAGCACCCTTCATCAAGCTGAACTTGCCTTCGTCGTAACGCCACTGAATCTTATAGGTGGAATCACCACGTTCAGAAGCAAGTACCTGACGCTTTCCATTGGGGCCGTTCCACTTTGTCCAGAAGGACATGGAGAACTGGCCGAAAGTAACATCGACAGAATCGATGCTCATATACTGACCCGGATTCAAGGAAATGCCCTTACCCAGCAGACCAGCAGAATCAGCAACAGACTTTGCTACAGACTTGTCTTTGTTAAGAACCTTTGCATCACCATTGAAATGAAGCCTGGACAAGGCGCCGTCCTGACGCTGACCTTCGCTAAACGGAACATTCATAAGCTTTGCAAATTCTTTGTTTTCAAAGATCTTGAAATTCAATTCCGTAACACCGCTATCCACACCGGCCACGCGAACCCAAAGCAAAGCCTCGGAATCAGTCCAGTAATCTATTTCAAGGGGGAATTGCACGCCGTTATCCACGTCAATCACAGCAATGTGTTTTGTATTCACATCCGAGGGGAATTTCTTGGGATCCACCTTCACGGGGAACAGGAATCCACCCAGGTATCCAACATTCTGCGGCACAGAAACCGTCACCACCTGGGAAGAGGCGGAATCATCCTGGGACAACGTCGGGATTTCCGTAATCGGAGTCCAGTGTTCAGACTTCGGGTTATGAATCTGGATGTCATCATAACCTTCTTCCACATAGTAGCGGAAGTCCTGAACAGCGAGCCAACTGTCATCGCCATAGACAAAGCCAAGTTCCGGCAACACATAAATCTGCTTGGGACCGAGCGTGGTGAATTCCACACGGGCATTGACTTCCACGCTGTCGGCGTCGTCGGTATAGGCTAGGGTAATGTCTCCCGGCGGCATGTTGTAGAAGATGAAGTAGCCGTCGCCATCCAGCTTGGTGGATGCGCTATCAGCCACACCGACAACACGCATGCTACCAGTATTTCTGCCAGCAATGTGGCTGGAATACATGGTACGTTTGCCAATGGAAATCTTGTTGGACTTGTCAAGTTTCGCAGCAGAAAGGCCACAGTCTTCACCGGCGGAGGCGAACAGAACAACCTTTTCGTTTTCCTTCACCTTAAGCTCGTATTCACCCTTGGCGTTAGCTTCGGTAACAACAGAATCCTTGATGCCATCCTGATCCCAGCTATCGTAGTAAGCCACCACGCGGGCACTGGGAACTGCGGCTCCGGAGACGTCCACAACCACACCTTCGTAGGCAACGGAATTGCCGATATCGGTAACACCACCGCCAAGCTGTTGTTTTTCGGAACAGGCGGTCAAGCCGGCGAAACCAGCAGTCATCACAGACAGGGCGCCGCCCAAAGAAATCAACTTTCTAAAGGAAATCATTTTTCAGCCTCCTTTGAAAATTTCTTGCTCATGGGGAATGCAACCATCATCAATTCGTAAACTCGTTCAACATTGGAATCGTTTGCTGCTCGGGCAATAATCTTCTTGCGAGCCTCTTCCAAAACTTCAACAGCATAATTATACGAACTTTCGCTGATAGCAAGAGTTGTAAACGCGGCAAAGCGTTCGGTTTTCGATTTATTTTCCACAGCCCCGATAGCGTGCTGCACATATTCACGGCGGATCTGGCGGAGAGCCATGGGCGGAATCGCAGAAGCATCCAGCATCTGGGAGGTTTCTTCGTAACGGACGGCCGCGGGATTGCCACCTGCGGCTTCGTCATTGGGAATTTCACGGATCAGGCCCCATTCCACCAGGTTCTTCACAGCTTCGCGAGCCTCTTCTGTAGTAATCTGCGGGTCAAGGGAGCGTGCAAGCACCATGTAGTCCCCATTCCAGTCAGAACTTACGGCAAGTTCACGGATAATGGGATAATACCACTTGGAGAAATAAAGCTGTTCTCTAGCGCCCAGGTGTGTAAATTCGATCTGCTTGCGGATCTGGACAATCTGGCCCCAGGCGTTTTCGCGTTCATTCACCTGCTGGGCCTGGTTGTACTGTACCAGGGCTTCGAAATAGGACTTCTGCAAGGGCTCGAATTCCATGGCCCTGGCAAGCTTTTCAATAGACTTCTGCGTTAAGTTGAAACGGCCTCGAATCACATTCAGGCAATAGGAGGAACTACTGAATCCGGCCTTCGCAGCAAAAAAACGATGGCTGAACACAGCCCTCATCTTCTTCTGTTCCTCAAAGTAATCCTGGAGGAACTTGCGGAAGTCATCGTAATCGTACAAATGTTCTAACGCAGCACTCATAACCATCAAAATAAATAATTTTTACACACCTAGCAACCATAAAGAACAGGTTTTAAGGGCGTTGTGAGGAATGTCAACAAAATTTTTACACAAACAAACCGTTCTGCGGGCAGTTTTGGGACAAAAGCTCCCAAAAAATCGCATCAAAAAAAGGCCCCTCGGCGAAAAGCCGAAGGACCAATGATTGGATAAAACTTTTACTTCTGGACAAATGTCAGCGGGAAAATCACCGTGTAACGGCCCTGCTCGGAATCCGGGAATTTCCAGCGGGCAATGGAATTCTTGAGCTTCAGGTCGAAGGATGCGGAGCCTGTAGTCGTTGCATCCACGAAAATCCTGAAAATATCTCCACCCGGGTCCACCGTCACATTCAAGGTCAGCTTGCCGGCAATGGTAGAATCGGATTTCAAAGCTCTGTTATAAATATTGTTGATCAAGTTGGATTGCTTGTCGAGGAACTTCAGCAAGGAGGAGGCGCCACCAGCGATCTTTCCCTGGACAATCACATCCTTCTTTGCAGGCAGAACAATGTGGGGACCCTTGGGCAGGGCTTTTTCTGCACCGGAGTCGACCTTTACGGAATCAGCCTGGGCCGCTTCCACCTGAGGGTTCAAATCCTTCACAAAAGTCAGGGACAAGGAAATGGTGTAATGGCCCTGATCAGTCTTCGGATACTTCTGCTTTGCGAGGGAATTTCTGATTTCGGTATTGAACTGGGGATAGTTCGTAGTGGAGGAAATTTCGGTAATGTTCTTCACGTCACCGCACACGTCCACGGTAATATCCAAAGTCATTTCGCCTTCGAAGCCTGGCTTCAAGGCGCTGTACTTTTTGTAAATGTAGTTGAGGCCAGTCTGACGTTCGTCCAGGAAGGTCATGACTGCGGGAAGGCCTCCGGTGACTTCCTTGCCGTGCAAGGCAACTTCTTCAGCCTTGGGCAAGACAACGCCACCGGCAAAATCATCATTGGTATTGGCAGCGGCGAGTTTACGCTGTTCCGTAAAAGCGGCGGGAGCCGACGTAGCCTTCTGTTTAGGCTTACCTTCAAGAGGATCGTTACCACATGCAATAAGTGTTGCGGAAACAAGGCCCATGCACAAGGCAAGAACATAAGCGCATTTCTTTACACGTACTTTCATTATCCCGTTCACTCGATTCGTGTTCGCATTTTCACGCCAACACATCCATACTCCGGCGCAAAATATAGGTAGTGTTTACAAGAACTTCAAGATTGTTTTGCATATGCAATTTTTAAACGTGACGGGGTTCACTTTTAAGCCTCTCTTATAAACCTCGCTTTTAAACCTCGCTTTTAAACCTCGCCCACCCTCGGCTCTGTATACAAGAATTCCTGTATACAAAAAGACCTGGGAGCAAACCCAGGCCTTTTAAAATTGCGGCAAAATTTTCCCACGCCAACGAGCACAAGCTCGTAGCCGGTGCGCTCGATAAAGCGCAGAAATTAGCGCATACCCTTGGCGAGGCCCTTGAGGAGGGCACTCATCTTGGCAGGCTGTGCATTACCCGGCTTCTTTGCCTGGTTGTTGCTCTTGCCTGCAATCTGAGCCTTGAGATCAGCGATAGTTGCATGCCCCTGGAGGGAGCCACGGTTCTGATTGTCGCGACCGCCGAAACCGCTACGATTACCCTGACCACGGGGGCCGCCAACACGCTGACCGCGAGGACCGCTAGCACCTGCACCAGCCACACCGTCGACCTGTTCGGTCTTCATGGAAAGACTAATGCGCTTCTGGCCAGCATCCACAGCCATCACGCGGACCTTCACGATATCGCCCACAGTAAGAACGGTCTTGGCATCTTCAACGAACTTGTCGCTGATTTCGGAAACGTGTACGAGACCATCCTGATGAACACCGATGTCCACGAAGGCACCGAAGTTAGCCACGTTGGTCACCACGCCTTCCATCCAGCTACCGGTAATCAGGTCGTTGATGGTCTGGATCTTGTCGTCAAACTTTGCGTAACGGAATTCCTTACGGGGGTCGCGGCTGGGCTTCTGAAGTTCGCTGAGGATATCCTGCAAGGTTTCCTTACCCACTTCGTCAGAAAGGAATTCATCCAGCTTGATGCCCTTGACGGCGACCGCGTTACCCACGATTTCCTTCACGGAAACGCCGACCTTTTCTGCCATCTTTTCGACGAGGGCGTAATTTTCAGGATGGACCGCAGAGTCGTCCAGCGGGTTTTCAGCACCCGGGATACGCATGAAGCCAGCGGCCTGTTCGAAAGCCTTGGGGCCGAAGCCCTTCACCTTCTTCAAATCTTCACGGCTGGCGTAGGCACCGTTTTCCTCACGATGCTTGACGATAGCTTCGGAAAGGGTGTTGCTCAAACCTGCGACATGGCTCAGCAATGGAGCACTGGCGCTGTTCACGTCCACCCCCACCTTGTTCACGCAGCTTTCCACCACTTCGTCCAGACGCTTCTTGAGTTCGCGCTGGTTCACGTCGTGCTGATACTGGCCCACGCCAATGGACTGCGGGTCAACCTTCACAAGTTCTGCCAGCGGGTCCTGGAGGCGACGGCCGATGGAAATTGCACCACGGGTGGTAACATCTTCCTTGGGGAATTCCTGGATCGCGATCATGCTTGCGCTGTAAACGGAAGCGCCTGCTTCGGAAACGATAACGCGGGGCGGAACCTTGCCCTTGAACTTTGCAGCCATTTCGGAGCAGAAGGCGTCGGTTTCACGGCTAGCGGTACCGTTACCGATAGCGATCAAGTCAATCTTATACTTGTCAATAAGCTGCATCAGGTAAACTGCGGAAGCAGCCTTGTCGTTCCACGGTTCGTGAGGTTTGATAATGCCGTGGTCCATGAACTTGCCGTTTTCATCAAGCACAGCAACCTTACAACCAGTACGGAAGCCCGGGTCGAGGGCAAGAACAGCCTTGTGGCCTGCGGGAGCTGCCAGCAAAACGTCCTGGAGGTTCTTGCTGAACACCTTGAAAGCTTCTTCTTCGGCAGCATCCTTGAGGAGCAAACGGACTTCACTTTCCATGCTGGGCTGGAGCAAACGTTCCCAAGCATCCTGGCACATAGCTTCAAGATACGGGGTCCAAGTGGTCTTGCCCTTAATAATATTAGCCTTGAGGTAGCCCACCAGTTCTTCATTGGGAACTTCGATGGTAAGGCGAAGAACCTTTTCCTTTTCACCGCGGCGGAGTGCCAGCATACGGTGGCTCGGAATCTTGGAGACAGGTTCGCTAAAGTCGTAGTAATCCTTGAACTTGGTTTCCTGCTTTTCAAAGTCCTTCTTGACCTTGGAAATCATGACACCCTGTTTTTCAATCTGGGTACGGAGGTACTGACGGAACTGAGCGTTGTCAGCCACTTCTTCGGCCAGAATGTCGCAAGCGCCCTTGAGAGCAGCCTTGGGATCGGCCAAGCCCTTTTCTTCGGAGAGGTAGATGAGGGCAATCTGTTCTGCTGTGTTGCCGGTTTCTTCCTGTTCCCACATAAGGCGTGCGAGAGGTTCCAGGCCAAGTTCCTTGGCGATTGTGGCACGGGTACGCTTCTTGGGCTTGTACGGTGCGTAAATATCTTCGAGGGCGGTCTTGTCCTTGCAGGCTTCGATCTGAGCCTTCAGTTCCGGAGTAAGCTTGCCCTGTTCTTCAATACTCTTGAGGATCGTTTCCTTACGATCAGTCAATTCCTGCAAATAGTCACGGCGGTGGCTGATATCGCGAAGTTCAATTTCGTTAAGGGTACCGGTCTGATCCTTACGGTAACGAGCGATAAAGGGGATGGTACCACCCTGGTCCATCAGTTCCAAAGCCTTGGAAACACGCCACACTTCAATGTTCAGTTCTTCAGCAATAATTGCAGAAAAGTCCATAATTCTAATTCCAATTTTATAGGGTCTTAAAGCCCTGGTGAACAACAAATGTACCCCACCCCGGGGTGGGTACTGAGGGAATATAACAATTAATTATGTCATAAAAATGACAGCAAAGTGTCAAAAATAATTTCCATAAAAAAAGACCCCGACAGGCCGTCGGGGCTTCAATTTCATAACTCGTTGTCTTGCAACAAGTTAGCGATTCTTGTACATATTGTCGTAGTACTTTTCGTAATCGCCGCTGGTGATGTTGTCCAGCCATTCCTGGTTGTCCAGATACCACTTGACAGTCTTCTCGATGCCTTCCTCGAACTGGAGGCTCGGTTCCCATCCCAGTTCCTTCTGGAGCTTGGTGGAATCGATAGCGTAGCGGGCGTCGTGGCCAAGACGGTCAGTGACGTAGGTAATCAAATCCAGGTCTTCGTTCTCGGCACGGCCAAGAAGCTTGTCCACGGTCTTAATGACCACCTTGATGATGTCGATGTTCTTCCATTCGTTGAAACCGCCGATGTTGTAGGTTTCAGCAATCTTGCCATTGTGGAAGATGACGTCGATGGCGCGGGCATGGTCTTCCACAAAGAGCCAGTCACGAACGTTTTCGCCCTTGCCGTAAACCGGCAGCGGCTTCTTGTGACGGATGTTGTTGATGAACAGCGGGATCAACTTTTCTGGGAACTGGTAGGGGCCATAGTTATTGGAGCAGTTGGTCACGATGGTGGGCATGCCGTAGGTGTCATGGAAGGCGCGGACGAAATGGTCGGAGCCAGCCTTACTTGCAGAGTACGGAGAATGCGGAGTATACTTGGTTGTTTCGTAGAAGAAGTCGTCACCGTAGGCCAGGTGATGTTCGCTGGAGGAAGCGGTGGTGGTAAACGGAGGTTCGATACCTTCCGGGTGGTTCATCTTCAGGGCGCCGTAGACTTCGTCGGTAGAAATATGGTAGAAGCGCTTGCCTTCGTACTTTTCCGGCAGGGATTCCCAGTAGAGCTTTGCAGCCTGCAAAAGGCTCAAGGTGCCCATGACGTTGGTACGGGCGAAGGTGAACGGGTCCTTGATGGAACGGTCCACGTGGCTTTCTGCGGCAAGATGGATAATGCCGTCGATCTTTTCGTCCTGCATCAGCTTGTAGAATGCATCGAAGTCGCAGATGTCCATCTTCACGAACTTGTAGTTGGGCTTGTCCTCGATATCCTTGAGGTTTGCCAAGTTGCCTGCGTAGGTCAACTTATCCAAGTTGATGATGTTGTATTCAGGGTACTTGTTCACGAACAAGCGAACCACATGACTGCCAATAAAGCCGGCACCGCCAGTAATAACGATATTCTTCATATGGTTAAATAATAACAAATCGCATGCGCTTAAACGCCCTTAATTTGGCCTAAAAGGACCTTGGCGCTCCATTTACCTGCACATTATTTCACTAATTAAGATAAAATTTATTCTTTTTCGGTTAACTTATCCAAGAAAAGAGGCCACTCCAAGACACGAATATCTATCTTCGTAAAGATTTTGTAATAAAACCTATAGGTGGAATATGAAGAAAACAAACAAAACCTTCAAGAAGGGAGCAGCAATCGCGCTTGCCACTTTGATGGCAGCAGGTTCCGCTTTCGCTCAGAATGGCATGGGTGGCGGCCGTGACGGTATGCACCAGATCGACGCCCACACCCTCGGTCAGTGGCACGTTTCCTTCGGCGTTGGAGCTACAGGCTCTGCAGACTCTTGGTCTCTCGCCGGTGGTGGTCTTTTGATTCGTGAAGAAGGCAAGCCCGTGGCCATGAACGAAACAGCCTATTCCGCAGACATCGCTGCAAGCTTCGCCATCGGCCTCACCAATTGGTTGGATGCAGGCATCAACTTCCCTCTCTACTTTGATTCCGGTACCGACAGCGAAAACTACATCGGCAACAGTTCTTTGTCCGGCGTGGGTATCGGTGATATCAATCTCTGGGGCAAGCTCCGCTTCCTCGGTGGCAACAAGTCCGTTTTCACCTCCGCAGCATTCCTCCAGTTCTACATTCCCACTGGTAACGAAGACGTTGGTATGCGTCCCCGTCACTCCTGGTACCTGGACGAAAAGACCATGGCCTACAGTTCTGGCTACGCAGCCTTGGGTGGTGGTTTGATCTTCAGTTTGGACCTTACCCGATTCAACATTCCTGTTCGTTGGAACGGTCAGGTCAGCTACCTCCACTCCTTTGACGACAATCCGTCCAACTCCTTGCTTTATAGCACAGGTGTAAACGTTGTTCCGTTCCGCTCTCTTGACTTCTTCCTGGAATTCTCCGGTGAAATGCGTCTTGATAGTGATCCGTACTACATCGAACCGATCATGGACCCGATGACCATCACCCCGGGTGTTCGATTCCACCTGAACGACAATATGGACCTGGCACTCGGTATCGAAATGGCCCCCCGTATGTTCCGAAACATCACCTTCGACTACAAGAAGGAATTGGACTACGGCAAGGACTTCATCATTACCAAGGTTGATGACCAGGGTCGTGAAACCAAGTACCGTTATTCCGCAAACCCGCTGTTCGCAGCATCCGCAGCCCTCACCTGGCGCTTCGGTGGCGACGAACGTATCAACGGCGTCAATGTGGACTCCCTGGTCCGCGTTCGTTCCGAAATCTTGGCTAAGGCAAAGGTTGACTCCATCCTCCGTAACATGAAGGCTGACACCATCACCGTTTCCAAGATCGATACCGTAAACAAGGTTGATACCGTTTCTGTTTCCAAGGTTGACACCATCGCAAAGATTGACACCATCTCCAAGATCGATACTCTGACCCGCGTAGACACCCTCAAGGTTGTGGACTCTGCAGAAATTGCAAAGAACCAGGCCAAGATGGATTCCATCGCAGCAGCAGCAGCCCAGGACAAGGCCAAGGCAGACTCTATCGCAGCAGCATCCGCTCAGGATAAGGCTAAGATGGATTCCATTGCCAACGAAGCTGCCAAGAACAAGGCTCAGATGGATTCTCTCGCAAGACTCTCCGGCGACGACGACAAGGACGGCGTTCCCAACATGGTCGACAAGTGCCCGGATACTCAGGCTGGCCTCAAGGTCGGTGCCGATGGTTGTGAAGTTGATACCGACAACGACGGCGTAACTGATTCTAAGGACAAGTGCCCGGAATCTCATGCAGGCGCTCCGGTTGACGAAGAAGGTTGCGAATTCGACGAAGACGAAGACGGCATCGTTGATGCTCTCGACAAGTGCTTGCATACCTTGAGTGACGTGAACGTTGACGACAAGGGCTGCCCGACCAATAAGGATGAAGATCTTGACAAGCTCAAGAGCCAGATTACCTTCAAGAAGGGTACTGCAAAGATCAACAAGAAGTCCAACAAGGCTATGGACAAGATTGCCAAGTTGATGATCGCACGCAGCAACCTCCGCATCGAAATCCAGGGTCACTGCGACGAAAAGAAAACTGCAGAAGACAACCAGGAAATGTCCGTGCTCCGTGCACAGGCTGTGGTTGACTACCTCGTAGCCAAGGGCGTTCCGTCCAAGTACGTCCGTGCAGCAGGCTTCGGTGATACTCAGCTCCTCGTCCAGCCCAAGATGGACAAGAAGGGCCGTAAGGCTAAGTCCAACCCGAAGAACAACCGCGTTGAATTTGCTCCGCACGTAAAGAAGCCGAAGAAGAAGGCTGAAGCTCCGGCTGCTGAAGCAGCTGCAGCACAGGCCGCAGCTCCGCAGGCTGAATCTCAGGTAGCTCCTGCACCGGCCGCAGCACCTGCACCGGCCGCAGCTCCGGCTCCTGCAAAGGAAGCTCCGAAGGCTGAAGCCCCCAAGGCAGAAGCTAAGCCCGCAGCAGCACCTGCAAAGGGCGGCTTCAAGCAGGACGCTCCTAAGAAAAAATAGGACGCACTAGCTTAAAGCGCAAAACTTGAAAAGGATGTCTCCAACGAGACATCCTTTTTTTATATTCAAAACATGGCAAACGAATGGACCACAGAAATCAAGCCCAAGACAAGTCTGCTCAGCGTGGACTTCAAGGAGCTTTGGCAGTACCGCGACCTTTACCGCATGTTCGTAAAGCGCGATATCGTCACCTGGTACAAGCAAACCATCCTCGGTCCCCTGTGGTTTTTCATTCAGCCCATCATGACCACCATCATGTTCATGGTAGTCTTCGGTGGAATCGCCAAGATCAGTACCGATGGTTTGCCTCAGCCTCTTTTCTACTTGGCAGGCATTTGCCTTTGGCAATACTTTTCCGAAAGCCTGAACCAGACCAGCAAAACCTTCATTGACAACGCCAACGTTTTCGGCAAGGTTTACTTTCCGCGACTGGTAGTACCTATGGCAACCGTCACCAGCAACCTGGTACGTCTTGCCATCCAAATGGGTTTGTTCTTCCTGGTGTTCGGCTACTACATGATCTTTACCGACGCACCGGTACACCCAAACCTTTACGCACTACTCACACCCGTACTTGTGGCGATTCTCGCTGGTCTCGCCCTGGGCTTCGGCATCCTGTTCAGCAGCCTTACCACCAAGTATCGCGACCTTACATTCCTGCTCACCTTCATTGTGCAGCTCTGGATGTACGCCACCCCCGTTATCTACCCCCTCTCCACCATCGACAACCCGAAGCTGAAAATGCTGATGCAGGCAAATCCCCTGACCAGCATTATGGAAACCTTCAAGTTCGGCGTTCTCGGCGTTGGCGAATTCAGCTGGGCAGGTCTAGGCTACAGCGCAGCCTTTGCCGCAGTCCTTTTGGCACTGGGCATTATCGTATTCAACAGAATACAGCGCACCTTTATGGATACTGTTTAAACCGGCGAGGTTTTAGACGTTTTCCCACTTCTGGGATTTTGCGGAAACCGCTGCAGCCTGCATCATGGCAAGGCCTTCCAGGGAGGTCTTGATTCCGCAGACATACTTGCTTGTAAAGCTACCGGTTGCAAAATACTGTTCCAGGCAATCTGCGATGTCGCGGTAGTAGTTGGCAAAAGCTTCGATGAAGCCTGCGGGATGACCCGCCTTGAAGCGGTTATAGCGGGGCAAGTTTGCAATTTTCACGTCGCCCGTACGGTCGCTTAAGCAGACGCGTCCGTGAAGGTCGCAAGTCTTCAGAGTTTCAGGTTCCAGCTGGAACCATTCTGCACTGCCTTCGCTACCAAACACACGGATGCGCAAACCATTGCGGTTACCAAGCGCAGTCTTGCTGAACCAGACCTGGGCACGGACGTTATTGGTGTACTGAACCAACGCGCCAACGTTATCCACAATCTGCGGGAACAAGCCGAAGGTGGCTTCATCTGCCACAATGCGGGTAGGACGCTCGCCAGTCAGGAAATACATCATGTTGTGCAGATGGCTTCCCAAGTCCAAGGAAATCTTCGGGATAACCGTATCCTTCAAGCGCCAGGCCTGAGGTTTGGGCGGTTCATTGTTTGCCCCCAAGCGAAGGAACCCTTCCTGGGGCATTTCCACCTGAACCTGCTGAATCTTGCCCAGCTTACCATCTTCAATCAATTGCTTCAATTCACGGACCATAGGATAGCCCGTGTAGTTATAAGTGGTGCAGAAGAAGCCCTTGGTTTCGGCAACGACTTTTGCAATGGACTCGCCTTCGGCAACACTTGTAGCCAAGGACTTTTCGCAAATTACCGGGAAGCCCGCTTGCAGCGCTGCCACCACAATTTCTTCGTGATAGTCGGTGGGAGCCAAAACAACGACGGCATCCAACTTGCCTTTTTCGGACTGCAGCAACTGACGGTAATCGTCGTAAACTCGGTCGGGAGCAACACCCCAAACTTCAGCAGTCTGCTTATTGATTTCGGCGTGGGTGCTGAACGCACCGGCCACCAGCTTAAAGCAGCCATCCATCTGGCTTGCCGCTTTATGAACTTCACCAATGGCCGAATTGATTCCGCCGCCAATAAAAGCAATGTTGTAAGGCTTTTTCTGCATAGTTTGAATATAATCTTTTTACGGGAACGCGACGCACTCTTTTGCGAAATGTGCGCCACTACTTAAAGCGGACCTTGATATATTCGGACATCTTCGCCGTTTTTTCAGTCATTTCTTCAACAGAACCGAACTGCATAAACACGATGCCAGCCTTGTAGTACATTGGATCGGCAACTTCTTCGCCCTCCTTATACCACATAAACTTTTCAACAATGTTCTGCTGAATTTCATCGGAAAAATCAACACCAGCGACCACGCCTGTACGGTTAGTCATGACGCAGTGGCGGAGGAAAGGCTTCGGAACGTTGTGCAGAGCCTGCTTCGATTGCGTCGCTACGCTCGCAATGACATCCGTACTCAATCCGCATTCGGCTTTCACAAGCATCAAGGGGTAATCCACTCCGGTGGCATACTTCACGAACTTGATGTACAAATCTCCCGGAGGCCTGCGGCAGATTTCAATAATCACCGGAATTCCGTCATCACGTTCAATGTACTGAATATGAAGAATTCCATCCACAAGTTTCAAGTCGCGAGCGATGCGTTCGCTGTATTCCACCAACAATTGCAACCCGCGGGCGCTTGTGGAGCTAGGCGTATTGGCGCCGCTAACCATGTACTTGTTCAAGTAGTACTGTTCATTGTCGGCAAAATAAAACGCAACTTTGCCACCTTTCAAAAAACAGCTGAAACCATGATTTGTTCCAACAACAAACTCTTCCACCACAACGTGGTCTTCACGAGTTCTTGCCACGGCATCAGCGTAAGCAGCCAAAGCCTCATCCACATTGTTTGCGCGATGAATTCCCTTGCCGCCAGTAAGATCTACCGGCTTTACAATCAAAGGAAACTGTAGCGGACAGAAATTCTTTTGTTCAAAACTTGCAGATTCACAACCGCCATTAGGAGCAATTCCGATAACGGATTTGAATTCTTCTAAACTGCGAACAACCCTTGCACGGGGCGTAGGAATGCGGAGCCTTTCCGCCAAGGCACGATACTTGTCCTTGTGGTGAATCAGTAAGCTGGTTTCATAACTATCGTGGCCAGGCAAGCCCAGCTTTTCGCAAACATAAACCGTACTGAGCAAGGCGAAATCATTGCAGCCGGAACACACGGCGCTTACGCCTTCGGCACGGGCAAGTTCCAGCATGGCATTCTTGTCACTAAAGTCTGCAAAAACGTTCTTGTCTGCATAAGGATGGCCGAGCCCCTCTCGCGCATTTCCCGTGGTTATGACAAAATAACCAAGAGACTGAGCCGCTTGAATCAAGGGGATTTCGGCATGGCCGCCGCCCAGCAACAAAAGACGTTTCTTATCCGGCATATCGTCGCTATCCCTACTTAAAGAATTCTTCCACCTTGTCACAGACAAAGTTCAGGTCATCGTTACTCAAGCCATAATACATCGGCAAGCGCAGCAGGCGATTGCTTTCTGCAGTGGTAAACTTGTCCTCCCCATGGAACTGTCCAAAGCGTTTTCCCGCGGGGGCATTATGCAGCGGAACATAGTGGAACACCGCCAGAATTTCATTCTTCACCAAATGGGCAATCATCTTGGTGCGTCCATCCAGATCAGGCATCTTGATGTAGAACATGTGAGCATTGTGCCTGCAATGTTCCGGAACCTGAGGCAACTGAATCAAGCCCCGCTGTTCAAGGCCAGACAAGCGTTCGCGATAAGCGTTCCAGCTAGCCATTCGGTTATCATAAATCTTGTTAGCTTGTTCCAATTCCGCATACAAGTAGGCCGCATTCAATTCGCTAGGCAAGTAGCTGGAACCCAGTTCCACCCAAGTGTACTTATCCACTTCACCACGATGGAACTGACAACGGTTCGTTCCCTTTTCGCGAATGATTTCCGCGTGGTCCGCAAACTTTGCATCACGAATGAGAAGAGCTCCGCCCTCCCCCATGCTGTAGTTCTTGGTTTCGTGATAGCTATAGCAGCCAAAATCGCCCAAGGTTCCCAA
The DNA here is from genome assembly GCA_024399015.1 of Fibrobacter sp. Lineage (GTDB taxonomy): Bacteria > Fibrobacterota > Fibrobacteria > Fibrobacterales > Fibrobacteraceae > Fibrobacter. Next base: position 14,673 of record JAKSIC010000032.1, read on the forward strand.
GGCACGGCCCTTATAAGTAGCCATCATCCCCTGGGCAGCATCTTCCACCACAAACAGATTATGGCGGCGAGCAATTTCATTAATCGTATCCATCTCGCAAGCCACACCTGCGTAATGCACCGGCACAATAGCCTTGGTTCGTGGAGTGATTGCTGCTTCCACCAGTTTTTCATCCAAGTTCATAGTGTCGGGGCGAATATCCACGAACACGCACTTGGCGCCGCGCATAGCAAAAGCATCCGCAGTAGAAACAAAGGTGAAAGACGGCATGATCACTTCGTCGCCAGGCTTGATGTCGCAAAGGAGTGCAGCCATTTCCAGAGCATGGGTACAGCTGGTGGTAAGCAAAGCCTTCGCCGTTCCTGTATGCTCCTTGAGCCAGGCATGGCATTTCTGATTGAACTGACCATCGCCACAAATACGTCCGCTTTCTACAGCGGCACGAACATAATCAATCTCGGGACCAACAAAAGGAGGCTTGTTAAAAGGAATACGCATACACAACTCAATTTAAAATAACGTAAGGAGTCCAACGCTTGTAGAAACGTTCCTGGAACTTCAAAGGAGAAAGAATCGGTTCGTGGTCACCTTCAACCACAAAGCGAACGTCCGGATGTTTGCGGGCCAAATCAGCAACCAATCGCAAAGTTTCCATCAAGCGTTCCGTATAAGCAGAATCCAGCTTTTCAACAGGAATGCGATAAGCGGCCTGGGTTACATCACTACCCGGAGCGGTCAAACCTTCAACAGGGAACTTGGTGGCCGTGGTAGTCCACGCAGCGAAAACCTTGGGGGCGGCGGCACCCGAATCCGACGGCACTGTCAAAACGCTATCCAGCATTTTTGCAATTTCACCATCACTCAAGGACTTGTCCCACACCACATTTCCAAAGCCCACATTACTGATGTACTTAAACCGCCACTGTTCCGTGCTATCAAGAGCAACAAAGAAATGAGTGTTAAAACCAGCAGCAGCCAACTGGGCAGGAATAAACAACGTATCACGACGACGTGTTGCCGAATCACGCTTCAATTCGTAAATCAAGTTCTCACGTTCGGCCGTTCGAGTGCGGCTGTACATGCGGCTATGCACACCCACTTGCACGGGCACACCTGCATCCCGGAACACGGACAGTTCAGCTTCAAACCGTTCGTTATCCAAGGGAATGCCCCAGCTTTCCACCAACACAAAAACATTGCTACGGGTAGAATCCACATACCGGCGAGCCACAAAGGCAGAATCTTCCACGGAGTACTTTGCCTTGAAAGATTCCGGCAAGATTTTTTGTTCCACAGGCTTGGGCGCCGTTCTTGCCAAATAGTCCACCACCGGGAACTGAGCCAAAGGCTGAGCCGCATAGTTGTTATAGGCAAACAGGTGCGCAATCAGCGCCACAAAAACAATCAAGTTTACCGTGGGGAATGTAAAAGGAGGAACTTTCCACATCATGGCAACAGCGAGGACGCACGTGACCACCGGAACAATTCCGTACCAACCCATGTTCCAACCCTTGATGGCAAGCAAGTTACTCAAGTCAAGGTAAGCCACCACGAGCATCAAGGCGACAATCAAAGCCATCGCCGCATAGCGCAAGCGTGTCACGCAAAGCTTTGCCGAAGCATTCTGCGGTTTCACCCACGCAAAGCAAAGCAGCAAGGCAAATTCTTCAAATCCGAACAATCCGCGCACAATATCCTGGCCTTTTTCGAACGTAAGCAAAAAAGGCGCGATCGTGATCAAGGCACTGGCCACCAACGGATAAAGTAATCGCATCATACGGGGTAAATGTAAATTAAAATCAACCAAAAAGTTTTTTTCTTTTTATATTCCATGCTATGAGCGAGCAAAATCAGAACTTGCAAAAAACAACATTGATTTCCTTTGTGGTCCCTTGCTATCGAAGCCAGGGAACCATCGAGACCGTGGTTAACGAAATCCGCGACACCGTCGCAAAGCAAAACGGCTCCGACGCATTGCGAACCTTCGATTACGAGATCGTTCTCGTAAACGACTGCAGCCCCGACAACGTTTGGCAAGTCATCAAGAGCCTCGCTGCCGCAGACCCGAAAATCAAGGGAATCTGCCTCGCCAAGAATTTCGGCCAACACTGCGCCCTCATGGCAGGCTACGCCCAGGCCACCGGCGATTACGTTGTAAGCCTGGACGACGACGGCCAGACACCCGCCAGCGAAACCTTCAAGCTCGTGGACAAACTGGAAGAAGGCTTCGACGTGGTGTACGGCTACTACGCCCACAAAAAGGAGCACCTGTTCCGCCGTTTCGGCAGCTGGACCAACAAGAAAATGGCCGAAGCTATTATCGGCCAGCCCAAGACTCTGCAGACCACCAGTTTCTTCATCATGAAGAAATTCATCGTAGAAGAAATCACCCGCTACTCCCACCCCTTCGCCTACATCAGCGGCCTGGTTTTCCGCGCCACCAAGAGCCTGGGCAATGTGGAAGTGGAACACCGCAACCGTTTGGAAGGCACCTCCGGCTACACCATCGCAGGCCTTATCCGCCTGTGGATCAACGGATTCACCGCCTTCAGCGTAAAACCCTTGCGTGCCGCCACCTTCATCGGCATCCTCTGCGCCATCATAGGCCTTGTCGCAGGCGGCTTTGTGGTGTACCAAAAACTGATGCGCCCCGAAATCCCCGTGGGCTATACCAGCATCCTTGCCAGCATGCTTTTTATCGGCGGCATGATCATGCTCCTGCTTGGCCTTATCGGCGAATACATCGGCCGAATCTACATCAGCATCAACCAGAGCCCCCAATACGTCATTAGGGAAAAGGTATGATCCGTCGCAACCTAGCCATTGCGCTTTGCATAAACCTTTTCTTTCTGGCCCTCTGTCTGATCTTTGGCGACCTTAAGTTCGGCGCCATCGACGACTACTTCATGGCGGCGGTACTTACCGGAGCCCACGGCACCGATTACAACCCCCACCTGCTCTTTGTCAACGCCCTCTACGGCTACGCGCTGATTCCACTATATAAACTGTTCCCCACCATCGGCTGGTACTACATCGGCGAAATGTTCAGCGTGTTCCTGAGCTTCACCACCATCAGCTACATCATCATCAAAAAAATGGGAGACAAATGGGGCACGCTCATCGCCACCTTGTTCGTGGCCATGTTCGCCAGTGACTTCTACCTGGTGGTACAGTTTACCCAATGCGCAAGCCTCCTCAGCGCCACCGGCATGCTTGTCTTCGCCAACGCCGTTTGCAACAACAATGTCATTGCGAGGAGCGCAGCGACGTGGCAATCCAAGCAGTCTCTACTCAACGCCCTCCCTTACCTCTACGCCCTCGTCCTCCTTCTCTGGGGCAGCATCATGCGTTGGCAGGCCTTCCTCATGGGCATGCCCTTCTTCTGCATCGGCCTCCTTTTCAACATCAAAAAATGCTGGGCAAACAAAATCCCCGTCATCATTACCCTAGCCGTAATGTTCATTGCCGCCTTCGGCCTCCAGCAATGGGATCGTAGCCTCTACACCACCCCCGAATACAAGCCCTACATGGAAATCCAGGGCCCCCGCGCAGCCCTTGGCGATGGCAACAATTACAACCAAAACGCCGTCTACGAAGAACTGGAAGAAATGGGGATGTCTGCAAAAGACTACAACATGCTCACCGAATGGACCTTCTACGACACCGAGACATTCGCCAAAGACAGCATGCAAGCCTACGTGAACATCATCAACCAGTTCAGGGACAAGAACGAAAAGAAAGACATTCCGCAAGCTCTTTTAAATGTCCTGGCCAATTCCATCAACCGACCCATCTTTTTCACATGGTTTATTGCATGCCTGCTGATCCTGGCAACAAACAAGCGTAAGTTCCCCTACCTGTGGGCTAGCCTTGGCTCCATCTTTTTCTTGATGACCATGCTGCTCGCCCAGAACCGCCTGGTGTACCGCGTAGAAAGTGGCTTCTGGCTCTACTCCGCCATGCTCGCCGTTCCCCTTTGGAACCAGATCAAATCTGAGAAGATCGACAAGTTCGTCAACAACAAATCTCTCGCAATCATTCTATCTGTCATCGCCCTCGCCAACATTTTCTCCTACGCAACAACCGGAGATGTTGTCCGTAATCCCAGTTCTGGAAAAGAAACCACCCTGGCCGTCGACGACTCCACCGATTACAAGAAAGTTATTGAATATTTTGACACCAATCAAGACAAAATGTTCATGCTGAACATGCGAACATACATGGTGTTAAGCCACCACAAAATGCCGCCCTACAAGGCAGAACCCATAGGCAGTTACAAGAACACCATCAGCTTTGGCTACTGGACCCCCTACCTGCCCGAAATCACACAGACATTGGCAGAATACGGAATAACCAACCCCATCAAGGACGTGGTCAAGGAAAACGTCATCGTCGTAAACGAGCCTAAACTAAGCGACTTCCTGACGCGCCACTACTACGGCTCCAACGCCGACGGCACCCCCACAGGCGACACCATCGTCATCGATACATTGAAAACAATCGGAAAGACAAACTTCCTAAAATACAGACTCTTATCCAAGCCCTTGTGAGCCAACGCAATTGTCACCCCAAAAATTTGCGATGCACCCACTTTTTTATTAGATTAATCCTTTTCCCTTATCGAAATCATGATGGTCATCGTCATCATGGGCATTTTGGCCGCCGTGGCCGTACCCAAGGTCTTCTCCATCGCAGAAACGTTCTTGTGCCAAACGACCACAATTATACAAGCATATTTCATCAGATTTTGAAATCACAGTTTGTGATTTCAAAGAACATTTTCCCCGTAAGCAACCTTATCGTGGTGCAAAAATTGCACCTCGATAACAGTTTGATGTCAATTTTTTTGATATCAAATGTTTCACACCCATTTCAAGTTGTGCAACTTGAGGTCGATTTTTCCGACTTCAAGTTTCAAGGTCGTTTTTTCCGACCTTGATCCTAACACTCCCAAGGCAATACCATCAGCAGCAACACCTCGTCAATCAGCCAAAGTCACCAACAAATTCCTCCAGCGTTTTCAGATTTATCTTGGGAAAGCCAACATTCCTAAGTTTCCTAAACATCCGGATCCATCTTTATCAATCACAATCTGAAAAACGGGTCCTTTCGTACAACATTGTTTGAAAACTGCACCACCCTCATAAACATAGCCGAAATCATCGGAGCAGCCTTCTCTCTAAAGATTTCCTCATATTCAAGCAAAATTTCGGTAGAAACACAAAGTACATATTCTTCATCCAGGAACTTTTTCCACAGAAAATGGTAGGGAGTTCTACTACCAAGCATTTGCAGCATGGCATTCGTATCAATAACGATTTCTCGCATGGCTACCCCCGATAAGGAGTACGAAGATGTTCTGATTTCAGCTGTTCCAGTTTTTCCTGGCCAAAAGATCCGTCTTCCCAACGCCTATCAAGCTCTTGTTCAAGACGTTCTGCATAAAAATTTTTTAGAAGTTTTGTCAACGCAGCCAACTCTTCTTCACTAGTAACGCTAGCGAAGGACTCAACTACCAGCATTTGAGCCGGATTCAGAGAAGCCAAAGTCAGTTCGTCAATCATAAAAACTCCCGTTTGCTCTTGGCTAATATAGATATTATTCTGCACTTGTTGCATATTCTTTTTCCTTTCCGTTTTACAGGCGTGAACAAAAAACGGATTCACCTTGGTCGGACTGCACAAATATAACGCAGAATTCTTAAAAGATGCCACCAGTTTTTGACGATTTGCTCATTTACACTTAGCCAACATTCCATAACAAAAAGAGAGCGTAAACTTGAAGTCAAATTTTTTGACCTCAAGTTGCTAAAACACAAAAAAAACATTTTCAATCTCACTGAATTCCGTTATATTATTAAAATCCAATTCAAAATCTACACCATGAAATTTTGAACCCGTCACACTTTATGACCAGATTTTTTCAGCGAGGTCTAAGGTCAGAAATTTTGACCTTAGAAATTCCAAGATATTCGCTTGGTCGCTAAATTGCCTTTTGAAACCACTCATGCACACACATACGCCTTGTTCCGTAAAGGCATAGGGATAAGTTCATCTCAACACATTTATATTTGCGGTCAAAAAATTTGACCACAAATTTCAAGGTGGATTTTTTGCACCTTGAACATATTCGACATACTCCATAGTCACTTCGGAATTCAACTTGAAGTGCAATTTTTGCACCTCAAACTAAACTAAATCACCCAACACCTTCTCAATCAGCTCGTGATAGACTTCAGGGTATTCAATGTCGTCTATCGTTGTCACGCGCTTTCCAGCATCCTTACTTGATGCGCCACAATGGAACATCTTTTCATGGTCTGTTTTGTAATCCAACACAATATAGCGATCATGGAATATACCGCCTGCAGGCCTCCGCTCAATATCCACATCAGGCCTAGCAGCCTTGAAGTCGTCAATCATCGTTTGAGTCAAAGCGCAGCCATTCCGCTGGTCGCTAAAAATCGTCACATTCACATTCTGAGCAACACCTCGCAATAAATCCAGTGTTTTTACGCCAACAAAATCATCAAACATGAAAATTGACTTCTGAGCCATGCCATAAATCTGCGTGTAAGCGACATCAGCCTCCAGTTTTTGCCCATTCAGAATCAGGTGGTGCTTGTAAGTAGACGGGTCGTGGAAAAACTCCATGACCTTGCCCAAAGAATCTTGGGTTTTCAGAGACTCCACCTCCAAACGAGCCACATCCGTACGAATTTCCGCAATTTCGCGGGAATGTTGTGCCGTGAGGGTTGCTATTTGAACACAATTTGAACAACCCAACAGTTGTTGATTTTCTGTAGCAATGTAATCCTTCATGCCCTTGAAAAGACGGACAAGAGCTTTGCTTTGAGCTACTGCCAATGGCCCCCTCAAAACAGACATCAACATATAGATTCCCTGTTCCGTAAATGCATAAGGTCGGAATTTTGAATATTTTCCCTGTTCTAAGGTCGGTTTTTCCGACCTTAGAATTTCATGATATTCTTCTTTCGTCAACTGAAATCGAAAATCAGCATCAAAACGTTCAATATTGGCTTTAACCTGTTCATTAAAACGCTTGGTACTATACCCATAAATTTCCGCCAGATCGGCGTCAAGCATCACCTTTACACCACGGATGGTGTAAACCTTGCTCTTCAGCAAATTCTCGTCAATGAGAGAAAACTCGGCACTATTGCCGGCAACCACATTCTTTTTCATGAATTATTCTACGGGATTCCCGAAATCCCATGCTCTACGCATGCTGCCGAGGGGCCGATCCCCCCTCAGAGGTCCTGCGGAAATGCGATTGCACGTTCCAGCGACACATGGCAGAGAGTTAATCACCTCTCCAATTTCAGCTAAGAGGATTAATTCTCACGGCAATAAAGATACACAAACGTTCACTACCTGTCAAGTAGTATTTACACGTTCCTCCAAATCCTCCAACCTGTCATCCCGGCCTTGAGCCGGGATCTCCTTTTTTTACTACATTCCCGAACATGGCTACCGCAATCGAATTCGAGAACATCAGCAAGCAGTACCGCCTGGGCTTGGTAAGCACAGGCACGCTCAGCCACGACCTCAATCGATTCTGGCAGACCAAGATCCTGCGCCGCGAGGACCCCTACCTCAAAGTGGGCGAAACCAACGACCGCGCAAGCAAAGGTTCCAGCGACTACGTGTGGGCCCTGAAGGACATCAACTTCAAGGTGGAACAGGGCGACGTCGTGGGCATCATCGGCCGCAACGGCGCAGGCAAAAGCACGCTCCTCAAGCTGCTCTCCCGCGTGACCGCACCCACCACGGGCATCATCCGCGCCAAGGGCCGCATCGCAAGCCTGCTTGAAGTGGGCACCGGCTTCCACCCCGAAATGACCGGCCGCGAGAACATCTACATGAACGGCGCCATCATGGGCATGACCCGCGCCGAAATCTCCCGCAAGCTGGACGAAATCGTAGACTTCAGCGGCTGCGAACGCTACCTCGACACCCCCGTCAAGCGCTACTCCAGCGGCATGACCGTACGCCTGGGCTTCGCCATCGCCGCCCACCTGGAACCCGAAATCCTCGTGGTGGACGAAGTGCTGGCCGTAGGCGACGCCGAATTCCAGAAGAAAGCCATCGGCAAGATGCAGGACGTAAGCAAAGGCGAAGGCCGGACCGTGCTGTTTGTGAGCCATAATATGGGGGCGGTCAGGAACCTGTGCAAGACGGGGATTGTGCTGAATCAAGGACAAGTTGCATTTGAAGGAAGTGCGGAAGAAGCGATTGGGTTTTATACAAGTAATCAAAACATACAGTTTCCTACCACACGACGATTATCCTCCGAAGACCATCTCAGCAATATAGCCCTGACAAAAAATCTCGAAATAATAGAAGCAAGGCTGCTTAACGATCCTAGTGAAATTGGAACTGATGAAGATTTGTCCATTGAACTTATTGTTCAGCAAAATAATCGCAAAAAAGAATATTGCCAATACACAATTCTTTTTTATGACGATGCGGGAAATCGCGTAGAATGTTTTTATACAAACCTTCTTCATATACCGAACAAAGACACCTACACGACAAAAATCATTATAAAAAATCACAATTTGTACCAAGGAACATACACTATTAGAGCTACTTTAGGCATTCGTGATTTTTCCACCGCTGTAACAAACTACGACGCAACAGCTGATATTTTGGCTTTTACCGTAAAATATCTAAGTAAAAATAAAAAATGCGAATATAGCACTAACAGTAAATGGTATAAAAGCATTTATCGAAACATAGAACCATCAAACATTGAATTTTTCTAAAATATGAAAAAACTAGTTCTTGTTGGCGAATTTAATTCACCCAACATGGGTGACTCCGTTATTTTTCATGTTTTTTTAGCTCTTTTAAGAAAAGAATATCCCCAAAAAATAATCACAATTGATATATCCGATTATCGAAACCCGACTCACTTATTTACACGCGTTATTAATAAAGCCTGCCATTATCTGGGAGATCTTTGGAAATTTGTTACATATCCTTATATGAGAATTAAAACATCACTACGCATTCCAACCAATTCCTACATTTGTTTTGTTGGTGGTGCTCTGTGCCAAAATTACTTTGCAAATTCAATCAGTGCTATATTACGAACTGGCAAAGTAAAAAATTGTTTTATAGACTTTTTTTCAATAGGGATTGGGCCATCATCGCCCCAAAATGAAAAAAAAATATTATCTGCAATATCATCTTGTAACAAGATAAAACTAACAATTCGTGATGGTTGGAATTATTGGAACAGCAAACACTTTACTTATCAAATCCAATCTGATATAGCGATTTGTTCATCCCTTATATACAAGGGTAATGAAAAAAAAGAAAAAATATTGGGCATAGGAGTCATATCTCTTCAAAGCTATAAGTTGAAATATCCTAACAATACACTCACAATAATGCAATACCAACAAAGTTTAAAGGAACTTATACAAGACGCCATTTCCATGGGATACAAAGTTGAGCTATTTTGCAATGGAGATATTCCCGATTACGACCAAATGCTCCAAATAAAAGAATACCTTAACAACAATGATGTCAGTATCGCAAGAAGACCCCAAAATCATTTGGAATTGGTTGATTTAATAAATCGATATTCATTTATTATCGCATCAAGACTTCATGCCATTATCATATCCTATTCATTCCATATACCATTTTTTGCTATCGGCTGGGATCCTAAAGTTGACGATTTTTTAACAAGAATTCAAAGAAATGATTTGGGAAAGCCTCTTAACTGTATTCCGTCTATTGATTGGAATGATGTACTTCAAAAACAAAATCTTAGAAGCGAAGATTTTCTACTATTAAAAAAACAGCAAAACACACTAATTCAACGAATAAAGACGATTGTTTCTAATATATCTTAAAAATGTTTTAGCACAACTTATTGTACACTAAAGAAAATCATTTTATTTTTTTAATATTTACCATGCCCCTCCTCTTTGATCTTTCTGCAACACAGCCTAGTGCCGCCATCAAACGTCATGGTGGAGGTAAATATTGCGAAATGTTATTCTTCGCAATGTGTCAAAGAGAACTCAAATTTCAAGCATTTTGGGATTCAAGCAGGTATATAAATCCAGAAGTTCTACAATCTGCAAAAAAAGCAAACATACAGCTTCACGACATCAGAAATACATCCCTAGACAACATCGCAAAAACACAAAATATTACGCATATTTACTCCGCTCTTCCAGAAGGTATTCTACCGTGGCCAAATTGCAAAATCCTAGGCACAGTCCATGGTTTACGGTCATTAGAAATGCCGTTCGATTTTTTCTCTCATTGGCAGTTAGACAACGGATTTATAGGGTTAAATACACTATTAGCATGGAAGAACAACAGGAAACATAAAAGTCTACTAAAAACGTACTATAAAGAGCTTCTAAACAGAAGTAATTTTGACTTTGTTACCGTGTCCAATCATTCCAAAAGAGTGATCCAAGAAGTTTGCGGGAAATCGAACATTCCTGTATTTTATCCTCCATCAACTACAATCCAAACATCTGTCCAAGAAAACAAGGAAAAATATTTTCTTTTGGTTTCCGCAGACCGGATTGAAAAAAACTGCACTCGAGCAATCATCGCCCTAGACCAACTAATATCAGCCAAAAAAATATCTAGTGATTTTTTTGTCAAAATAACAGGCTGTCAAGAAAATAAAGCACGCTATAGAATAAGAAACAAAGACAACTTTAGGTTCCTAGGCTATATTGAAGAAGACGAACTCAACAGCCTATACGCAAACGCATTCGCCTTTATATACCCCTCCTTAAACGAAGGTTTCGGCTACCCTCCATTAGAGGCTATGAAATTCGGTTCGCCCGTTCTCGCATCCAATGCTGCGTCAATCCCAGAAGTTTGCGGAAACGCAGCTTTGTACTTCAATCCAACATCAATCAACGAAATAAAGCTCAAAATTCTCGATTTGCTAAATGAAGACACATATGCCAACTTGAAAAAAACAGGTCTATCTAGATTTAAAGAAATTGAAGCGAAACAGAACGATGATTTGAACAATCTCATAGATTGGATTATTTATAACTCCCCGGCAAACAAATGATTTTAGAAAAACTTCGTAACAACCCAACTTGTATCAAAATCTATTCATACCTAAAATGGCATGAACGTTTTGCACTAATCAAAAATTTCGGGTTCAAATATAAATGCCCTTTTTGCGGTTATCATGCTAGAAAATTTATTCAAATTGGACAAACACATAAAGTCATTTTTGAGAAAGAAATTATAGGGTGCGGGCAGCGATTTGCCGAGTGTACAAAATGCGGTTCAACAGACAAAGAACGACTTGTATTCACGTATTTACAAAATTGCACCAACCTCTTTGCAGATCCAAGCAAGTCCGTTCTTCACATGGCCCCCGAGTTGAGCTTAAGCAAGCAATTTTTCAAGCACAAGTTCAAAGAATATGTATGTGGTGATTTCTTTGCCCCAGGCTATGAGGACGCCTATCCAAGCTATGTAAAAAACATCAACATTTTAGATATTCCGTACAATGCAAATTACTTCGATGTTGTAATATGCAACCACGTTTTAGAGCATGTAGAAGAAGATGTCAAGGGAATGTCCGAAATTTTTCGTGTACTGAAGAATGGTGGTTTTGCCATACTTCAAGTACCAATTTCATATAAAATTGAGAAAACATACGAAGATTTCAGCATAACAGATTCTAAGCTTCGCGAAAAAGCATTTGGACAATGCAACCATGTAAGAATTTACGGTCCTGATTATGTTGATAGGCTTAAAAGCGTCGGATTTAAAGTAGACGTAATATCAAATTTAGCGCAGACCTATCCCAAAGCCGGATTAAATGCAAAAGAAAAAATTTTTATTTGCCGCAAAGTTGACCTATAAATCATATATAGATTCATTTAAAAAACGGACGAAAATTTTCTCACAAACTTTTCAACTAAATCAAACCTAGACTTCTTGCCCAACATTTTCCTTTCAAACATATCTCGAACAAGACCGTATAGCGCGGTCTTTTTTAATTCATAGTCAACATTATCGTACAACTGAACCGGGCCATCAAACGCTTCCAACGGGTTCTTTAACATCAGCACAACATAGTCATTAAGCCCATCCTTTTTTACTATTTCCCAAAAAGACTTTCGTTGAAAAACATAAGGTTTATCACCTTTTTCCTTCATCCAGCCAGTAAAGAAATGAACCAGTTTTGCTTTGGGGAAATATTTCCAAGACCGACTAATCTGGGAATTGTAATTCCCTGGTAACAACGGAACATCATCTCCATACAATTGCTTAAAGGCATAGTTCAAAGATGGCATGTCAATATAATATCCAGACTTTGATGTTTCCAACCATTTTTCATGCCATATTTTAAAAAACTTTCGAGCCTTTTCAGAATCACGAGAAAACAGCACACCTCCATTCACATATTTCCGAACTTTAGGATCGCAATTCGTACGCTCAAAATCCTGATTTACACCCTCAATAGACTGACTTTCATTTAGTAAGCAATGAGCATCAAGCACACCCATTACATCCGCAGTAAAATCAGATTCATCTACTGGTGAAGCCCACACTGTATCCGAATCCACATACAAAAAATCTCCATCAACAATAGATCGCAGGGTCGTTTTCAATGTTCTTGACCTAGCGATACTCGGAACAGAATCTTCAAAATCACACACTACATATTCATCAACAAGATCTCTAAGCACCACTAAGGACTTGTCGTTGCCTTTATCCATTTTATCATCTACAATCAGCGCAATTTTTGCTGATTGAGACACAAATTTCAAGGATGCAACAGAAACCAAGGTTTGTTCTTGATAAAAACCTTCCGTAGATCCAACTAATACATAAACAAACTTCATCGTAAGCCCTTCATAATGTTATATTTAATTATAACAATTAATTGTCTTTTGTATGATTAAAGTTTCCGTCATCGTACCTGTCTATACAGTTCCCTTAGAGTATCTAAGAGAATGTTTCGACTCTCTTAAAGACCAAACAATGCGAGAATGCGAGTTCATCATAATCTCAGACGGAGCTCCAGATGCAGAATGTGCAATTTGTGATGAATATGCAAAAAACGATCCAAGATTTAAATTCTTCCGCAAAGAACATGCCGGGGTTTCTGCAACCAGAAATTACGGAATTGAACAAGCGCAAGGCAAGTACATCACATTCGTTGATGCTGACGATAAGATTGTTTCAACAAATTGTGAGATTGCATATAATTTTGCACAAGAACATTCTAGCGACATTGTAATATGGGAAGCCGAAAGATTCGGATGTACCAAACGAAAGTCTAAATTTTACAAAAATGAATTAATCGACACCATTGAATACGAAGAAACTCTAAACATTTGCAAAAACACTGTCTTCACATTCTCTGAACGGTACAGCATATTTTCTCTCGTATGTTGCAAGCTTTTCAAAAAAAAATTACTCCAAGAAAACAATCTTAAATATCCGACGGATTTATCATTCAACGAAGACCGTTTGTTCAACATCTCCGCATTTAAGGCTGCAAAAAAAATATCTTATCTAAATAAGCCTTTCTATTTCTATCGAATTCACAATCAGTCTACATCTCACAAATTCGTCAACAACGCTTTTTATGAATTTACAAAATTTTTAAAAATGTTTGATTCAAACGATGCTAAGCTTTACAAAAGTTCGGTATCTCATGAATATGTTAGATCGTTTTTTTTAAGCTGGGCTTCTTATTATCTGCATCCGGCAAATAAAACGAATTTAAAGCAAAACATTTTACAATTAAAAGCAATCATCCTTTCAAAAGATTTTCAAACACACATAAAGGGTGTTTCAATATGCAATTTTTCATTCTTATTAGGAATTGAAATAGTCTTCTTTAGGCGACGCTGTACCTTGCCGCTTTACCTTCACTACATCAAGTTTTTAATACTCACCCGAGTAAAAAAATAGGCTGATACTAAGTACATCAACGAAGTTTCATTCTTATCCCATCAAGCAGTCCCTTTAGGGCTGCTTTTAATTTTGCAAATGAGTTTTTCTCAAAAAATGGGACAATGAAAACTCTGGCCAGCAGTTCAGTGGTGATACTTATTTTATTCACGTAACGATTATATTTTCTAATGAAATAAACCGTATTGCGAGAAATGTAATAGTGTCGTATTGGGGAATGGTTTGTTAATATGCAATCTCGGCCAAGAATTTTGATTTTTTTCGCATGACCGATTTCATGCAAAAGTCCAACAAAATCAACTTTTAAAATACGATAACCACTCTCGTGCAAAGACAAACAATAATCAAAATCCACATAATCAATAAACATTTGATTATCAAAGCCGCCTATATTTTTTGCAACACAAGCGTTCATCAAACATCCTGACGTAATCGCTACAGGAACAAATTGGAGTTCACGTTCTTTATAACTCTTAAATTTTAAATGTCTCTCAATAATCCCATTGGAAACAATCCCTGTATTACGATCATAAATGCCGCATGACAACATTCCAACGTTCTCTGCATTCAAATACTTTTTATAGCAATCTATCAAACCTTCTTTACAAACAGAATCTTGATCCAAAGTCAGCAGCCACACGTCACCATGTTCCGTCACATAATCCACACACTGATTCAAGGCGAACGCAATACCTTCATTCTTTCTATTCAAAATTAAATGACAATCAAATTGACTAGCAAGATCCCTGACATCATCAACATTCTGCGATCCATTATCAACAATAACCAAACTATCAACTTGAGACCTTACGGATTCAAGGTTTGCACGTAGGCGATTTTTTTCTGGATTATATGTTACAATAGATGCCCAAATTTTTTTGCACATAAATCAATCAACCATAAATACCGAATCTTTCATCAAGACATTCGTTCATAGATTCTCGAACATTTATAGACTCTGCATCAACACAACCAGAAAAATTTTTCAGCAAGGTTACATCGCCCTTCATAGCAGAATTTTTCCAGCAGCTCATTGCGTCAAGCAGAACAACAAGCAATTTTGCCTGTTGTTCTGCAGTAAGTAACAAAACGCTCTCCGTATATTCAGCAAAAACAGTTTCCGACATATCGTTAATATATAAATAGTCTTCGACCAATGCAAGCCATCACAGCCTATTGAACTTTCTCATTTCCTTATCCAAGAAAGTATCCACGTATTTGGCGTAGATTAAGGTCGTATCCAAGTTGCGGTGGCCTAACAGCTTACTTGTAGCCGGCAGCGGAATTCCTAAGGAAATGCAAGTTGTTGCGAAAGTATGTCGAGCCAAATGGCAATGGATATACTTTGTAAATCCAAGTTTCTTCGCCGCCTTGCGTAAGCGACGATTGAAGGTGCAGTTTTCCACCACATGGAAAACAGGCTCGCATCCACTCAATTTTGAGGGCAACAGCAGCCGTGCCTGAACGGGAATAGGAATATAAACAACCTCCCCCGTCTTATGAGTCTGCTTACGGATTTTCCAATCGTAAATTTCGCTAGCCTTCAAAGAACACAAGTCACTATAACGAAGCCCAGTAAAGCAACTAAACAAAAAGATCTTGATACATTCTTGTTCCTTTTCCGTTAGTCTCGCATGGTTATCCGAAAAACTGAGATAAAGCTGTTTCAGCTCACGAGTCGTAAGAAAACCTCGACGGGTAAAAACACGACCTATTTTCACCCCCGCAAAAGGATCAATTTCTATCAGCCCCACCTTGCGCAATCGATTGACAAATATCCTGAAAACTTGCAACGCCTTGGTTACCGTCGCCGGCTTATTTCCCTTTTCCTGCAAATGAGCCTTAAAGTCACGAATTACTTTTTCATCAATAATATTACACTCAAGATCAGGCATAAAGTAACGAATCTTGCGCAAGTTCCACTGATAGGTTTTGATGGTCGCCTCAGTCAGTTCACCAGGGTTATTTTTCAAATCTTCGATTGCAGCGTCATAAAAAAGCATATAGCCTCCTAGTACCTGGAACATTCCAGGAACGCGCAAACATTGAAAAATGCAAATGCAATTTCAACTCGATTTCATCCAAAACTACTGCAGAATACGTGAAGTTGCAGGACGCTTATGTTGCTGAGGTCGGTACTGGCATCGGTGGCTGGAAGAAGATTGGCTACGCAATGGCCAACTCTTCTGCCTTTACCTACGGTGGTTATACTGATAATGCATCCGTACTTTTGACTTCAGGTAAGGAAAATGCATGGACTGCTACTGCAAATGGCGCTCTGAACGATTGTAAGGTTAGCTCCGTTTGGTCTTTGGATGTAGTTGCAAACGCAAATGCTGGCGGCATTGCTACATACAAGGCTGACATCACCAACAATTCTGCAGGTGATTGCTCTGCCCTTACCCCGAACTTTGAACGTCTCTCTACTGGTAATAACTTCAAGCTGAAGAGCGCTTCCTAAGTTTAAAGAAAAATTAAGAGGAAATCGGCATCGAAAGATGCCGATTTTTTTTGTTCTTATCATGCTGCATTGTTCTGTCCCACCGAGGTTAAGGTTTCCCCGGTGGTAGTGTTTTCTGTACTCGCGTTCGCCGCCTGCCCAGAATTTTCTGTAACGGCACGTTTTTCTGCACGAGACTTGTCACGACTCTTGTAGAGGCTGCGGCGAGTGTCCGCCATCAGTTCCACTTCGCGTACAAATTCTCCACAGTCGGAATCGTTCTTGGTCGCAGCCATGTACTTTGCGAAGTTCAGCAAGAGATAGAAGGCCTCGGTACATTCATTGCGGATCCTGTTGTTGGTCTCCTGCTCGCGGATCCTACGTTCCTCCACGCAGCTCTTTACCGCGGCAAGGTATTCCTTTTCTGCAGAAAACAGCAGGGTGAACCACTGTTCAAGATCGCTGCCCCCGTAGATTGCGGCGTAAGTTTCTTCTGCAATCAGTTCAGAAACATTGGCAATCGTCAGGTCGATCATGGCGGTGAGCTTATCACGGTCCGCATTCGAAGCGCCAACATAGTCCTTCACGATCTTCCACACTTCCGCCGCCAACTTTTCCATTTCGGCGTTAGGGTGCCTGGTAATGGACTTTACGTAACTGCGGAATCCGCAGAAAGCCTCCACGCGCTTGGAACCGTTGATAGAAGCGATCTTCCTTGCCTCGGTTTCGGCGATGCTGCTGATGTATCCTCCGAACTTGTCTACCGCCGTGGTGTACGTATCAAGCAAGGCGCGGAATTCCTTGACACTGATCTTGTTGGCCTGCTCCACTACGTTCTTGTGAAAACCGGTAGTGTCAAGGGTTTTTCGCAAAAATAGTTTGTTCCAACATCAGATTCTAGGCCAGGTTCTTCCTAGCTTTTTTCAATTCTGTTTCAATTTCCCTTTGGTTTTCAAGTTCATAGAGGTGTTTCATATTCAAGTATCGCTTGG
>JAKSIC010000033.1 GCA_024399015.1 Fibrobacter sp.
CCGCATAAAAACATTTAGAATCTCACAGAAGCTTCCCCGCGTTCAATAACCTTAAAAAATCCCCTACGCCTTAAGCGCCGGGGATTTTTGGTTCTATTTAGAACTGTTCAAAGAATTTGTGCACGGCTTCCGGAACCCAGGTGCTTTCCCAGTTCCAACCGACGCCCATATTACCGGTGTCGTGTGCAGTCCACTGATGATCTCCGGGCCAGCTGCACCACTTCACAGGGAAGCGGGGGTCCACGGTCTTGAAGTCGTAGCAGACATGTCCTGTATTGCCGCTGATTTCTTCGGGCTTTTCGGCGCTGGCATCAGTAAACTGGCTGTCGCCATCAGAAGCCTTACCGTTGTTCTTGAGGATACGGGGCAGAGCACTGTCTCTTGCACGCTTGTAATCGCAACGGCCATCATTAACACCATGGACGTTCATCCATGCGATAGGCAACTTCTTGTTGGAACCATTTTCCTGAGGGAGCCAAATGTTATAGTCTGCGACAGCGTAGGTTGCCACGGCGCGGATGCGGTCCTGGTAATCCTGGGCGAGGGAGTTAGAATACATTGCCCCGAAGCTGAAGCCGGTAACGAACACGCGGCTAGTATCGATGCAGTAATTTTCTTCCATGGTGGTCAGCATCTTTCCGAAGAAGTCGTGGTCATCCTGGCCCTTGTTCCAGAGGCCGCCTACAGCCTGTGCAGAAACGAAGATGTAGTCGCCGTTCTTGTCCAGAACCTGCTGGCCATAGTACGGGGTAGGATGGTCGTAGTCCGGAGTATGGTGCACGAAGTCTTCGGCGGAACTGCCGTAGCAGTGCATGGCGAACATAATCTTGTAGGGCTTGGTGTTGTCGTAGTTCTTGGGCAAGGTGATGAAATATTCGCGGTTGGTGCCGTTCACGTTCACCACGTGGTGCTCGCCGTTTTCCACACGCTTGTCGGTGCGCAAGGTAGACTCCTTGCCGCAACCCTTACTGGGGGTAGGTGCGTTCTTAAGTGCGTAACCGAACTTGTATTTCTTTTCGGCCTGGGTAAGTTCCAAGGCCAGTGTGGTATCAAGCTTGCTCAGCGCCACGGTCAAGGTATCGTAACCGTCGGCGATAACCTGAAGGTCGTCTGTAGCAGAGAACTTGAGAAGGGCGCGGGACTCTCCGCCCAAAGATGCGCTTTCCGAAGATCCGCTGAAGCCGCTTGCGCTTCCGTCGGCGTTGAACTTCACGCTTTGCATTGCAGAGCCGACGCGGACTCGTGCGAAGTAGGTACCCTTGGCGCTAATGCCCTGACGCAGATCGTAGGAACCGGAGCCGTAGAGGGTCTTGCTGGAAACAAGGTTGCCCACCATGTCGAAAACCTTCACCTGTACCGGGCTGCCGCTCTGTGCGTAGTTGAGAACGCCCTGGTTCACATTGATGAAACCTGCTCTTTGTTGCGGGGCAATTCCAAGCTTTTCGTCCACTTCCAGCGAGAACTTGCCGCTGGCATCGGTCTTGGTGGACTTTTCGTTCTTGAGAAGGCTAACGGATGCGTCGGCAACAGCCTTGCCGTCGGCCTTGTTGGTGACTGTTCCCTGCACGGTGTAGGCGTAAGCCGATGTGCACAAGGTTGCTGCAAGCGCGATGGGTAACGCGCGGATAACGGAATTCTTCATTCAACACTCCTTTTTTTCCCGTATTAAATCCCGAAATTAATCTACCCTGAAATTCGGGGGATAGCCCTTGCGCGAGACGACTTACCGTGGACAAAAAGTCAATAACGATAAGTTTGCAATTTCTTATATTTTGGAACGTTGTGCGGCTTTGCTCAACCTGATTTGCCTAAAGAGGTTTCATATGGATAAGATTTATCGTTCTGGCATTGGTTTCGACGTTCACAAGCTGGTAGAAGGCCGTAAGTGCATTATCGGCGGCGTGGACATTCCTTACGAAAAGGGCCTGCTGGGCCATAGCGATGCCGACGTGCTTCTCCATGCAATCAGCGACGCCCTGCTGGGTGCCGCAGGCCTCGGCGACATCGGCACCTACTTCCCGGACACCGATCCCGCCTTCAAGGGCGCCGACAGCTTGGAACTCCTGCGCAAGGTGGGGGAGGAAGTGGCGAAGGCCGGCTACGATATCGTGAACATCGACGCCATCGTCATGTGCGAACGCCCCAAGGTGAACCCCCACAAGGACCAGATGAAGGCTAACATCGCCCGTGTGCTGGGCCTGGATGTAAAGCAGATCGGCATCAAGGGCACCACCACCGAAAAGTTGGGCTTCACCGGCCGCGGCGAAGGCATTGCCAGCCAGGCTGTGGCCATGGTCCGCAGCAAGTAAAAACATCCTCGGGGGAGATAATTTTCTAAAAAAGCCCTTTTTTACGGGAAAATCGAGCGTTTTGGTGCCGGTTTTCCCGTAATTTTTTATACAAACTAATTGAAAATACCCGTTTCCCATGGAAAATACACCCAAAACGCAGGTGTCGGGGCCGAAAATGGCCCCTTTTTTGCGCCATGGTTGTAAAATTTGGCGGCACCCCACCCGATTGACCCGATTTTGTTGCGGACAAACTAGCGATTTACGGGAAAAACCCCACTTATTCATTCTGTTTTCCCGTAATTTCAGCCACTTTTCAAAAATTATCCTCCGGGGGATTTTTTCTATATTTCCGCCCAGTTTATTGGATAAAGGAAAAACACTATGCCCGCTGTGGACATGAAACTGGCTGTACTCACTCTTCTTGGCTGCCTTGCACTTTTGATGTACGGTATGAAGACCATGTCCGAAGGTCTTCAAAAGCTCACCGGTAATACTCTCCGCACCATGCTGGGTACCATGACTAAACACCGCGTAATGGGTGTGGCCACCGGTACCGCCGTGACTGCGACTATCCAGTCTTCTACCGCTACTACCGTACTTACCGTTAGCTTCGTTAACGCTGGCTTGCTTACCCTTAAGCAGGCCATTTCTATTATCATGGGCGCCAACATCGGTACCACCATCTCCGGATGGATCATGGTGCTGGGCTTCAAGTTCGACATGCTCTACCTGGTGTACCCCTGCTTTGTGCTGGGTATCATCACCAGCTACTTCAAGAAGAACAGCTCCAAGAGCTTCAGCGAATTCCTGTTCGGTCTCGCCTTCATGCTGTTTGCAATCACCACCCTCCGCAACACTGGCGCCTCCATGCACCTAGGCGAAATCCCTGCCGTGCAGAACTTTGTGCAGGCCTGTGGTAACTGGGGCTTTGCAAGCACCTTGCTGTTCCTTTTAATTGGTAGTATCCTCACCATGTGCGTGCAGTCCTCTGCAGCAGTCATGGCAATTACCCTCATCCTCTGCTCCAGCGGCGCTCTCGAAATCTACCAGGGTATCGCTCTCGTGATGGGCGAGAACATCGGTACTACAGTGACTTCCAACGTGGTGGCTTTGAGCGCTTCTACCCAGGCTCGTCGCGCAGCACTTGCCCACATGCTCTTCAACTTGTTCGGCGTGGTGTGGGTCCTCTGCGTGTTCCATCCTTTCATCAACATGGTCTGCGGCATCGTGGGCTTCGACCCCAGCGTCAAACCCTCTACTCCTGAAGAAGTCAAGGCTGCTCAGGATGGCGTCACCTTCGCCGTGGCCGGCTTCCACACCATGTTCAACGTGGTGAACGTGCTGATCCTCATTTGGTTCATCAAGCCCATGGAAACCGTCATCTGCAAGATCATCAAGGACAAGCCGGAAGACGACGAGTTCCGCCTCAAGTTTATTTCCGGCGGTATCCTCAGCACTGCAGAACTTTCCATCTTTGAAGCCCGCAAGGAAATTGTGCTCTTTGGCGAACGTTGCAAGAAGATGTTCAACATGGTGCCGGACCTGCTGACTACTAAGGATGAAAACGAGTTCACCAAGATCTTTAGCCGCATCGAAAAGTACGAAGGCATCAGCGACAGCATGGAAGTCGAAATCGCCAAGTACCTGAACGAAGTCAGCGAAGGCCGCCTCTCTCCCGAAAGTAAGGGCACCATCCGCTCCATGCTCCGTGAAATTTCCGAAATGGAAAGCATCGGCGACGCCTGCTACAACATGGCCCGCGCCATCAACCACAAGTTCCGCAGCAAGGACGACTTCACCGACGAACAGTACGCCCACATCAACCACATGGTGGAACTCTGCAATACTGCACTGGACTACATGATCGAAGTTGAAGAAGGCAAGCCCGGTGCAGACTACAACCGTTCCCGCAACGTGGAAAACGAAATCAACAACTACCGCAAGAGCCTGAAGGAACGTAACGTTGTCGACATCAACGACAAGAAGTACGACTACCAGATGAGCGTTCACTACATGGACGTGATCAACGCTTGCGAACACCTGGGCGACTACGTGATCAACGTGGTTGAAGCCCGAACCAACAGTAAGAAGCGCATTGCCTAAACTGCCTACAATCGCGACGTTCGGGAAAATGATGCTCCCGATGCTCGCGGTTTCCGCGGCGGTTTTTCTTGCTGGCTGTGACACCTCCAAAAAAGTCAACGGACCGGACCTCAGCGGCTATCCTGTAGACAAATTGGATGGCATGGTTTTTGTCCAGGCATCTGGCAAAACAACAACTCTCGGATCCAACGATTCCCTGGCGAAAATTACAGAACGTCCCCTGATGAAGGTGACGTTCGATTATGATTTTTGGCTTGGCGAACATGAAGTGACTTGCGGTGAGTACGCCGAACTTATGGAGGTTTCCTGCGAGGAAAAGAACCTGCCCGTAGTTGACGTTACCTACTTTGACGCAGTCTACTTTGCAAACGCCAAGAGCCGCAAGGCGGGGCTGGACACAGCCTATTTCTACAACAAGGCGACCTTCGATGGGGAAGGCCATTGCACGAATCTGGAAGGGCTTTCCTTGATCACCCATGCGAAGGGATTCCGTTTGCCCACAGAAGCGGAATGGGTGTTTGCAGCGTCCAAGTCCTGGAACCCGAAGGCATCATGGAATAGCGAAAATTCCGACTACAAGGCCCACGAAGTTTGCAGTAAGCGTTCCAAGTCCGAGTTCTGCGACCTTGCGGGAAACGTTCTTGAATGGACTAACGACCTGCAGGGCTTTTACAAGGATACGACCATCACGAACTATGCCGG
Source organism: Fibrobacter sp. (assembly GCA_024399015.1). Classification (GTDB taxonomy): domain Bacteria; phylum Fibrobacterota; class Fibrobacteria; order Fibrobacterales; family Fibrobacteraceae; genus Fibrobacter. The sequence goes on from JAKSIC010000033.1 coordinate 5,097, forward strand.
CGCGCCCGACGTAGGTTCCCGCGGGGAACGCGTGGTGAAGGGCGGAAGCTTTAGGAATGCGCCCGAGGCGATTACGCTTGTGAGCCGCGGTGCGGTGTATTCGGTAACGTCCTCTACCAAGGAAAAGTACGTTGGCTTCCGTCTGGCATACGGCCCGTTCCTTGAAGCGTCCTGGCTTGCAAACGACGGCAGCGTCAACGAAGCCCGCGCTATTGTCCTTTCCACCATCCAGAAGCTTTACGAAAAGACTGGCTCCTACAAGTCTAAACTTGTTTTCCGTAACGACGTGACGGGGAACTTGGCCTACGTGGATTTCTTTACCAGCGGTGCCCTAGGTGCCGTGGAAATCATCGATTCCATTGACGCTTACCATCCGGACATTTCGCCGGACGGTTCCAAGGTCGCTTTCTGTACTGGTCTGGAAGGTAGCGATCTCGCCTCGGAACTGTACGTCAGAAATCTGGACGCCTCGGGCAGCGGCCTTGTGAAGCTGGATGTAGAAAACGCGGCGATTCCCCGCTGGCGCGTCACCGAGTCCGGCGATACCGTAATCGTCTACGTATCAAGCGCAGAAAATAACTCCAGCGATTCAAAGTTCTTCGCCCAAAGCACATGGCAAGTACCCTTTGCAGGAGGCAAGTTCGGGGCGCCTCAGAAACTTTTCGATGGCGCCTACCACGGCGGCGTCAGCTCTGACAACAGCCTCGCCGTGACAGGCTCTACAAGACTCCGCGCCCGCATTTCTCGCGCAGCCTCCGCCGAGTCGGGTGATGAATCCGCCGAGTCGGGTGATGAATCCGCCGAGTCGAGCCGCGACACAGTCTGGTACGGTGGCGAGCAGGCTTGCAACGCGTCCCTCTCCAAGGACGGTTCCAAGCGCACTCTCTTCCTGGATTTCGCCTCCGAAAATGGCCGCGAATTTGTCGGTGAAAAATACTCCACCCACCAACGCATCCTTGTGGCAGACTCCACCGGCAAACTTGTCCAGTCCGTGGGCGCCCCCAAGGGCTTTACCTTCGACCATTCCGAGTGGACCCTGGGCGCGGCGTCAAACAATCCCCTGGGCGCGGCGTCAAACAATCCCCTGGGCGCGGCGTCAAACAATCGCGCGTCCATGGCAGTTGCCACTCTCACAAACAAGAACGGCGCCCATCCGAAAATTGTCCTCGTAGATTTTGCCGACAGCTCCGTCATCGATCTCGTGATGGGGGAGGAACTGTGGCATCCTTGCCTCTGGTCCGCCGCCCCAGTCCTCCGTGGCGAAGGCGAGACCCTCGATCCGGACAGCGCCGGTGTGTACCTCACCGAAAAACACGTCTACTTTGAATCTGTTTTCCGCGTCCGTATGGAATCCTACTGGAAACACCTCGACGACACCAAGGTTCTTATCGTGGGTAGTTCCCGCGCCAAGTGCGGCGTCGATCCCGACCTGTTCCCCGAATGGAAAATGCTGAACATTGCAGGCATCGGCATCGACGCCAACCGCGAACTCGCCATCATCGAGAACTACGTCATGAACCACGCCGATTCCCTCAAGGCGGTGGTACTCTCCCTTGACCTCGACGACTGGCGCGGATACTTTGATTTCTATTCCGTCATGAGAAGAGATGCCCCCGGCTACAACTACGACAAGAACCACAATTTCTGGGCAGATTCCATCCCCAAGAATTTTGTGAAGGCCGTGGAATCCTCATACCCTGCCGAAGACTATGTGGTCAATGAATTTACCGAACGTGGCGGCGGCTATACACTCTCCATGGGATGGGCTTCCGAACCGGTCCAGGTCTATTACGATTCCTCCTACAACGACAAGGAAGTTAGAGTTCTGAACAGATTCATCGATCGTCTCTATAAACTAGCAGACGCTGCAGAAGAGAAAAAAGTGTACCTCATTGGCGTTGTGTTCCCCCAGGCTCCGCAGTACAAGGAAACGGGTAGCTTCGGCCTCTACGGCATGGAACGAAGCCTTGCTAAAAGTACAATCGCTCAGATAGATTCCGTGGCCAAGGAAAAGCCCTACTTTGTATTCATGGATGAAAACAAGATGGGTGACCACGACTATACCGACGAAATGGCCTACAACATGGACCACCTTTCCTCTGTCGGTGCAAAGCAGTTCACCACACGCCTGGATTCCCTGCTTAAAACATTGAAATAAGGCCCTTTTTGCGCCTAATATTTCAAAATCAAAAAAAAGTTTAACATTTCTTTGTCTGCAAAAAATTCCGCCAATAGGCTATATTTCCATTCGGTCCGAAAAGGGCCTATGGTTCCTGGCTAGGTCACGGTGTTATTGGATGGGTTTCTAGACCGTAAGCGGGAACTAAATCTAGGAGTATAATATGAGAAAGCTTAGCTTTGGCGAACAGGCAATCATCAGCAAACTGATCGCAAATTCTGCAGACGCAACTGCAAACTTCCCCATTAAGGCACTGGAATCTGCTTTCCAGGACAACAAGGTCACCTTCCACAACGACGAAGTACCTTATTTGAATTTCTACGTGAACGAAGGCAAGGAAGAATCCGTCAAGGAAAATTCCAAGCGCTTCATCAACAAGCTGATGGAAGCTATCGCCCTGGTAGACTACCTCAAGAGCGAAGGCCTCGTGGTTGAACTTGAATCTGACAAGGAAAAGGGCATCACCTTCGGTGACGACGTTGCCTACGTTTCCGCCGGCCTGGTCGAGGTTCGCGTATTCCTCGAAGCAAGCGTCATTGCCGAAAAGCTGGTGCGCTTCGTGAACAACTCTGTGTACGTTACCGAATCCCTCAAGGAACTCCAGGCTAACGAATTCAAGACCTTCGAAGACAACATGCTCGAAGAAGCCAAGAAGCAGACCAAGAAGACCGGCAAGGCAGTGCTCCTCGCATTCTTCGCCGTAGTCATCGCCATCGCAGGCGTGGTGCTTTCTTCCGGCGTTCTCGGCGGAAAAAAATCCGACGCAGGCGACTGCCCCATGAAACAGTCCATGGAAGCAATCCAGGGCGCTCTCGAAGGCAAGATCCTCCCGGCCATTACCGAAGTCAAGTCCGAAGTGGTGAACGTCAAGGACGCTGTCAACAACCTGGACGCAGAACCGGTGAACCTGTCCGACCTCCAGAAGGATTCCGACGAAGCCGCCCCTAAGAAGGACGAACCCAAGAAGAAGTCCAAGAAGCGCAAGCGCAAGTAATTCCCGCACCTGCCGCAGGGCAATCCCGCGTTTGTCATCGCGAGGCAAACCCTTCGAATGTCATCGCGTGGGATAATTCTCGCGCATGTCATCGCGAGGGGCGCAGCCCCGTGGCGATCCAAAGCATAAAAAATCCCGACTCCGTATAATACGAAGCCGGGATTTTTTGTACTCGCGCAGCGTTGTATTACACTTGTAATACAAATGTGTTACATCTGCATACGATTAAAAAATTTTCTTTATCAATGTGAATATTTCTACTAGCAAAAGAAATTGTTTGTGTGTATATTTGGCGCTGGGGAAAAATTAGCTGGGTTATCGGGTCTGTTAGGAGGACTCCATTCAAAAGCTGGTTTATAAAAATCCTTGCGTGCTGTGAGTGCAGTGCGGTAATTGAACATTCTCGTAGGAGAACAAAATGAGAAAAGTTATGAAACTGGTAGCGGCTGCGCTACTTGTTGTTTCTAATTCTTACGCAGTTTCAATCCAGAAAGCGTACGATCCTTTCAAATCACAAAATATTAGCGACCGCGGATATGCGTATGCTCCGTCTACGGTGTACCATAACGGCACTTTCTACCAGTTCTACTGCTCGAACGGATCTTCTTCTGCCGACAACTATTATCATCCGGACATTGATGCCGTTTATAGGTCTTGGGACCATATTCGTCTTCGTACTTCAAAAAATGGTTCTCAATGGTCTGCTCCTCAGACTGTTTTGACAGTTACAAAGAATTTCTATTCTGGAAAGAATGAACGTTGCACCTGTGATCCTTCTATCGTTCGAGGCGATGATGGTTACTGGTATATGATGTATGATGGAAACTTGGAATATTATGGTACTGTTGTGTATCTTGCCCGTTCTAAGTCTCTTCAAGGCCCTTACGAAAAATATACCGAAAGTGGAACTTGGGAATATTATCCTAGCAACCCGAAGGCTCTTTTGAAGAAAAAAAGAGCCGGTGGTTACTATGAAGCTGATAATCCAGACCACGATAAACTTTATGTTGATGTCAACGGGACTGCCCATGAAGTTTATGGTGTAGGCCAGCAGTCCATTGTGTATAAGGATGGTTATTTCCACGTCTGGTTTAATGATATGACTATCAATGTGGATACTCAAAATAACAGTATTTATAGAATGGTCATTTACCAAAAGGTAAAAAATCTTACTTCGGTGAAGTACGATCAAAATTCTATCAACAATGGTTCTGTAAAAAAGGCCAAGATTGATGGTAAAGTCAAACATAATGGTGTTGGTGTGGGTGATGTTAAGTGGAATCCTCTTACAAATAAGTTTGAAATGTGGACAACGGATCCTGTTTGCAAGAACGCAGATGCATATGAGCATTGTTATGATGATATTTCTGGGGAGATTCATTCGTTCAATTTTATTAAGTATACATCGTCCGATGGTATTTCCTGGACTAAAGACAAAAATTTCTCTTTGGGTCCTTATCGCTTTGTTCATAATCCGGGCGTTTCCGGTGATGAACATGGCTGGATTTACGGTGACCAGTATCTTCTTTCCTTCAGTGCCCCGGCTTCTGGTGTAAAAAGCGGCTATTCAGCTCCGTGTCCTACGTCAGATTGCAAGTTCAGTGTCGGCGTAGGTTTCTGGCCTATGTATCAGATGCTGATTACTTCAAGTACAACCCCTTGGCCTAGCTACAATGTGAAGATTAGCAATGGCGCTTCCCTTGACGTGAAGCCCAGCAAGGCAGAATACTTTGCAGATGACTTTGATGGTGATGGTATCACGGATATTGGCGTTTTGGACAAGAGCAATGGTTCCTGGAATATCGTCTATAGCCGTAAGTATAAGGGCTATGTGGGCTCCCCGTTGAAAACAACTTCAAGACCGTTCTATAAGTATTCTACCGCTAATAAAATCCTTACTGGCGATTTTGATGGAGATGGTTTGGCTGATAGAGGCATGTATAAATTCGGTTCTGAAGGTGGTGTGAATTATGGATACTGGTACTTGTATTCTAGTGTACTTCCGGATAATGCAAAGAATGGCATTGTTATGACAAACAATGACGTTACCGGCTTTGGTAATATTCCTTGGGGATGGGCATGGCCTGGAATGACAAGTGCCTTTACTGTTCTGAGTGGTGACTATGATGGTGACTATATTACCGATCGCGTGATTGTAAACAAGAGTACTGGTCGTTGGTATATGATTTCTAGCCGTAACCAGAATCTTATGGAAAATCCGTATACTGGCGAATCTTGGTTTGATTGGAAATGGAGCGGTATGACGTCATCCCACACTCCAGTTGCTGGAGATTTTGACGGTGATGGAATTGCTGATAGAGCCATTGTCAACAAGTCTAATGGTACTTGGTACATCATTGGTAGTATGTCTCAGGATCCTGAAAAGTACACTAACTTCTTTAGGGAAGTAGTTACTAATTCAAATGGAGATATTGAACGTACATCTAATGGTAATTTTAAGCTCAATAGCAACCATTTGTTTGGCTACAAGCAGAATGGAATGAGTAGCAGTTCTATTCTTGCTGTTGGTGACTATGATGGTGATGGTCTCGATGACTTGGCTTTCGTTAATCATTCGACTGGTTATTGGTATGTCAGGGAAAGTTTCTCTGGAAAGCAGGAAGTTTACAAAGATTGGACTGAAATCAAGAATCATACTAATGTTCAGGTTCTTCCTGGAGATTACGATGGCGATGGCATTACTGATCGAGCTTTTGTGGATGTTTCCACAGGTAAGTTCTATGTTTGGTCTTCAAAGGCAAAGAAGCCGGGCGTGAGTGTCACCATTCACGTAGCTTACCCGATCTACTCGGCTACATTGTCTAAGGAAACTCCCCGCGTATTTGCTAGCGAAGCAGTTTCCGCTCCTGCAAAGTACGAAATCGTAAACGAAGGCAGAAACGTTATGATTTCTGGTTTGAATGGCAATGAAAAGATTTCTGTAGTGAATGTAAAGGGTAAGGTTGTTTATGAGGCCATGAATAATTCGGGTTCTTTGAACGTAGCTCTTCCGTCTGCAGGAAAGTTCATTGTTAAGGTTGGCTCTATGTCCAAGTTGATTGCTGTAAAGTAAGAATCTGAAAACCAAAACCAACAAAAATCCCGGCTTCGTGTAATGCGAAGTCGGGACTTTTTCTTTTTAATATCTTGATGCGGGGCTCGGCGGGCTGCCGCTGCGGATCAACGGGGGCTTACCACCACACAACTATGTTGCCGTAGCATTCCTTTTCGCCGAAGAACTTGAATCCCAGCTGGTAGGAGACGTGGTCCACAAGGTAGTTGAAGTAAGGGGCGAAGGTGTACTGTATCTTGGCGCCCTTCAAGAAACTCTTCTTGGTGTGCAGCGCGTTCTTGGTTTCGTCATTCAGTTCGCTGCCGTAGTCGGTACCTTTCCAGAGCCACTTATTGTGCAGCACCAGCCTAAAGCGCTTGCCGTACTGGCCGTAAATGGACCAGTCGATGGCCTGACTGTTGGGGCCGTTGGGATTGCCTACAGGGCGAGCCGCGTGGGCTGCCTGTGCGGTGTTGGCGTGGAAGTGGGTGTACACGAAGGGCTCAATACGGGCGTATTCTGCAATGGTGCCGGCCCACAGCCTCTGCCCGAAAATATCGAAGTCCTTGTCTAGCTGAACGCCTGCCATCCAGGCCCACTTGGATTCCGCATTGTCGTTTGCGATCAGGCGGATGGGGCTTTCCATGTCGTCCAGCAAAAATTCCGTATATAGGCGGCCTATACCCAGGAACTTGTATTCTGCATCGAATGCGATTTCGCCGTTGTTGGAGTTCTCGGTGTAGTTTCCTTTTTCCATGAACAGGGGCACCGTGGGCACAAAAAGCCAGGGCTGGTTATTGTCGTAGATAAAGGTGGCTTCGCTAATGCCAAGGGTCAAGTTCTTGCCGCGATATTCGTAACGGTGGCCGTACACGTCGCGATCCTTGGACATGGTGCTCACCAGCTGCTCGCGCACAGGTTCCGGAATACCCATAGGAGCCTGCCAGCCCCAGGGAGCCACCCTCAGCGCACCATAGAAGGAATATACGTGGAGCGGGCCAAGGTCCAGGTTAATGGACATCATGTCGTAAGGGAAGGAGGACCTGTTGAAAACCAGGTTGTTGTACACGCCCGGTCCAAAGTGCTCGCGGTCGTAGCCGGCCTTGAACTGGATCCAGTCCATCTTGTAGCCGATATGGCCTGTGTACTGCAGCGCCTTGAAATCCTTCATATTCCTGTTCTCGAAGTTGTCGAAAGCCAGGTTCAAGGCGAAGTCGAAATTCTGCTTGTGGCCGGTAAGGTATGCGCCCAGGTAGCCGCGTGGGTTCGTGGTGTCGCGAACAGCCTCGCTTACAACCGCTCCGCCGCCGGCGTAAAGGTTTGCAGCCAGGTGCCAGTCGCGGCCGCCAATTCCCAGGAGGGGCCTATCCGGGCCCGGCCTGAAATTGCGCATAAAAATGCCCGCCTCCGACTGGTTTGTACCGGGAGTCAGGTCCAACTGGAAAACTTCGCCCATGGCGGCGTTAGCAAAACCCCATGCGGCAAGGAACAATGTGGAAATCAGTTTATGCGCCATGGGGTGCAAAATAACTTTTTGAGAGGGCGCTTTTGACGTGTGGGGAGATCTTTTGGCGAAAAGTGCCGAAATTACGGGAAAAGTGATGCTTTTTGATTAGTTTTTCCCGTAATTTTATAGACAAACTATCGCAAAAGTCGGGCAGAAAGCCCTCAAAAGCCCCATTCGACCTGTTTTTACCGGCATTTTCGTTGTCTTGGCACCTTTTTAGGCCATGTTGCCATGGAAAAATGAGCCCAAAACACAAATTTATTACAAACAACCTAATAAATTACGGGAAACTGGTATCTAAAAAAACAATTTTTCCCGTAAAATAGCCCGATTTTCGAAAATTATCTCCCGGAAGCCTATTTTCGCGGCAAAATTTGGCGGCAAAAAAAACATCCCGGCTTCGCTTGAAGCCGGGACTTATATCTCCTTCTAATGTTTTATATGTATAGTGTAGATCATGCTGCATTTTCTACACCCACCGAGGAATCATTGTCCGTGGTGGGGGCGGCATTGTTCGCCGCTTCATTGTTCGCAGCAGTTTCTGTGGCTTCGTTCGCCGCAGGGTTAGTCGCCGCGTTTTCGGTGGTCGCTTCCGGGGGCGCAGCAGTTTCTACCTTTGCAGTTTCGGCAGTTTCCTTCTTCTTGGGGGTGTGACGCATCTTGACCTGCACCTTCTTGGCAATCACGATCTTGTCCATTCGATCCAGGAAGTTGCTGCAGCTTTAGTTTCCTTCGGCTGCCTTGAAGAATGCGGCGCCCACCAACACGTTGTATGCCTTGATGCAGGCGGCGCGCAGAATCCTGCAGTTCTCGATTTCCTTCTGGCAGCGTTCGGAGAACCTGGCGAGATCTGCTTCCATGAACTGACGGTTTGCAGTTTCGAGGCGCTCGAGCCATTCCTTGAATCCGCAGGCCACAAGCTTTTCTTCTTCAATCTCCTTGAGCCCCATGACGATGCTGTCGAAGATACCTGTAGATTCCGCCTGGTTCGCCCTGATGGGGGAGGGGGTGGAGTCAAACAACCTCCAGATCTGTTCCCCGGTTTCGGCGATGCTTGCGTCGGGAATCCTGGTGATTGCCTTGGCGAGATTTACGCCTTCGGAATGGAAACCCATGAATTCCTTGTTGTGAAGGAGGGTGAAAGAAATAGATGTAATCATCTTCATATTGATAACCTCGTTTTGAGAGTTTGTTTATGTTTCTGCCGGAAGTTTTCTACAAAGATTACAATGGCCCCCGTCACGGAGGGAGCCGCATTTCCCTGCGTTCCCTTGTGGACTTCTTACAATTTTATTATCTTGTATGTGGCGGCGCAGTTTTCACTGTGCCATGGTTTTTAAGGTGTATAGAGGGGTTCGATAGATGAAGGTTATTCTGCCGGTAGCAGGGAAGGGCGAACGCATGCGCCCCTACACAAACAACCTGCCCAAGTGTCTGCTCCCTGTGGGCGGCAAGACCATCATCGACTGGATCGTGGAAGACGCCCTGCAACTCAAACCTTCCGAGACCATCTTCATTACCGGCTACAAGGCCGAAAAGATGGATCAGTTCCTGGATACCCGCCCCAAGTGGGGTAGGACCCGCACGGTGCTCCAGGGCGACCCCCAGGGCCTCGGGCAGGCCATTAGCCTTGCGCTCCCTTACGTAGAAGATGACGAACCCCTGCTCATCATCCTCGGCGACACCCTCTTCGACGCCGACCTCTCCGCACTGGCAGACTCCCCTACCAACGTCCTCTACACCTACAAGGTTTCCGACCCCCGCCGTTTCGGCGTGGCCGTTACCGACCCCACCGGCAACATCCAGCGCCTGGTGGAAAAGCCCCAGGAATTCGTAAGCGACGAAGCTATCGTGGGCATCTACTACATCAAGGACGTAAAGGCCCTCAGGGCAGCCCTCAAGCACCTCATGGATAACGACATCCGTACCCGTGGCGAGTTCCAGCTTACCGACGCCTTGCAGATGATGCTTGAACAGGGCTGCAAGTTCCGCACCGCCCCCGTAAGGGAATGGCTGGACTGCGGCCTCCCCGAGACACTGGTGCAGACCAACACCTGGCTCCTCCAGAACAAGGACGGCCTCAACAACGTGTGCAGCATGGCCAGCGACATGTCCCAGGACTTTCACGACGTAAAGTTCATTCCGCCCTGCGTTATCGGCAGGAACTGCGTTATCGAAGGCAGCACCGTGGGCCCCAACGTGACCCTGGGCGACAACTGCGTAATCGTGAACTCCATGGTGGAAAACTGCATCGTGTGGGATGGCGAAACCGTCAAGAACACCGAAATCTCCGACCAGATCATCGCCAGCGAAGCATAATGAATCCCTTGTTCGAAGAATTCTTCAGCCTCCTCCGCTTTTCCCTCGGCATTGATGCCGAAGGTGTGTCACGCGTCCTTACGGCTGAAGAGTGGCAATGGCTCCACACCCAGGCAAAGCGCCAGTGCCTCCTGGGCGTCCTCTACAAGGGTATCGAAAAGCTCCCCGCCGAACATCGCCCGCCCCGCGACCTTCTGCTCCGCTGGTCCTTCGAGGCCAACAACATCGCCACCATAAACGCCCGCATGAACGAGACCGCGGCAAAACTCACCAGGATGTTTGCCGACAGGGGAGCCCGCACCGTAATCCTCAAAGGCCAGGCCAACGCCCGCCTCTATCCCGACCCAAGCTCCCGCCAGGCAGGCGACATCGACATCCTCGTACAGGGCGGCCGCAAGCGCGTAATCCCCCTCCTCAAGGAAATGGACCTGACGGAAGGCCTGGAGAACACCGACTTCTCGGACATCCATGCGCACCTGAAATCGGAACTCTTCGGCGGCGTAACCGTAGAAGTCCACTACGACGCCACCTACAACAATTCCCCCTTTAGCACCAGTCGCATGCTCAAGTACCTCGACGGCGAACTAGCGAAACCCGGCGCGGTAAAAACCATACAGACCGGCGCGGCACCTGCGCCCGGCGACGCAACCGAGGGATTCAACGTACCCCCCGCCACCTTCGCCCTGGTAATGCAGCTTTCCCACCTCATGCGACACTTCTATAGCGAAGGCGTGGGCCTCCGTCAACTGGTGGATTACTGCCTGCTGCTCCGAAACAGCACCGAAGCCGACCGCGCGCAAGTCTCCGCGCAACTGAAAAACTGCGGCCTCTGGCAAATGGCCGGCGCCGTGATGTGGATGATGCAGCGCGTGTTCCGCATGCCCCAGGAACTTATGATCTGCCCGCCCGACCCCTGGCGCGGAAATCAGCTCTTCGGTAACGTGGTTTCCGGCGGTAATTTCGGCCGCTACTCCAGGGAACACAACCTGCCCACATTCCTCCGCTGGCTCGCCGACCGTATACGCCCCCTCAAAAGGTTCCGCTTCTGCGCTACCGAATCCCTGTGGCACGAAGCCCGCTACATCCGCACGTTCATACAGTACATCCCCAAGCGCATCAAGCACCGCAAAATATCAGTGCGAAAAGTACACTAGACACGGGTGGCCCGGCACAACAGTGCCGTCGCGGTTATCACCTAAAGTAATCCTGTTGGAACTTTCTAAGAACTTTACATTTTTGCCCAGCTCGCAATACATGGGCCATGGCGGCATCGCTGAGATGCCCTTTAGGCTTGAAAACGCCTTGGGTTAATTTCTTCTGAAATTCGGATGTTTCTATTTCAAATATCGTAGAGCAATTTACGTAGGAAACATGTTCAAGGGCCGGCAAATCCTCTGGCGTGATTGCAGGCTGATCCTCTTCCAGGATGCTGATTTGCGAATCGAACGATTGACTGTAACGAATTGAATTTATCGCACAGCAAACAATCCTATCTTCTAGGTTCTTGATTACAAGAAGAAATTTTCCGTGGTCAGTTTCGATAACACTATTTGTATCTGTATGCACCACAGCGCTCCTCTGTGTGAAAGAGGAACTTACGAGAGAGGCTGGCAAATCCATTTTTAGATTACTCGCCTGATGCTTTCGTTTTCGGCTATGTACTGGCGCATTTTTTCATCTGCGCCTATTTCATCAAGAATCTCATTCAATCGAATGGAGTTATTGAGGCCTGCTGCTTTCCATGCGCTGTTGTGCGACTTTTGGGAAAGTTCGCCAAAATCCATGTCCTTGTACGTGTCAAAGGAAATGTCCATTTCCTCTTTGTCTGTATCAGAGAGAAAATCTTCATTTGTTTCTGCAAGTACGTCAATGAATCCTTTGCCAGACTCATTGTCGAACCTACGGAAGTACGGACTGCTGCAATCCTTAATTTCGTCGTAGAGCACGGAAGGTACTGGACCGTTGGTCATTGCGATGTATGTGTCTCCGGTGATTGTGCGCCCGTATTTTTTCAAATGGGAAAGATCGGCGAACCAAAGAATCTTGAACACCTTATGCATGCGGCGCTGACCGATGGGGAGCTTATGCGCAACATACAGAGCTGCGTTGATAAGAACATCTTTTCCAAATAGGGGTTTAAAAACGGACATGTCGCACCTTTTGTGGTTACACGAAAATTTAACAATATTCGATAGATGGAATATGCTGCAGATGAAATTCATGTGATGTGTATCGGGAATAAGTTTATTCCCGAGCCCTACGCACACAGCCAAGGGGCTTTATCCCCCTCAGAGGTCCTGTGGAGATGCATGCCTGCACGCTCCTACGGCTCGTGGCAGAGAGTTGGTCGCCTCCCCAGATAAGTCAGGAGGATTAAATTCTCAATGACCCTAATTTATACTTTTGTGCACCTATTGTCAAGGGTATATTTAAAAGTCTTTCATTTTGCAAACAATAGTTGACAACGATTCGGGCGGCCCTGCACTTCCGTGCCGTCGCGCTCTATTTTATGGGGCCGTTCCATCGCCAGGGCGACGCCCCGCCCCTCATAAAACGCAACCTTTTGCGGAACGTGGGGGAGGGGCGCATAAGCGCAAAAGTCTGCGCCCCAAGGGGTCATGATTTATAAATATTGATTTACGGGGAAAATAGCGAAAAAAGCCTGCGATAGCCGGCTTCCTTTGTTATCTTTTTTAAGAAAGAAATGTTTTTGATTGGGAATGCTATGAAACGATTCTTTTTCGTGACACTTTGTTTATCTGTGTTAATGCTTCTATCGGGCTGCATAGTTTATCAGGTTTCCGCACTGAGTGATTATAATGGGCCGATATATGAACCTACAGAAAAGTGCTATGTGTATAGGACTTCTTTGGAATCGAAGTTCAATGAAATTGTGACAAGATACGATGTATACATGCTTGGCGATAGCCATGTTGCGACAAGCGGCTCTTATGAAAGTATAGAGGCTGCTTATGACTGCATGACTGTTGGGGCAACAAGTGTACTGGTTCTGGACAGAGGTGTTGTTGCTTCAAGTTCAACATATGTTCCGGGAACAACGAATTACAACTACAATGCTTTCACAAACCAGATGACAAGTACAACTACACCAGGGTATTATATCAGTCAGAACACTTCTGCGTTCGTTGTTGTTTTCTTTGGCAAGGAGTTGCTGTATAGCGGCACTAGTTATACGATGAAAGATTATAAATCTTGGAAAAAAAGGAATGGTGTAACAGCTTGTTCCGGTTGTTAAAAAAAGAGTCTACTTTACAGGCTCCTTTTTTGTGCTATTTTTGAAATCTTTGACTGGAGGGAGAATTATGTGGCGTCTATTTTCAATACTGGCAATGACTCTGCTTTTGTCTGTGCTTTCCGGATGCGGGCCGACACAAATATCGTCTATTAGGGATTATAAGGGCTCATTGTCGACGATGTCGGAGTCCTGCCAGGTTGTTTGGACTTCGATAAACTATGTCTTTGCCGCAGCCGTTGATGATGGAAAAACGAATATTTTGGGCGAAAGCAAGGTGTCCACTAGGGCCTTGTTTGAAGAGGAAGAAGTCGCCCACGACTGTATGGTTCTCGGTGCAAAAAGTGCGGTTGTTTTAGACCAGAGGGAGGCCCCGAAAGCTGCGGATTTTGGCATTACAGTTGGTAGTGTAACGCTCTTGGGAAATAGAAGCGCTCCAGATTACCTAGTGATTTATTTCGATAAAGAACTGTCCGTAAAAGGACGGCATATTACGATGGCCGATTACTTGACATGGGCAAGGAACAAAAAGATAAGGAACTGCAAAGGTTGCGAGCCTGTTGATTCTCGTCACCCTACTTGCCATGAGCGCTAGCGAATGAAGCCGTTCTATTCCCGTATATCCGTAATCATTTTCCCCACCCACCCGCCCTTCGCCAACGCGTAGGGATTATATGGGCGGCCCTGCACTCCCGTGTTTTTGATTTCGCCAATTAACAAGGCGAAACTTTTTACCATTCAACATGCACAGGGTACTTTGGAATCTGTGAGTCCCTTGTGACAATGGATGCGTTCATTGTTATAGCTTGCGCTATGATAAGCCTGTCAAAAGGATCGTTGTGAATTGCGGGCAAGGATTTTATGGATTCCAGTTCCTTAGGCCTTATGGGGATGATCTCTATGTTCCTTTCGTTGCATGTTGATTGGAATTCGGGAACAGTTAAAGAAACCGACAGCTTGCCGATGCTATGTCACAGATACTCCTTGAAGCATTCAGGAGTTTTGTCGAAATCATCTGCCATGAAGAATCCTTCTTCGAAACCGCCAAGTTTTCGCTTTGCTCTTTTTTTGTTTTGCGCAGAACAGTTCGTTGCAGGTTGAAGGGATGAGGCTATTTCCATAAGCAGATTCCAACGCTTTTCCGCAGACATCGAGAGAATTTCAGTAACAATAGAATCGTAGGACATGGAAGCCTCCTTTCCTACGGAAATATAGTCTAAAATATCGGTACCTGTCGCCGAAAACTCGGCACTGGAGCCTACAAGCTTTAAGTTGTCCATTGGTGTGATTTGAGGATGCGCCTTGCGCACCCGGCCCTACGCACACAGCCAAGGGGCTTTATCCCCCTCAGAGGTCCTGTGGAGATGCATGCTTGCACGCTCCTACGGCTCGTGGCAGAGAGTTGATCGCCTCCCCAGATAAGTCAGGAGGATTAAATTCTCAATGACCTTAATTTATACTTTTGTGCACCTATTGTCAAGAGGTGAATTTAAAAGTCTTTCATTTTGCAAACAATAGTTGACAACGATTCGGGCGGCCCGGCACTTCCGTGCCGTCGCGCTCTATTCAAAGGCTCGCTCAATGTCACCCCGGCCTCCGAGCCGGGGCCCCCTTGACCGAGCTCCTTGAACGCAGCCCCTACGGGTCTGCGCCCCAAGGGGTCACGATCACTGCCGCTAAAAGTTTGATGGTGTAAAGCTCCATTAGAGTAAGTTAAACATTCCCTGTTTAAAAATTTCTTCCCAGGTATGTTTTGTTTGCAAGTCGAACAACATTTCAAGTTCTTCGTTGTCAAGGGCGATGTATATGATTTCAGTTCCTAAACCAGGTATGTTTTCTACCATCGAGCTAATCTCGCATTTGGCATGAGAGCATTTGGATGATGTTGATACGATGTTGCGCAATTTTCTTAGTAGACTGTCAAAATCGCTTTCGCATTCGAAAGTGCGAGTTATTCCCCTGTCCATCGGATACATGTTGTGGTGTCTGTCAAGGTACACTACATAGAAGACTGAGTTGTCGAAAAAGCCAAAATAACGGCCTCGTGAGGTGGTGACGTTTAGCTCGAAGAATGGATATTCTTTGTCATTATCGCGAATTTCTTCGGGAATGCTTTTTAAAGAGGCTCGTGTTATGGAAACTGCATCTTTTGAAAAATTGACAGGATGGAAACGAAATTTATTTTGAAGAGGTATGTTTGTTATGAACTCGCTAAAGGTATAGCAGCATAGTTCACGCACTCCGTTCAGAAAGGAAACGAACCATGAACCGTCACAACCGTCTCTTAAACCGAAATTCTGTTCTTGACTGAAATAACGAAATGAAAAAGAAAGACCAGGCTCCTTGATTGTGCCTGAAGAAACAAGATTTTTCTGGTTGTACGAAATGTTTTTGGACGGAGCCAAACACCCGTTATATTTTGAAACGTCTGAATTTAAATTAGCCTTGAATTTCTTTCCAACGTTTGCCATAAAATTTAACCATCGCATCCGGAGAAATGATCTTTTCACATCTGGCAGTGGGGGCGATGCCTTCTCTTGCCTGAATCCAGGGGTCCTCCCTATGGGTCATAGCCTCGAGTTGTACGCCAGTAAACTTCATGTAATTCTCAAGAATGAAATCAACGAATTCCTTTCCCTCATCATCAAGATCTTTTGCGTCTTGACGACGGTCACTCATAGTCAGTTCGGAATAAAGAAGCTTGGTTGGTTCAAACCTGTCGTATATAGTTCTGTTGACCGGACCATGGATCCATGCTTGGAACTGTTCGTTTTCGCTAAAAAACGGTCTTTGATGAATTCCGTAAGACCAGGCTTGCACGTAATACAGGAGTTTTTGAAGCTTAAGATTGGTGAGTGAAGGATGAGTTTCTTCTGCTGTGGCCTGCAAAATAATGTAATCCGCGACATCGTTGATGTCGTAGGTTTTCATATTGTTATCTGCATTTCCCATGGCGAAATCCTTGTAGAAAAGTCTCTTTACCAAGCCTAATATACAAATGTTTTTTGACATTTTAGTGTCAAATCTTGCTCAAATTTAGGATGAGAATTGTGTGGTGTCAAGCCCCCATGACGCACTCCCTTCTTTTTGCAAACAATAGTTGACATTTTGCTCGGCAAGACTTTAGGCTTGCCGGGCGATGTTCAATATTGCATTCGCAATAATTACCTCAACGGATTTCTATCGCTCTTATACCACTTCATGAATTCGGCGATGCCGTCGTGCAGACTCCAGTGGGGTTTGTACCCGCATTCAGTCTCCAGCTTGGTGGTGTCAGCGTTGGTCTGGTATACGTCACCCGGTTGCATGGGCAAGAATTCCTTCTTGGCGGGCTCGCCGTAGGCGTTCTCGATTTCGCTGATGAAATCCATCAGCTTCACGGGATTGCTGCAGCCGATGTTGTAAACCTTGTAGGCGACCCCGTTGGGACAATCTGAAGCGACAGGCGTACGGTCTACCACGTGGATGGTTCCTTCGACAATATCATCGATGTAGGTAAAGTCGCGGATCATGTCGCCGTTGTTGAACACCTTGATAGGCTCGCCCTTTGACGCTCGTTGCTCTTTTTGCTGGCGGCGTAGAGGCTCACGGGAGAACCCACCTTGTCGTCTTCGCCGTAGGGAACCTTGCTGTTAAGGCCGTAAACGGAACTGGAGGATGCATAAATCAGGTGCTTGACATTGAAGTTGCGGCATGCTTCCAAAATATTCAAGAAACCCACCATGTTGCTTTGCATGTAAGCATAGGGGTTGGTAATGGAATAGCGGACACCTGCTTGAGCAGCGAGGTTCACCACTTTGTCAAACTTTTCAACCTCGAAAAGTTTTTGTGGGCGGCCCGGCACAGCAGTGCCGTCGCGCTCTATTTTATGGGGCCGTTCCGTCGCCAGGGCGACGCCCCGCCCCTCATAAAACGCAGCCTTTTGCCTCATCTTTTGTCACCCCGGCCTCCGAGCCGGGGGCCCCTTTTGCATAAGCGCAAAAGTCTGCGCCCCAAGGGGTCACGATCGCTCCCGCGATTTAAGGGCGAAAAATTTTTACAATCTTTTTTCAAAATTCAGGGAGCATTCTACGGCAAAAAAGCGTGTATATAGCAGGCGGCGATTTAGCCACCTCGCAAAGGTGTGCGCAACACCCAGCAACACGTATGAACGAAAACGAAACCGCCGTAGGCGCTGATAACGAAACTAAAGTCATCGACTTCTCTAAAATCACCATCACCAACCGTTTCATGTTCCCTCTGGTCATGAGCCACAAGGAAATTGCCAAGCCTTTCATCGAGGCGGCGCTTGGCATCAAGATCTACGACCTTAAGGATCCCGAGCAGGAAAAGACGGAGCAGGTGGGCATCTTCAGCAAAAGCGTCCGCTACGACGTTTTTACCCAACAGATCAACGAAAACGGCGAAATTGTCAGTTCCTTTGATCTCGAAATGCAAATTGTTGATACCAAGGAACTTCCCAAGCGCGCTCGCTACTACCAGTCTGTCCGCGACACCAACGACCTGCGCAAGGGAAGCATGTACAGCAGCCTTAAGGACCAGTACGTGCTCTTCATTTGCCCGGAAGACATTTTCAAGGAAGGCCTGCCTATTTACAGTTTCCAGAACTATGCGACAGAAAACAAAAAACTCGCCTTGGACGACCGCACCTTCAAAAATTTCTATATATTTAACCAGTACGAGAAACTTCCGGACGCGCATCCCCTTAAGCCGTATCTGAAGTATTTCGCAACAAACACCGCCGACTCCACGGAGACCAAGAACATCCACACCAAGGTTCAGTGGTACCAGGCCGACGAAGACACACAGGAGCGCTATATGACATGGGAACAGGAAATCCAGCTTGCCGCAGAAGCCGCTGCTGAAAAAGAACGCGAACGTAACCAGAAGATTATCGCTGCAAAGGACGAGACCATTGCTGAAAAAGATGGGATCATCGCTGAAAAGGACGAAACCATTGCCGAAAAAGATGGGATCATCGCTGCAAAGGACGAGACCATTGAAATGCAGGAATGCAAAATAGCCGAACTCAAGGCCAAGCTCGCAGAAATGCAGAAATAGAACGAAAGGACCCATGCGGGTCCTTTTTTTGTGGGCGGCCCGGCACGACAATGCCGTCGCGCTCTATTTTATGGGGCCGTTCCGGCGCCAGGGCGACGCCCCGCCCCTCATAAAACGTACCCTTTTGCAGAACGTGGGGAAGGGGCGCATAAGCGCAAAAGTCTGCGCCCCACCCGCTTGGCGCAGCCTCGCTGGGGTCACGATCACTACCGCGATTACTTGTCGTTTGATTCGTCAGAGATCGTTTTCACGTTTGTAATAGAAAGGACGTTCCCATCATAACTACATTCATATTCTTCACTACAGATGAACAGCCCGCTTGTTATGGGATTTGATGCTCTAGGATTGTGGATGACAACAAAGTCGTCACCGCTTTTTGCATTATGGTTAGGACTGAAATACTCATCAAAGATGGAAGAATATGAAAATACTACTGCACTTATATGGCTGTTGTCTTTTGATATGAAATAATTGTTCTCTATTTTAGTGGTTTCGTTCTTTTTTAGCCCTGGGTCAAACTCATAACTCCATGAACTTGAGTGAGAGTCAGGATAGAAAGTCAATGTCGGTTTATTCAATGGAAACACAGCTCTGGCGAATGATGACAATTGGCCTTCCGGATTCATAGGATACGGGTCCCGTAATTGTCTTGTGGAAACGAAAAGAACAATAGGTTCGTCAGCTTTTACAATCCCTTTTGTTATGTCCATCTTCAGCTTTTTTGATTTAGTTGACAAAACGCTGGAAATTCTAACAAGGGGTTCGTCAAGATCGACATTTCGGACTTCGAAAGGTTTTCCTCGGAGTTGTCTCTCGGGTAATTCCGTGGCAGCAACAAACTCTCCCCATCCACTGATGTCGTTAATCCAAATATCTGGACCGCAGTCTCCCTTGTGTTGGATATGCAGCCCACTTTCAACTAAAGCTTCAATAAAGTATAGCTCGGTGAGCCTTGAGTTAAACTCTCCACCGACAAGTCTTTTCTCGAAACTTGTATCTAGGAAATCCTTGTATTTTTCGTATTTACTAGATAGGAATTGAAAACGTTTGGATATTTCGAGAATCTTCACGCTGTTTTTTCGAAGTCTTTGATAGAAATTCGTTTTCAGAGCTTTATTTGGGTTCATATGGACCTCCATTTCGATATGAATCGGGTAATCCTTCGTCCATATACATAATACTTTCGTAAAGCAACAAGATTGTTTTCCTTTGTTTTACTTTTTTTTCAACAAAAAAATGAAAACTTATTGCAATATTCACAGGAAATGAGTTTATATTTGTCGCGGGTTAGTTTTTTTTTACTTAAAGGGGGCGAGTATAGGGGGATTCTTTAATGTGCATTTTAGCAAACTATAAGACGAATGAATTTTCATGCCATTCGCAGTTCATGCTTTTTTTACAAACATTTTTTCATGCGTAAATAAAAGGAGTAATCAACAAATGGATCGCATTACAAAAAGTTATTTAGATGATTTTTCAAATTTGTTTTCGTTGAATTCTAAAATGGACGAATCTGTTAAATTTGAACATTTTGTTAATTACACTCTAATTGAACCCAAAACCAGTAGTGCAATCAATCTTGAAGAACTGAACATCGGGGCTAATGGAACCATTGGACTAGATGGATTTGCTGTTTTGTTGAATAATGAAATAATTTCAACAGAAGAAGAGCTAGATGACTTTATGAAGTCTGCAAAGAGAGTTTACGGCGAAGTGATATTCATCCAGG
This sequence comes from Fibrobacter sp., assembly GCA_024399015.1. GTDB lineage: Bacteria > Fibrobacterota > Fibrobacteria > Fibrobacterales > Fibrobacteraceae > Fibrobacter. The sequence continues at coordinate 25,191 of JAKSIC010000033.1, forward strand.
CAAAAACATCAATGTCCTTTGATTCTAAGGAAGTCTCGAATTTTGGATTGAGTGTGAATGATTTTATTTCAGAAGATCCAAAATATAGCTGGAATGATAACGCAAAGAGAAAGATTAAATTTTTTAATAAGTTTGTTAGCTATATTTCAAAGTTTGAAGAAAAACCCACTTGCAATCTTTACTACGTATGTCTTGGTATAGATGGAAAAGATCAAAATGTTTATGCAAAAAAAGAAGAAATAATCCCTCAAATAATGTCTCAAAATGTATTTTCTGAAATCAATTTTGATTTAATTGATAATATAGGAATACAAAATAGATATAAAAGTATTGGACGAAAGCTGAAGAAGACTTTTGAGTTTTCACAAAAAATTACTTTACCTGTAATCGAAAATGTTAAAGAATCTTATCTAGGATTAATTGATGGAAAAACAGTTTTGTCTTTAATGAGTGATGATAATGGAAACGCTATTCCCAACGTATTCTATGATAATGTAAGAGACTATCAAGGTGAAAATAGAGTGAATTCAGAAATTCAAACAACTTTGAACTCTGATTATAAGGATTCTTTTTCAATCTTGAATAACGGAATGACTATTGTTGCTGAAGAATTAACCACAACTAGAAATGAATTTTCTATTACAAATTATCAAATCATCAATGGTTGTCAAACTGCAAATGTTTTATTTCATAATAAAAGTTTGGTAGATGAGAAAATCCAGGTTTCTCTCAAACTCATAATAACACAAAATCAAGATGTCATTTCTAGAGTGATTAGGTCCACTAATAGTCAAACCGAAATTAAAACACAAGATCTACTAGCGTACTCGAAGTTCCAAAAGCGTCTCGAAGATTTTTATAGCACTTATCCTGATTTAGATAGATTGTACTATGAGCGACGCTCTAAGCAGTATAACTCGACTCCGATTGAAAAGAATCGAATTATAGATAAAACGCTCCAAATAAAAGTTGTTGGTAGTTTGTTTTTTGATAAACCTAATCTTGCCACAAGATATTTTGGAACATTATTTAATGAGTTTAAAGGGTCTATTTTTAAAGACTCTGATAACATGAGTCCATATTACACCGCCGCTTATGTTTATTACAAAATAGACGAACTCTTTAGAAATGGAAGTCTTGATTCGGTGTATAAGAAATTTAAATTTCTTATAATGACTATGTTTAGGTATGAAATTAATAAGCAGGCTTATCCTAAATTCAATTCTAAAGATATTGATAAGTATTGTAACGATCTGATTGCAATTGTCAATAATTCAAATAAACTTAAAGGATATATGAATTCGATTACACGAAAACTTGATGCCGCTGGAGATGATTTGAAAAACACAGAATTAACAAAGTCCGTTGACTTTGTTAACAAAGCAATGCAAGGTTATCCAGGTTGGCATAAAAAAGCAAATTCTATTTGATTTAATGGTGTTGATTTTTTTCACATTTTTCTAAGAGTATGTGAAACCTCTCCCATAATCACTTCTATTCATAACTACTCAAAAAAGAGCCGGCGATAGCCGGCTCTTTTTGTCTTTAGATTCTATCATCCAGCGGACTTCGGAATGATGCTGTTTGCGGGATTTACCTTCCCTTAGGTAGTGTCAAGGTTTTTTCGCAAAAATAGTTTGTTCCAACATCAGATTCTAGGCCAGGTTCTTCCTGG
>JAKSIC010000034.1 GCA_024399015.1 Fibrobacter sp.
TTGATAAAAGAAGGATCTATTAATGAAAATCACAAGAAGTACATTCTGGAAGAATTGTTGGATTCTTTACGTAATGATATTGTTATTCATAAGTATATAGATGAAAAAGAAATTGAAAAAGTAATATGTGAAATTAATTCGTCAAGTGATGTTGAACGTGATAAAGTACTTGATTATTTAAAGGTAAAAATATCTGATTATGATTCTTGGTGTAAAGAATATTTGAGGGAACTTGTTATAGATGGTTCGCAAAAGGAGACGATTAACAGGGTGCTGAAAAGCTATATTCCTGGTTTAATCGGAGCAGGATATGATAGAGATTTTATTTATCATTTCAATGAAAAAGTTTTTTCGTTGCGGGAAGTATCATCAGTCAATTCTTTAGATATATTTTTGAATAGATTTGACTATTATGATAAAAAGTTTGATGTTTTCATTCCTTTAAAGCGTGAATTAGAAAAATTTAAGGATTTATTGTCGTCCAGACTTCGTGATTTAGAAATCGTAAAAGATAATCCTCCGCTTGATTTTAAAATTAATGAAAAAAAATACTTTCTTGTTAAAGTTCGTGTTGATGCTTTGGAAGAAAATTCTGCTGCAGCTTGTGCTTTCGAACGATTAAATGTGTTTTTTAGGTTCTATAAGTTTCTTGGGAATAATTTACGTATGCTCACATACCCGAAAGGGATGGTTGTTAACGAGGATGGTGAACATGTTTGTGTTACTCTAAAGAAGAATTCTTATTCCATTCCGATGCTTTTGAATTCAGATGGTGCTTGTGATATTGCTGATAATTTGATATTGTCAATTTCAGAATCTAGCGATGATGAAACCTTAGATTCTATTGAAAAAGTTTTTGATTTACACAATTCCGCAATTAGAGCTGGCAATTTGAAAAATGGTTTCTTGAATTTTTGGTCCATATTGGAAATTGTATTTGTTGATAGTAAGGAAGGCTCAAAAATAGAAAATATAGAGAAAAAATTGTTGCCAATTCTTCAAATGGATTTTATCAAAAAATTGAGCAGTGATTTAGATGAAAAATTACATTGCAACATTGGCGAAAAAATCGATGAAATGAGAAAAAGCATAGGTGTGAAGGAAAATGATTCATTTGTTAATGCTTTACTTGTATCATTAAATAAAGAAGATGCTGAATCTGAAAAATATTTGGAAGAATTAAAGGAATCTTTGGTAGATTATCCTCTATTGCGATATCGCGTCAATGAAGTAAAGAATTTATTTTCCTCAAAAGAATCTTTACGAAAAGAACTTCATCGAATGAATCAACGGTTGGTATGGCATATACGTAGATTGTACAGAACGAGAAATTCAATAATACACTCAGGAGAGGACGTCCCTTACCTAAAGGATTTGGGAGAACACCTGCATAATTACATCGATGTCTTTATGATATGTGTACTGATGAATTTGCCTGATTTAAGTACAATAAGTAATGTTATTCTTGAATGTCGTTTTAAATATGACTTGATTTTATCAAAAATCAATGGTAAAGATAAAATAAACGAGAATGATATAGAAAGTATTGCCAAACTGGCATCTTTTTAAGGAATTTTTGACATAGGTCTGATTTTTTGCAACAACGTTAAACAAATACGTAGAATACATTCTTATCTCAAGAGGCTGCTGATAACATACTAAATAAGATGTATATGAAGTTTGCTCTATAACGACTCCTCGAAAATATCTTATATTATCCCTATGCTCATCTATCACGCTAGCAAAGAAATTGTAGAAGTTCCCGAGATTCGTAAGACTCGGTTTACCAAGGACTTTTCCTGGGGCTTTTATTGTACCAACAACTTTGCACAGGCTGTCCGGTGGGCAAACCGTGGTGATGGGGAACCCCGTGTCAATCATTTCGAGTACACGCCAGATCAGTCGTTGAAAATTCTCACATTCGAGAAAATGACGGATGAATGGCTGGATTTCATTGCCGCATGCCGTAGCGGGAAGGCTCATGATTTCGATATTGTGGAAGGCCCCATGGCTGATGATACGGTCTGGAATTTCGTGAATGACTTCTTGGCAGGGACCATCAACAGAAAGCAGTTCTGGGTCTTGGCGGAATTCAAGCATCCGACCCATCAGATCAGCTTCCATACAGAGGCCGCTTTGCAATGCTTGAAATTTGTCAAGTGCGAGGTCGTACATGACTGAATCTCGGAAAGATGATTTCTTTTATGTATGTTCCCTGATTGAGTATGTCGCCCGCGTAACAAAGAATAAGCGCGGGGTAATCGCAAACAAGCTGGGTGAGGCCGGCTTTGCGAAGGAACTGAAAGACGCGGGTGTCAACCACAGCCTTAGCTTTGAGCAAGTGGGCGAGGAAGTTGTCGAACGTTACGGCATACCTGCAGGCACCTTTGAAACTGTAGAAAACTGCAAATACTCCGTCCCTTCCTATACCGACATCGGACGCCTTTACAGCATTATGGTCCAGGATTGTGCGCGCCCTGGCGAAGAAATTAAAACTGCCATCCAAATTTTTTCTTCGGTCATTAGCGACTACATCTCCAATTTCAATTCCGACTGCTATTACCAAAATCCAAGCTACCTGGAGGAATCCTTCAGGGCCGGCAAACTGCTTTAAGATATGTCTTACGATTATTCCGAAAACATCCTGGTCCAGGAATCTGCCGGCAAGGTGCTGAGTGACAAGCTCGGCTGGGATGTTGTTTTCGCCCATAATACAGAAGTCCTGGGCGAAAATGGAACCTTCGGTCGTAAGTCATATAAAGAAATTCTTTTGAAGCGGTATTTTCAGGCGGCATTGAAGCGCCTGAACGATTGGATTACCCAGGAGCAGATTGAGGAAGCTCAGCGTAAATTTGAGGCGCACCTTTCGACATCTTCGCTATTGCAGATTAACGAAGAAAAGTACCAGATGCTTCGTGACGGTATTCCAGTTACGGTGAAAAAGCCGGGCGGAAAAACTGAGGAGCGTAAGGCTGCAATTATCAATTTTGAAGACGCCTCCAAAAACGAATTCCTGGCCGTCAAGGAAATGAAAATCCATGGAGAAATCCATCGCCGTCGCACGGATATCGTTGGTTTCGTAAATGGAATCCCTCTGCTCTTTGTGGAACTGAAAAAGAACACTGTTGATGTAGAAAACGCCTACACCGATAATTATACCGATTATCTGGATACCATTCCTCAGCTGTTCTACTACAATGCGTTCCTGATGCTTTCTAATGGTGTGGAGGCGAAAGTCGGCACACTTGGTAGCAAGTATGAGTTCTTCCATGAATGGAAACGCTTGAAAGAAGAAGAAGAGGGGAGCGTGGCTCTTGAAACCATGCTTCTCGGTATCTGCAAGAAAGAGAATTTCTTGGACTTGCTGGAGAACTTCATTCTCTATGACCATTCCGACGGAAACACGGTAAAGATTCTTGCCAGAAACCATCAGTATCTGGGCGTAAATGAAGCCGCAAAGGCTTATGCCAGCCGTGAACTGAAAAAGGGTAAACTTGGCGTGTTCTGGCATACCCAGGGAAGTGGAAAAAGCTATTCCATGGTTTTCCTTGCCCAAAAGATTCGTCGCAAGTTTGCCGGTTCCCCTACATTCGTGATTCTTACGGATCGCGACGAACTGAATAAGCAGATTAGCGATACTTTTGAAAACTGCGGATTGTTGGGCAAGTCAAAGGCTTCCCAGTTCATCGCTAAAAGCAGCAAGGATTTGCTGGAGAATAAGTTGCCGTCCAATACCAGCTTTATCTTTACGCTTATCCAGAAGTTTAACAATCCTAGCGCAAAGCCAATTATCCCGGATCATGATATCATCATCATGTCCGATGAAGCCCATCGTAGTCAGTACGGTATCTTTGCCGACAATATGATGAAGATTTTGCCTACGGCATCGAGAATTGGTTTTACAGGAACTCCGCTTTTAAGCAGCGACAACATTACCGAAAGAACCTTCGGTTCCTATGTTTCTATTTACGATTTTAAGCGAGCCGTAGATGACGGCGCTACCGTGCCTCTCTATTATGAGAACCGCGCCGAAAAATTGAAGTTGGAAAATCCTGCAATTACTGAGCAGATTCTACAAGCTATCGAAGATGCTGACCTGGATGAAGCTCAACAGGAAAAACTGGAACATGAATTTGAAAATGAAATCCATGTTCTTACCGGTGAACCTCGCTTAAAGTTTATTGCCAGCGATTTTGTAAAGCATTATAGCGACTTGTGGACCAGCGGCAAGGCAATGTTCGTTTGCCTCAATAAGGTTACTTGCGTTCGCATGTACAATTTTGTCCAGGAAGAATGGCAGAAGGAAATTGCATCCCTTAAAAAGCAACTGAAGACTGCCACCCAGCAAGAATCTCTAGAACTGGGCAAGAAAATTTCCTGGATGGAAGAGACTGAGATGGCGGTTGTCATTAGCCAGGAGCAGAACGAAGTCCAGACTTTCAAGAAATGGGGCCTAGACATTCTTCCGCACCGCAAAAAAATGGAAAAGCGGGAACTGGACAAGGAATATAAGGATTCCAAGAACAAGCTGCGCATTGTATTTGTATGCGCCATGTGGCTGACTGGCTTTGATGTAAAGAGCCTTGCTTGTTTGTATTTGGATAAACCCCTGAAGGCTCATACCTTGATGCAGACCATCGCCCGTGCGAACCGAGTTTCCGAAGGCAAGAGCAATGGCTTGATTATTGACTACGTGAATATCGTCAAGGCTCTGCGCAAGGCCCTGGCCGATTACACATCCAATATCGGCAGCAAGAGTGGGGTAGACCCGACCATTGACAAAGATGTTCTGATTGCCGAAATCAAGAAGACCATTGCAAAGTCTGATGCTTTCTTGAAGGACCGAGGCTTCGATTTACAGAAACTCGTTGAATGTACGAAATACGATGTTGTTGGCTTTGAACGATTGGCTCTCATTGAAGATGCTAAGAATGCCGTTAGCGATTCTGCGGAACATCGTAAGGCTTTCTGTGTAATGGGCCAGGAATTAAAACGCCTTTGCAAGTTCGCAAATCGTGAAGATATCGAAGACGAAGTACGCTATAACAAAGAAGCGATTATCGCCATTTACGATTCTTTGCAAAAGAAAAAGAAACATGTTCCCTATACAGATCTGAGTGTTCGAATCAACGAAATCATCAGTGAACATGTAAGTGTGGAAGATCTCGCCGCCGACGCAAAAACCGTTGCCGAATCAAAGCGCTTTGATCTTAGTAAAATTGATTTTGATTTGCTTGCCCGCGAATTCAAGAAGAATAAGCACAAGAATCTTGTAATCAACGATCTTGATGAACTCATCCGTAAGCGTTTGGAAGATATGCTCTTTGTAAATCCGAACAAGGAACGCGTAGATTATTACGAACGCTACTTGCAGATTATTGAAGAATACAATAACGAGCAGAATCGCGCCACCATCGAAAAAACGTTCATGGATTTGATGGATTTGGCTGCCAGCATGGATCAGGAACAAAAGCGCTACGTAAAGGAAGGCTTCAGCAGTGATGAAGAACTATCTCTTTACGATATGCTTTTCCGTGATGATTTAAGCAAGAACGAAATCAAGAAACTGAAAGAAGCTGCAGTTGATTTGCTCGCCAAGCTCAAGTCCAAAATTGCAGAACTTGACCATTGGACCGATAAGCAAGAAACCAAGGCCATCGTTGATAATCTGATTCGTGATACCCTGTGGGCAGAACTTCCCGAAAAGTATGACGAAGTTTCGATTTCTCAATACCGCCAGACCATCTACGAATACGTTTATACGCGTTATCGAGCTGGTGCATAAACAAAACTATCTGAAAACATAGAAACTATCCTGTATTTGCTGGAAATAATGTATATTTCTGTTTACAAAACAGGTTGGTGTATCAATGTTAAAAAAATGTGTGCTTTTAGCGCCTCTTTCTGTATTCGGGTTATTCGCCTGTAGCGACGATGTTACCTATGTCACCTACGACAATTCCGTAAAACCCGTTGAAACCATGGAAGCTTTGCCGAATTGCAATGATGCAAGCGAAGGCAGAATGTACTATATCGCAGATTCATCTGCTGTTTACTACTGCTATTCCGGCGAATGGATGCCTATTGGAGGCAAGGACGGTGCTGATGGTAAAGACGGCACCAATGGCAAGGACGGTGTTGATGGTAAAGACGGCGCCAATGGTAAAGATGGTGCTGATGGCAAAGACGGCTCCGATGGCAAGGATGGGAGTTCCTGCACAGCATCTGATACAACAGATACCGATGGCTTGGCTGGGTACAACATTGATTGTGGTGATAAACGCATTGGTACCATTTGGAACGGGAAGGATGGTAAAGACGGTTCCGATGGAAAAGACTTTGTGATAGAATCCTCCAGTTCCGAATTGTCCTCAAGCTCCGAAGAATCTTCGAGTTCTGAAAGTTACTCTAGTTCTGAACAATCCTCTAGTTCCGAACAATCTTCGAGTTCTGAAAGTTACTCTAGCTCTGAACAATCCTCTAGTTCTGAACAATCTTCAAGCTCCGAAAGTTACTCTAGTTCTGAATTATCCTCCAGTTCTTTCAAATCTTCATCTAGCGTAGCCAGCAGTTCCTCCACGACAGCGGTACAAACAGGTGATAACACCACAGGCAGCATTTACGATTATAAAGCAAACACTTTAAAAGATCTTCGAGATGGCATAGTCTACAAAACCGTTGTTATCGGAAGCCAAACCTGGATGGCGGAGGGCCTAAGATACAGTTATAGCAAGGGATCTGCAACAAGTTGGTGTTACGGGAGTAAGGATGAGAACTGCCTAAAATATGGTCGCCATTACACTTGGAGTGCCGCCATGGATTCTGCAGGGTTGTTTAGTACTGCAGGGAAGGGATGTGGCCTGGCAAAGCTGTGCAATCCGGTAGAACGAGTTCGTGGCGCATGCCCTGCAGGATGGCACCTGCCGAATAGTGGTGAATGGAACACCTTGTTGAGTGCTGTTGGCGGGGCAAGTACGGCCGGTACAAAACTGAAGTCTACAAGTGGATGGAGTAGTAACGGAAATGGATCAGATTCCTATGGTTTCTCTGTAATGCCAAACGGCAACAAGAGTGGAGACAGTTATTATTACACCCCGGGAATGGCTTCAAGTATTTGGTCTAGTACCGAAACTGAGTTGTCGTATGCAGCTATAATGGGAATGTATTATTCCGATTCCAATGCAAAGATTCAAAAAGTCAGAAAATCATCGGACGCCGTAGTTAGGTGCCTTAAAGATTAGCTAAATCACAAGAAGCCTCTGTCGTTGACAGGGGCTTTTTTGTTGTCTGGTAAAATGCGTTTTTGATTAAAAAATAAGTCCTATTTTGCTCAAATATCAAAAAAACGATCCCCCCGGAAGAGGAGATCGTTTTTTGGTGTATGGGATGTTTGGTTTTGTATCCTTAAATTAGATATAAATACTCCAACTAGGAATACCTTGGAGTAACAATGTGTTGTAAGACTTTACAACACTAAAGGGGGGGGCTTGCGCCACACTTGCGCCACACCAAGAAAGGTTAAAGTGTCGCAAAATGAGGCTTAAAATGCCTCGTTTTGAAATGAAAAATGGTTCAAAATTCACCACAAAATTGCTGAAATTATCCTAAAATCGTTGATTTTGACAAAATAGACCATTTTTTCGATAAAAATCATGGTTGGCACGGGGTTTGCATAGGGGTAGGTGTAAAAAAAGAGAGGCAAATATGTCTGATTTTAATAACGATGCAGAAAAGGTTTTGGCCAAGGCCCAGAGTTTGATGGACCGTAATTCCCATTCCTACCTGGGATGTGCCCATTTGGCCGTGGGCCTGGTAGAAGGCCCTGATGCCACCCTGAAAAAGCTGTACAAGAGCAAGAACGCGAAGACCCAGGATTTGCGTGGTCGTCTGGAGCCTTTTGTGCAGAAGGTGCCCCGTGTGGAAGGGACGAACCCGGATGTGGGCCCCGATAGCGATTTGAACCGTGTTTTGCGTGCCGCCGTGCAGGCGGCCCGTCAGGTGAACCGTATGGTGACTCCCGGCGACATGCTGGTGGCCTTGATGAAGTTTGCAGGGGATCGTGGCCTTGCCAAGGTGTTCGAGGATGCCCTGGGTTCTGTGGAAGTGGTGGAGACTTGGCTCTCCGATCCTTTCGCTGGTGCCGCCAATGCGGAAGAACAGTCCCCGTTGAAATTGTATGGCCGAGAACTGGTGGAAATGGCTGCCGATGGCAAGCTTTCTCCGGTCATTGGCCGTGAAGAGGAAATCCGTCGTGTTATCTTGATCCTTAGCCGAAAGACGAAAAACAACCCCTGCCTCGTTGGTGAACCTGGCGTGGGTAAGACCGCTATCGTCGAAGGGCTCGCCGAGCGAATCTATCGCGGCGATGTGCCTGACGCCTTGAAGGGCAAGAAACTGTTCGCTTTGGATTTGTCCGCCATGATGGCTGGTGCAAAGTACCGTGGCGACTTTGAGGAACGTCTGAAGTCTGTGTTGGACGCCCTTGAAGAAGATGGAAATACTCTTCTGTTCATTGATGAAATCCACACCATCGTGGGTGCCGGCAAGACCGAAGGCTCCATGGACTTGGGCAATATGCTGAAGCCGAAACTTGCCCGTGGCGAACTGCATTGCATTGGCGCTACCACTACCCAGGAATACCGTAAGTACATCGAAAAGGATTCCGCGTTGGAACGCCGATTCCAGCCGGTGCAGGTTGATGAACCTAGCGAAGAAGAATCTATCTCCATCCTCCGTGGTATTAAAGATGGCTTTGACGCCCACCACGGAGTGCGTTTGCACGATAACGCCCTGGTGGCTGCTGTTAAGCTGTCCAGCCGTTACATTAGCGACCGATTCCTTCCGGATAAGGCCATCGACTTGATTGATGAAGCCGCAAGCCTTGTAAAGACCCAGATGGATACGGTGCCTGAAGCTCTGGATACCTTGCAGCGTAAGGAACTGCAGATGAAGATCGAGGAACAGGCTCTGGCGAAGGAAACGGACGACAATTCCGTAAAGCGTTTGAAGGAACTGCGTGAGGAATTGGCTTTGACGGAAGCCGCGGTAAAGGCAATGCAGGAGCGCTGGCAGGATCGTCGCGCCCAGAGTGCTGAGCTGCAGAACTTGAAGAAAGCTTTGCAACAGGCCAAGGACGAAATGGAACAGGCCGAAGCCCGCTACGACTTGAACCGCGCCGCAGAACTGAAGTATAACAAGATTGTGAACCTGGAAAAGGAAATCGCTGAAAAGACCGAAGCGATGCGTAAGGCCGCTGCCGACTCCGACTTGAGCGAAGAGGTGACGGAAGATACCATTGCACTGGTGGTGAGCCGCTGGACTGGCGTTCCCGTAACCAAGCTTTGCGAAGGTGAAAAGTCCAAGTTGTTGCATTTGGATGAACGCCTGCACGCTCGCGTTATCGGGCAGGATGATGCGGTGGAAGCGGTGTCCGAAGCCATCTTGCGTAACCGTAGTGGCCTCAGCCGCGAAAACGCTCCTATCGGTAGTTTCCTGTTCCTGGGTCCCACGGGTGTCGGTAAGACGGAACTGGCCAAGGCCTTGGCTGTGGAACTTTTCGATGACGAAAACGCTCTGGTCCGTATCGACATGAGCGAATACATGGAAAAGCATACGGTTAGCCGTTTGATTGGTGCGCCTCCGGGATACGTAGGCTACGAAGAAGGCGGCCAGCTGACGGAAGCTGTACGAACCAAGCCCTATTGCGTCATCTTGCTGGATGAAATCGAGAAGGCCCATCCGGATGTGTTCAACACCTTGCTGCAGGTTCTTGACGATGGTCGTTTGACCGACGGTAAGGGCCGCACGGTGAACTTCAAGAATACACTGATCTTGATGACCTCTAACTTGGGCTCTGAAAAGTTCCGGGAACGGTTGGCCTCTGGCAATACGGCGCCGGTGACCTTGGATGAAATTGACGCCAACCTTCATGCTTTCTTCCGTCCGGAATTCCTGAACCGTCTGGATGAAACTCTGGTGTTCCAGAGCCTCACCAAGCCTCAGATCCGCGACATTGTAAAGCTGAAGTTTGCTGGCCTTGCAAAGCGTGCCGCCCGTCAGGATCTGCAGTTGACTCTGTCCGACGCCGCTCTGGACGCCATTGCTGATGGCGCCTACCAGCCGGAATTCGGTGCACGTCCTATTCAGCGATTCATTGAACGCAACGTAGAACGCCCCCTGAGTCACGCAATCCTTGCTGGCACAATTTCCGCCGTAAAGCCTGTGGTCATCGACTACGAAAATGGCGTGTTCACTGTGAAGTAAAGCGTCGCGGAACGTCGCAAAAAAATCCTCCTAACCCCCAAAGTGCTGGGCGAAAGTCTGGCACAAGAACAGCCCCGGATTCGTCCGAGGCTGTTTCTTTATAAAGGGGCCGGGATGACAAAAGCAGAACTACTTCTTGAAGTAACTTGCCACTTCGTCGTGGATGAGTCCGTTGGATGCGAAGCTGGTGTAGCCTTCGTAGATGGGGGCCACGGGCTTGCCGTTGGCATCGAAGAGTTTCGTTTCGCCATTCAGCATGCTGAACTTGCCGCCGGCTTCAGAGAACAGCAGCGGGTACGGGGCAATGTCCCAGAGGGAAACTACGGGGTCAATCATCAGTTCGGCGCGGCCTGCGGCTACCAGGTAGTAACCGTAGCAATCACCCCAACCGCGGTGGAGGCGTGCTGCGCGACGGACGTTTGCGTACTGTTCGCCATAGCCTGCAGTTTCCATGGTGTTGACGGTGCCGGAAAGAACCAAGGCGTCGGACAGCTTGTCCACCGGGGAACATTTGGAAACGCGGCAATCCTGGGCGCTGCTGCCGAGGAATGCACCGCCATCCTTTACGGCCCACACTGCAGTGTTCATGGCGGGAATGCGAATCAAGCTTGCGATAGCTTCGCCGCGGCGGTACAGTGCAATCAAGGTTCCGAACAGGGGAACCCCGTGGATGAATGCCTTGGTGCCGTCGATGGGATCAATGACCCACTGATATTCAGCATCGGGGCTTTCAATTCCGAATTCTTCGCCAATGACGCCAAAGCCCGGGGTTTCCTTTGCCCAGAATTCGCGGCAAAGTTCTTCGGTGCTCTTGTCGGCGATGGTCACTGGAGTCTTATCTGCCTTCCATTCCACGCCAACGTCGTTCTGGAAATACTTCAGGATGTTACCCTGGGCCAATTCTGCGGCCTTCAGGGCTATGTTCAAAAGTTCTTGATTTTCTGCGGTTGCCATGATAAATCCTTTTGACTCAGCTTCGATTGCTTCGACCTTCGGTCTCGCAATGACATTCTAGCGAATTTCAGTCCACTTCTTAACCAGGTCCATGAGGAACTTGTTTTCCTCGGGCTTGCCAAGGGTAATGCGTACGTGTTCGGGGAGGCCGAAACTGGTAAGACCGCGGATAATCATGCCGTTTTCTTCCAGGAACTGCACCATTTCCTTAGCGCGTGCGCCAATGTGGACGCAGATGAAGTTACCCTGGGTGGGAAGAACCTTGAATCCGAAACCTTCAAAGAACGGCTTGAGGATCTTGATGCCGTCGGCATTCAGCTGACGGGTGCGTTCAACGTGGTACTTGTCGCTGAGGGCTGCGATAGCAGCAGCCTGTGCAGCCAAGTTGATGTCGAACGGCGGCTTAATCTTCCACATGGCCTTGATGACCTGCTCGCTGGAAATGGCGTAGCCCAGACGGATACCTGCCAGACCGTAGATCTTGCTGAAGGTACGGTTGATAAGCAGGTTGGGGTACTTCGCAATCATCTCGAACATGCGGGGATAATCAGCAGCAGTTGCAAATTCTGCGTAAGCTTCGTCCAGGAATACGAGAACGTTAGAGGGAACCTTGTCCAGGAATTCCTTCAGTTCTTCGCCTGTGTAGTAAACACCGGTCGGATTGTTGGGGCTGCAGATAAATGCCACACGGGTCTTTTCGTTGATAGCTGCGGCCAACTTGTTCAAATCGGTCTTCTGGTCGCCTTCGCCAACACCGATGAATTCAGCACCATTAGAAAGGGTGGTGAATTTGTAGACGCTAAAGGTGGGGGTGATGCCAACGCAATTGTCGCCCTGACGGATAAAAGCCTTACCCACCATATCAATGATTTCGTCGGAACCGTTACCCAGGATCAACTGATTGGTGTTGACCTTGTAAAAGTCAGCCAAGGCTGTAATCAGGGTAGGAGCGTCGCCTCGGGGATAGAGGTGCAGCGTGTCCACAATCTTCAAATAGGCTTCCTTGGCCTTGGGGGAGGGACCCAACGGATTTTCGTTGGATGCCAGCTTTACTACATCGGTAAGGCCGTATTTTGCGCGAATTTCGTCCATGGACTTGCCAGGAACGTAGTCGGAAAGCTTAGATAACTCTGGACGCGGTTCAATCATGTTAAAAACCTCTTACACTTTGGCCCAAATTTAGCAAATAGAGCGCCTTTTTGGCTGAAAATTAGTTAAGTTTGGGAATATGGATAGGTGTCGTTTGTCATTAGTATCTATTGTGTGCCTTGTGGTGGGAATGCTCGCCTCAAGTTCCTTTGCTGTAGATCGTATTTGGAATATGCGCTATACCTTTGGACCGAATGGTCGTCCTGCACCCAAACTTGCTGCAGGAGTGGGCCTTCAGTCTGACTTTGGTGATGAGGTGCTTTTCCCCATTAATCTCGTTGGACAGGTGGCCAAGGATTGGGACCTTGGTGGTAAGATTGATGTTTTCGCATATAATCGTCTTGGAAACGTGGTCGCCTCCATTGATTTCGGTGGCCGTTACCGCATGGGCAGCTCTGGCTTTATTGAATTGGATGGTTACTTTGGCTTGAACCGTAATGACAGAACCGCTGTCATTTTGACTTATGGCAAGGAACATTACATCGCCAAGGTTTTCTCCAACTATTACGAAGCTCGAGTCGGTGTTTTGGATGGCGTGAATAAGGGTGATGGATGGGCTGCTGTAGAATTGGCTACCCAGCCTACATTGCACTTTGGCGATCATTTCCTCTTTATGATTGAAGTGACAGCTTCTTCCACCATTAGACACCCCATCAGAGACTTCATGACGGACATTATTCCTAAGGCTGAAGTTTCCTTAGGTGGAACCACAATCCGTCTGGATTTCGATATTGGTATCTTGAAGGATGACAATACCGGCAAGAAGATTGCTCTCTTTGTTCAGCAGGCCTTCTAGTTTGGTTCTAGCATAGTATAGACTTGAATTGAGTCCTTGCTAAAAACAACATCAATTGTCCCTACAACAGCAGTGTTTAGGTAAGGTAGTGAAAGGGAATCCAGTCGCTGGATGACCTTTTTGCTAGGGTGGCGAAATCGGTTTCGTCGCCCGCTGGAAATGATGGCGAATTTCGGATCTATGGCTGTTAAAAATTCTCTGCTACTTGAGGTTTTGGATCCGTGATGCCCTAGTTTCAAAACATCACTTTTGAGATAGACTTTTTTCTTTAAGATTTCCTTTTCACCGGCGATAGTAAGATCTCCTGTGAGTATGGCGGAATGTCCAAGCCCTTTTGCTCTGAAGGTGATGCTTTGGGTATTTACGTCCGTGCAAGCGTGTGTGCTGGGATGAAGGACTTGTAAATCAAAAAAGTTTTCTTTCCAGATAAAGCCTCGCTCCACATCGCGAATGACTATGTCTCGTTTCAAGGCCTCGGAAATAACTCGTTGCCAACTACCTTTGTTTTCTATTCTCGCACAATCTGTTATCCAAAGTTCCTTGACTGGGAACGTTCTTACGATGGACAAGGAACCTCCGTAATGGTCAAGGTCAGGGTGGGTGATGATAAGCGCATCTAGTGAGGATACTCCGATATGGTGCAGGTATGGAACGATGACGTCCTTCCCAGAATCCTTTGAACCCTTTCCACCCAGCATTTCTGAGTCTCCCGCGTCAATGAGAAAATGCCGGCCTGATGGGGTGGTTATAAGATGGCTGTCACCCTGCCCAATGTCAATGGAAGTTAGTTTCCAAGTGGGATTGCTAGCCTTTTGAATTCCTTCGTAGGCAAAAAATGAGGCAAAGGCAATAAGACAAAAGAACGCGTAGCTGCGGGCAACTTTATTCACTCGACATAAGGGCAAAAATAAAATCAGAACACCGGAGAGCAAAAGAATACTTGGGCCAAAGGGACCCACGGTTATGGATGCCTGGGGCGAATCGGACAGTTTGTTTGTAAGCAGCGTGGCTAGACGAAGAAAAAATTGCGCGGCATAGCAAAAGTGTTCGCGAAAAAAATCAATGGGAGATATTAAAGCGAATAGCCCTGCTTGCATCCCCATGGAAATGGCTGGAACGACAACAATGTTACCAAGCCAAGCGAAAGGTGAAATGGTTTTAAAATGATGGATGAGAAAGGGTGCTGTGGATAAGGTTGCACATAAAGTAACGTAGGTTGGTTCTAGGATGAAGTTTTGTAATAAAGACCATACTTTGTTCTTTCGAATAACATCGGGAATTTTTTTCAAAGGGCTTATGGGTCCGCAGATGAGGATTCCCATTGTTGCTGCAACGGAAAGCTGAAAACCAGGATTCCATATAACAGTGGGTTCTGGAATCATGATTAACAAAAGTGCAACTCCGAGGCTGTTTAATGTATTTGCTTGTCGCTGGAATAATGTCCCAATTTGTGGAACTGTAAACATCAAAACGGCACGCCTTACTGCAGGAGAACCTCCGGTAATGGGGATGTATATCAGCAGAAGAAGTATGGCTACGATTCGCACAAGATGGTGGGGAAGTCCCGTGGCTTTAAGGAAAATCATAAGCATTCCCGCCAAAAGAACCACGTGGAATCCGCTAATTGCAAGAACGTGGACGAGACCGGACCTTTGGAAATCACTTCTCAACGCGTCGGGAATTCCTGAACGATCGCCAGCAAGTAATCCCAGGAGAAGTCCCGTTTCTGCAGGTTCAAGGTAATCGGAAAATCGCTTGCCGATCCAGCGTCTAAATGCGAAAAAACTACGTTCAGGAACCCAGTGATGTTTGTGGGTGGTCCAGTGCTTGAATTTTCCGTAGGCAGCGAGTCCTTGGGATTGAAGCCAACTTCTGGTATCGAATGCCCCAGGGACTGTTGGAGGGGTAACCGGATACCAAGATGCTTCGTAACATATTGAATCGCCGGGAAGAGGAATGATGTCAAAGCCTCTTTTTTCAGTGAGGCGTACACGATACCTTTCTTTTGTAGAGTCGATGACCTGGATGATGATTGCGAAACCATTTGACTTTGCCTGCGAACTTTCTACGAAGCCACAGCCTTTTTCAGCAACAATCTTTTGAAATGTCGAAGTTGTATCGGAGTTCTTTTGTGGTGAGAAATAGTTGTGACAGACTATTCCTGCAGCCAACGATACAAAGACTACCCATTGCAGAAATCTTGAAAAAACATGGTTGCATAAAATAATTGGCAATAGCAGGAAGGGGGCGAAACGGGGCGAGTCTAGGCTTGCGAAAGTAATTGCAATGATGGCAGCGCTTAAAAGTGCTGGTTTTCCTGTGATAGATTGCAATAATAAACCTAATTGATTCATTTTATACCTATATTACGAGAAGGATCCGTTTCTATACACGATTTTTTTTGGACGCTTGGTTAGGTTTTTATGAAAAAGATTTGTAAAAATTTTGTGGGATTGATATGCTTGCTTATAGCGGCATTTCTTTGTTCATGTACTTTTGGGCCCGAGGATGAAGAAACCTTGTTGCTTCCCGACAACGGTCTTCGTTTTAGAGCGTTTCCCAATGATATGGCAAAGAACGACTCAATTTCTGCAAATCTTGCTCACGGCATAACCATGATTGTGCATCCGCAGGCGTCTTACGAATTGTCCTTTGATATTGATCCGACAATTTCTAAAGCTCCGACTCTGCAATTGTTCAAGACTTTTCCTACGCCGGATAGGCCCGGCTATTATAGTCTAGTGAAATTGAATAATGTTAAAGCTTCTGTTGACAGCGGACGTTATGTTTATAGGTTTTCCTGTGAAGGAAATTCAAAGGCTCTTTGGGCTGCAACTTTGGAACAAAATGATACCTACTATCTGGGTTCCACTAAAAACGTTCGATTGACCGGAGAAGGATCATATTCGGATCACATGTCTTTGAATTTGGTTGTTGTCGGAGACGTTGAATCGTATTTGACATTCTCTGTGGATGAATTGGCAAGTGATTTGTTGGCTGCATTCCGCAAGAATTACAAAACCATTACTATTGATACAATTCACGTGCGCTATGCAAACGAACATCCAACCTTGGGACACAAGTTTCCGTTGAGTGAACCTTGGATTGCCGGTTGGTCTTCGGATGATATATTGGTAAGTGAACTTGGCGGCTGGCCTGGGATTGAAAATGCCTTGGATATGGTTTTTGTTCATTCCATTATTGACGAAGGTGTCCTTGGTTACGCAAACCTGTTTAGCGGCAACATGGGCTCAGGTGATGGAAGTACTGTTGTTCTGGGCGCTCTTGTGAACTCACCGTTAGGCTTGAATGTTTTGAATAAAAGTGAAATCATCGAAACTGCAATTCATGAAACCGGACATTTCTTCGGCTTGCGCCATACCACATCTACAAGAGGCGATATGAAGGCCTGGGGTGACTACTCTGTTATTGAAGATGGTTTTACAGACACTCCGTATTGTGAAAAATTGCTTGCAAGTGGACTTTTGAAATCTCAATCTGAGTATGATGTTGTTGACTGGAAGATGCCTCGTATTAGAACAGCATCAAAGGTTGATTTAAAAAGTTGTGAAGACGTTTCCAACATTATGTTCCCGACGGATGCTGAACTTGAAAATGCCGGCTTCAGCGAACAACAACTTGCTACATTGCGTGCATCTTTGATGCTTTACCCTCACTAAAGGATTTTTATGAAGGCTTCTCAATTTTCGGAACAGGCTCAGCTGATTGCATTTGTGCTTCAAAAGGGTGCAGAATGGGATCCTTCTGTGATAGAAATGCTTGAGAAAACTTGGGGCCCAATTCGCCACAAGGGTAAGTTGTTTGCTTTCGATAAAACCCCGTATTATACTCCGGAAATGGGTGATGGTTTGTATCGTGGTGTGGTGTCTTTTGAAAAGACAATTTCTCCCGAAACCATAGCTGATGAAAAAGAACGAAGTAATGCTCTTGAATTGACTACGGCCTCTAGCGACAATCCGGACCATCGTCATGTGAATATTGATATTGGCTATATGGATTTGGATAAGGTCGTTTTGCCCAGCTATAAGCGCGGTCCCTTTAAGCTTTATGCGGGAAAGGGTGTGTGGCTGGACATGCTTTTGACTTATGCCAAGGGCGTTTTCCATCCCACCAGTTGGGCATTTGAAGACTTTGTCCGTAACCCCTACCAGCATGACCTTCAGCTGATTAGAGAGAAATTTAAGAAAGCCCAATTTAAGAAAGCGAGTGCCGCGGGAAAGTAACCAATCCTAGGTTACAATAAAGTAGCCGTACCCAAAGATGATGGCGAAGACAATGGGAATCACAGCCCAGATTCCCTGGAAATAATGCTTGATATCAATGGGACTCATGGACATATGGTCGATAACAGAAATCGCCAAGTACCAAAGAATGACTTGTCCCCAGATGGGGTTGGTTCCATAAAAAATTTGGTTTATAATAATCAGTTCGCAAAAAAGCCCTGCAAAAACAGGTGCGCAGGCACAAAGTGAATGCTGGATTGCTTTCATAAAAAATGGACCACGGACAACGTAGGAAACGTGTCCTAGAGAATCGCCTTTGGTGTCAAGAAAACTGATTTCGGTGACTTTTGCCCCTGAACAAATGGCAAATAGCGCATGGGCGCATTCATGAATAATCGTACCTGCAATGGTGAAATAATTGCAGATGAATAAGGCAGCCTTGAGTCCCAGAATTTTTTCAAGCAGATTCAGTTGTAGCCTTTCAATGAGGTTCATAAGAGCCCCAATGATGATTACAAGAAAAATGGCGATGACTGTTAAAATTCCACTGACCGCAGCAACACCTTCGGCACCATAACCTAGTGCCAATGTATCAAGGAGTATCCTGAATAAATGTTGCATAAGGAATTTTAGCTGTTGTTAAATTCTGAATTTTGCTACCTTAAAATATAATGAATTCCTTAAAGAACATAATCCTTATTGTTGCTATCCTGCTGGTTCTTATTGTGGGGCTTCGTATTGAAAAGGAAGTGTCTGCGAAGAAAGAGGCTTGTGAAAAGCGTGAAGCATTGATTGTGGAGACAAATGAATGCATTGAATCTGGCGAGTGGATTTGTGCAGAAAGAAATGTTCGACTGTTGTTGCAAGAAAATCCCGATGATAAAAACTTGCAATTGCATTTGGCGGGTATTCTTTTTGAACAGGAACGATACGAAGATTGCGTCAACTACATTGCAGGACTGGGTTATTCAAATAAAGACTTTGATTATTTGACGGAAAAATCTCGTTTGCTGCTTCATGAAATGGCGACGTTGGAACTGGAACGTTCGGCTCATTTTCGATTGGAGTTTGATGGGAGACCGGCTAGAAACGATGTCCTAGAAGCTTTGTCTGTACTTGAAGTGGCCTACGATTCCTTGTGTAGGTTGTTTGAATTCTATCCGGAAAATAAAATGAGCCTGGTTTTGCATGAGGCTGCGGATTATCAAGGTGTTGGACCAAGGCCGGAATGGGTTGGAGCGGTGTTCGATGGAAAACTTCGTGTTCCGGTAAATATGATGCAGTATCCGGAAGTTTATCGCCCGATGTTGTTCCATGAATTGACTCATGCTTTTGTCCGTGCTATGACTCGTTCTAAGATTCCCCTTTGGATAAATGAAGGGATTGCACAGGTCGTTGATGGATCCCGTGCGGGAAAGGATCGCCCAGAAGGGGGAGCGCCGTCTTTGAATGCTTTGACGGAACCTTTTGTGAATGAAAAGAGCACGGACAATGCGGTAAGACTTTATTGGTACTCTGATCGAATGGTTCGCGGCTTGCTGAATCGAAATAACGATTTTGTACATTTCAGAAAGTTCGTGCAGAGTATCCGTAACCTCGGTGCAGAACAGGCCTTGAAAGAATTTTATTCTGTGACTGCGGAACAGTTGCTGGATGAAGTCAGGTAACGTATGGCAAAAAAGAAAGTTGTGATTTTGGCTACTGGCGGAACAATTGCCGGTGTGGGTAAGCCTGGCGAAAACCTTGGCTATACTTCGGGGCAGATTGCTGGCGCTGACTTGGTGGCTGCGGTTCCTGAAATTGCGGACTATGCCGATGTGTCGGTGGAACAGATTTGCAATGTGAATTCCGATGACATGACTTCGGAAATCTGGCTGAAGTTGGCCCGACGAATTGACGAACTTGAGGCGGATGCGGTTGTGATTACCCATGGAACGGATACCATGGATGAGACCGCCTACTTTCTGAGCCTTACTTTGCGAACAGACAAGCCTGTGGTCCTGACGGGTTCCATGAGGCCGGCGACGGCGAAGGATCCTGACGGGCCTGCGAACTTGCTTGGTGCAGTGAGGGCTGCAGTGGGCTTTGTTGTGGATGACGAGCCTACGGAAAATAACGTATGGGTGTATTTCGGCGATGAACTGTTCGATGCTCGACGCGTCCAGAAGTGTAGTGCTAGTCAGTTGCAACCTATGGATGTTGACGATATGCCTGCGTCAAAGGACCCGCTTTTCTTTGACGTTAGCGATCTTCAGGAATTGCCCAAGGTGAATGTGGTTTACTTCGGCGTAGATTCCGACCCGCGAATTCTTGAATACGCCGCCAGCGTTTCCGAAGGTGTCGTTATCGCCGGAGCCGGCGCAGGTGAATTCAGCTTGAAGTGGGCCGCAAGCCTTGCCCGCGTCATGGAAAGCATGCCCTTACCTGTGGTTGTCAGCTCCCGCATCAATCACGGTACCGTAACGCTGAACACAAGCCTTGCTCCCGATGCTATCGCGGCAGGAAATCTCCCGCCCCAGAAGGCTGCTATCCTCTTGCGCCTCGCCTTGGCGCAGACGAACAGCATTTCAAAGATCCGCAAGATATTCGCCCGCGCCTAGTTCCCTTTTTTCTTAAATTGTTTTTATGAAGTTCTTGATTCAAAGAGTTACTCAAGCTAAAGTGGATATTGATGGCGAAACCGTAGGCCAGATTAGTAAGGGCTACATGGTGCTTATTGGGGTGGGCGAAGGCGATAACCGCGAGGTGGCCGACCGCCTTATTCGTAAGATGATGAACCTGCGTATCTTTGCTGACGAAAATGGCAAGACCAACTTGAGCATTAAGGATGTGAACGGCGACCTTTTACTGGTTTCTCAGTTTACTCTGTATGCTAATTGTAATAAGGGAAATCGCCCTACCTTCAATGGCGCAGGCAACCCCACCTTGGCTAATGAACTTTACGAATACATCATTGAACAATGCCGTAAGGAAGTTGCCAATGTTCAGACGGGTCGCTTTGGCGCCGATATGCAGGTGAGCCTTGTGAACGACGGCCCCTTCACCATTATGCTTGAATAAAAACCAAAGGTTTTTATAATTATGAATTATGATGTATGAATTATTAAACCTGTAGCCTGGAATCTAAAGACTTATGAAAAAAATGTTGTTTATTAGTTTGCTGTTTGCCTTCGTTTTGACTTCCTGTGCGGGGCTTCATGATGAAGTTCGTGGTGGCGGCGGTGGCGATTCCGGAATGATGGATACACCTTGCGAAGAATGCGGCAAACGCGGTGATATTGAACTTAAAATTACTGAAGAAAAATTCTATCGCGAATGGAACCAGACTGCATATAATCGCATTGATTCTAATGCTGTTGTTGGAGTATTCCCTGCATTGAAGGTGAATGCTAAGCGCCCAGAATCTTGCCGTTTCTGCCATAGCTTTAGCGAAGACGCTGTGGACTTTGACTTGGCCCGCGTAGAAGATTCTCTGTTTGTGAAGGCCTTCCCGAAAATGCAACGTGACTTGATGTTGCCCGGCATGAAGGTTCCTGATGCAGACTCGCTTTATATTGATAGCCTCTCAGTTAGACTTCTTGGCTCCAAATTCGCAGATGGTGCTGACCTTGGTGATTTTACGCCCTGGATTGAACGCGACGGAATCGAACAGGATTATACCCGCGAAGTGCCTGCCAAGTTGAAAAACTTGCTGAATGATATCGCTAGCCGCTATGGTCTGCGCTACCTTTCCATTCCGGTGAAGGTAGGTGTGACTATGGATACGGATCTTGGAAAGAGCGGCGGTTATTACTGGAAGATTCTTTGGACCTTGTGGGATGCCCGCTATGGTGAACTGGTTTTCTTGACCTACAGTGAATTTACTGCTGCTACCACAAGCCGCGTTGCTCCTGAAAAGGAATGGGCCGAACCCTTTGCCGCAAGACTTTGGAAAATGTTCTCTGTGGATTTCAGCAAGCTGGAAGCACACTAAATTAATTATGAAGTATGATTTATGAAGTATGAAATTTTTCATACCTCATACCTGGAACCTCGAACCTCGTACCTTGTACTTAATTACTACCTTTGTTGCTATGAATACAGCCTTTTATGTCTTTATGAAGCTTCTGCCGAAGAATGCCGCTAGCCGTGCCTTTGGTGTGGTGACTCGCCTTCGCATTCCGGTTTTGAGCAAAGTTGCTCGTAATGTGTTCGCCAGCTACTATAAGCTGGATATGGAAGAATCTGAATATCCGTTGGAATATTACGCCAATATCGGTGAACTTTTTATCCGTCGCCTCAAGACAGGCAAGCGCCCCATTGCTGACTCTGAAATTGTTAGCCCTGTGGATGGCGTTCTTTCCCAGACTGCAACTTTTGACGGTAAGCAGGAATTGATTCAGGCCAAGGGCAAGACTTATACCCTTAAGGATTTGCTCCGAGATGAAGAAATGGCTGCTCGTTTTGAAGGTGGTGCTTTCGCCACTATTTATTTGGCACCGTTCAACTACCATCGCATTCATAGCCCTGTGAAGGGCCAGGTCATTGACGCTAGTTATTGTCCGGGTACCTTGTGGCCGGTGAACGTGGGTAGCGTGGAACGTGTTGAAGGTTTGTTCTGCATTAATGAACGCCTTACCAGCCACATCCGTTTGGAAGATGGTTCTGAACTTTTGGTGGTGAAAGTTGGTGCTACCAACGTGGGCCGCATCGGTGTGGCCTACACCAACGATTTGCTGACCAATGCCGGCAAGCTCCCCAAGGATTGCAAGCGTTATGATTGGCAACCCAAGGAAACCATTATGGTTGAAAAGGGTGGCGAACTTGGCCGCTTTGAAATGGGAAGTACTGTGATTCTCGTGGTGGACAAGAAGATCCGCGAACGCAATCCGGAATTGTTCAAGAACCGCGTAGGTCAGGCTGTGAAGGTGGGCGAGGCCCTCTAGTCCTGTATAGGTGCCGGGCCATGACCGTTTCCGTAAAGCGATTTGTAATTGACGAACCGGGGTTGTTTAGGGCAACCGCCGGTTTTGTTGATTTATTCGCCAAGGTGCCAGATCCTGTACTTCTGGTGACAAGGAAATGTTCCTCCGTCAATGGAAAGATTGCCTGGACTCTTTTAGGAACAGCTCTTTTTCAGGACTGCTCCTTCTCCCAGATTTCCGCATTGCTGAATCTACTTTTCGAGAAGTTTCCGGAAGACAAGTTGTGGACGCTTCCGGTGCCGAAGGATTCGGAGATTGAGGATTGCGTCAAGACGGCAATGAATGGTTGTTGCTGGTCAGTTTCCGAACACGCCTCGGGCATCTTCTGGAGCGTAGGCCACTTTGTTCGCCGTCATGAAAATCTGGAGGGATGGCTCAATTCCCGCTCCCCTCGGGAAGTGTGGCGCGACTTGGGTGAAATCTATTTCATGGGGAAGGGCAACCCGCGCCCCAAGGCCTGTGCCGCCATCTACCGCATGATTTCTCCCGCTCCCGTGGGGCTTGGCCTGCAAACGCGTCCGGCTGACCCGCAGAACCCCGCCGACAGTAAGATGCCGTCGCTTCCGTTGACTATGGGGGCCCGCCGTTTTCTCTCCATTCTTGGTCCGGGGAAGGATGAAAAGTTCGCGGAACTCCCTGCGGCCACCAAGCAGAAAATGGCCAACGAGTTTTATGTAGCCCTGGCGTCCGCGCAGTCGAAGCCTGCGCAGTCCCAACCGGCGCAGTCTAGGCATCCTTACGTTGCGGCCCACGCTCTGCAGTTCTTCCTGGAAGATGGCAAGGACGGTTTTATTTGCAGGGTGGCTACAGACCATTGCAAAAAGTGTCCGTTGTACGAATATTGCGGTTATGCAGAACGTCATGACCGATGAATTTCATTTTAAATTCTAAATTCAAACTGTATGTTTAAGATCGGAAAATTTCTTCGCGCAGGTTCCTTTGCTTTGCTGACCGCTATTGGTGCAGCAATGATTGGCTGCCAGGAAGAAGAAATTGTTCCGGTGGATTATAACGACATCAGGTACAAGTCCATTCGTTCTACGACTCCAGAAATCAAGGAATTGAACAATCCGGATACTAGCCTCACTAAGATTATCAGTTATCATTACCCGGTAACGGTGGGCGATACCCTCGATGTAACGATTATGGAATTCCAGAGCGACGTGTACGCTTTGGACTACTACATGAACAGTGGTAAGTTCCAGGGTAGTGCCCCGATTTTGAGAGGCGACTACTTGGAACAGAGTTTCCGTGCCGATGAACGAATTTTCATCTTTAGGCACGACAGCTTCCGCCGTTACGAACGAAGCGATCTTGAAAACTTTGTCCGTAAGTTCCCTGGCTATCGTGGTGGCTTCCCCCAGGCATTCTTGAGCTTGCCCTTTGAACACCGTGAACAGGGCAGAACCTCCATTCAGACAAAGTATTTCCTTGGTGTTGAATCCAAGTTCCCTGTGCTGGTGCAGAGCTACCGCGACGGCGGCTTGCGTTGGAACGTAGCACGTAGCTGGGACCTTGTTTCGCCTGAAAGTTTCGAGGCTTGGGCTCAGAATCTCCATAAGACAAAGCCTAAGGGCATGCCAATGGACAACGAATGCGTCTACTTCACGGTGGATGGTTTCGCTGATGCAGAATTTGTTTCCCGTGGTATGGCCAAGCAACTCGCTGGTGGCCGTGTCGTTGTGGTGTGGGGCTATCTTGACTGGTTTGACCTGGAACGAAAGTTCTTCAATGCGGCAGACCGTGTTTTCGAGGCCCGCTACTAACCACTAACCACTAATCACTAACCACTTTTAACCTATTTTATCTATATTAAAAACATGGCTATTGAAAAACTCGCAGAAACTCTTTTAGAAAAACTCCGTTTCATCACTCAGGCTGAAACCGTTATCGGTCAGCCCATCCAGGCCGGCGAATCTACCGTGGTTCCCGTAAGCCGCGTTTCCGTTGGCTTCGGCTTCGGTGGTCATTCCAGCAAGGGCGATACCTCCGCATCTGGTGGTGGAGCTTCTGTGGAACCGGTTGCCTTCCTTGTGATCAAGGGCGACGACGTTCGCATTATGCCCATTTCCAAGGACAGCTCCCTGGTAAGCAAGGTCATGGACATCGTTCCGGACGTGGTAAACAAGTTCTCCGGCAAGAAGTCCGAAGATTAATTTTGTTTGGCGCGGCGATTGAACGCTGTCGCAAATCATCTGTAAACAAAAGAAACCCGGGTCAAAGACTCGGGTTATTTTTTTTATCCTGTCTTTATCCCCCAAGGCCGGGGATAGCGCTTATCTTCGAATAATCTTCTATGGCTGTTGAGTCTTTGTTTGCTTCCTTTGGGCCGTAGTCTGCCGTGGCAAAAGGGAGTGTAACGAGTGTTAATGCACCAAGGATCTCAAGTTCTGGCAACATTTGGGTAGGATTTAAACATTGTGGGTATACAGTGTCTTGCATTATGA
>JAKSIC010000035.1 GCA_024399015.1 Fibrobacter sp.
GCAATGCCGTTATCGTCTGCTCCATCGAAAACCTGGACCCCATGGGCGTTCACACCGGCGACTCCATTACCGTGGCCCCGATCCAGTCTCTTGACGATCGCGCCTACCAGGCCATGCGTGACGACTCCCTGAAGGTGATGGAAGCCATCGGCGTTGAAACCGGTGGATCCAACGTTCAGTGGTCCATCAACCCTGTGACCGGCCGCCGCATCATTATCGAAATGAACCCCCGCGTAAGCCGTTCCTCTGCTCTTGCTTCCAAGGCAACCGGCTTCCCCATCGCAAAGATTGCAGCACTCCTCGCTGTGGGTTACACTCTCGACGAACTGAAGAACGACATTACCCAATCTACTCCCAGCTGCTTCGAACCGGCTCTGGACTACGTCGTTACCAAGGTTCCTCGCTTTACCTTCGAAAAGTTCCCCAAGGCAGACAGCACTCTTGGAACCCAGATGAAGTCCGTGGGCGAAGCCATGGCTATCGGCTCCAACTTCAAGCAGTCCATGCAGAAGGCCCTGCGTTCCCTGGAAACTGGTTTCGGCGGCTTCGGCGCCTGCGCCAAGTGCGAACAGTTCCTGGCTTACGACGACGAGACCTTGGCCAAGGAAGTTGCCCGCCCCAGTGCAGAACGCATCTTCGTGGTCTATGCCGCCTTCCGCCGCGGTTGGGACGTTGAAAAGCTTTACGAAATCACAAAGATCGACCGTTACTTCCTGCGTCATTTGGAAGAACTGGCCCAGTTCGAAGACGAAATCCGCGCAGTAGGCTCCCTCGAAGCCCTCTGCAAGGACAAGGACCTGTTCCGCCAGGCCAAGGAATTCGGCTATAGCGACATCCAGATCGGCTACATCTTCGGCAAGACTCCGGAAGAAGTCATGGCCGCACGTAACGCCATCAGCCTGAAGCCCAGCTACTACTCCGTAGATACCTGCGCCGGCGAATTTGAAGCCGTCACTCCGTACTACTACTCCTGCTATGCAGACCACACCGAGCCCGTCCGCGAAGTTCCGAACCGCGACAAGAAAAAGCGCATCATGGTGCTGGGCGGTGGCCCGAACCGTATCGGCCAGGGTATCGAATTCGACTACTGCTGCTGCCACGCGGCTTTCACCCTGAAGAAGCAGGGCTACGAAGTCATCATGGTGAACAGCAACCCGGAAACCGTCTCTACGGACTACGACACCTCTGACAAGCTTTACTTTGAACCGCTGACCCTCGAAGATGTCATGGGCATCTACGAACGCGAAAACTGCTACGGCGTTATCGTTCAGTTCGGTGGCCAGACTCCGCTTAACTTGGCAATGCGCCTGAAGAAGGCCGGCGCCAATGTGGTGGGTACAAGCCCCGAAGATATCGACCTTGCCGAAGACCGCGACTTCTTCAAGCAGCTGGTTGACAAGGTTGGCATCAAGCAGGCCGCTTCCGGCATCGCTCATAACGTTGAAGAAGCTCTCGCCATTGTCGAAGAGATCGGCTACCCTGTTCTCGTTCGCCCCAGCTTCGTTCTGGGTGGCCGCGGCATGGTGATCGTCTATAAGGAAAAGTACCTCCGCAAGTTCGTGGAAGAAGCTGCAGCCATCGGCGAAGGCAAGCCCATCCTCATCGACCGCTTCCTGGAAGATGCAACCGAACTTGACGTGGACTGCATCAGCGACGGCAAGCACACCGTGGTGGGCGCCATCATGGAACACGTGGAACCCGCAGGCATCCACTCCGGCGACTCCGCAAGCGTCATCCCGCCCATGACCCTCAGCAAGGACCTGCAGGAAAAGGTCCGCGGCTACGCCAAGGAATTCGCAAAGGAACTCCATGTGGTGGGCCTCATGAACATGCAGCTTGCCGTCAAGGATGGCGAACTCTACATGATCGAAGTGAACCCCCGCGCCTCCCGCACCGTGCCCTTCGTCTCCAAGTCCATCGGCGTGCCTCTGGCAAGCTACGCAAGCCGCTGCATGCTGGGCGAAACCCTCGAAGAAATCGGCTTCACCGAAGAAGTCCATGTTCCGTACGTGAGCGTGAAGGAAGCCGTGTTCCCCTTCGTGAAGTTCCCGGGCGTTGACGTGACCCTCTCCCCGGAAATGAAGTCCACCGGCGAAGTCATGAGCCTGGATCGCGACCGCGGCCTCGCCTACCTCAAGAGCCAGCTGGCCTCCGGCAACCGCATCCCGGGCCAGGGCAACATCTTCGTCTCCCTCAAGGACGAGGACAAGGCCCGCGCAGTGCCCCTGATCCGTCAGCTGGTGGAACTGGGCTACGGCCTCTACGCCACCCGCGGCACCTCCACCATGCTCTACAACGAAGGCATCAAGACCCGCGCCGTATTCCGCATTTCCCGTGGCCGCCCGAACCTGCTGGACCTCATCCACGACAAGGAAGTCCAGTGGATCGTGAACACCAGCGAGACCGGCGCCGAAGCCATGGTCGATGAAATCCAGATGCGCAGCAAGGCAGTGGTCAGCGGCGTGCCTATCACCACCACCATCGCCGCCCTCACCTCCACCGTCGAAGGCCTCATGGACAAGCACGACTACGGTAGATTTGAAGTCTGCTCGCTGCAGGAGTATCACCGTCACATTGTGAAGTAAGAGGATGTCATCCCGGACTTGTTCCGGGATCTCCTTTCACTAAAGTGTCATCCTGAGCGAAGCGAAGGATCTGGCATTACAAAAGGACTTGAGTTCATCTCAAGTCCTTTTTCTTTATGGGCGTTGCCCTGTCGGGCCGGCCCCTTGCGCTATAAAAAGACCGAGCTGGAAAAATCCAGTTCGGTCTTTTTTTCGTTCAGTCGCTTCGCGTCCGACCCCATGCGGGCTGCGGGGCCTAACGCGATTGCAAAAAGAGTTGGCCTCTACATCAAATTCAAACAGTCAATAGAGTAATCTCTACCATCATATTGCACTTTCCTCGTTTGATCAGCTGCAGCAGCACTGATTACAACATTCGGCAATGGATAGCTTCTATGACCAAGTAAATCTGTTTGCAGAGTTTTAGGAGCCTTATCAAACCATTTTTCATCCTTATCATCAACAAAGCGATAATCAACACTAATTGCATCAAAATGCTTTAAGCCACATATGATTTTACGAGCTTCATTGGTGTGAGGTAAGGCATTGATATCTTCCGTACCTTTTGTTTCTCTAACAATTTCCACTTTCTGTTGATTTTCATCTAAGCGAAGGATTGCCCAGTCCGGGTTATAATTGCCAATAATTTTAGGAAGATTGACTTTATATTTCAAAGGGAACTTAAAGTACAGCAGGACGTTACCCGGCGCGCCAATTAAGTTCAATCGATCAACAAAGTTGCGTTCTACATTGGAATCTACTTGGATTTTATTGTAAATAGATTGTGTTGCATTCGCATCCTTCAATTCGGAAATCATATAGCGATGGGTCTCAGGGAATAATTCATCATTGCTATCGCCAGATGAAGAACTTGACAATGTATATTTGATATTCTTCGCTATATGATTCTTTACAACTTCATTTAGAATCTGAATAAATTGAGCAATGAAAGCTTCAGGATTTTTAAGAAATTCCATCTGATGCTCACGTTTAATCCCCTTAAAGATTTCAAGAATCGTCACGCGAGTCAGCGGAACCACATTGGAAACACGAGCAAGCAAATTCGGTTTTGACACATCCGGGTAATCCGCATCCTTGGCATTTGACGCAGTTGTTTTCCCAGATTGGAACTCGTATTCCATTGGAATATCAATTTCCAATGGATCCTTGAACAGAGAGATTGATACACAACCATCTTCGGCATTAACAACCTGTACGCGAACTTTTGAGAGAACGTCGTCGCTCTTGTCTATAGCTTTTCCTGCAGACACAATTTTTTCATTACGATTGTTTTCGTATTTACGCCCGTTAGAATCACTAACTTCTACAAGAATAGTGGCCTTGCCTACTGCGCTTATATTTTTTAGAGTAAACCGATAACGTGTTGTAACAAAACGTCCCTTCGTTGTAACAATCTGAGCCGATTTGAACGTAGCCCTATCAATCGCTTCAATTGCTTCAGCCACCAATTCGTCGGTCTTAATACGAATATCGTATTTAGTCTTTTGATTCAATTTTGACCAAAGATTATTGAAATCATCGCTCTTAAATTTCTCTGTACGTTTGACAGTTTCATACTTACGATGATTGCTGATTTCATCGCCCTTGAGCGTGCTACCATCTTTTTTGTATTCGTCATACAAAGATTTTGCATAATTTTCAAAGCTTTCATTTGCAACAATAGTCAGCTTATTAATTTCAGGATCTAAAATACGAGTTCCAGCCGCTTCTGGATGCGTTTCTGTAGCCTGTTGTACAGGCAAGCGAAGGCCTCTACCAATAGACTGGCGACGACTATTTTCACTCTTGATTTCACGCAAAGAGCAAATTTGGAACACGTTGGGATTATCCCAACCTTCTCGAAGTGCAGAATGAGCGAAAATGAAATGGACTGGTTCCGCCGTATCCAGCAGTTTTTCCTTTTCTTTCATAATGAGCTGGTAAGCTCTTTTTTCCGCTTCTTTTTCTTCCTTTTGTTCCTTAGCAGAAAGTTTTGCACCTGTATCCACATCAATTTCAGTTTCTACACCCTTTTCCTTCTTTTTTGCAAAATATGCAGAACGTACATCACTGGCCTTCATATCCTTGAAGTGACTGGAATTGTGTTTCATTGATTCAAATTCTTCATCAAAGATTCGTTTAATGATAGGGTCAGAACCATTGTAACTCGCAACACGATCTACAAAGAAGAGACTTAAAACTTTTGCCTTGTAACCAGCAGACTTCAACAAACCTTCACGTTCAATATGAGCTTCGATGGTGTTATGAATCATCTGACGGAAGATTGCTTCCTTGCTAAGAGATGCACAACTTGATTCATCTTGAATGTATCGGAAACCATTGGAAAATTCTACGTAAGAGTTATCTTCCTTGGCACTAATATCATCAATTTTCAGACTTCCGTAGGATTCATTCTTTGTTTTATCCTTCAAGAATTCATCGCATTTAAAGGTCAATGTTTGCGGTTTGAATGCTCCATTAATTTTCACATTAACTTGCATATCAACAGAGAGCGGTTTCTTGTTGATTTGAAGAATCTTAAAGTAATCCTCTTTCTCACTAGCGGAACTGTCTTCTTCGCTACCGTAGATTTCAATCTTTTTTACAAGATTCATCTGCATGGCATCAAAAGGCGTTAGATTATAGAGTAAATTAGGAGGATTTTTGCCTGGTGTTGCAGAATAGCCTACGCTGAAAAGAGGATGCAACGTGCGAAGGGCACGACGAGATACATCCGTCTGATAATTTTGAACTTCATCCAAAATCACAATAGGTCGGGTTTCTTGCAAAAATTCAATGGGCAACTTACCACCCATAATTTTATCAGATTCCTTGAACAAGACGTTACTAGTCTTATTGAAGGAATCAATTGTCATAAGCAAGATCTGTACGCTATTGGAGAGAGCGAAGTTTTTGCAGTCGTTAACATTGCCATCGTATTCCGTAATTTCTAGAGGAATCGTTCCCTGGGGAAACATCTTGTAGAAATGTTGTCGGGTCGCATTAAATGTTGCTACAGCACCTTCGTAAATTGCCACAGAAGGAACGACCACTATGAATTTACGGAAACCATATTTTGCACGCAGGGCATATATGGTTCGCAAGTACACATAAGTCTTACCTGTACCTGTTTCCATATTGATGGTAAATTCAGGATAGGAATGGAAATCAAAATTTTCTTCTGTACTTAAAAGAGTGTCTCCAGAATTTTGAGCACTTAGCGATCCTTGAACTTCTATGTTATTGCGAGCTTGAATCTGAGCTAAGTTCTCAGACAACCAATACTCTTCAAACACCTCATCCGTATTCGAAATAGTATCTGAAGATGCCAGACTCTCAAGACTATTATCGTCCTCTTGACGAGAAAGACCATCAAAGAGGTCTACGACTGCATTTACAGCCTTAATTTGGTATTCCTGATTTTCATCAAACTTGATTTTTACTTGACTCATATAGTTTCAACCCTCCCCTTATCGGAAAGTTGAGCATACAGTTCATCACTGATAG
This sequence comes from Fibrobacter sp., assembly GCA_024399015.1. Lineage (GTDB taxonomy): Bacteria > Fibrobacterota > Fibrobacteria > Fibrobacterales > Fibrobacteraceae > Fibrobacter. The sequence continues at coordinate 6,072 of JAKSIC010000035.1, forward strand.
AAGAATTGAGACAGATGAACTTATCATCATCGGCAAATTCAATGTTATCAACAGTCTGCTTATCAATGGAATCGTCAAGACAGACGTTCAAAACGATTGGACGACCGGGATCTGAAATTCGATAAACGATATTATTAGCAATAGTAGTTATGGTCTCGATTCTAGAATCCAAGGCAAATCCCTGGCGAAGGATGATTTCGGTCAGCAAACCTTGAATATCATTTTCATTCTTAAAATCAAAACCATCGCGAAGAGGAGTTACCTGTTTATCCATTTCGCTGAGGAACAAATCCAAGGATTCTGCGTCGGAGCCAGAAGTTGGCTTGTAGGCTTTGATATTGGATTTTGCTAAGCGATACACCTTGAATCCCACATCCAGCTTTCCTTCAAGTTCGGGATGTTCTCCAAGGATTTTGTTACCTGCACAACGAATACGTTCCTTACCGATTTCGCAAATTGTATGAGGCTTATCAATTGTATTCAAAAAGTCTATTGCGTTTTTATCGGTGTCATTTTTTTCATCAAGTTCAACAGGCAGTTGAACCATAATATATTTACGATTTACGCCATCTTCTGAATTAAGTTGCATTATAGAATGAGCCGTGGTTGCAGAACCACTGAAGAAATCAAGAACGACGTCTCCTTCTGACAAAAACCAGGAGGAAAAATCTTTAATCATGGGAACCGGTTTTGGTGTGGGGAAATAATATCCACCTAGCAAATCTTTCAAAGCCTCAGTATGTTCACTAACCATTCCATATTGGGGTAAAACTGTAGGCGGTGTTAATTGAGACCGTTCTTTTGTACACTTAATTTTTCCTGCCGAATTGAAAAAAAACTCAAGAACAAGTTGTCCCTTTGAATCTAAAACTTTTTCGCCAGCAAAGAAGGATTTCATTTGATTTTTTTGCGTCCATCCAGCTGAAATTGTGACTTCCTCAGCGGTTTTGCCATCTTTGCAAATTAGACGACCTTTTGTAATTGTACTTTTTTCACTATCGCCATAAGTTCCTTCAATGATTGTTCCATTTGGAGCATCAAAACGAACTCCCACAGGAAAAGTGAATTCACTTGCTGGGTTTGCTTTAGAAATTTTCTTTTGCGCACCTGCTTCAATAATGCCATCCCCACCAGAAATATTTCCCACAGATTCAAAATTTCTTAGATAAAGCAATACATGTTCGTGATAACGTTTAAATAGGCCCTGTTGTTGGGAATGCTGTTTATTCCATATCAAATCTGCCGCAAAATTTTCTTCACCAAAAACTTCATCACAAAGCAGCTTTAGATTTGCCTGTTCATTATCGTCGATGCTAATGAAAATCACGCCATCATCAGTCAGCAATTCTCGGGCAAGCTGCAAACGAGGCAACATCATATCCAACCACTTACGATGATACGCGCCACTGCTTTTAGGATTTGATACAAGAGAGTTTCCAGCACCATCTACCTGACCTGTAAACTTCAAGTATTCATCCACAGGTTCAGTATAATTATCTGGATAAATAAAGTCTTTTCCCGTGTTGTACGGGGGATCAATGTAAATCATCTTTACACGACTGGCATAACTTTTTTTAAGGCAACGAAGAACTTCAAGATTATCGCCTTCTATATAGATATTATTTGTAGAATCTTCGTTCTTGCCATCGCCAAGAACGGGTTCCAATGTACCTTCCGCTTCCTTACGACCTAATTTCTTTGCCTCACGTTTGCCCGGCCAATAAAGACTATAACCGACTTCGCTTTCATCAAAGGATTCATCACCGACAAGGTCCTTCAGCGCCTGAATATCCAAACGATTATCCCGGATCAATTCTGGGTACAATTGTTTCAATGTTTCCAGTCGTTCATCGCGGGGAGTAGTACTTTCTACAAAAGAGTTTCGGTTTTTCATTGGTTAATCCTCGTTCAGATTTCCTTCAATAAATTCTTCATTTTCTTCGGGATTTCCACCCATATACTTGAGCATGTTGCTACGTGTCGCGCTGCGACTATTTTTCAAGTACTCAGTGTAGCTAGAGCATGAATAACGAACGTCGCAGTTACGGCATACATGTGTTGCAAAATTGGATTTCATTCCGGGCATTTTTGATTGAAGTTTTTCTACAGATGTGGGAGCAAAATCTGCGTTTTCTATGTGTTCTACCGTTTTTCCAAAACGTTCAATCATTTCAGCCACTTCATCTTCATTATAGCCAAAGGGAATTACAGGTTCCCATTTATCAAACTCCTTCTGGATTTTAGATTCATCATTTGCATCCAAAGCTTTTTTCAAGGAATTTGGAATTGGAGTGGCGATAATTGCAGTTCCATCCAGTTCATTTTTTTGCAGTCCCTTCCAAATATGAGCATACACATTTAGCTGTTCTTTATACTTTTCCGGTTCAGCCTGGATTCGTTCTGGATCGTGAGTTTTCAAATCATACAGCCAAGTTTCATCGCCTTCACGAACAATATCTACCACGCCTTCAATGGTATAAGGAATTTTCTGATTTGGCGTTTGTTGTTCTGGAAGAGAAAGTTTTACCTCAGCTCGTGTAATTTGATCTATAATAGCCTTATTTTTTCGGTAATAGCAAAGTACCTGCTTATAGGCATTCTGCTTCATATTTTCGTTAATAGTATGTCCTGCATTTTCACGCAAATAACGAAAATTATCTTCAAACATATCACGAAGTATTTGTTCGTCCATTAGCGAGCCTCCATGACATAGTTTTGCAAATCCTCTACAGTTTGATGAACCAAAGAGCCAAAGAACATTGTCTGGCTACGGCTTGGAACAAAGCCGTATTTATGAAATACCATATAATTGCGAGGGCAATTATTATACGGCAGATAATCTGCCGTATAGGTATATACATGGGTTAAATCTTCAGAATGGTCTTCCGACTCGGGAATCGCTGAGCAATCAAAACACTCGATATCAGAGAAAGAGTTTTCTTCTAGTAGGTCCTTGAAAGGTTTATATGTTGATTGTCCTTTACCCTTAAATTGAGGAAGAATCAACAAGTTTTTTGCACGAGAAAGCGCCACGTAGAACATTCGCATGGTGTCATAATCATCCATACTATCTAAGGGCTCACAAACCGTAGGCATCTTGTCAAGTTCCTGCTGCATTCCGCGAACAACAACATCTAAATGGCGAGCACTTTTGCTTCGATGACTCATGGAACCCAAAACCACAACAGGAAATTCCAACCCTTTGGATTGGTGTACTGTTAGAAAGGGCACGCATCCTTTTGGGAACGGATCCTCCGTATCTTCATATTCCGTTTCATTCAAGCGAAATAACGAATACAAATAGGAGCCAAAGAAGCTCTTGCGAATTTTATCGTTTGCAAATGTTCCTCCCGATATAATAGGATTCTCAGTTTCATTATATTGGGCGATATTTTTGGTAAGCATACCCAGATTGTACAAACCAGAGTCTTCTCCACCATGCTCAGCAATCTGATATTTTTCAGAAAAATAATCAAAGCAATTCAATTGGTAGAACAAGTCGAGCAGGGTCCAATCCATTGCTGTTGATCGAGCTAGTGCGTAATTAACATGAAGCGGCCGGCCATCTTTGATTCGTCGAGCAACAAAACTATTCATGCCTTGCCCAGCAAGAACGCGACGAACCTGCTCAGAAAGGGTCGGAATTGCTGCAAGCCGCTTAAGAATATTTAGGTTCAAATCAGATTGTAATTCAATGGAATTCTTTTCGCAGAAATCTGTCAGCAACTTATAGTTCTTCTTACTATCTTCAATATTTAGCTGAATCTCTGCAATGAACTTTTTTAGAAGGTTGTCTTGGTTGATTACGTCGTCAGCAGTCTCCAGGGCACGATCAACCCAGGCATAATAATCTTTCATGCCACCAAAAGCAGCTTCACCAGACTTATAATTAAAGATTTTTGCAAAAAGGCCGAAAACAACCAAGGATTCTTCTGTGTACAGGAAATTCTTTGCGCGAGGCGCATAATACTTGATCCCGGCTTCATCAAATGCATCGGCAAAGGCCTTTACCTTCGGAGCCATCGAACCACTAGAACTGCCGCGAATGGTGGGGAACAAGAATGCGCACTGATTGTAATCGGCAATTTTTCCAGACTCCTTCAAAATTTTCACAAATGCAACAACCTTTTTCGCGACAACGTCTTTATCTCCAGACTCTACAACAACGGCATTTTTTGCATCCTTGCTGTTTGCCACAATATTCTTATTTTGAATTCTAAAGAATTGTTTCTTATTTACAGGATTTTGCCAATTTACCAAATCAATAAACTTGGTATATGTATCTACAATTTCTTTACGAGAACGATAATTGATATTCAAGTCAATACGGGTTGGCCGAACACCAATTTCGTTTTCGCAGATATTTTCGAAGTCTACAAGGTTTTCGACCGTGGCTCCACGGAAACGATAAAGAGCTTGGTCATCATCACCAACAACGCAAATGTTCTTCGTCCCTTCTGCAAGTTTTAGGTAGATTTTCTGTTGAATTGTATTGGTATCTTGGTATTCATCTACGATCACATGTTTAAAAATTCGACCTGCATCGTTCTTTTGGCAAATGTATTCATACGCTCGTTGCTGGAGGGTTGAAAAATCAACACGGTCTACGCCATCCTCGCGAAGCATTTCTCTATAGCGAAGAGTCATGCGAAATAGACGAGCCAAGGTTTCATCGCCACCGTCGGCAATGAAGTCTTCTGAAATAAAATCTTCCTCTCCCATACGGTTGAAGAAAGAAATGCAATTACTTACTGCAGTAGTTCGCGATGATGTTTTAGTACCAAACCACTCGTTGATTTCACTATATGCGCACCGAATATCGTCGTATCCAAAATTTGCATCTGCAATCAAGTCGTAAAAATGATCCCGAACAAACAGGAATTGCCCAAGATCGTCTAAAATTAACGGACGGCGACTGCGTAATCCATGCTCGCGAAAACGTCTGTCAGTCAACAATTTTTGACATAACGAATGAAGCGTACCTACATACATTTCTGCAATATCGTAGGGTTTATGGGTAAAAGTACTTGCAATAGAAAGCAAGCCTTGCAGGCCCTGCTTTAATTGATGAGCGGCTTTTTCTGTAAAGGTGGCTAGAAAAATTTCTTCAGGGGGAACTTCCTGAAATACAATTAAATTGACGCAGCGCCACAAGAGCACACGAGTCTTTCCAGAACCGGGTCCTGCAGTAAGAAGCAGTGGACCTTCCATCGTTTCAATTGCTTTTTTTTGACTCTCGTTTGGCTTAAAGTTTTTTTCGCCATAGAGAGTTTCAAGCCCCATATATCTAATTGCGTTTGCCGCCATCTAAATACCTCGTTTTGAGACGCATTGCAATAATCTCTCGAGGTGGCGTCATTTCACAAAAAAGGCGTGGAGTCGCAACATCGCATATCGTGTTTCGAGGCTCGGCAAAGCCTTGTGTACCAATATACGCAAACGACCCACGCCCCAATCGGGACGTGAGCAGTTTACCCTATTCTCGTACACGTGAAATTTTGCCGATTTCGAAACAGAGACTAGAGCAAATAACTCAATAAAACGGACGCTCAAGAAAGAGCTCCGCAGACTCAAGGCCATTGGATACTTTCAGGAGCTATGTATTAGGGAATATAGGTATTTTTTGTGAAAAAGGCGTTTTTCAAGCCAGTTCTCCAACGTTTCAAACCACCAAAACGCCTTCAAATGTCGCTACAAATTTGAAAACTACGCTTAAGTATTGACAATTTCTTCAAATAGTTGTATATTATTTCAAGTAATATGAAAAAATTCAACAAACCTCTTTTGGCTAAAAACATACGCTTTCTTGCAACACAAAAAGGCGTTAAAATTGGGGAACTCGAAACAGAAGCTCAAGTGAGTTCCGGTTACTTATCTCGAATGTCAAAAACAGAGGACGGGAGCGCGTCGTCTTCCTTGATGGATCTTATCGTTTTGGCGTCATCCAAATTGGATGTTTCTGTTGATTCTCTTTTAGAAATAGATTATCAAAATTTGACACCAAACGAAACATACCTGGACCATTTTTTTGAGCATATCTTTCAAGAAACCCAAGAAGGGAGTAGGTCCTGGAATTATGAAACTGAAGAAATGCTACAGCAATATCCTGGAAAGTACCCAAGCCCGTTTGTAATTGCCCAATACGACAATTTGGACTATGTTGGCGTCGCATTTGAATCCAAATTCAATCCCAAAGCAAGGCTAGGCAGCGGATGCGTCTATTCAGCAATAAACGATCATCTCCTTTATATCGTAAAAACAATTGAAGACGGATTCTTTGGAGACGAGGCTGGGTACGAAGTCTACATGTCCGACAATCAAAAAAGGGAATGCGACGCAATGGTCAGAGCGTTCCCCGAAGACGCACTATACTCAATAATTGACAATGTTTTTAAGGAGGCTTCTAAAGCAAGTCATCAAGTAAAAATCACTCGCAATGTCAGAACCATCATTGACTCATATCTAAATCCACCAAAAGACGAAGAAGATTTACCTTTCTAAAAAAAAACACCGTGATTCTGCTGGAACAGAACCACGGCGCCGTCTCAAACATTGCTGTCGAGAAATCGGTTTCATTAAGATAGCAATTTTTGAACGGGTTTATACACAACCGCCCCATTTTAGGGCACAACCCATAAAGGAATTGCTATGGCAACATCCTGTTATTCTATAACATCAAGAAAATCTAATTCAACAAACGGTTTCCTACAGGCAGACCTATTCGATTACCGTCCGCCCCAGAAAATACGTAATAAATCTCCGTGGAAAGACGTGTTTCACGGAAATTTACAAAAGAACGTAAATGCAACCGGAATCTTTGAACTTCCCAAATTAGCGGGGTGTCAAGCACCAGAAGAAATCACTCTAGTACCATTTAACATCGCACAAGGAATGAAAAATTTACGCGGATGCTGGGTCCACTTTTTCATCCAAGACCGATTGTTCGAACGAGTGTGGAACAATCCATACAAGTACTTGAAGTTGTTCAAGCGATGCGATGGAGTGATTTCCCCCGATTTCAGTATGTTCATGGACATGTATATGCCTCAGCAATTATGGAATTGCTGGAGAAATAGAATTTTGGCAAATTGGCTGCATACAAAGGGAATCAAAGTCATTCCCAACGTTAGCTGGGCTGACGAGCTAAGTTTAACCTGGGCCCTAGATGGCATTCCCGAAAATAGTGCGGTCGCGTTAACAACGCAAGGTTGTCTACGATCTTACGTTTGCAAACAATCTTTATTAAATGGAATGCACCGATTAATCAGAGAGAAACATCCAACAGAAATCATCATCTATGGTAGATTTCCAGAAAGATGGAAGAAAGTATTCCCTATTAAGATTCGCGTTATAAAACCGTACGCACAAAGCAAATGGGAGGTGAAGAATGGGTAGAGGACGCGGAGGTTATACGGAAAAACAAATTTGGTATAAAGATTCAGGTGGTTTTAAGGTAACTGATCCAGGTGCAAAAATCGTTGCAGAACGCTATATAGATCAAGGATACGAAAGTGTTTTCCGACAAAGACACGAGGGCACAAAAACCTACGATTTGACAATCAAGACCAGCGACGATCAAAACTTTGTCAAAAACATTGAAGTCAAAAAAGTCACAAGTTCAAATCCAAGTAAATTGGCAACAAATATCGGTGATGCCTTTAAGCAAATCCAAAGTACAGGAGATTCTGGTTCGGTAGCCATCTACCTTGAAAAAATGACACAAACTCCTCAAAGCATTAATTTTGCAAAGGAAGGTTATGAAGAGGCAAAACGCAAAGGTTGGGTCAAAGGACCGGTTGAGATTTGGTTTAACGACAAAACAAAATTAGATTTTAACTAAGGAGTTTACTATGGCAAAAGTCGGTTGTAAGTGCGGAAACACATTGAGCAATGTTAGCGACGATTCATCAGACACACTTTGTGTGTACGCCCAAAGTGTTGTTAATGAGATATTGAAAAAAAATCCAACAATGAAATTTTTGGATTTTGAATACAATTACAGGTATTCAAACTTCGATTTCTGGTACTGTCCAGAATGCAAGCGAGTATATAGCTTTAAATTTGGAGAGAACGAAGCGAACGCCGTATACAAGCCATCCGAAAGCAGATGCTCTTTTTCGGGGAATGATTTAGAAGGACTAGAAGAAATACTCGTCTTCACAAACAAAAAAATCTTTGATTTCACCGAGGAAGACGAACATAATAACGCAGTTCTTTCTGATTTTCTAAAACAAGTTGAACGTCCTTACAAGTACTTTGTAAGTTCCGATCAAAGAAGGATTTTCTGCATTTCGCAGGTACCAGAGTTGAAAGACTTCGCATACGAACTTGAAGTCAAAGAATGATTCATTGCGTTAGGGATAGTTACCCGTATGGGCGGAGACTCGCGTAGCGAGGCTCCGTTTTAACAGCGTTGCGGGCGGTCCGTAAGGGCCGATCGGAACGCGTTAAAATATAGCCCGACCCACGCAACGCGTGGGGAACGCCCTTATAAGAAGCATTCATGAACATGCAGCTCGCCGTCAAGGATGGCGAAAACGACGAAGCGAGTCAAGCGAAAAAATGCTTGCATTTTTTCATTTGACGAGCGAGGAAGTTGCCCGCAAAGCGGGCCACTCTACATGATTGAAGTGAACCCCCGCGCCTCCCGCACCGTGCCCTTCGTTTCCAAGTCCATCGGCGTGCCTCTGGCAAGCTACGCAAGCCGCTGCATGCTGGGCGAAACCCTCGAAGAAATCGGCTTCACCGAAGAAGTCCATGTTCCGTACGTGAGCGTGAAGGAAGCCGTGTTCCCCTTCGTGAAGTTCCCGGGCGTTGACGTGACCCTCTCCCCGGAAATGAAGTCCACCGGCGAAGTCATGAGCCTGGATCGCGACCGCGGCCTCGCCTACCTCAAGAGCCAGCTGGCCTCCGGCAACCGCATCCCGGGCCAGGGCAACATCTTCGTCTCCCTCAAGGACGAGGACAAGGCCCGCGCAGTGCCCCTGATCCGTCAGCTGGTGGAACTGGGCTACGGCCTCTACGCCACCCGCGGCACCTCCACCATGCTCTACAACGAAGGCATCAAGACCCGCGCCGTATTCCGCATTTCCCGTGGCCGCCCGAACCTGCTGGACCTCATCCACGACAAGGAAGTCCAGTGGATCGTGAACACCAGCGAGACCGGCGCCGAAGCCATGGTCGATGAAATCCAGATGCGCAGCAAGGCAGTGGTCAGCGGCGTGCCTATCACCACCACCATCGCCGCCCTCACCTCCACCGTCGAAGGCCTCATGGACAAGCACGACTACGGTAGATTTGAAGTCTGCTCGCTGCAGGAGTATCATAGACATATCGTGAAGTAATGGGCGTTGCCCTTACGGGCCGGCCCTCTTGCGCTATAAAAAGACCGAACTGGAAAAATCCAGTTCGGTCTTTTTGTCGTTCAGCCGCTTCGCGTCCGACCCCATACGGGCTGCGGGGTCCCCTAAAGGGGACCATGGCCCACTAAGAGCAAAGCTCTAAGTGGTTGCAGCCCTAACGCGAAAAGCATTATCAGAACTTCACATCCCTAAGGGAAAGCTTGCGCAAACGAATTCGAACCGAAGTTCTTTTCACGACATTTTCCAAGTAATCAACTTCCGCCCAGAAGGTTTCCGCCAAATCAAAACGCCAGTAACTTAGGGATTTCTTGCGCTTGCCAAACCACCAATAGAGCAACTTGAGGCGATCGCCACCTACATGGCGACCAAAGTTGCCGCCCTTCAGGATTTCCCGCAGGAGCCACCTCCCGCGGAATTCGTCGGGCTTGCAGAGCATCAGACTACCATCAAGACCAAGCGATTCACGAAGCAGCCACATGAGGGCCCCCGCAATTTTCCGCAATCCAAAGCGGTCCAAGTTCGCCATCAGTTCGCTACGATCGCTTTCGCTGGAATGCCTAAGCAGCACGTAATAATCAACAATCTGCCGGAGCCCTACTCCGCTGCGTATAAAATGGCGATTGATGTGCGACAGCTGCATGGCTAACGCAAACTTCGTGGAATGGGCGCAGAAACCTTCGGGAACCTCTACCGAGTTCAGGATTTCACTGTCCAGATATTTCAGCAGCCGCCTTGTCGTAAAAGGATTGAAGTTGCCCGAAGACGTGCGAAAATGCACCTCCACATCAATTCCACGGTCATTTTTCATGTGGGTGTGGTGCGGCGAAGCCTTCAGTGATTCCTGCATTCCAGTTTCCCGCAGCAAACCCACAACGCTCTTTTTCCCGCCGGAAACCCAGATGTCGATGTCACCCGGCTGCCTGCAAAGCGGATTCGGGTAAAGGCGTGCATTGGCCTGGCCCTTCAGAACGGCGCAACTTCTACCATGCCCCTTGAAAAAATCGGTGAGCTTTGCGGCTTCCTCATTCAAAATCTTGTTCAGGCCACTAAAGGATTCCGCTTCGCTGGCCCACTGGAACATCAGTTCCATGGGAGGGCGCAGCTCCTGAGGCAACATCATCACCCCGTCAAACGCAAGCCCCAGAAGAGTCTGCCGGTCCGCCTCGTTGTAAATGCGTTCCCACTCTTCCGCAGACAGCTGCGGAAACGCACCAGCACTTGCCCCCGGACACCCAAGGGCAATACGCAACAGAAGGAAAAAATTATCGTATCTGGAAAAATCCATAAATCAATTCTTCGCTCTAAAGTATAAAAAAGTCCCTCCGATTTTGGTCGGAAGGACTTTCGTTTTATACTTCAGGTTTTTCTACGGGATCAGACATACCGTTATAGGAAATTCCTCCATGGTAATAACCATCGCTGCTGCTTCCCGACAACAAGCTAGCACGGGCCTTGAGCTTGATTTCCTTCATTTTCGGAGCCTTGTATTCTTTCTTCTGCATATCGTTCCCCTTTTTACTTGACAATGACTTTCTTTCCATTATTGTAGTAGGTTCCTTTGACGGAGGGCTTTTTGTTGCCGAGGTAACGACCGTTCAGGTCGAACCAGCGATTGTCTACGGAGCGGAACTCACCGGTGCGGGTGTTGATGGTTCCGATGACGGTTGTTCCCTCTTCGCCCCTGATGACCACATCCATGGATTCAGGGAGTTCATCGATACTTGCGACGGCTGGAGCCGCCTTGAACAGTGCGGGAGCCATACTGCGAGATTCTCCAGAGTTACCCCCTGCATAATACAGGTAGGCGCGCATGGGATATGCGTAGGCGTTGCTTCCAAGCATTACAAACTGTCCGATACGTGCACCATCACGTTCCTCAGCAGCAAAACCGTATGACCTGCCAATATCACGATCACCTTCGTTCCAGACCTTGAAATCGTATGTGCCCACAAACTGCCAAATACCATCCTCGCTGGACATCGGACGTACACTGTTTAAATCAAATACCACACCGTTTTCCACAATTAGGCCGCCCACATCTTCTTTGGCAACAACAATGTAGGGGGTATTCGCATAAATGTGTCCATCACCTTCTTTGTCAACTTCGTCGAAGACAACCTTCTTCCAGACGCCGTTTTCCTTTACAACACCCTTGAACGAATAGAAGGTGAATCCGGGAACATTGTCTATATGCGTATCAAAGGGCAGCACGATGGTGGAAGGCTTTTCCGCCACAAATTCACGATTGAGAGTCACATCTCCAGTAATCTCGACGGCATCAAGATCGGCATCAATTTTTTTACTGGACTTTCCGTCGATAATTGCCCAAGAGCCATCCGCAGCGATAGTGGCAGAGCCGAAACCGATACGGGTTTTACCGTAGATTGGACGATATGTCTTAGCACCAGTCACATCCTGAATTTCAGGACTCCAGCCAGCAAAGGTGTAGGCATACATTTCATCGTCAGCCTTTTCTGGATTTTCTGGTGGCAAGTCAACGCCTTCAGCCGGAGTGCCATACTCGTATTCACGAGAGATGATTTCGTCACCCTCATCATCTACGAAGGTGACCTTGAACTTTGCAAGTTCCACAGTAACGAGAATTGGCTCTGGGGGAACATATTTTTCCCAGTTTTCACCTTCCTCAACCATGTAGTACACGAGATAGTCGCCGGTTTTATCTACACAGGGGATGGTTTCCGAGAACGATTCTTCTTCGAGTGTTCTGTAGAGCAGTTTGCCAAAGTTCGTGGTGCCGGGGTTGACGAGGGCAAGGCACTTTCCTGCATAACCCTCTTCGTTGGGAGTCGGGTTGGAAATCACCTCAGGAGTACCCTTTGTGATATTGAAGGTCTTGGAGACGGTTCCTAAACCTTCGTAATCACCCTTGAAGGTTACTGTTACGGTGGGTTTATCGTCAACATTCCCAACATTTACATTATTCTCATAGGAATATTCGAAATCCAGCCCTTCAGTAAGGACGCTGGAACCTAATGATACCGGTGGTTTCGGTGTGAAAGCTTCACCAGTATAAGTTCGGTCTTCTACATCACCAATTGTGAGCTTCTGCGCAATGGCCATGCGATCATCATTTTTATTGACAGTGAAGTACTCTTCCTTACTGTCTGTCACGTCAGTCTCTCCATGCATATAGGTAACATCCTTACTAATGCTTGACGCATCAACTACAACAATATCATCGTAGATTGTAATTTCGCCAACTTCATTTGTGCAGCCAGGATAAGCATCTCCTGTTCCTATGCCGTTAGCAACTTTATCTCCATTCGGGGCTTTACCGTCAATAGCCTTTACAGTTCCTCCTTTGATGGTGATATTACCAAGAGTTACTTTCCTGCCACTACCTTGCAATATACCAGTACCAATACCTGCGCCATAGCTACCACCCTGGGCGGTGATATTTCCGCCTTCAATAACAACATCCCCACCAACAACATCATAATCAAGATTCCAAGCACGACTTAAACCAATACCCGCTGATTGGCTATAACCCGTTGCCGTCAAAGAACCGTTACCCTTAATCGTAAGGGTTGTTCCTTCACCACCAACCTGGATACCAGCCATATTCGTTGCGCCCTTCACAGTATTTTCTCTTTCAAGAATAATCGTAGCAGAACCGTCGCAGACAATGCCGCCGTTAATTATCGCACCAGAAAGGGTTATTGTTGCACCATCGGCAATATGAACCGTATAGCTAGTTGAGCCCGACAAAACATCTCCATTGATAGCAGCGAATGCACCTGGTGCCCGAGTCAAATCAATGATTTCATCACGTTGCACGTCAGCTGTAATCGTAATGTCCGAACCATCCACAACGACACTATACACACCATCTGTTGCTGTCAATGTATTAACACCATCCGACACATTTGATGCAGAATATGGGAAACTCGGTTTGAACTCAACCTTCGTCCCTGTCATATACGTTCCGTTACCATCAGCAGCAATTGACGAACCAATGATTTTCATACCGGTAGGCAGGGAGATGGAGTACGTCTGTAAAACATCTGCAGTTACAGTTACATCACCTTCAGGCATTACAAACGTGTACTTGCCATCGCCAGCACCAGTCAGTTCAAGGTTGTTTGTTCCGTCACTTACCGTTAAAGAAGATTCATTGGCCGCAGTGCCCAAAGTCAACGTGACCAATTCGCCTGCATATGCATACGCGACAGAGCCTACGCTAGCTTTCGCAACATCAGCTATCGTAACCAAGTGATTCTTTGCAATAGAACGAATTTCTCTTCCACCGCCTTTTTCTACATCATAGAATACAGCATCTTTTTCATCGCCTTCGACTGCGCTACTACCGCTGTAGAATGTGACCGCACTTGAACTTGCCAGTCCTTTTCCATCGTCCTTACTTGTAACAATTATCCTCTTCACACCATCGTAGATATTGATATTTCCGCAAGTGGGGTTACCGTAGCTAGTGGTCGCCATTCCTATTCCCTTGGCTTGTATAACACCACCTTTTATATCTATGACACTAGCGCTTCCATAACGACCACCTCCAATTCCTGCGCCATATCCCGCTCCATAATAATTGTCTTTTGCATCAATCACGCCATCATTAATGGTGATTGTTCCTACCGTTCCTTTATATCCAGATCCAATTCCTGCGCCATCATAACCTATAGCAGTGATATTTCCGCCATTAATGGTAATTTCTCCTGCTTTTGAACCTTTGCTGCCGCCAATACCCGCGTTGTATCGCGATTCTGCTGTAGCGATGAGTTTGCCCATTGTCGCTTCATCCGTCGACTGGGCAAATATTTTAAAATCAGCTCCTTCACTAACCGTAATTCCCTTGCTAGCATTCAGCGTTGCGCCATTACCCAATATCAAACAAACCGTGTCTGTTACGGTGATACGTTCCGAAATTTCAACATCGTCTCGCACGTAAAACCAATGAGCTTTTCCGTTGTCACGTTTTTTCCACTCAGTCATATCGCTTGTTACAACAGTCGAAGTAGATGACGAGCGCACTTTCGATTCGCCATTATCATTCACATAAGGCACTCTTTCTACTTCTTCTTGAGCATGAGCATTCACCGTAAACAAGTTCATAACAACCATGATTAAGAAAAAAAACAGTTGATTTTTCATTTTGCCCCTTTTTTTAAGTAGAGAGTCCTCAAGTTCATTATTTACTTTGAGAAAGGCTATGTTCTTTCAATGTGTAGATGTAATATAACTATCTAAAAAACACACCCTATTAGAAACTGAGATTTACCTACCTAAAAACTGTATCTTAGATACTTGGTCTAACCTAATTTTTGTTGGGTTAGACCATTTTTTAGTATTTTTTCAGCAAATTCAACATAAAATGGCAGTCCTACACTCTAATAGAACATAGCCTAATTTTTTAAAAATCTTGTGGGCCATCAAAATGTAAAATTTTCTTAAACCCCTAGACAAAAACACAACTTTATCTACATTACATCCCGACGCACCCAGTCATTGAATGGCTAGGTGCGTCTTGTTTTTATCCGACCTTCCGGATTCGCAATGACGCCTCAATTAAACGCTAAACATGAGGTGCATCATGAAAAATAAAATCATCCGTAGTTCTTCCAAGATGGACAAGTCCTACAGTAAGTGGATTGCCGATTTGAAACAACGATTCCGCAATGCTCAAATTCAGACCGCCATTCGCGTAAATAGCGGCATGCTGGAATTCTACTGGAGTCTTGCCCAGGATCTTGTAAAGCAGAAGGCCGAGGAAAAGTGGGGCGCAGGCGTCGTAAACCAGATTTCCCTTGATTTGAAAGCTGAATTCCCTGAAGCGAAGGGTTTTTCGACCACAAATTTATGGAATATGAAAAAATGGTTCCTGTTCTATTCTGCAAAAATGCACCAAGTTGGTGCAGTTTTAGAAATGCCCCAAAGTTTCGCAATGATTCTTTGGCGACACCATACGGAAATCATCACCAAGTGCCAAGGTGTTGACGAAGCCTTGTTCTACATCAATAAGACCATTGAAAATAACTGGAGCCGTGCCGTTTTAGTTCATCAAATGGAAACCGGTTTATATCTAAGCCTTGGGAAGTCCGTTAATAACTTCGATTTGACCATCCCTGAAACAGAGCGTCTTGATGTCAGCGAAATATTGAAGGAATCTTATACCTTTGACTTTATTCCTGCGGAGCAGAAGTTGAAGGAACGGAATCTCGAGTCTGGCCTGGAGCAAAACATTATGCGATTTTTGCTGGAGTTGGGGAAAGGATTTGCTTTTGTAGGGCGGCAGGTGGAGGTAGTGTCAAGGGTTTTTCGCAAAAATAGTTTGTTCCAACATCAGATTCTAGG
>JAKSIC010000036.1 GCA_024399015.1 Fibrobacter sp.
CAGACTTGTCGGTCTGTTCCAAAACGATGGTGGTGACGGTGGTAACGATGGCTTCTGCCATGGGGGCGATAAAACAGCACATAAGTACTCCTCTTTTTCGACGTGCGAAGATATTGTTTGTTCTAAATATACCACCTAGAGTTAACTCTAAGACAAGCCCTTTTTAATTTTTTTGAAAAAAAGAGCCAAAAAATTTCTATTTCACCAAGGCTTCGTTCAAGCTTCCGGTACGGTAGCCTCGTTCATCCAAGGAAATTTCCTTGAAACCAAGATTTGTAAAACAGGAACGAATCTCAGCCTGATTTTTGTAGAAAAGCGGGAACTGGTCCGGAAGGATTTCTATGCTAGCCATATAGGTTTCTGCAGCAGGCGATTTTTGCGGAACAAGACGGCAACGAACTCGATATTGAACAAAACCCAAATCCTGCAGATACTGCTCGGCCCGCTCCACCAGCCGCAATTTTTCTTCCGTAATTTGTTCTCCGTAAGGAATGCGGCTGGCAAGGCAGGCAAACGAGGGCTTGCTCGCCGTCGGGAGCCCAAGTTCCCGGGACAACGTGCGGATGCCTGCCTTGGTGAGGCCCGCCTCACGGAGCGGGCTCTTCACGTTCAGTTCCGCAATCGCCTTCAATCCCGGGCGGTAATCTCCAAGGTCATCCACATTGGAGCCTTCACAAACTGCAGGAATCCCATGCTCCGCGGCCGCCCCGATGATGGCCTTAAAAATCGAACGCTTGCACACATAGCAACGGTCAGGAGGATTCTCCCGAAAGCCGTCCACATCCATCTCGTTAAAATCCAGGACCAAATGGAGAATGCCTTCTGCCTTGCAAAAATCCAGAGCCTCCTGAATTTCGCGGCCAGGAACCACCCTGGACTTTATCGTAACGGCAACCGCATTCTCTCCCAGCACATCATGAGCCACCTTCAACAGAAACGTAGAATCCACGCCGGCAGAATAAGCCACGGCAACCTTACCGAGACCTCTCAACTGGCGTTTCAACAACTCGAATTTCTGATGCAGTTCATCCATTTTCAAAAACCTGGAATTTTCAAAACCTTTAAAAAACGCCTCTTAAATATAAGATCTAGAGTTGACTCAAAGTCAAGACTTGCCGTAGAAAATTTATTTTTTATTTTTCAAAAAAAACAAGGCAGGACCATCATGGGATTTTCTATCGGAGAAGTTGTAAAGAAAACAGGACTTAGCGCCCACACCCTGCGCTACTACGAAAAGGAAGGGCTCCTCCCCTTCGTCACCAAGAGCAGCTCTGGTCTCCGCGTTTACACTGAATCCGATTTGGGCTGGCTCACCATGATTGAATGCCTCAAGTCCTCGGGCTTGCAAATCAAGGAAATCGCACAGTACATCAAGTGGTTCCAAATAGGCGATTCCACCTTGGCCGAACGCGTAGAAATGTTCCGCAAGCGCAAGGCCGCCATCGAAGAAGAAATGGCCAACTTGCAGATAGTGCTGGATAAAATCACCTACAAGACCGCCCTTTACGAAGAAGCCCTCAAATGCGGCAGCCTGGATACTGCCACCAACCTTCCCAAAATGCAAAAGCTGAAGAAGAAGCTTTTCGAAAAACCCACCGACTTCGACAAGATCATGGACCAGGTCGGCTAAGTCCGGTTTAGTCCCGATTACTTCACATTCACTTTCTGGATTTCGTGACCGATGCGAACCAGGTATGCGCCAGGCGTACGGAACTGAGTGCGCACAGCATCGACTACATTTCCACCACGAAGCTGTTCTGCCTGCAAAGTCCCCAGGTAACGTCCCTGCAAGTCAAACACCATAGCCATGCCAACGTGTGCGGCAGACCCGACGAAATTCGCAACGATAGAAGTTGTGTTGCCAATGGAACTGCTTGATTCAGCCGCAGAACTGGAAGAACCGGGATCCGCGACAGAACTACTCGAAATCACAGAACTACTAGACGGAAGCCCGAATTCATAAGCCCCAAGATCCGGTGCGGCGCCAGCAAATACCGCCCCCACATCTTCGCCCTTGTCGATGGCGCGGCTACCATCCTTCAACTTCAAAAAGTCCACATTAGGAACGCTTCCATCAGGATTTCGCGGTCCCAAAATCCCAGGAATCTTGGAAAGGTCTTCGCCCGTCACCGTCATGCTGGGGTCGTCAATACTCATAAAGTCGTCTTCCGTCAAATCCAACTTCAGGTTCCAAGTGTTGTTTTCGCCAGCGGCACAATTTTCATCATGCCCAGCATCGCTGTCATCGATTTTCACCCAGCACACACCAACCTGGGAATTCAGATTAGGGAACGCAATGTTGTTTTTCAGCACATGGGCGTTATCGCCTGTCAATACGGCTACATCGGCCGTGCGCCTTCCTTCAGCATCGAATGTGGTGGATGCCATGTTGAAGGCCCGTTGACCATTCTGGAATGACGTATTGCTGATCCATTGAGTTCCCGCACCTGTATAGTTGGCATAAAAACCGAAAGTCTCATTCTTCCAGGCGACGCTGTTTCGAATGATATGATGTCCACCGCCAAATGTACTTTCGCCCAACTTGAATCCGGAACCATTTCCATTTTTCGGCATCTTTGTACCGTAGTCGCTATAGCCGCTTCCCATGGCGTAGCTGTTTTCTATGACAACAGGGAATTCCTGATTGATTAAGTCGTAGGCATCATCGCTGTTCCACCAGGAACGACAACCGAAAAATTTCGTGGTGTCGCCGTCATACTGGTAATGCACGCCAAAACCGTCGGCATTTTCACCATCGCCCTGACGGCCAGTGGGGTCATAATTATCGTGGGCGTCGCAGTTCAAGAACAGATGACCACCGCCGTTAAGGCCCCTTCCGCCTTCATTCACAAAGAAGCCCGGACCCGCATTGTGATGACTTTCCATCTGCTCCAAAATCACATGCTTGCATCGGGTAACATATACACCCGAATTGGAATTATGCTTCATGGGAACATTGCGGACCTCGATCCCCTTCAAGTGCAAATAGCTTGCATAAATCAAGATGCCCGCCGTGTATTCCAGATCCGTAGACGAAGTGGTTTTATCCAGGGCCTGACCGATGGGAAGATTTGTGCCGTCAAAAATCGGACGTTCCCCAGGGTAGGCAAGATAATGGATTCGCTTGTCGTCACTTTCGCCGCTGGTAGTCAACAAAACACCTGCAGACATTCTGGCGCGTTCACAATAGGAGGTATCGCGCATATCATAGACACCGCCGCGGATCCACACCGTATCACCGGCAGCCACCACCGTATTGGCCTTCTTTAAAGATGTAAAAGGCTTTTCCTTTGAACCTGCGGCAGCGTCATTCCCGTCAACAGCAACATAATATGTTGAACCGAATGCCTGCGCTGCACACAAAGCCAGCGCCGGCATAATTAAGAACTTCTTGTCCATAAACACCTCTAAAACCTGATTGCAATATATATGATTTTCGAGGTAAACGGACATAAGTATTGTTTATGGAGCTGCCATTTGCGCAGAATATTGAACCAGGTTCAGTTGCCAACATGCTGTATTCGCAATTGAAATGACTGCGCGAACACTTCTATTTCAGCAGGCGTTCGGATTGCGGCAGGCCTTCGTTAATCAGCACGGAGTTTAGCGACTCCATATTGGAAAGACAAATCAGCTGGTTGATGGAAGCGTGGTCACGAACATTTCCGTCTAACATCGGATTCGCCTC
Organism: Fibrobacter sp.; assembly: GCA_024399015.1. Taxonomy (GTDB): domain Bacteria; phylum Fibrobacterota; class Fibrobacteria; order Fibrobacterales; family Fibrobacteraceae; genus Fibrobacter. The sequence goes on from JAKSIC010000036.1 coordinate 3,689, forward strand.
ACGCCACTGTGCAGCAGTAAACCCGAAAAGGGCCTTGTTCAAGACATCCGCTTCTGATGCATAGACAACGGCTGCATCCTGGGGCGTAATCGCCGCGGGAATCAAATTCTGCTTAAGTACTTGGATAGTGAAAACTGGCTGAAAGCTTCCATTGAATTCGAGAACGAATCCTTCCAGCATTTAGGAAGCGTCGTCACCAACATGGGCTATTCCGACTGGGCAACCACCGCGATTCCCGCCGATGTAATGAGAATTTGCCACATGGCCCGCGCCACCGACGAAATCCAGTTCGGCATTTACGCCTGCAGCCCAGAGGATTCCTCCTTTGACGCCACATTCACAGAAATGGAAATCACGGAATGCAAATGGCTCGCCCACAGCCGGGTTGATTTGATTATATTTTTAGTCAATTGGAGTAATCATGAAAGTTCTTTTAATTAACGGTAGCCCCCGTAAAAACGGCAACACTTTTACCGCTCTGAATCAGGCAGCGGAACAGCTGAACAAGAACGGTATCGAAAGTGAAATCGTGTGGATTGGAAACAAAGGCATCCGCGGATGCATCGCCTGCAACGTTTGCAAGAACAAGGGCAACAACCGCTGCGCCTTTGACGAAGACATCTGCAACGAAATCATCGCCAAGATGGAAACCTGCGACGCCCTGATTGTAGGCTCCCCCGTTTACTGGGGACAGCCCAACGGTTCCGTACTTTCCCTGATCCAGCGCATGGCTTATTCCGCCGGAAGCCTGATGCAGGGCAAGCCCGCCGCTGCTGTTTGCTGCTGCCGTCGTGGTGGTGCAACCGCCGCCTTCCAGACTTTGCAAATGCCCTTCCAGATGCTGAACATGCCTATCGTTACTTCCCAGTACTGGAACATCGCCTACGGCCGCAACGAAGCCGAATCCGCACAGGACGTGGAAGGCATGCAGACCATGCGCACCCTCGCAAACAACATGGCATTCATGCTGAAGAAGTTCGCCACAGGCACCGCCGAAGTGGAAGCCAAGGAACCCTGGCAGCCCATGAATTTCGTGCGATAAGAAAATTTATCTGGTTTTGACGACACCGTTGCAGGGCATCACCGGATCGTCCCAGATGATTTCGCCGACGGAGTCCACCACGATGGTTCCGGATTTCGGATTCTTGATGGAAATGACATCGCCCTTCACGTCTGCTTCGACATCGGAGTATTCGAAGGCTAGATCCGCGCCTTCCATGGTGCAGTTGATGAGCTTCAAGCCCTTGCAATAGCACAGGGGCTGGGTTCCGGAAATCTTGCAGTTTTCAAGAGTCAAGTTTTCGGAAAACCAGGCGAGATATTCGCCCTTCACTACGGAATTTTTCACCGTAATGTTTTTGCTATGCCAGAAGGCATCCTTTGTATCCAGCACAGAATCTTCGATGGTGAGATTTTCGATGTACTGGAAAGAATACTTGCCTTTCATCTGCACATTTTTCAGGGAGATGTTCTTGCAATCCAGGAAAAGATATTCCGCTTCGATTTCAGAATTTTCAAGGGAAATATCCTGACTCTTCCAGCCGAATTCCTGGGAAACAATTTTGCAGTTTTCCAGAGAAATGCGGTTGCATTCACGGACAGCCTTGATGCCGCCAAGAACACAGTCCTTGATGACACCGTCGTCGGCATACCAAAGGGCAGCGCGGGTGAGTTCATCCATGGAGGATTTTTCCAAGGTGAATTTCTTGACGTGCCACATGGGATAGCGCAGAGAAAATTTGCAGTCAATGACATTGATATCGCGGGCTTCCTTCAGTACAGACTCACCATCGGCGGGGCCTGCGAAAACGCAGGACACCACGTCGGAATTCTTCAAGTTGTATAGGGAGCGTTCTTCGTCGAACTGCTTATTTTCTACCACATTTCGATTCATGTTAATAAAATATAAAAATAAATAGCCGCACCCAATACCATCTCGCGCTTTTCAGTTTCTCATTGTAAACATTTCCACAAAAAAAAGCTGACCATTTTTTCGGCCAGCCTTTCTTTGAATTTATATGTAAGCGTCACTTTGCGCCGAGGAAATCGAAGCCGGCTTCTTCAATGGCCTTCTTCAATTCCGCCTCGTCCACCGTACCTTCGATGGTGAGGAGGTTCTTGCCCACATCGGCTTCAGCGTGAATGACTCCGGGGAGAGCGGCGGCAGCCTTTTCCACACACATTTTGCAGTGGTTGCAGCTCATGCCCTTCACAGTGAATTCCTTCACCTTGGAAGTTTCAGAATCCTTTTGGATCTTGCTCTTCTTCGGGAGTTTGGTGTAGATCATGAGCAGAGCGAGCACGCCAGCCATCACGTAATCAAATACGCCCAAGGCTTCTGCGCCGGCACAATGTTCAGACATACCGCCTGGGATCATTGCGGAGAGGAAAGTGTCCATCATGAAGGTGTCCACCACCCAGCCGAAGAACAATGCGCCGCCAGCAATGGTGATCAGGTATGCGGCCAAGGTGCGCTTGCCAAAAGCCTTACCCACAACCATCATAGATGCGATACTAGTTGCAGGACCAGCCATCAGCAAAACAAGTGCTGCGCCCGGAGTAATTCCCTTTGCCACCAATGCCAATGCCAGAGGAATGGAGCCCGTAGCACAAGTGTACATAGGCATAGCCAACAGCAACACGGCAATCATGCAGAGGAACGGGTATTCACGGAGAGCCAAGAAGAAATCGTTGGGAATGAATGCAGCAATCAATGCGCCCAGCACAAGACCAATCATGAGCCACTTACTTACATTGGCAACCATGTCCACTAAGCCATAACGGAAGGTTTCCAGAATCTTGCCGCTGATGGTTTTGGGGATTTCGCGATCTTCGCAATCGTCATCGCCACAGCCGCACTTAATTTTTCCGCAACCGCAATGGTCATCCTTACAACCGCAATGATCGCCGTCGTCATCATCGTGATCATGGTCGCCACATTCGCAATGGTCGTGATCGTGGTCGTGGCCACCGCAGCCGCAGTGTTCATCAACGCAAACGGCCTTGGCGTCTGCAGCAATTTCGTTTTCACCCTTCGTTGCAAAGTTCGTCACCACGCCGCCAAACAGTGCCGTAACAAAGGCCGCAATGGGGCGCAAAATTGCGAAAGGCAAACCCAGCAAAGAGTAGGTTGCCAAAATGGAATCCACCCCCGTCGCCGGAGTAGAAATCAAGAAGGAAACACTGGCGCCCTTGCTGGCACCTTCCCTGCGGAGAGCCACAGCGGTAGGAATCACGCCACAGCTGCAGATGGGAAGCGGAACGCCAAAGAGTGCGGCCCACAAGCTAGACTTAAAAGTAGGCTTGGAAATTTTCGGAATATACAAAGCCTGGGGAAGCCATACGTGAATAATACCCGCCAGCAAAAAACCGAGCAGCAGGAACGGGGCCATTTCCGCAAAGAGAGTTATAAATTCAGAAACAAAAGTCGATACGATTTCCATCATAATTTTCTCCTTTACCTTCCTTCCTTTTTATGGAGAATATGGGACAGACCAATTTTGAAGATGGATCCGATATGTTCATCATCCAGAGAGTAGAACATCTTGCGGCCATCGCGGCGGGGCTTAATCAAGTTCGCCGTACGGAGAATTCTCAACTGGTGACTTACCACGGACTGTTCCAGGTTCAGCTTGCCGGCAATGTCATTCACGGAAATTTCACCGCCAAGAAGAATCTGGAGAATACGGATTCGAGTGGTATCGCCAAAGAACTTGAAGAATTCTGAAAGTTCAAAAAGCGTATCTAGGGGCACGTTCATTGCCGCCAGCTCCATATCATGGCAATGACTGCAATGGCATTCATGATGTTCATGATCGTCGTGACATTTGCATGTAGCCTTTGTAGATTCTTTCTTTGCCATAATTATCCTCTTTTCGTTTTGTAGATATATGAATACCTATTCATATATTCATATTTAAAAAGAAATTTTCTGTTTGTCAAGCGGGGCGAGACGTTTTTTTTGAAAAATGCCGATGAAAACTGTCGGAAAAGGGGAAATAGTTCCCTGGCGTAAACATTTTCAGGCGAAAAACCTTGCGTTAAAGCGAACTCTAGGTAAACCGTCCTTTAAAAAATTATTACATCTACACAATAGCCACTTTAATCACGCCGTCCAGTTTGTTTTCGAAGATGCGGTAGGCTTCCTCGATTTCAGCCAGCGGGAACTTGTGGGTGATTAAAGGCGTGGTGTTGATTTTACTCTGCTCAATGAGGGAGAGGATTTCGGCGCAGTCGTTAGCATCAACGCCGCCGGTTTTGAAAGTGAGATTCTTGCCGTACATTTCGGGCAGGGGCAAAGTCATGGGCTTGTCGTAAAGGGCCACCACCGTCACGATGGCGTTGGGCCTTGCGTTTTCCCAGGCCATGCGGAAAGTCTCTTCGGTGCCTGCCACTTCCAAAACTACGTCGGCACCGCCATGGGCGCTTTCCCGCTGCACCACAGCGCTGCATTCCTCCGGCGTAGTCACCATGACTTGCGGGTAATGCTTGCGGACAAATTCACGGCGCTTTTCGTCCTTTTCGCAGACGATAATCTTTGCAGGATTTTTCAGCATGACGCAGAGCAGCGTGCAGATGCCTGTAGGGCCAGCGCCAATAATCAGCACCGTATCCTCAGTCTTGATTTCAGAAATGCGGGCGGCCCAGAAACCTGTAGCCAGCACATCGCCTACAAAAAGCGCCTGCTCGTCGCTAACAGAATCAGGAATCCTGTTCAGGCCCTGATCTGCAAAAGGCACCCGCACAAATTCCGTTTGCCCGCCATCAATGCGACAGCCCAAAGCCCATCCGCCGTTCTTGTCGGTGCAGTTATTCACGAAACCCTTCTTGCAGAAAAAGCATTCCCCGCAAAAAGTTTCCACATTCACCGTCACGCGGTCGCCGGCCTTCACGTTCTTCACATCGGCACCGACGGATTCCACCACGCCCACCATCTCGTGGCCTACGGTAATTCCCGGCACCGCCCGGGGCACAGAACCATGCTTAATGTGCAAGTCACTGGTACAGATGCTCCCCATGGTCACACGGACAATGGCATCCCTCGGCCCCTGCAATTCAGGCTTCGGCTTTTCTACCAGTTCAAACTTCTTGTGTTCTTTATAAACATAGGCGATCATGATTTGGAATTTAGAATACTTTTCGTTCGGCACCCAGCTCAAAGAAGTACTTGGTAATGCCCAAGTCCACCTTGGTACTTAATCCCAGTTTCAGTTTTGCTGAAACAGACTCGTCCTTGTTCAGGCGGAATTCCACACGGCACTGGTTCAATCCCGTGGGGGCTAAAAGCACATAGTCAATTCCCTTCTTGAACCAATCGGGAGCGGATCCATAATCCGGAGAAATTTTTTCCGGAGTTTTCATAGGATGCTGCACGCCGCTAGTTTGTCCGTAACCTAGGGCGATGGCACCAAAAACTTTTTCTCCCGCAGCAACCTTGAAGTTCTCTGTCTTCTGGAAAGTCATGCCCACAATGCAGGAATTCAATCCCAAGGTCTGGGCGAACAAGACAATTTCTGCGGAGGCGCGGCCCACGTCCTCGGCGCATTCCTTTTGAGCCACCAGAGCAAAAAAGTTTTTTACACCGGAAAATTTTCCATAGTGAGCCATTCGGCTGTCGAAGGCCTTCTCGTCGTTTAAAATCAGCTGAAGATGCAAACCATAACGTTCATTCAATTCCGCAGTCTTTGCCTGGAGGGCATCCACCTGTTCCTTGGAAAGTTCTGTGGGCAGGTACTGGCGCACGGCATGGCGTAATTTCACCGCTTCATCAAAAGTCATAAAGTCTCTTTTTTGAACAAATTTAATATACAAAGAAAAAACCTATAGGCCAAACAACAACGTCATGATCGCTGTCCGTGCCATAAAGACCTTCAAATGCCTGAAATAATCAAACTCGGTAATGCTGCTTTATGGTGTAACCAAGAGAATAAAAAAGCATCACACTATATTGCTTCAAATTTCTTCGTGACTCTTGCCGCGAACTGCACTTCCTCAAAATCATCCAACTGCAAACTGTCCACAAAGCTCTGAATTAATTTGTTCACAATTTCAGGTGCATCGGTATTGGAATTGTGGCCCGCGCCCTTGATCCATTCCAAAGGAATTCCAGTCTTTTTATGCCAAGCCTTGTTATAACGCTTGGCGGAACCTGCGGCATCCTTTTCACCGCAAATCAGCAAAGCTGGACAGCGGATTTCGTAAGGCAAATTAGCAGCGATACCATCGGCCAACATTCTATAGCCATGGCCAGCTAATTTTGCATAACGGTCCTGATTACCATCGTAGATCATCATCATATCGAGCATCAGCTTGCGGCCATATTCCGTTGTGGCAACACCCTCGGAGCCAGCCTTTAAAAGTTTAGCCCAAGGATACCAGCGATAAACCGGTTCCATAAATCTCAAGAGGAAAAGTTCCAATCCGGTAATATACTTGCGCTGCATGGGGCAAGAGTCCACAGACACAAAGCCCTTTAAACGATCCGGGTACATTTGCATAAAAGTCTGTGCAACGTAGCCGCCCATGGACTGTCCGACAAACACGAGATTTTCAAGATGCTCGTGTGCCAGAATTTGTTCCAGCCAATTCGCCTTATCCATCAAGTGAAAATTCATGTGGAAAGGCCAGGAAGATGCATGACCCGGGGCATCCCAGACAAACACATTGTATCTAGATTCAAAAAACTCAATTTGTTTATCGAACAATCGATGGTCCGCCGTTAACCCCGGTAAAAAAATCAGAGAGAGAGCACCTGGGCGCACCTCTTCCGAAACCCAGTAATGAATACCTCCATTAGGAGTTGTAAATACTTTTTCTACCATACCCTGAATATATAAAAAGAATAGGTACACTGCTTCCATATCACCCTTTTAATTTGTCATAATTATTTTTACATTTAGGTCATGATCAAGTCCATTCTTGCAGGTTTAATGATTAGTGTAGGATGCGTAAGCTTCCTTTCCGTCGACAACAAGATTGCAGGCACATTCCTGTTCTCTCTCGGCCTCTACACCATTATCATTTTGAAGTTCGACTTGTTCACCGGCAAGGTGGGCTACCTTTCCACCAACCGCACCTTGGATTACCTGAAGTACCTTGGAAAAGTTTGGCTCGGCAACTTGATCGGTTGTACCATCGGTTCCGCCGCAGTGGCTGCCACACGCCTCACCATCAGCACTTCCGCTCTGGTTGGCGTCAAGTACGCAGACAGTCTGCCCAGTCTCTTGATCCTCGGCGTATTCTGCGGCATGCTGATGTTCATCGCAGTCGAAGGTTACAAGCGTACCACCAACCCGTTGATCGTTGTGCTTCCTGTAATGGGATTTATCCTCTGCGGTTTTGAACACTGCATTGCAGACATGTTCTACTTCGCATTCAATTTCTTTAAGAACGGCGTTACTGCAGCAGGCCTTGGCGACACCCTTTTAAGACTTGCTGTCATTACCGTTGGCAACTTGATTGGCGGATGCCTCGTATGCTTCGCCAGCATCAACATCCAGAAAGAAGCTTAAGCCGCGCTTATCACAAACCGCGCAGTTCAAAAATTGCTAGACAGTTTTGCCGCCCCACTCCTTGGAGTGGGCGTTTTCATGTTCAATGGTCTTGTCGAAATCGGCGAGCGGTTCGCAGTTTCGTTCCACTGCTAATTGAGTAGCGTGCAAGCGATTCAGGCAATCCATTTTTTCGCGGTCACCAATTTTTGCCTTTTCAATGGAGTCCCCAAGAATGCGGATGGACTCGTCGTAGACTCTGCAAGGCACAGGAAACGGATGACCGTCTTTACCGCCATGGGCAAAGGAATAACGGGCAGGATCTCGGAACCTGGAAGGCGTTCCGTTAATGACTTCGCTGACGAGGGTCAACGATTGTAATGTGCGGGGGCCAAGTCCCGGAGTCAAAAGCAAGCTTTCAAAATCACTGGAATCCGATTCGTAGGCCGTTGCTAGTACAGCACCAAGGCGCTTCAAATCCACATCTTCTGCGTGGACTTCATGCCGAGCAGGCATAATGCAGTCGCGACTAGAATTTACGAGAATAGGATCGCGGGCAACGCTAAAAATCAAGTCCTGCGCAGAACTGCCCACAAGATCGTGCGACGAATCTGCCGGCGCAAACATGTCCATCTGAGGCGACACGATGATAGAAGAGCTTGGCTGCACAATCTGGCGAATCTCACGCATCACACGATCAGGATTTTCGCGGGACAATTCCAGAATCGAACCGCGAGTACTGCGGGCATTCTGATCCGTCAAATTTAAAATCTCCCCACGGTTCTCCCCCACAATTGCAGTGTGTGGATTTTCCACAAAAGATCTCAAGTTGGAAGAGCACCAATGGTAACGTCTCGCGGCGCGAGCATCCGTATTCATGCCCTGCTGAACCACAGCCCAGTCGCCTTCATCCGTCACAATAAAGTTGTGCTGATAAAGCTGAAAACCATCTTGAACAGCAGTGCCGTCTACCTTGGCACAGAGGCGGCTTGTGCGCGACAGAAAATTTCCGTCCACACCGGTTCTATCGCCTATCTGTAAAAGTTCCGTAGGCGTCTCACGAGAGAATTTTCCTCGACCACCGCACACATAAATTCCGAGATCATTGGCAATAGGATTTAGTCCACGCTTCAGCGCATACATCACGCTGGTGGTGATTCCGGAGGAATGCCAATCCATTCCCAACACAGCACCAAAAGATTGGAACCATAGCGGGTCACTTAAACGTACAAGGAATTCCTTCTTGCCATAATTTTCAACAATGGATTCCGCAATCAATCTTCCCAAGTCTCGCATACGGTCTGCGAGCCAGCGGGGAACAGTTCCCGTGTGCAAAGGAAGATCGGCAACACCTGTACGTTTCGGCATAATCCAATTTTAGAAATTCAATAACCGTCGTTATCTAAAAATTGCAACAAACTTGTCGCCATCCTTGGGCGAAACCAAACGCGGATTTTCAGTAGAGCCATCAGACCAACTCTTAAAAATTCCTACACCAGGAACAGCTTCCAAAAGCATATCGTTTCCACCAAAGAACTTTCCCGTGTAATTACTACGAGGCAATTTCATCCCATCAATAGTCACGGACCCATATCCTTCAGCAGCAATAGTCACTTCGATATCGGAATCTAGGCCGAACTCCTTACGATATTCTTCGCGCAAGGCTTCCGTTCTACCCACTGCATTTTTAAGAATCTGGGCGCCACGAGTATCAAAGCCACCGGAGTAATTTGAATAGAAAGTGCTTCCGTAGCTTCTCGGGAATCTTTGCATATCTCTTGTAATTTCTGCATCAGGAATCTGAGCATTCAATTTTTCCACAGACGCAGCTAAACGATCATAAGTCAAATACTCGTTCATCATGACAGCACCATGATTCGCAAACATACGAGAGAAATCCGGATTTGCACGAAGCTTTATATAGACGTTCGCAAAGTATCCCGGTCCCGTCCTTCCTTCTCCACGATCATTCCGCATCCAAGCAAACATACCACTCGTGTTACTTTTAAAATCATCGCTAACCCATTGCCAACCGAGACTTTGGTCTGTATCAAAGAGCATGAATTTAAAAGGCTGTCCCGGCGAACGCCATGCACGAACATTGTTGCTAGGCCAGTCGGCATTTTGCAAATAGAACTGAGTGGCAATATAATCGGCATAATTACCAACATCCATCAATGTCTTAACTTGTTCGTAAGCCGCATTGTTATAGCCGCTAAAGTCACTGATACCAATAAATGCCAAAAGTGTATTGAAATAGGAACCATCGCCAGCAACCGGAGTTACAACATCTTTCTTTTGCTTAATCACTTCAACAGTATTGTTGTCAATGCCGTAGTTGGTTTCCACAAAATGTTCGTTTAATCTTTCGCGCAGGTCATGGATGCCATAGTATTCTCCATTATAGAATACCACCACCTGGCGGCTACGCTGATAATCCACAGAGGAGCCTTCCACAATAGATGTCATGGCCGGATCACCAATGTAATCGCCAACAAAACGGTTGCCGCTGTTGCGAAGATTGAAACCCCTAAACTTGTTCACTTCCGGGCGGGTTGAGAACAGAGAGTACTTCAATTTCTTTTCGTTGTACTGCTTCTTGATTTTGATTCCCACAGGTTTCTTGGGATAGGTACGGCTGTAGTTGCCCATTAAACCAATTCCCGCATCAACTTCCCAAGTCTTGGCTGTACTGAAACTACCATTCTCAAAAAATTCCACATGAATTGGGTCTTCGGTTTCATCCATAAGGCCCGGGCATCCATAAGGATCTCGACCTTCGCACCTTCTAGTATCAACATAAACATTTTTGAAAAAACTCGGGTTCACGCTGATTGCTACCACGGGCATGGAAACAGATTCATTGATGAAGTATGTCTGGGTATTCTTCTCTACAATGGCACCGTCCTTAAACTCATAGCAACGTACCACAGAGTTCTTGGAAATAGTAAGCGGCTCCAACAATTCACTTGATTCTTCTGTCGGTTCTGCACCACCCACTTCACAACGAACTGTTCCGTCATGGACCGGTGTGGGAACAGGAATGACCACGTCTGAATAAAAACCTGCGGGGGGCAATAATTCCGGCTTGGGAGCAACAATTTCGCCAGCACTACTCGATGAAACCACAACCGGGAGGAGCCCAGAACTAGAACTCAATACGACAGGATCAACACCCTTATCGCTAGACGAGTTTACACCAATGATTACATTAGAGGAACTGCTGACAGCATCATTTTTTTCTTCAACAAGTTCTCCCAGGTACTTATTCAGAAGTTCCTTAGATTGAAGAATGCTATCTGGAATGTTTTTGACATCCAAATCAAGAACAAGAGCGCCCTCGGAATTTTCTACCTTGACAATTGAAGATTCATCACCACTACAAGCGGTAAAAACAAAAGCAGACAAACCTGCAAGCAAGACAAAATTTTTTAAATATCCCATTACCGTTAAAGATAATTTGTTTTAAATAGAACTGCAACCGAGAAAATCGTATGAAAGTTCAAGATCGTTTTTTAAAGTACGTCAGCTTTACCACTACTTCCGATGAAAATTCGGAAACTTGCCCTAGTACCGATTGCCAATTTGCACTGGGCAAATACCTTGCGCAGGAACTGGCTGAAATTGGTCTTCAGCAGGTAAAGATTGACGAGAACTGCTACGTGTACGGTTTATTGCCCGCAACCGCTGGTCACGAAGACGATACCCCCATCGGCTTCATCAGCCACATGGATACATCCCCGGATTTCTCCGGTGTAAATCCCAAGCCTCAGATTATCGAAAATTACGACGGCAACGATGTGATACTAGGCGCAGGCCGCGGCCAAAACGGCGGACCCATCGCAGTTCTGAAAGTCGCTGACTTCCCCACGTTGAAAACTTTGAAGGGACGTACCCTCATCACCACCGATGGCACCACGCTTCTCGGCGCAGATGACAAGGCTGGCATCGCAGAAATTGTCACCGCTATTGAAGAGTTGGCAGAAACAGATCGCCATGCAGAAAGCCGCGGTTACGAAAACTTGAACGGTCACGGAGATATTTGGGTTTGCTTCACTCCTGATGAAGAAATCGGCCGTGGTGCCGACAAGGTGGACCTTGAATATTTCAAAGCAAAGTACGCCTACACTGTAGACGGCGGCTACGAAGGCGACATTGCCTACGAAAACTTCAATGCCGCCAGCGCAAAGTTCATGGTTCACGGCAAGAGCGTTCATCCCGGCGAAGCAAAGGGCATCATGAAGAACGCAAGCCTCATAGCTGCAGAAATCGCCATGGCGCTTCCCGCCGACGAAACCCCCGCAACCACCGAAGGCCACCAGGGTTTCTATCACCTGACGGACATGAAGGGCGACGTAGAAAATGCAACCCTCTGGTACATCGTCCGCGATCACGACAAGAAGCGCTTTGAAGAACGTCAGGAATTTCTGCGCAAGATTGCCGCTGAATTCAATGCAAAATTCGGCGGCACCGCTTTCGCAGACGCAGATAAGAACCGCGCCGGCGGCAACATTGTTGAACTGGAATTAAAGCATTCCTACAGCAACATGCTGGAAGTCATCGAGAAGTGCCCGGAAGTTCTGGAGCGCGCCCGAGCCGCAATCGAGGCAGTGGGCGTCGAGCCTGTCAGCGAACCTGTCCGCGGCGGAACCGACGGAGCCAAGCTCAGCTTCATGGGTCTCCCCTGCCCCAATCTCGGCACCGGCGGCTACGGCTATCACGGCCCCTTTGAACACGTCACTATCGAAGGCATGGAAGCTGTAGTAAAAATCATCAAGAAGATTGCGCTGAGCTAGTTGCAATCTTCACCAAAAAACTACAGCCTAATATCATCCTTGAATTTCTGGGTGAAGATTTCCTGAATCATTCTGTAAGGAACAATTACAGAGACTCTGCCATCGGCGTGGCATGTGCCAGGCAGCGCCCACGTGTCAAACACGAACTTTACACCAGAAAGAGTCAAGGTGGGAGTAAAATTGCCTTGGAACTGTTGAACGGTGGCTTCGCGGACTCCATTGCGATCTATTTCCCGATTACTCGTTCCTCGCAAATAGAAATTATAGATTACGTTATCAGTAATCATTTCCACCAGTTTTTCTCTAAAGCCGGGAACAAAGACAGTAGTATCCACTACATAGGGCTCATCCACCCTGACAATGGTATAATATTTTTCACTGGGTCCGCCGTTGCCACCACAGCGGGAGTCAACGATTTTTTGAAATGACATCCATCGTGATGTCTTTTCGGTAGGCATGGCATAAAAGTATCCCGAGCAAAAGCCAACTGCATCGCGCCAGTTTTTCCCATATTCGGCCTTTGCTTCAGCCCACCACTCATGGGTGCTTTTTACATCCCTGTTCATTATCTTTTCTAAAGCTTTTTGTATGGATCTCCGATTCACCTTCTTAGGCGCATCTTCCCCGAAAAGCATGGAAAGCATAAGTCTGTCAAACTTGGAATCTTTCAAAGAATCCTGGGGATAGACGAGAGGATAAACCAACTGGTAATTTCCCATAAAGGAGGAATCTTTATAAGATGCGTGGAAGTTTTCAGAAAACATCATCCATGGTTCAAAACTGCGTATGAGCGCCGAGGAGTCATAAAAATACTGAGATTTTGATTTCGGTTCATTGGCTGTCGCAAGTTCTGTTACAACTGAATCCGGTTTAACAACTTGTTCAGGCACCGAAGGCTTCGTCAAAAATTCATCATCGAAAAACAAACCCACTGCAATCCCGGCTAAAAAGATTGCAAGAATTGCGACAACAAATGCGCTCCATTTTTTCTCACTCATTCTAAATATCCTATAGATGAAAAGTTCAACTAATTGGTATATCGGCAACTTTTAGAACATTGTCAAAATTAAATTCAATTTCTCGCTGGCCCAACATTTTTATATTTGGCAGTTCATGCGGATCCTCCAGATTAACAAACTATTCAATAAGCTGGGAAATTTCCAGACGAATCATCGCGCTGGAATTCTCATCGCGGTCATCCTCTTTACGCTTCTTGCAGGTGCGGGAATTTTACGCTTCGAGTTTTCCTTCACCAATGACGGCTGGTTCCTTGAGGGGGACGCCGCAAAGGTCAACGCAGAAAAGTTCCGTAAGCACTTCGGGAATGACGCCAGCGTCGTCATGCTGGTAACCGCTAAGAGCGCAGAGGATCCGACGAATGCCGCAAGTGTCCGCGACTCCGCCATCATGGAATTGCGGGACACCCTCTCCCGCTACATGCTCTCAAACATCCCGCTAGCAAAAGAAATCCACACCATCGAAAATTCCAAAGGTACCGAAGCCCTCCTCCACCTGAGTCTGGAACAATACAGCGACCCTGCGAACGATGCTGCAAAAATCGGTCGCGCCGTAGCCGACCTTTTGGAACGTCCCGAGTTTCAATCTGATCGCTGGGACTTGAATGCCGGCGGCGAGCCCTATCTTGAAGTTTCAAAAAACGATTCCTCCATGCCCCAGGCCGCACGCTCCGTTGTCATCGGCGTGTTCATCATGATTTTCTGCCTGGCGTTCTTTACCCGTAACAAGTACGGCGTCATGATTCCCTTCATGGCCACCGCCTTCGCCATGGCATCCGTTTTCGGCATTTGCGGTTGGCTGGGCGTCAAGCCCGACTTTACTTTGTTCACATTGCCCATGATGCTTGGCATGGCTTTAAGCGTTGGCTACTCCATCCATTACATCAACAGTTTCAAGCAGGCATACCAACGACTGAACGATCGCAAGCCCGCCCTCGTTGAAGCTGTCACAGAAACCGGCTGGCCCATTTTCTTTACAGTGATGACCACCGTGGCCTCCATGCTTTCCTTCCTGTTCGTGGATATGCCGGTGCTGAAAATCGTGGGCTCCATTTGCGCCGCCATGGTTTTCGCCGTTTACCTGTACGTGATTATTCTGGTGCCGATCCTTTATAGCTATGGTCCCCAAAGCCGCAAGACGCCGAAGCCCCGCGACGAACGCCTTGAAAACTTCCTGGAAAAGCTGGGCACCAAGGCCCTGAATTTCAAGCTCCCCATCGTCCTCGTTTCCATAGCCGTTGTAGTGGTAAGCGCCATCGGTTGCAGGGACCTTAAAGTGAACATGGATTATGTGGAAATGTTCGGCACCAAGTTGCCCTTCGTGGAACGCCTCGTGGAGCTTATGAATTCCGAACTGGCCAATGTCTATTCCTACAACATCATGGTGGACACCGGCGAGCCCGACGCCTTCAAGAATCCCGAAAAAATGCTGGCCATGGATAGCGCTTCTGCAGACCTTTCCAGCCTTCCGCTGACAAAGATTTCCGAAGGCAAGGCCCGCGTCATGATTGGCGGCGTCACCGATGATTTCAGCATGGCCTACATTCATGTGGAACTGAAGGAATGGAATTCCAAGCAGGTAGACATCGACATCGATAGCGCACAAACTCTGGTCCGCAAGTATTTCCCCAAGGCAGACGTTGGCGTAGAAGGTTACGCCGTGGAACAGTCCTCCATGAACAACAAACTGGTGGAAGGCGAAATCAAGTCCGTGTGCATTTCCTTCGTGGTGATTGCGCTGCTTTTAATCGCTTCCTTCATGAGCGTAAAAACTGGCCTCATCGGCATGATCCCCAACGTGGCTCCCATCCTCGTAATTGGCGGAGTCATGGGTGCCTGCGCCTTCAGCATGGACATGATGACCATGATGGTGATTCCCATGGCCATCGGCATTGCGGTGGACGATACCATCCATTTCGTGAACCATTCCAAGCTCTGCTTTGAACGATGCGGCAACTACCGCGAATCCATTCTCGCCACCTTCAGAGACGTGGGCAAGAGCATGGTCAGCACCACCATCATTCTCTGCATGATGTTCCTCGCCTACATGGTCAGCCCCGTCACCATCTTTTTCAGAGTGGGCCTCATGGCAACCATCGGCCTCGTCACCGCACTTGTGGCCGACTTCACTATCACACCGGTTTTGATTATACTGACGAAGCCCTTCGGGAAAGAAATCACAAAATGAAAACCCTCGTAATTTACGTTCACGGAAAGGGCGGCAGCGCTAACGAAGCTGAACATTACAAGCCTCTTTTTCCTGATTGTGATGTCATCGGTTTCGATTACAAGGCGGAAACACCTTGGGATGCGAAAAACGAATTTGCAGCATTCCTTGATTCCGCCGTCCCTGGGTATGATCAAGTCTACCTTATCGCCAATAGCATCGGTGCGTTTTTCTCCATGATGTCTCTAAGCGCATCCCCCATCACAAAGGCTTACTTCATTTCGCCTATGGTAGATATGGAAAAGCTGATTTGCGATATGATGATGTGGGCAGGTGTCTCCGAAGATGAACTTTGCGAAAAGAAAACCATCGCCACGGGCTTCGGCGAACCCCTTTCCTGGGAATACCTAAGTTACGTCCGCAATCATCCTATCCAGTGGAATGTTCCCACCAAGATTCTTTACGGCTCCAAGGACAATCTTGTCTCCTTAGAAACCATCACCAAGTTTGCTAATAAAATCAATGCGCCTCTCACCGTCATGGAAGGCGGCGAACATTGGTTCCACACCGATAAGCAAATGAAATTCTTAGATGAATGGATGAAGCTACCGGGAAATTCTCGGTAGAATCAATTACAGAGGTTAGAATGTTCTCTTATTATCTTCTTGATTTTCATGAGTTGTTCAATTTAAAAGAAACACTCTTTTATTTAATTCCAATTCTCATTGGGTTTGCATTCGCAATTTTATATTGGCAACCGAAATTCAAAAAATCTTTTTTTAGAAAAGCCTTTCTCGTTCTGTGGGCGATTGATCTTGTCTACATAATTTATGAACTGCTCTTGAGACAAACGAGTTTTATATCACCCTCTAGAGTAGATGCTAGACCTACGGACATTGCAATCATCGCCCTTGTTCTAGTCGCGTTTTCTATATCCTGCGTTGTAAGCTACTTCTTTAAGCCTAGAAGAATTTGGTCATGGCTATATGTAGTACTGTTATCCATACTCTCGTATGTCGGATTCTCTTATATTTACTGGATTGATTTTCGTGAACCTGTCGCCCATATTGACGACAAAGTTCTAACAGAAACGAGCTGTTACGATTATGAAATAATTTACGAAGAATTTGGAGGTGAAGTAATTTTTGATTCTGACGATTCAACCCAAGAACACTTCAATAGCCACGGCGACAATGCCTATTTTCCAAGCTACTACGCCAAGGGAGATTCCGTCTATTTTTGTTACCGTTATCGCAAATGCGATGGAATTACCTGGCGCATGGCACTCGGAAATAAACGGGATACGACATTTTCTATTGAAGCTACGGAAATGGAACCTTGCATACCTAAACTGATTAACGGAGAGGAGACCGCAAAAATCCAAAAGCTGAAAAAAGACATTGATCGCTACCAACAGGAATATTCTGCAAATCATTACCTTGATGGTTCTTATCTGTATTTAACTTTAAACGATTATGGGCAGAAAAAAGTTCGAAAATTATTCTTGGGCAACCCTGACGAATCTGTTCCAAAAGCCTTGGAAATATTTCAACTTGTAAACTCCTTAAAACCAGCGGATCGTCCGCAGAAGCGCGATTTTGATGATGAATGTAGAGAACGCTCCAAGGCACTGAATGCGCTGATGGAGGAGTACGGGCAAGCTCATAGTAATCGTGGCAATTACTTAATTTATTAAACGGATAAAAAACCTCCCCGGGAAAACCGAGGAGGCTTTTTTGATACTACCCCAGTTGTCCGGGAAGTACTTTCTTTTCCTTGGGCGGGAACTGCTTATCGAATTCATCGGCGTCAGCTTCGTTCACGAAGTACGCCTCCGGATCGCGATAGCTTCCGCGGACGCCGTCCAGAAAGCCGGGCGTCAATTCCTTGATGAGGAAGTAGGGCGCGTCTCCATCGGGATCGTCTGCGTAGCGGATGCCTTTGGATGTTGCAGTCACAAAACCGCACTTGCCGTAGAACTGGATGTTACCGCACATGGCGATACATCCCGCACCCATTTGGCGGGCGCGTTCCAAGGCATAATCCAGAAGCATTTTGCCGAGACCCTTGCGCTGCATATCCGGGCGAACGCTGATTGGGCCGAAAGTCATCATGCGCAAATGCTCACCAGTATCCACCAAAATCTCACTCCAGGCAAACATCACATGGGCGAGAATTTCGCGGCACGGTTTTACTCCATCTGCCAATCCGCAATTCGCAGGACCTTCCAAAACCAAGGAGAGCTCCGGAATAAATCCAGGGTTACTCCTGTAGCAGTGCAGCACGTAATGTTCAAGACATCCGGGACGGTAAACGTTCCAGAAAGCTTCGCGGGTTAAATTTTCGACAGCAG
>JAKSIC010000037.1 GCA_024399015.1 Fibrobacter sp.
GAGAATCATCTAGCAAGGCTGCCTAAATGCTTCCACACATGTTGATGATGCCTCATAATTTGTTAAGAATATGCCCCGCTTTTTTGAGGGGCATTTTGTATTTTAAGAAAAAATTTTGGGGGGACTTTTGTGAAGAAGATAATCATTGCTTTATTGTGCTCAATCAGCCTTTGTTGCGCACAGCTGATGCCTGCGAACATGCTTGTCTCCGTGGATACAACTCAGCTGGTGGATTCTGCTCAGACGCAGGATGTACAGACGTCGGAGAACTATGATTTGCCGATCCCTGCATATGATGTGCAGAAAGATACTGTAGACTATGGCAGAGGGAATACTGGTGCAAGGCCTTTGAGTGATAATCATTTTCCGTATTCGAGAATCCTTATCGCCACCGGGGCCGTCGTCGGCCTTTTTGTTTTGGCCTTGATTTTTAATTCAAGCGCCGTTCCTCCTATACAGTTTGGCCATTAAAAGAAATGGTTATGAAAAAAAGCCCGGCGCATAACGCCGAGCTTTTCAATTTTGACGAGTCGCGAAATTTGCGACTTATTCCGGATTAATCAAAATTAACCCAGGATATACTTCTCACCACTTTCAACGCTCTGGTAGATGAGGGTGTTGATGGTCATGGGGCCAACGCCGCCCGGAACCGGGGTGTATGCGCTGGAAACTTCTTCCATGCCCTTTTCGCAGTCGCCAACGCCACCCGGATGGTAACCGGCGTCAACAACAACTGCTCCCTGCTTGATCCATTCCTTCTTGATGAATTCCGGCTTACCGACAGCGCCAACGACGATGTCTGCCTGCTTCACCAGTTCCGGAACGTTGGGGGTCTTGGAGTGGCAAATGGTGACGGTGCAGTTGGCGTTCAACAGCATCATGGCCATGGGCTTGCCGAGAATTGCGGAGCGGCCCACCACAACGGCGTGCTTGCCGGAGAGTTCAACGTTGTAAGCCTTCAAAAGACGCATAATGCCCTGGGGGGTAGCGCAGCCATAAGCCTTTTCGCCCATGGACATACGGCCAAAGCCGAGGCAGGTCACGCCGTCAACGTCTTTACGGGCGTCGATTGCTTCGAAAGCGGCGCGTTCGTCAATGTGACGGGGAACCGGGTGCTGCAAGAGAATGCCATGAACGTCCGGATTTTCATTCAGTTCCTGGATCTTGTTCAGCAATTCTTCGGTAGTGGTGTTCTGCGGCATGATGACCTTGATGCTGTCCATACCGACGCGTGCGCAGGCATTGCCCTTCATCTTCACGTAGGTAGCGGAAGCAGGATCGTCGCCAACGAGGATGGTGGCAAGAATCGGGGTCTTGCCGGTCTTTTCCTTAAGCTTAGCGACGCGTGCGCTGAGTTCTTCTTCGGTAGTCTTGGCAAGAGCCTTGCCATCCAATACGAGAGCTGCCATAGTTTTCTCCAGGTTTAATTTTCTTGAAACCAAAGATAAAAATTAGGCTTTGATTTTTAAATATGGAAATGTCAAAAATAAGCAAAAGAAAAACCCGCCGATTGGGCGGGCTTTTACATTTCTTTGTAGAACCTTGGCTTAAAGGATTAGAACAGTTCCTTCAAGGAAGGTGCGATGGTGCAAATCAGAACCCAGGGGTAAGAGAGGCTGCCTCTCAACCAACCGGTCTTCGGGGCAGACTTGCTCACGAAAACGTTGCTGGAGGTTTCAACGGACTGCTGCAGGGAACCCTTCAGGGATTCCATAGAATCGTCGAACTTTTCCTTGTTCAGGTTTGCTGAATCGATGATGTTCATAAAACGAGTGCTCATCATTTTCTCCATTTTCTCTCTTCGGGGGCATAATTTAACAATTTGTAAGTTTTTTTTAAAGGTCTTTGTATCACACAGTTTACAAGATGGCGATTTTTGTGAAATTTTGCACACAATTTTGAAAATGGCGAAAAACGCAGAATTTGAGCTGAAAAACGGGAGTTCCCGTGTAAAAAACGTGGTTTTTACGCCTAAAAAACACTATTTTTTGTTTGAAATACGGAATTAAAAAATGTTCGCTTGGTGTTCTCTTATATAGAATTTCGTTAGTTTGTGTGTTTATAATCAATTTTGAGGGTAATAAATGAATTTGACTCGATATGCCTTTGGCTTGGCTATTTGTGGTTCCATGGTTGCTTGTGGAGGCGCAAAACCTGCTGTTGAAACAGCTCCTGCTCCCCAGAATGCTCCTGCGACTGCCGAAACCGCCGTTGCTTCGGAAGGAACCCCGGCAGCTTCTGCTGCAGCTCCCGCAGTTCAGCCCGGCCTCGCAGAACAGAAGGTTTCCCTGGACGACCCCATGGCACGCTACAGCTATGCTCTGGGTATGGACTTAGGTCGTGCTGTCGCCAACGTGAATGTTCCTCTGAACATGGATGTGCTGATGGGCGCCATCAAGGACCAGATTGATTCCTCCCGCAAGGTGCAGATGAGCGACTCCGATTGCGAAAGCGCCCTGCAGGAATTGCTCCTGAAGATGCAACTTCAGAAGGAGGTCGACGCCAAGGCTGCTGCACAGAAGGCTCTGGAAGAACAGGCTCAGTTCCTGGCCAAGAACGTCATGGACTCCGCCGTGAAGGTGACCACCAAGGGTGTTCAGTACAAAGTAATAACCGAAGGTACTGGCCTTACCCCGAAGGCTGCTGATAAGGTGAAAGTCCATTACGTGGGAACTCTTCTCGACGGTACCGAATTTGACAACAGCGTCAAACGCGGTGAACCGCTGGAATTCCCGGTAAGCGCCGTTATCGAAGGCTGGCAGGATCTTCTCATGGTCATGAAGGAAGGCGAAAAAGTGAAGGCCTGGATTCCTAGCGCACTTGCCTACGGCGAAGAAGGCGTGGACCCGCTGATTCCTGCAAACGCTATGCTGGTGTTCGAAGTGGAATTGCTCAAGGTTCTCGCTGAAGTCCCTGCTGCTGAAGATTTGGCTGCTCCCGCCGCTGAAGCCACAAAGGCCGACGCCCAGAAGCCTGCTGAAAAGCCCGCCGGCAAGAAGTAGTGAATTAATTTGCTTGAAAACGAGATTTGAACGCGCTCCTTTTGGGGTGCGTTCTTTTGTTAGGTCATTCCGCGCTGCGAGAGCTACCCCCGCGTAGGCACCATAAAAAATTTTCCTATCTTTCCCCGTATGAACCCAAATGATTTTACATCCCAGCATTTTGAAGTGGCAGGTTTCATTCGTGAAGTGTTCGGCTATATGGAACGCTTCAAGGGTCAGCTGTTTGTCTTGAAGATCGAAGACGACCTCATGAGCCATCCGCTGTTTCCTGTGCTCATGCGGGATATCGGGCTTTTGCACAAGTCCGGGATTAAGATCATTATCGTGCCCGGCACCCGCAATTCCATCGACGCCCAGCTGAAGGCCTGGGGTTTGGAATCCAAGTTCCATAACGGCGTGCGTCTCACTTGCGAAGAGGCCCTGCCCCATGTGGAACAGGCGTCCCTGGGTGCCGCCCAGCATATCATGAGCCACTTGACTGCAAGCGGCCTCCGTGGTATTCAGGGCAACTGGATTTTGGCCCGCAGCATGGGGGTAGTGAACGGTGTGGACTACATGCGCACCGGCCGCATCGAACGTATCCAGAAGGATATCCTGGAACAATTGCTTGACGAGAATTTCGTGCCTATCATTGCTCCCATTGGCTGGAACAAGATCGGTCACGCCTACAACATCAGCTCCACGGAATTGGCTACCGAACTGTGCAAGTACTTGAAGGTGGGGAAGCTGTTCTTCATCGGTAACCAGGACGGTATCAAGCTGGAAGGCCTGGTAATTGGCAAGAACACCAAGTATCTGGAGCCTACCGACAACGGCCTGATTTCTGCTATGGATGTGGACCAGGCCCAGGAACTTCTGGAACTGAATTCCGATACGTTGAACTTTGCCCAGATGGACTACCTGATGAATGCCATTCACGCCTGCAAGGCCGGCGCCAACCGCGTGCACTTGCTTAGCGGTGAATTCCAGGGTAGCTTGCTTCAGGAAGTGTTCTCTGCCCGCGGTGACGGTACCATGGTGTACGCCAACCAGTATTCCAGTATCCGGCCCGCCAACATGGAAGACATTCCCGATATCCTGCGCATCATGCAGGACTACATCGACCAGGGCTTCCTTGTGCCCCGTACCCAGGAAAGCATTTCCGAAAAGCTCAAGGACTACGTGGTGTACAACATCGATAATAGCATTCACGGCTGCGGCGCTCTTCACGAGTTCGAGGACGGCATGGCAGAAATTGCTGGTATCGCTGTGGGCGCCAACTACCGCAAGTCCGGCATCGGCGACGCCATCGTTCGCCACTTGATTGAGGTGGGCCGCATGAAGGGCTACAAGAAGCTGTTCCTGTTGACTACCCAGGCGCTGGACTGGTTCTATCACTTCGGCTTTGTGGACGGCACCATCGAGCAGCTGCCCAAGACCAAGCGTGAACATTACAACTACAGCAGAAAGTCCCGTATCTTGATGCTTCCGCTGGAGAAGTAGTTCGCGAATTCAATGTGTCACCTCTGTGGCAGGCTCTGAGCGCAGCGATGGATTCAATCCCGTGAAGCGATGTCTTGTTCTTGAAAATTCTGATTCGACGTCTGGCAGTTGCCAGGCGTTTGTTTTTTTTCATCAAAAAATATATTTTTATTACAATATTTGCGAGGGGCTTATGAGTGTTCTGAAAAAGCTGTTTGCTTTTGCTATTAGCGTATGTTTGTTTTCTGCTTGTTCTGATGGAAATGACGTTGAAAGCCTGTCGGATGTCCGTCGAGCAGACGTGTATTTGGAAATTTCGTTTCCAACAGGCTTGAATTTTAAAGATGTCAAGTTGGTTACCTTGAATTCAGACTTCGAAGGTATAGATACCACGGATTTAGACTTGGACGATTCAACAAATTCACTAGTCAATGGTAAAACGTATTTCTTAAAATCCAAATTTTTCCTAGGTTACAATTTTAAACTTTTGTTGAATGCCGAGGGCGAGCGTCAAGATGTGCGCATGTCCTTTGAGTATTATATTCAAATAGGTACTGAAGGAAGGATAGATGTTGATTTTACCTTGGTCGAGGCTTTAGCTGCTGATCGTATTAAGAGTTATTTGCAGTCTGGTCGCAGCATTGAAGATGCTAGAAGTATGGCGGTGATGGAGATTGAATCTGTCATGGAAATGCAACATCTCGATTCCCTTGTTGACTTTAACGTTTCATTTGACCAAGCCGTCATGTTCCTTTGCCGTTTTATAGACTCGGATACCTTGTTCTATAGTGACTTTGTTGAATTGAAAAACACCTTGATTCAGAATTCTGTTGATATTTCTGAAATGAAAATTCGTGGTGCTGATGCGGTGTACCAAAACTTTTGGAAATTGAAAACTGGCGAAGCTCGATTTGAATATTTGGACTGGAAGCACGTCTTGGAACCTCTTATGGTTGGTGTATATGGCATTTCCAAGAAGGAGAAGTTAGGCTATGGAACCTCTTTCATTATTGAAGATTCTCACAGTAAGTTCAAGGGCGACTCTCTGATTTATGATAAGTACAGAGCAAATTACGAGAATGAGGGCTTTAGAACTCTTGATTCCATGGAATTGCTTTTGGGACTTTGTTCTTGGGATAAGTATGATACCTTGGCCTTAGATGGTCGTTTATACGTCTGTGCTGGCGGATACGGCCGAAATTTTGTGTCGCCGGTATCTTGGCACGAGTTCTTGGATTCAACATTAAGTCAAGAGTATTTAAGGGACAAGACTCTGTCCACTTTACTTGGTAAGTGTGGTAAGGATGTGTATAAAGGAACACTTCGTTTTTACGAAGATTCACTGTATTTGTGCACTACACTTCCAGACAGAAGAACTTATCGATGGTCTTCTGCTTTGGTGGATATTCAGTCTCTTTATCCCAATAATAAAGTCTTTGTTGGGATGAGAGATTCATTGACCGCTTATGTAGATGCTTACGCCACCAGAGATCATGGAGTTTGCAATGAGTCCAAAACGGGAGAAAAGGTTGCTGTAGAAAAAACGTACGCCGTTTGCAATTTGGATGTTTGGGAGCCGATTTCTGCCGAAATTTTCTATACGAAAGATTGTAGTAAGGATAATGTTGGAGAAATTGTAAGAGTTCCTCTGGATTCTGTTGTGGAATATCTAAAGTGCATGGAAGTCTCTCCAGGTTATGGCGTAAACACTCATGATGGTTATGGCTGGATGCAGGCAGAAGCCAATGAATACTACCAGGATGTTTGTGACAGTGACCATAAGATGGATATAGTGGAACACGATGGAGAGTATTTTATTTGCACCGGTACTCGTTTCCTAGGAATTTCCAAGGAAAACATTTTGCCTCCTGTACTTGACCGTCAAGAATGCTTCTACTACACAGATTGGAACTTCAATAGGATCTTGAAGTATGACTCCTCCTATTATACTTGCACAAAGCAAGGCTGGCAACTTACTTCTCAAGAAGAAGTTCCGGTACCTGTACTGAATGGCCATTTCTGTGAAACAAGAAATGAAGGCGAGGGTTTAAAAATAGATGGAAAGTACTACCGTTGTTGGTATTATTACAGGTGGATCGAGGCTAGCAGTTATGACGCTAACATGTATGAATTCAATGAAAAATACAAGGATTATTGTGCAAATGGTGTGGAAGGATCTGCCATTGTGTGGAGCGAAGCTTTAAGAGGTTATTATGGTTGTGTAAAAAAAGATTCCGTGGTTACCTTAACCCAGCTGGACTTTGCCGGCAGAGACACTCATTATATGGTGGAAAATGGCGCCTTTGTGAATGATTCCATTTACCGTGCTGAGCAGGGCGCGTACACCTTTGAATTCTCCGTCGGTAAGTATACAAGAGATGTTTATGCAACTAAGGTTTACGAAGGTAGTGCTTCTGAATTGAATTATAAGTACGACGCCTATGTGGATAGTGCGAATGTATTCTTGCACAGTATTCGAGGCGACGACTTTGTTGAAATTGATGGAATTCCGAATAAGAGCGAAAGTTTTGGAAACTTCTACACAAAGTGGTTTGCGAACGTCAGGAGTTTTGCCGATTGTTTCGATGGTTATAACACGACAGTCTCCAATGTTGATATGAAAAGTTTTAAGGTGATGTGGTACAATGAAGATACCTTCATGACCTATGATCAAGCAAAGTCTTTCTGTCCTGAAGGGTATCATATTCCAGACTCAACAGAATTTAGGACGGCTGTTCGTATTCAAATGACAAGTCGTGTTAAAAGTATGAGAAACGATTCTCCCTTTGAGATAAATTATACTTTGAGAACGCCTACCATTGGTTGTAGCACCTCTTATAGTCTTTTGTACAGTCTGTTCTGGACCAGTACCAGTAAGGATGAAAAAACTCAGTATTGCTTGGAATACGCTAGGACTGATCTTGGAAGCTTGAAGGGCTACTATATCATGGAATGCCCTAAGGATTTGTATCCCATGGTTCAGACCTTATGTGTAAAGAATATCTAGTTTGGTAAAAAGTTCGGTACGTTATGATTCTTAGAAAAGTGTTTTTTTTGTTAGCTCTCTTTTTTACAGCCTTTTTGGGTGCATGCTCAGATGGTGACGACGTGGAACCTATATGGGCTGCTAAGAACGCTTTCGCAAAAGGCACGTTGATAATTGATGCTCTTTTTGACAAAGACGTAAATATATTAGACGTTGATGTGGTTCTGTTTGATTCTAACGGAGTTGCCATAGACACGGTGACTGCAGACCCTGTAGACCAAAATAGTTCTGGTGTCTATTCCTATTTTGCAACTGATGAAATGAGTTTCTATTCTCCCTTTGTAAAGGTTGAAATTCGTGCAGAAGGTCTTCACGACAAGACGGAATTGAGGTTTGATAATTACGTAGAAATGACATCTCTCTTGAAGGTTTCGTTGTCCTTACGACAGTCTGTTCTTTCGGGCCGAATCGAATATTTGATGGAATCGGGCTATTCGTTAAGCGATGCAATAACAAAGGCTCGTAATGAATTTCAGGGATTCATGTTGGATGTTGTAACCGATGAGGAACTTAAAATGCTATGCAGGTATTTTGTTTCGGATTCAGTTTTTTATAGTGATTTTAGTGAACTTAGAGATCTTTATACTGCAGGTACAGCTACTGATTATTCGTTTATTTCAATTCGTGCAGCAGATGAAATCTTAACAGAAATTGCAGATTCTAAATGGAAGAACGATTCGCTGCCTTTTAAAAATTGGTATTCTGCAAGTAATCGACTGGTGACGAAGGCCTATCGTCTTTTCAGTTGCTCTCATGATGATGAAGGCTCTGTTGCAAAGATTGAAAATCCTTTGAGTGTGTATAATAATCATAGCATAGTTTGCGATTCCCGTGGTTTTTATATCTCTCAGTTTGAGGGCTATTGGCGCTTGCAAGTTGGCTTGGAATTGATTTGCGGTCCATGTAACTATTATAAAAATGACACTTTGCAGGTTGGAGATACTGTATACTATTGCAAAAATTTCTCATCTACCTGGGAAAAATTTTACGATGCAGTAGGAGTGCAGAATCGAAAACTGAATCAAACCCTTGGCGAATGCGAGTTGGCGAAAAGAAATATTCTTCGATATAATGGTGAAACGCTTTATATCTGTGATTACGACAAGGAACGTCAAGAGTTTCGCTGGATAAGTGACGAATGGCTGATCGATTCCGTCTACGCAAATGTGAAGGAAACTTCCGCTTATGAGGAAGCTTGTCTTCTTGATAGTGCAGGTGAATGCGGAGAGAAACGGTTGGGTGAAATAATGAAAGTTTGCGGAGGTACCTACAGCTGCCAGGAAGAAGGTTGGTTCAAACTAGATTCCGTAAAGATCTCTCTTGGCATTTGTGACGAGAATAAAAAGGATTCCGTAGTCCGCGTTGAAGGCGTGTCTTTCTTTAATTATTTCGCTTGTGATTTGTTTACCAAGAATGTTTCTTTGGATTACTACAAGGGTTATGGATGGCGAGAAACGGATTTGTGGGAGTACTATGGCGACAAGTGCAATTCCGATGACAGCTATCTTTCCATTGTAAACCGTGATAGTAGCAATTATATCTGCAACGGGGAAAAGTTTGTCCATATAAGAGATCAGTACCTCGTGCCTCCAGCTTATGACAAGAAGCTTTGTGATATCACGACAAAGTGGCAGGTTTTGGAATACGATTCTGTGCATTATACTTGTAATGGGGAAGGCTGGGCGCAAATTACATCGGAATCCCTTAAAACCAGTAATGTATGCCTTTCCAAGGATAAATCAAAAATTATTGTGGTGGACGATGTTTACTATCAGTGCTCCGGTTCAAAATGGGAAGACATGGGTGATTGGTCTCGTGACCAGTATCTGTTCCTACAAGAAAATGCGCATTACTGTGATAATGGAATTGCGGGTACTTCTCTCGTTTACAGCAGCGCATTAAATCTGTGGTATGCTTGCCAGCCAAAATATTCCAGCGGTCCTGAAGTTAAATTCGGTCAGATATCTTTCTCGCCGATTAACAACTATGACGCATTGAAGGGTGGAAAATTTGTAGATGATTCTATATTCCATGTGGTGGATGGTTCCTTGACTTATGAGTATAAAAGGCGTGGTATGACGTTGTATGCTCAGAGAGTGTTTGAAGGGACGCCGTCTGAAGAAAATTACAAGTGGGACCTTTTTGTTGATGGTAAGAATCTCTTTGTTTTGGGCCGTCACGGATCTCAAAAAATAGACCTGGGCAAAGAGGGACTTTCTGATGCTGTGGCGACCCAGTTCTTTGAAGATTGGAAAAAGCATGCTCTGACTGTAGTAGGAGTGACTTCCGAAGATCGCCGAGAAATGACGTCCTTGGAACAAACCAGTGAATTTTCCTATGTGAATTACGAAGATGCAAAGAAATCCTGTCCTTCGGGATTCCATATTCCTAGTTCAGAGGAGTGGATGGGAGATGCCAAGGCTATCATGAGTTTGAATCCTGACCAGTACCTGAAGGACTACCCTTATATTTACCATGTTGTTGGAGTAAAGTTCGATGAGGGGAGTTCAGATTATCGTGGGGTTCCTTTATACACCAATATCTTTTGGTCTAGCACGAGTAAAGATGAAAATACGCAATACTGCTATGAATTTAACAACTGGGCCAATACGACCGCTGGCATAAAAACGTACATGATTGAATGCCCCAAGAATTTGAACCTTTTTGTTCAGGCAATGTGCGTCAAGAATAAGTAAACGGGTTGGACGTCTTGTTGCAAATAACTAGATTTGGGCAGTCCTGATGGACTGTCTCTTTTTTCAACTAATACGTGGAAATTATGGATTTAAAGAAAATGGAAGATGGCTTCAAGATGATTCTTGAAGGTATGGGTGAGGATGTGAATCGCGAAGGTTTGCTGGATACTCCCAAGCGTGTGGCCAAGATGTATGCCGAAGTCATGAGTAGCCTCACTGGTGAACAGAAGGCCGAGGATATTCTCAAGACCCGCTTCCATGAAAAGTATGACGAAATGATCGTGGTGCCCAACATTCCCTTCGCCAGCATGTGTGAACATCACTTCTTGCCTTTTACCGGTAAGGCCCATATCGCCTACATTCCCGGTGATTGCGTTGTTGGGCTTTCCAAGATTCCCCGCGTGGTGGAATTCTATGCCCGCTTCCCCCAGATTCAGGAACGCATGACTCGCCAGATTGCGGAACTGATCCAGAGGGAATTGCAGCCTAAGGGCGTTGCCGTTGTTCTGGAAGCAAGCCACATGTGCATGACCATGCGCGGTATCAAGAAACCCGGTGCTACCATGGTGACTACACAGCTTCTTGGCCGATTCAAGACCGACGAAAAGACCCGCGCAGAATTCTTGGCCAGCATTAATGATCGCTTGCGCTAAGTTCCTGCCAGATTGATAGCTAGTTTAGTAATGGAAAATCCTCGGTGATAGCCGAGGATTTTTTTTTCTTGTGTGTATACAGGGCATCTTTGTATACAAGTTTTTTCAAATTTTTTGAAAAAAAGAATTTCATTTTTGGTGCGAAAAAAGGGCTTTACAACGGCCAAAAATTATTGACAGCCCGTCTTGTAATTACAACGTCGAGTGTGTAAAAATTTTCTGGCGCGGTACTGTATACTGTAAAAAATTTCCCTGTGTATACAGAATTTTCTGTGTTAAAAGTTTTCTGTAAGCGTGCGTCTGTTGTAATTACAACGATTGAAGTTTGGATGTTGTAGTAAAATTTTCTTTGTTACATACAAATTAACTTTCTTGACATATTGTCCATAGCAACTGTATTGCGGCTTGGAATATTGCGGGCTACGCAAATTAATTTATTGGCGTATGGGTAAAACAAACAAGGAGTAGTTAAATGAAATCCAAATTTCTGAAGATGGCTGTTGTTGTGGCGGCTGCTTTGGCTCTTGTGAATTGCGGTGATGAATCCAATCCCGCAAACCCCGATCAGAATCCGATTGGCGAACTTTCCAGTTCTAGTGATGTAACTGGCACACCTGATGTAGGTGTTTCTAGTTCCAGCGAAATTGCTGGCCCGATTGCTGGTATCTCCAGCTCTAGCGAAATTGCTGGCCCCGTTGCCGGCGTTTCTAGTTCCAGTGAAATTGCTGGCCCCGTTGCTGGTGTTTCCAGCTCTAGTGAAAAGCCTGTTGCTGCTTCCAGCTCCAGTGTTGCAGCTCCGAAGTCCAGCTCTTCCGAAAAGGTTGTTCCTTCTTCTTCTTCCGCAGCTCCGAAGGGTATCTTCCTTGCAACGGATACCGACGAAAATAAGGACTATATGGAAGTCGTTTACCAGACCAATACTGGTGACAATGGTGGTGGCGTTCTCGCATACCCCAAGCGCCTTTCTGAAACCCAGAAGCACGGTGTCGTGCTGTGGGGTCCGGGTGGTGGTTCCAAGCCTACCGAATACGAAGGCATCATCAAGCGTCTCGCTTCTCATGGCTTCGTTGTGATTGCCACTAGCGAATCTCCTAACGGCACTGAACGTGGTATTCCCGCTCTTAACTGGCTCGACAAGAAGAACAACACTCCGGGCGATCCACTGTACCAGAAGTTGGATATGAACGTTGTGGGCGCATCCGGTCACTCCATGGGTGGTCTCCAGTCCGAACAGATGCTTATTAACGACAAGCGTGTGAAGACTGCTATCATGAACAATAGCGGTGCATGGGACGGTAAGGCTGCTGCTCTGGTTCCCACAGGTCAGGGTAAGACTATTGCCCTCGTCTATGGCGAAGTGGGTAGCGAATCCGACAACGCCAAGAATGACTATAATAATCCCGGCGTGAAGGTTCCTGCTTGCCTTCTCCGTATGGAAAACAACAACTATGGTCATGGTTCCGGTCCGTGGGACGGCCAGGCTGCAACTGTTGCTTGGATGCGTTGGCACCTGGGTGGCGAAGATTTCCGCAAGGCTGACTTCGTTGGTTCCACAGGTAAGTACATCAATGGTCCGGTATACACTTGGCAGGGTGCTAAGGGTAACTGGAAGGGACAGTGCAAGAACTTCTAGTCTTGCGTAAGTAGAGTTCCTACATAACACACTCCTAAGACCCCTCGGTAAATGCCGAGGAGTCTTTTTTATTCTCCGCTTAGTACGGGGAGGGAAGAAAAATATGAGAAAACGGCTCGAAATTTTGTTATATATTTGGGACGTAGGGTGGCCTAACTGCCGCCCCTAGGAGACGATTATGAACGCTGCTATCCTTACTAATGAATTCCCGCCGGAAATCTACGGTGGTGCCGGTATCCACGTTAAGTTCCTGACCCAGGAACTGGCAAAGCTTTGCCATGTGGAAGCCCGTTGCTTTGGTTCCCAGAATGACGATGCCGACAATATTCGCGCCGTTGGTTTCAGTCGCAAGCTGGGCCTGAACCCTAAGGATGACCGCTTCCAGAAGATTTTCAAGCCCCTGGATATTAACCTGCAGTGGGCTGCTACCATGGATGACATCGACGTTATCCATTGCCATACCTGGTACAGCCACTTTGGCGGCGTTCTCGCTTCCCGCCTGTTGCAGTGTCCGCTGATTCTCACCACCCACTCCCTGGAACCCCACCGCCCGTGGAAGGCTGAACAGTTGGGCGACGGCGGCTACGCCATGAGCTGCTGGATTGAACGCACCGCCTACGAAGCTGCCGACGGCGTCATCGCCGTAAGCCAGGGCATGAAGCGTGACGTGATGAAGCTTTATGGCGTTCCCGAAGACCGCGTGAAGGTGATTTACAATGGTATCGACCCGGACTTCTACAAGCCCACCTTCAGCGCAGGCATTCTGGAAAAGTGGGGCGTGGATCCCAACAAGCCTTTTGTCCTGTTCGTTGGCCGTATTACCCGCCAGAAGGGTATCAGCCAGCTGATCCAGGCAATTCCCCAGATCGACAAGAACGCTCAGGTGGTTCTCTGCGCCGGTGCTCCCGACACTCAGGAACTTGCCGACGAATGCAAGGCCCTTATCGAAGAAGTCCAGAAGACCCGCGAAGGCGTTATCTGGATTCAGGAACCGGTTCCTCACGAGGAACTCCGCGTGCTCTACAGCCACGCAACCGTATTTGCAACTCCGTCTCTCTACGAACCTTTCGGCATCATCAACCTGGAAGCCATGAGCTGCGGTACTCCCGTGGTGGGTAGCGCCGTGGGCGGCATTCCCGAAATCATCGTGGATGGCGAAACTGGCTTCCTGGTTCCCTTGAAGGCTGTTTCCGAGACCAACTTCGAACCTGCCGACCCCAAGGCTTTCCAGACCGATTTCGCAAACAAGCTGAACACCATTCTGGCTAATCCCGAAATGGCAAAGAAGATGGGCGAAGTGAGCCGCCAGCGCGCAATCGACGTCTTCAGCTGGAAGGCGATCGCCCAGCAGACCTACGAGTTCTATCAGGAATGCATTGAACGTTACAAGCGCGAAGGCAAGCGCTAATTTTTAAAGGATAATCCTCGGCGATGCCGGGAATTATTTATAGAGCTCGCAAAACGAAAATGCAAAACGAAAATGCAAAACGAAAATGCAAAATGAAAAGGCCCGCGGTAATCGCGGGTTTTTTCTGTATGTCGGTCCGGAGGGCGTGGCAGTCGAGTACGACGGCTACCATTTCAGCAAGGATTTACCAGATTTTGATTCCGAAAAACGCACCATCGGCGAATGGAAAATCGTCGCGGGATGACGAATCTCGCTAACGTGAATCCTTCTAAAAAAAAGTGAAATAGCCCCATTCATTTTGATGCTTGACTATTAATCAAGGAATCCAAATCTATTTTCCACGATTTTGACAAAATGATGTGTTCCTTGCCGTTTTCTTCGGTTGAAAATGCCATTATTGATTGAGGTCTTAAAGAGTAATCAATAATCAAAGAATCGCCATAAGTATAGTGTCGATTTTATAGATTCATGCAATTCCGTTTCTATTTTTCGTGATTCAACGTGTCCATCCTCGGGATAGACAAAAGAAACATAAACAGTTACATAAATTGTCTTGACATCACGTTTAATCAACGGCAATCCCGCAGAATCGTTGACATGATTTGCTTTAGAAAATGGCATAACACTTCCAAAAGAACGTATGAGATTCTTATTTCTTAAATTCGTGCCAACTTTTCTTGCGCGTTCAAATTCCTTATCGTCGTTGATCTGCTTGTAATATCGATCTCCTATAATATATTCGGCAGAATCTATATGAACGGCCATATTTTTTGTCGAGTCTTCGTCTAAAAATTTTTGTTCTATCATTGTGTGGATATAACAAATTACATAATCGGAACCGCTACATCTTTCTACGTCAACAGTCCTTACTCTCACTGACCAGTTGTCAGTGACGGGGTATAAGTCGGACTTAAAATAGCGATCTTTGCAATAGCAGCCGCCAAGGATAAATACAAATAAGAAAGCGAGTGTAAGATTTCGTTTCATATAATCACCAGTCTAGCCAATTTGACAAGCCTTTTTCAAACAAAGCCCCATACATATATGGGAAAATAGTTACAGGTTCAAAATAAGAAATAGAACTTCCAAACCAAGTTTTTCCTCTAATAAACTCATACCCATGACCCAACATAGATGAAAATCCATCCGATGGATCGAATGCATCATAGTGACCAACTAATTTTTGAACTCCGTTTTCCATTTTACTTTGGACATGCAGACCGCCATCTGCCAAATCAAACCTAAAGGCATTATCTTCAGTGTCAGAAAAAGAACCGGCAAGCAACCAATCTTCTCTTTTCGCTTGCTCTTCACCAAATGTATTTGCAATATTACTGTATTTTTTTTATTCACACCATCACTCTTCCAACCTTTATCTACAACGCTTCGACGCAGTTTGTTTTTCTTGACAAAAAGTTCTTCTTCACTCAGTTCTTCGTCAGGAATATTGTAAAATTCCTCACTAATCTTATTTGCACGATAGCTGATTCCTCAAGAGATGCCTGCCATAGCCCCGCCAATAACAGCTCCGGCATCTCTGCCATCTCGTAGTCTATCCCCGCCCCCTTGAAGCCGGTCCAGATACGGTTGCCGCCCTCGTCGTAAGCCATGCGCATGGTTTCCGCAACATCGGTCACGTTACCCGCGTTGACCTGGTCAAGCGTAAGGCCAGTTACTCAAAATATGCTTTATAGATTGAATCCCTTACGCTTTCGGTCACTCGTCCCTCATGAAAGCCTATTTCGTACGTTAAATAATTAGCTACTTCAAATAAAAAAACATAATCTTCATATTGCTTCGGAACATCGTTATAATCATTTTTTAGGCAAACAGTTTTCAAGCAGCTCCTTAGGTTATAAAATAAGGCAAAATTTCTTTCCGTTTCTCTTTTTTTCATAATAAATATTTTTGGGTACGTGGGTCCAATGTTATTTTTTCTATTTAGCTTGGCAACAACAATAGGCTTGGATAAAAAATCTACATTACGCAGTTTTGACAAAATATTTTGGGGAACATCAATTTTTTTGCATTCAACAACATTTTTCCCAGGCAAATGTTCTAGGTAGCATGCATCAATGGAATTGCCGTCTTCTGCTACAAAATATATGTAGTCCTCTCGGGAAACCACATCAGATTCGGTATCATAGACAAAAAAAATTCCATTTCTTTTAAAAAAAGAATCGTCAAAAAACTGGTTGTAGCTATACATACGCTGTTCAACTTTACTTTTTTCATCTGTCGTTATATCGTATTCTTCAAAAAAAACCTTTTCCTGACTATGGTCAAGATTTCGGAAACTGCACCCAGCGACAAGAAGAAAAGAAAAAATAGATATCAATATTTTTACCATTTGGCGACCCAATATTTCGCAGATCCATTATCATACGTATAACGGTACAAATTTATTTGACCATTTTTTACAGCTCCAGCATATGAGGAGATTCCATAATTTTTATAAATCGGCGCATTAGCAAAATCAATGCCCGATGGATGAAATGGGTTCGTTTTATTTCCCCCACCCAATGACATCTCCCCCGGATGTAAATGCATTCTAAAATGGTCTCCCGTTCGAGATTCAAATTCAATTCCATGATTTTCTGAATTTATATGAGCCACTTGTATTTCACCTGTAGGTTCCACATACTCACTTCCCGTCCAAAAACTTCGACGTATTCGAAAAGATGCGCCGGCTTCATATTCCATAGGATTTTCACCAACTTCAACAAGAGAATTTCGCGCATCAGTTAAAATACGATGAGCCTCTTGTAGATGTTCATCAGCAATAAAAGACCCTTCAGGATTTAGAGGCTCTGCGACATGATCACTTTTCAAATCAGACGATTGATCGATTATATCACCACCATTATAATTACCATAAGCCCATGTTACAGAATAACTTGCCAATGCGCTCCCTGCACCCATAAGCCCACCCAC
>JAKSIC010000038.1 GCA_024399015.1 Fibrobacter sp.
GAAAAGGAAAAATACGATGTCAAATACGCACCATTTTGATGTGGTGGGCAGTTTTTTGCGCCCCGCAAATTTGTGAAGTCTCTTGAAAGTGACGGTCATGAAGCCAAGCAGACCATTCCTGCTCCTGCGCAACTTTTCCAGCAGCTTATCGTTCCACAGAACATCGAAACGACCCGCAAGTTCTACGCCACAAACGATGAACTGATTGAAGATATTGCCTACGCCTACCGCGGCGTAATCCGTCAGCTTTATGACGCTGGTTGCAGAACTATCCAGTTCGATGACTGTACCTGGGGCGCTATCGTTGGCGATGCCGCCGCACAGCGCTACAAGTCCCTGGGCCTGAGCCTTGACGTGGTGAAAAATCAGCTGCTTCATGTGAACAACCTGGCCATCGAAGGCAAGCCTGCGGACTTGCAGATCAATACCCACATTTGTCGTGGCAACTATCACTCCACCTATTTCACCAGTGGCCCCTACGATTCCGTGGCGGACTACGTTTTCGCCCGCGAAAATGTGAACACGCTTTATCTGGAATACGATGACGAACGCTCCGGCGGTTTTGAGCCCTTGTCAAAGGTAAGCGCCGACAAGGTTGTGGTTCTTGGCCTGATTACTTCCAAGTCACCCAAGCTGGAAGACAAGGCGACAGTTATCGCCCGCATTAAGGAAGCGACCAAGTACATTCCTTTGGAACGCCTGAAGCTGAGCCCTCAATGTGGCTTTGCCTCCTACGATGTGGGCAACAAGCTGACCGCATTTTCTGTACTGAGTGCAATCTCAAGGGAACAACTTTTAGAAAGCGTGAAATGAATAACCGTCGCTTTTTTATTCACGTTTCAAACAGGCTCTGCACAAGAACGCACTATAATTACCGCATAAAAAGTTACAAAATGGTAGAATTTTATAAATTTTCATATATAAAATGGCTCTTCATCAACATGTGTGGGTGGCTTCGCCACCCTTTTTTGTTGATGAAGAGCCTAGTTTATTCTATATTTCGGCTCCCTTTCTATTAGGAGGAATAAATGAATAATCTAAGTAAATTAATAGCAGCATGTGCTTTCGTGGGACATGCATACGCGCAAAATCTGGTTTCTGTAGAAGCGTTTGATGAACAATCGAATAATCCGAGTCAAATGACACTTCGTTTGAAACTCATCAATAATTCAAGTAAAACACTGAACGATGTTCGCGCAACATATTATTTGCCGTTTGATAAAAGTCAAACTTTGAGTGTGATTCCATATTACATGGATGGAGCGACGACATCAATTGATACCTTAGGTGATTACCTTGCAGTTAACATCAATGTTGCAAAATTGGCTCCTGGTGTTTTTCCGAACAATGGCGGTGTCAGCATTGGAATGAACTATGCTAATTATAGTTCCTTTGACAAGTCTACTCACCACAGCTATCCGAATTCGACAAATTTTGTTGTAACGAATAACATACCGGTTTATGTCAACGGAACTAATGTTGCGGGAAACGCACCGATGATTACTGAGTCTGCAGAAAGTAAGATGAGTGTTCGTTTTGTCGGCCTTCAGCCGGAAGCAACTTCATCGATGTCTGCTTGGGTCGAACTGGAAAACTATGGCACGACTACGGTCAATTTTAACGAATTGTTTTTGAAGTGGTCGGATGAAGATAGTGCTGGGGTAGGTGACGTTTCTCTGCCCTCTGGCAAAAAGTTGAGAATTTGCCAATCCAATACTCTGGAATGTCCTGCATCTGATGCAAACGTTGTGATAAGCAACCTTAAGTTCGGTTTGTATGGCGAGTTTGAATTGGTAAGGCAGAATCAGAAGATTGACTATGTTGCTTGGGGTAAAAAGGGAATATTGGATCCGTCCGCTAGTTATCTAAAAACGGAACAGAATACTGGCTATGGCATGCAAGTAAGCTACAAGACCGGAAGATTCTTTAGATATATCGAAGGTGTTGGGTGGAATATTTATAGAGCTGTAGAAGTCGCTAAAAGCACGGAGGCTTTGCCTGATCCTACTCCTTTCGGTATTGAAGATGGCATGAATCTTCTTTCCGATGAGAACGGAACTTTGAAATTATCTTGGATTCCGGTGAAGGGAGCGAAAGCTTATAGTGTTTCTGTTTTTGATAATCAAAATCAATTGGTTTTTGAAAAGGATGTTGAAACAGCTTTTATTGATTTAAAACTGAAGAGTGGCGAATATCATTGGAGTGTTGTTTCTATAGATGCTAACGGCTTGAAGGAGAAAGCTGGTGCAGCCAATACATTCTACTACATTGAAAATATTAGTGAGAACATTGATCTTCTTTCGGAAGGTTGGGTTTTAGGCGTAGAACCAATTGGTGCGCGAAAAGACACCAAAATGATTGTAACTGCTTGGGGTAATCAAGCTGAGGTTAATGGCTGGAATCGAATCCATACATTGTCCGAAAATATGACTGATGAAGAAACTTGGCGATGCTGGGTTGTCGGTGTAAATATGTTGAATCGATATTTCGGCGGAACACTTACTCAGGATGAAATTAAGAGAGGCGCAACTAGAGCTACGCAGGCTTCGAATTTGTCTTCTCACTTTGATTTTATGCTTGGTAATATGGGCGCTGGAGATGACGACATGGTTGACGCTGCTTTTAACTTTGCGTTTAATGAGGTCCCCAAAAAGCAGACTGGCATGCCTTCGCTGAGTGTGGTGAAAAACGCCCTTCTTGATGGTAAACCCTTGTACGTTTCGGTACAGAGTTCTGAAAACTCTAAACACATCATGGTTGTTGATGGTTATGGTGTTATCAAAAACGATGTAACTGATGGAAAAACAAAATATTTTTCCAAAGGAGAAGTCTTATACCATTTCTTGAATATTGATAACAATGCTGGATCTATTTGGATTAATCCTAATTCTTATACATTTGAGAGTTATCGAATTGTGGAAAAACCGACTTATGTTAAGAATCGCGATTATAGAGTTGCAAATGATGCTGATGGTGATGGCCTTGTAGATTTTGATGAACAGGTTCGTTTTGTGAGTTTGGATAAGGACCATTACGATTCTGATAGAGATGGAGTTTTGGATTATCAGGAATTCCTGTTGACGTCTAAAATTTATGAGCCATGTGGAACTGAAGATGTTTTGACTCAAGATGATGCTGATAAATTCCTGGGTTGCTACGAAAAATTGCGTGCCGCATTTGATGTTGATGATGATGGCCTACCGAATTATTTTGATTCTGATTCTGATAACGGAGGTGAATCTGATGGTAATGAAGTCAAGGCGGGCAGAAATCCGTTTGATTCTGAGGATGATAAGCCTTTGCCTGTGGTGGACCGTATTTTGGATTTGCCGGAAGACATCACTATTTATTCTTTGGACGAAATGCGTGTTAACGATAGAACCATTTGCTATGATGGCGATGGTTATTGCAAAATTGCGTCGGAGTCAGGCCGCGAAAACTTCTCTGTGAATATAGGTGTTCAGTCTGTTGTTGGTGATATCTATAGTAAGGGTACTGTATGGCTCCGTACTCTTTCAGAGGTGAAGGGAAATATCTATTTGTATACTCCTGAGGGAACTTCTCATACTGTGAATATCCAGGGTGATCGGGTGGTCTTTGATGGAAAAATCTATCGCAGCAGTTTTGATCAGTGGACTTTCGATGCCTGGGATCCGACTAAGGTTTTCTCGTCTTTTGGTGATTTTGATGGCGAATTGGTTGTAACTGCTGGCCAAGAAAAAAACTTGAGTAATGGGGATATGTATGCTCGTATTAAGGTTGAATCTGGTGCAATCTTGAATATAGAATCAGGAGCTATGGCCGCTGGAACAATTCAGTTTGAACCAGGAAGCGTGATTAATTTTACTAACCCAGGCGAAGAGACTATCTTATATACGGAAGGAAAAATTTTGTGGAAAACAAAAATCGCTAATGAAGATCAGGAACTTGTGGCAAAGGGATTCAAACTCGTTCAGACTAGCGATAAAGAAACCTTCATTGAAGGTGATTGGGCTGGAACGATATTTGCCCCAAAATCTGATTTGGTCATGGGACAGACAAAGAAGCTGATGTACGGTCGATTCCTAGGAAAGGCTGTTACAATGCATCAGAATTCCCGAATTTACCGAGTGGATTTCAATCCGATCGATCCGTATTCTACAATTGTAATGAAGTAAGGAGGATTTAGAAAAATGTTTGATAAAGTCAAAAAAACTGTTTTTATGGCATCCTTGATGGTTGCTCCGTTAATGGCTGCAGAATCTTTTGGTGGTATTGGTGTATCAATTTATCAGGCTCATAATGGTGTAAAAATCATTGATGTTATTCCTGGAACCCCTGCTGCAGAAAGTAAACTCCAGGCCGGAGATCTGATTATTTCTGTTGACGGCGAAAAGCTGAAGGGAAAGTCCTTTGAGGAAACGAAGGATTTACTGCGAGGTTTAAACAATAAACCGCTTGAAGTGACTTTTGTAAGCCATGGAGACACTCTTTCAACGGTGCTTCGAAGAACTCAGATTACGGTTACGAACTTGGAGAGGAATAATGTTGAAACATGGTTTGGCCAAAAATCGGAGTATGAAGGCTCTGAATTGCAGACTTATGCAGAATCAATAGAGCACGATAAACTGCTTGTTGCTGTTTTGACTAAAGGGACTGTCGTAAAGTCAGATGCTTCGGTTAATGCAAAATCCTTGAAAGGAATCTATGTAAATCGAACAGAGGAGTTTGCTTCTAAGACTAAAATACCCGCAGCAAACAATACATCTTCCGTTAGGCTGAGAAATGTTAGCCGTACTACGGTGGGTTTTGATCTAGAAACTGCAGGAAAAGCTATAATTTCTATTACAACTGCGGATGGTTCTGTTATTGCGAAGCTGACGATTGAAAATTGCCGCGTTGGATATAATTCTTTGAATTGGAATATGGAAAATATTCCTAGTGGTCGTTATACGGTTGCAGTGGAACATAATGGCTTCGTTGGTAGCAAAAACATTCTGATGAAGTAAATTTGTAGAAAAATAAATGAAAATAGTCGTCCTGTTGCATGGAAGTGTGATGGGATGATTTTTTTTAGTTAAATTGTTTTATGTTGGCGCTAGGAGGATTGAATGCGTTTTTTTAGAATAACTTTTTTACTGTTGTTTTTTGCGGTCGCGTGTCTGGCGCAACCTCTCTTGAATAAAAATATTACCATTGGGGACGTTCGTGTTCCGGTCATTCTTGTGCAGTTTGATGATGTCAAATTTACGCACGAAGATCCAAGGGCCTTCTATACAAATTTTTTGAATAAGGAAGGCTTCAATGAATATGGTAATGTTGGCAGTGTAAGGGATTACTTCGTTTACAATTCCATGGGGG
Source organism: Fibrobacter sp. (assembly GCA_024399015.1). GTDB lineage: Bacteria > Fibrobacterota > Fibrobacteria > Fibrobacterales > Fibrobacteraceae > Fibrobacter. Next base: position 5,341 of record JAKSIC010000038.1, read on the forward strand.
AGTATCGCCCCTCTTTTGATGTGTACGGTCCAGTAACCCTTCCGAATACAAAGGATTTTTACGATACTCCTGTTGGAAATACTGCTGAATTGATGTTTTCTCAGGCTTTAGATTCCCTGCTTTCGCAGGGAACGGATTTTTCTGCTTATGATAATTATGGCAATGGCGATGTTGAAGTGATTCCTATGGTATATGCGGGAAAGAGAGGTGGTTCCAACAGCAATTTGTGGCCTGCTTTGCGCGAGTTGGGGTTGAAAGTAAACGATAACTTTTTTGTTGGTCGCTTTTCCTGTGTTAACGAAATGGACGAAATAACCACTTTTGTTCACGAATTCAGTCATGCTCTTGGTTTGCCTGATGTTTATGTGGGGGCTATGTTGCCTGTTGTGGAAACCTGGTCTGTCATGGATGATGGTAATGGTAAGGTGCCTCCATTGTATATGGCCTTTGATAGAATGTTGATGGGTTGGCTTACGCCTTCTGAATTGGGTAACGAGGAATTTATTCGGTTGGATAAATTGGATGACAATGTCGCTATTTCTATTACTAATCCCGAAAATGAAAAAGAGATGTATTTGCTTGAGTATCGTACAAAGAAAATATGGGACAATAGACAGAAAAATTCCGGTATGCTGGTTTGGTATGTTGATTATGATGATTCGGCATGGACAAAAAAAATTAATGACTATAGGTGCCATGCTCGTGAGTACATTGTTAGGGCTAAGCCTAGTATGATGAAAATTCAAAATGCTGGAGAATCATGCTCCTATGATGCTGGCCCTGCCCTTCCCTCCGACGTGTTCCCTGGAACCGGGAATGTCACTTCATTTGACGGTTTTGTTTTTCGCAACGGCCTTAACATGAATATTACGCTATCCGAAATCACGGAGTCCGAAGACAAGAACTATGTGACGTTCAAGGTTTCTAGGTCCACGCCATACAAGACTGAAATCGAAAGTTCCAGCTCTAGCGCATTTGTTGTTCCGCATTTTTCTTCTGCGTCTACCGATGTTCCCTACTCGTCTACAATTATTGAAATTAAGGATACTTTGAAGCCCTTTGAGTCTGTGATTGTGCCGTCCATTGAAGTTGCGTCTCGAAACCAGGCAACAATACGAAATGGAATGCTGCATATTCGATCTGGTAAACTCGGCGAGAAAACCGTAAGGCTTTTCTCCCTCCACGGGCAGCTTCTTTTTGTGACCAGAATGGAAGGCGCAGAGCTGACGCTTCGACTACCCGGCTCTATTGGCGAACAACGGGTATTGCTATCGATAATACCGTAGCCTTGTTATAGAAAAAAAACTATAGAAGACGAAGAAAAAACGAAAAAAGTTGTGATTTTGCAGACAAAACCTATTACTGAGGTAGGAAAATGGTTTTAAATTATGGCTGTTGGTTTGAAAGCCTACAAAATTTGTAGGAAACAGACCGAAAAGCTTAATTATTAACACAGAAAGGAATTCAAACATGTCTCAGAATCTTCACTTCGAAACTCTTCAGCTCCACGTTGGCCAGGAACAGGCAGACCCCGCAACCGATTCCCGCGCAGTACCTATTTACGCCACCACCTCCTACGTTTTCCATAACGCACAGCATGCTGCCGACCGTTTCGGCCTCCGCGATGCCGGTAACATTTACGGTCGCCTGACCAACTCCACCCAGGGCGTTTTCGAACAGCGTATCGCTGCCCTCGAAGGTGGTTCCGCTGCCCTCGCCGTTGCATCTGGCGCCGCTGCCATTACCTACGCCATTGAAGCTCTCGCTCAGGCTGGTGATCACGTGGTTGCCCAGAAGACCATTTACGGTGGCTCCTACAACTTGCTGAAGCACACCTTGGCACCTTTCGGCGTCAGCACTTCTTTCGTTGACACTCACAACCTGGCCGAAGTTGAAGCTGCCATCAAGGAAAACACTAAGATCCTTTACCTGGAAACTCTCGGCAACCCCAACTCTGACGTTTCCGATATCGACGCTCTTATCGAACTTGGCCACAAGCACGGCCTCGCCGTTATCGTCGACAACACCTTCGGTACTCCGTTCCTGTTCCGCCCCATTGAACACGGCGCAGACGTGGTTGTCCATTCCGCAACTAAGTTCATCGGCGGTCACGGTACAACTCTGGGCGGCATCATCATTGAATCCGGCAAGACCAACTGGAAGTCCGGCAAGTTCCCCACCATCGCAAATCCCAACGTGAGCTACCACGGCGTAAGCTTCGCCGATGCTGTTCCGGGTGCCGCATTCGTGACCTACATCCGCGCAATCCTCCTTCGCGACCAGGGCGCTGCAATTTCCCCGTTCGCTGCATGGGCTCTCATCCAGGGTACTGAAACTTTGTCCCTGCGTATCGAACGCCACGTTGAAAACACCAAGAAGGTGGTGGAATTCCTTTCCAAGCACCCCAAGGTTGCTTCCGTTAGCCACCCCAGCCTGCCGACCCATCCGGACCACGAAAACTTCAAGAAGTATTTCCCCAAGGGTGGCGCCTCCATCTTTACTTTCGAAATCAAGGGCGGTCAGGCCGAAGCCTGGAAGTTCATTGATAGCCTGAAGATCTTCAGTCTGCTGGCAAACGTTGCCGACGTGAAGAGCCTGGTGATTCATCCGTACACCACCACTCATTCCGAACTGAACGAAGAAGAATTCAAGGAACAGAATATCACTCCGTCCACCATCCGCCTCTCCATCGGTACCGAACACATCGATGACATTATCGCCGACTTGGAACAGGCATTGGCCGCTGTTTAATAACGGGTGTGAGGTCGCTTCGCTTTGAGGTGTCAGGTCGGTGCTTACGCACCTAGAGGCTTTGTTAGCGATTAGAATGTAATTGACATACCTCAAAGTGAGCGAAGCGAACGACCTCAAACCTGAAAGGCGCGAAGCGCCGCCCTCAAAACTTTTTTTGGAGAAAAAACATGTCAAAAATCTATACTTCTGCAGATCAGCTGATTGGTCACACCCCCCTCCTGGAACTCACTCACATCGAAGCCGCTAACAATCTCGGTGCGAAGGTTCTGGCAAAGCTTGAATATTTCAATCCCGCTGGCTCCGTGAAGGATCGTATCGCCAAGGGCATTCTGGATGACGCTGAAAAGTCCGGCAAGCTGAAGCCCGGTGCAGTGATTATCGAACCGACCTCCGGTAACACTGGCATTGGCCTTGCTTCCGTTGCTGCAGCCCGCGGCTACCGCATCATCATCGTGATGCCCGAAACCATGAGCGTTGAACGCCGCCAGATTATCAAGGCCTACGGTGCAGAACTTGTTCTTACCGAAGGCGCCAAGGGCATGAAGGGTGCTATCGCCCGTGCAAACGAACTGGCAGCAGAAATTCCGGACAGCTTTATTCCTGGCCAGTTCGTGAACCCGGCAAACCCGGCAACCCACCGCGCTTCTACCGGCCCGGAAATCTGGGAAGACACCGACGGTAAGGTGGATATCTTTGTTGCCGGTGTGGGTACCGGTGGTACCGTCACGGGCGTTGGCGAATATCTGAAGTCCCAGAACCCCAACGTGAAGGTTGTTGCTGTGGAACCCGCTTCCTCTCCGGTACTTTCCAAGGGTGTTGCTGGCGCACACAAGATCCAGGGTATTGGCGCAGGATTTATTCCCGACACCCTGAACACCAAGGTCTACGACGAAATCATCGCAGTAGAAAACGAAGCCGCATTCGAAGCTGGTCGCGAAATCGGCCACAAGGAAGGCGTGTTGGTGGGCATCTCTTCTGGTGCAGCCCTCTGGGCCGCCAAGGAACTGGCAAAGCGCCCGGAAAACAAGGGCAAGACCATCGTGGCCCTGCTCCCGGATACCGGCGACCGTTACCTCTCTACCGCACTGTTCGCTGAATAAG
>JAKSIC010000039.1 GCA_024399015.1 Fibrobacter sp.
ATGCCATGAAGAGCCTGTGCCAGAAGTTCGAAATCGTCGAATACATCCGCACCGGCAAGGTCATCATGCTCCGCGGTGAAGACAAAACCTAGCAAGGAGACCTTTGGTCACTTAGTGCTTTAGCACTTATGTGATCCATGGCCACCTTTAGGTGGTAGTCGCGAAAATGAGTTCACTCATTTTCATGACCGAACCGCAGCAGGTTGCAGTTTCAAGCGAAGCGCAGAAACTGCCAGACTTAACGAGACGAGAGATTGTCTAGAGTAGTCCGTCAAAAAAATCCTCAGTGAAGAACTGAGGGTTTTCTTTTTTTTATTTGCTTTGATTGTATTAGAAGCCGAGCACGGCTTCGGAAATTTCGTTGGCTTCGTCGGAGCCAAAGTCGGCGTAGTCCGGATTGAATTCGCCCCAGCCATCGCTGGTTCCGCATTCCACGCCCACTTCAAAGGAAGACCACTTGAAGGCGCCGAACACATGTTCAAAACGTTCCATCAGTTCGGAGAAGAATTCTTCGGGAAGTCCGTCTTCTGCAACCATGGTTCCATCCATGGCCAAAAGCTCAGTTTCCGGCAGTTCCTCGAAACGACATTCATACTCATCGTTCATGATTTCGTCCACAGAATACCAGTCGCCAGAATCTTCGTGAGGCAACTCCGCTTCGGGGAACTGTTCCAAGAAAGCGTCGTAAAGGGCAGAGAGGTCATCCCTGACACCAACGAAGCGCATTAATATTCGACTTTCCATTTTTTCTCCTAGTGTTACAAACAATATAAGAAAACATTTGTACAAGCGGGAAGCATAAAAAAAAGACCGCAGCCTTTTGGGCTACAGTCTTTTAGTGGAGGTGAGGGGAGTCGAACCCCTGTCCAAAGTCACATCCCTGTCCATTCCTACAAGCTTTCCCTTCGCATTTAAGATCTCGTCTGATCCACGCCCAAGAAGGTCGGCGCGGACTTTGACCAGCCTAGTAAATCTCGGGACCTGCACCCAGGCATTACATTTCCCTATCCCATATTGCGTCCGGACGTACTACCCAATGGGAGTGAGTCGAGGCCCGGCGTAGCCGCTAATTAGGCTGCGAGTGCGTAGTTTTCTTCAGCACTTATTTTTTTTCAGACTTTTTTACGGGTGCCCTCGTCTGAGACCCCGGCTTGCAACTAACACTTCAGTAACCCTGTCGAAACCAGATCACCCCCGGTAATTAGTAGGATAACACAAAATATAGTAAACTTTCGTCCCTACGTAACATATATCGTTCTTTACGCGGCTTTTGTAAAAAAAACAAGACCAAAAAAATTACGACTTTTTTTGTCGAGCCACGACATTAGGAGGAACAATGCTATTTGCCGCTTGTTAACGAAATCGTTAACTAATATGCCCATTTTTTACTCATAATCGCCATTGTTTGTTAACCAAAACGTTAACAAGTGCCGAAAACAAGTTCCAAAGCGAAGCTGTAAAAACCAAGCTAAGGAACTAGTTTCTTCGCATTTTCCAATGCGGCAATGACCTTGTCGCACCAGGCGTCAAACTCGGGATCATCTTACGGCCTTCTTCAGCTTGGTGTTTTCAAACACCACGGAGTTGGCCTTGTCGCCAATAAGACTGCCCGTAAAATCAAAACCGTACTTGTCCCCCACTGCCGCCAGGAATTCAGAGGACACATGGTATGCACGGAGCCCATGAGGCCCACAAAGCCCTTGGCAAAATCGGAGTTATGAGTCATGGTCCAGAGGCTGGTACCATCACCATGAATAATTACCGGCTTGCCTTCCAGCATACGCTTGGCCACCTGCCAGCTACCTTTCTTGCCGTGAACGCCCAGAGGAATTCGACGTTCGTCGTAGGTATGGCTGGGGCGAACGATGGTCATGGGGAAACCTTCTTCGCGGTACATTTTCATCAGGAATTCCTCCCCCGCAATCTTATTGCGAGAGTATTCCCAATAGGGATTGGCGAGAGGCGTACCTTCCGTAATGCGGTAATCCGAAAGAGGCTTCTGATAGGCGCTGGCGGAACTGATGTACATGAATTGCTCGGTCTTGTTCTTGAACAAGCGGTAATCACGTTCCAAGGCGCTGTAGTGGAAAGCAATAAAGTCGCAGACCACATCAAACTGCAAGTCCGCAATTTTCTTAGCCACGTCAGCTTCGTCATAGATGTCAGCCACAATCTGCTTTACTGCGGGTGCGCCATCGGCAAGTTTTGCAGTCGGAAGGTCAGAAGCATCGCGATTGCCTCGGTTCAGCAAATAAATTTCCCAGCCACGCTCCACTGCCAGGCGAGTAATAGCCATGCTAATCCAAGTTTGAAATTTAAGGAGAAGGACCCAGCATGCGCCAGGTCCTTCAAATCCGCTATATCCTAGGACAACTCTCTTTCTCTCTATCAGTAAAATCCTAGAAGCGGAAATTTCTTATACAGTTGCCTTTGCTGCGATCTTGTAGATGGCAGTAACGTCGGCAGCCTTCAGCGGCATAAAGCCCCAACCGTCACCCGGGTTCAACTTTTCAACCATGGCCGGAATGTCTTCTTCCTTGGCGCCAAGTTCTGCAAAGTTGATGGGCATACCGATGCTCTTGAGGAAACTGCGGAAAGCCTTGATGCCAGCAAGAGCGGTGGCCTTCGGGTTTTCAAAGTTCATGGCGCAGCCGAACACGCGGGAAGCCATCTGGGCAAAGCGCATGGGGTTGTGATCCACCACGTATTCCATCCAGGACGGCATAATCACAGCAAGACCTGCACCGTGGGCGCAGTCGTACATAGCAGAAAGTTCATGTTCGATAGCGTGGCTGTTCCAGTCCTGACCGCGGCCTACACCGCAGACATTGTTGTGAGCCACCATGCCAGCCCACATGATGTTGGCGCGGGCTTCATAGTTGTTAGGATCAGCGATAACGCGGGGTGCTTCCTTCACCATGGTCATGAGGACTGCTTCGCAAAGACGGTCAGTGATTTCCACTTCGGTGGTGTTGGTGAAGTAACGTTCAAACACGTGAGCCATAATGTCGGTAATACCGCAAGCAGTCTGGTATGCCGGCAAAGTGCAAGTGAGGGCGGGATTCAAGATAGAGAAGCGAGGGCGAATGAGGTCGCTACCAGCGCCACGCTTCAGCATGCCGTCCACCTTGGTAATCACGGAGTCGCCGGAACCTTCGGAACCAGCAGCTGCGATAGTCAAAACGGTTGCCACCGGGAGAGCGGCAGCCGGAGCCTTGCCGCTATAGAAATCCCAGAAGTCGCCTTCGTAAGGAACGCCCATGGCAATAGCCTTGGCGCTATCGATGGAGGAACCACCGCCCACAGCGAGGATAAAGTCCACGCCTTCCTTGCGGCAAAGTTCAATACCTTCGTAAACCTTGGTATCAATGGGGTTCGGATGAACGCCACCCAATTCCACATGAGGAACACCAGCGGCATCCAGGGATGCCAAAACGCGGCCGATAAGGCCGGACTTTACAGCAGAACCACCACCGAAATGGACAAGAACCTTGGTTCCGCCATACTTTTTGACCATGGCGCCGCATTCATTTTCGCGGTCCTTACCAAATACGAATTCCGTGGGGCTGTAAAAGTTGAAATTTTCCATAAGATCCTCTTGTTTACGGGAATAAATCTACAAGTTTATCGGCGAAATCGGCTTAATTTGGCCAATATTTTCGTTCACAAGCGAAAACATCCACTTTGGAGTATGATTTTCCTCAAAATCCCCCAATTTTTGCAAATTTTTTGTTTTCACTGCTTTTTTTTGTTCAGTTTATGTATATATTGCCTTAAAGAGAGGCCCCACTTTTTGGGCCCCAAAAGGATATTTATGATTTCTTTCGCTGAAGCTTACAAGATTGCCGCCGAAGTCCACAAAGACCAACAGGACAAGGCTGGCGGACCGTACATTGATTTTATGAAGAATGTTGCCGATTACCTTAAGAACAAGGGCGAATCCGAGGAAGTTCAGACCCTCGCCATTCTTCAGGACCTTACCACCGGCGCTACCAAGAAAACTCCCGAAGAAATTGTCGCTATGGGCGTTCCGGCAGAAACCGTGGAACTCATCCAGAAGATGACCTACCACAAGAATCAGGGTTGGATTGACGAATACAGCTGCAAGCTTATGGCCGAGGGCGTTCCCGCCGAAGAAGCAACCTACGAATCCCGCGAAAAGGACTTCGTCCGCTTCGTCGAAACCCTTAAGGATAATCCCATCGCTGCGAAGGCTAAGTCCGCAATCCTCAACGTTTTACTTGAAGACAAGTACATTCACAGACAGGAACGTCGCGAACTTAAAACCCAGTTTAGACTGAAAAAGTACAAGGCAGCAATCCAAGCACTTGGTGTATAAAAGAAAAGGATCCCAAATACGGGGTCCTTTCTTATTTTGTGATTTTCCCCGCCTTTTCGCGAAAAACGCAAAAAACGGCTTTCCAAAAACCAAGCTTTTACTAAATTTACCCCGTCAAAACCAAATGGTTTTGCGAAACTATCAATAAGGAACATTATCATGGCTAATAAGGTCTATAACTTTAGCGCAGGCCCGTCTGTCCTGCCCGAACAAGCACTCAAGGAAGCTTCTGAAGCATGCATCGACTATGCAAACTCCGGCATCAGTATTCTCTCCATGAGTCACCGTTCAAAGCCCATCGAGAACATGTTCCTCGAAACTGAACAGCTTCTCCGCGACCTCATGGGTATCCCCGCCAACTACGACATCATTTTCCTCGGCGGTGGCTGCTCCTTGCTGTTCTGCATGATGCCTATGAACTTCCTCCCGGCCGACGGCGTTGCCGACTACACCGACACTGGTGTTTGGGCAAACAAGGCTCTCAAGGAAGCTAAGCAGTTCGGTAACGTTAACGTTGCTTGCTCCACCAAGGCAGATGTGTACAACCACATCGACAAGAACCTCCAGCTCAGCGACAACGCAACCTACCTCCACGTTACCGCAAACAACACCATTTACGGTACCGAATGGCACAACTTCCCCAAGCCCAAGTCCGGCTTCCTCATGGCTGACATGAGCTCTGACTTCCTCGCTCGCAAGGTGAACGTGGAAGACTTCGGCGTGATCTACGGTGGCGCACAGAAGAACATCTCCTGCGCAGGTGTTACCGTTTCCATCATCCGTAAGGACCTGCTCGGCAAGATCGATCGTCAGATCCCCACCATGCTGAACTTCAAGACTCACCTGGACGAAAAGACTGGCGTGAACAGCATGTTCAATACTCCTCCGGTATTCGCAGTTTACACCATGAACCGCACCCTCAACTGGCTCAAGCAGATCGGCGGTGTTGACGCTATCGAAAAGATCAACCGCGAAAAGGCAGCCCTCCTTTACAGCGCCATCGACAACTCCAAGGTGTTCGTCGGTACTGCTGCTAAGGAAGACCGTTCTCTCATGAACGTTCCCTTCGTGTTCAACCGCGAAGTTGTTTCCGAAGAAAAGGATGCAGACATGGCTAAGGACTTCATCGAATTCGCAAAGTCCAAGGGTCTCGTCCAGATCAAGGGTCACCGTTCTGTTGGCGGCTTCCGCGCCTCCATCTACAACGCAATGCCGATCGAAGGCGTCCAGGCTCTCGTCGACTGCATGGGCGACTACGAAAAGAAGATTCTCGGTTAATTGACCAGAATGTCATCCCGAGCGGAACCGCGAAGCGGTGAAGTCGAGGGACCAAGCATTTAAGAATCCCGGTGCTCAGGCATCGGGATTTTTTTGCATAAATGACCTACCACGACGGCTACCTTGCGTGGTGCCAAAGCTGCGAAATTACTGTAAAAATGCTTGTGAAACGAACCGACAGGACAGGTTATAAGTTACATTTGTGCAGTAATAATACGGTTTTTCCGATTACCGCGTTTATGGGGAAATGAGAAGGAGAGCCTAACTTATAACTTGCTATCTTTGGGTTTCCCCAACCTCTAATGTCGATTTTTCTTCACATTCTATCGATTTTTAAACGAGGTCGTCGGAAAACGCCAGAATTAAAAACAGTCGTTTTTTTAGCATGTAACGACAGGAGATAAATATGATTGCATTGCTTGACACAAACATCGTCATTCACAGAGAAGGTATTAAGGGAGCATCCCAAGACATTGGGTTACTTTTCAAATGGCTTGATCGTTGCCATTATCGAAAGTGCGTCCATACGATCACCATTGAAGAAATCAAGAAAAAATCCTAACAAAAATACGGTCAACACTTTCTTGACCAAATTGGATAGCTACGAGCAAATTGAAATCCCTTCCCCATTAGAGGAATCTGTAGAAAAGCTATCCTCCGAAATGGATTTAAACGAAAATGATAAAAACGATTCTTTGCTATTGAACGAAGTCTGCTCGGGCCGTGTGGATATTTTCATTACAAATCCAAGCCTCATTAATTATAAGGTCCTAAACGTCAAACAAGTTAAATTTGGCACTTTATCGCTTGATGATCCATTTTTTGATTCCCTTAAGAATGATTACGATGGATTTGACTGTACTTGAAAGTTGAGGATGCCACAGAAAACTATTGTGACATTACCCCCATTTTTAAGCCCAAGAAAAGATTAAAAGTCGGAACATTCAAAGTCATCAGCAATGGATTCAGGTTGGGAGAACGATTCCTGAAGATCATTTTCGAAAACGCCATCGAAAACAACGTGGATGAAATTTACGTTACAGCATTCGACCACGACGATGGGCAAAGAAGACTCATTGAATTGCTCACTCAATGGGGATTTACCCTATGGGGAAATAAGGGCGAAGAACTCGTTTATGTTCGAGACATAAGGCCACACTTCAATCTGGATAATCCTAGACTTTGTTTTCCGTTCTTTTCTAAAAATAGGCAAGCATACATTACCGCCATTTATCCCGAATACCATACAGATTTATTGCCCGATTCCATTCTAAAAAATGAATCCAGCGAAGACACACAGACTCTTTTCCAGAACATTGCCGGCACAGCAACCAAGTTCAACGCATACTTCTCTGGAAACAGCATCATTCTGAATCATGTTGCCAATGGTTCCTATACAATCAGCATTTTCGATATGCAGGGTCATAGAATCCAGGACATTCAAAATGCCTACGGAAATGAAACCAACGTCCAGCTGAATCACGGAACTTATCTCATCCGCATTTCACAGGGCAAACGCACCTTTGGAATGACCAGAGCCATCAAGCAAAAGTAAACTCCCTCCATCATACCAAAATCAAGGACCCCCGCACCATGTGATGCGAGGGTCTTTTTTTAGGAGGACTCTGATTGGAGTTTCTGATTACATGCTTTCCAAAGTCTTGCCCTTGGTTTCAGTAATGAACTTCGCTACAAAGAAGATGCTGATGGTGGCGAAGAGAGTGTAGAGCACATAGGTGGGGCCAACGCCAATTCCATTCTTGCCGGTGAGAACCGGGAAGGACCAGCTGACCACAAAGTTTGCGCCCCACTGAGCCAGGCCGCACACAGAGATTGCCACAGCGCGAATGCGGTTGTTGAACATTTCGCCAAGCATCACCCACATGACCGGGCCCCAAGTAGCGGCGAAGAAGGTCACATAGAGGTTTGCAGCAATGAGGGCAATCACGCCACTTGCGCCAACCAGGCTACCGCTAGCGTCTGCACCGCAGATGAAGCAGAGGGCGAGAGTGCCGAGAGTAACAGCCATGCCGATAGAACCGATGAGGAGCAGAGGCTTACGGCCAATCTTATCAATCAAGAGGATTGCGGCAATAGTCATGGTCAGGTTGATGCCACTGGACACAAGGCTAGTAAGGAAGGCATCACTTTCACCAAAGCCAACGCTCTGCCAAAGCATGGTGCCGTAGTAGAAGATCACGTTAATACCAACCAGCTGCTGGAGCACTGCAAGACCGAGGCCCGCCCAGACAACCGGAGCGATGCGCTTCTTGCCGCCAATCTTTTCGAAAAGGTCGCTGAGCTTTGCAGGCTTTTCGTTCTTGAAAGTTTCGTGAATCTGGTTGATTTCTGCATCCACGCCTTCAGAGTCAATCTTGGCCAGAACTTCCTTGGCTTCTTCCAGACGGCCCTTGCTTACCAGGTAGCGGGGAGATTCCGGAAGATGTGCAGCAGCGATACCGTAAATGAAAGCCGGGATTGCCTCGACCCAGAACATCACCTTCCAGGCTTCAATACCAAGAATCATGGAGCTTGCAGAACCAGCCTTCACCACGATGAGGTAGTTGGAAAGCAGAGCCACAAAGATACCGATCACAATGGCAAACTGCTGCATAGAACCCAGACGACCGCGGAGATGTGCAGGAGCGGTTTCCGCAATGTAGATAGGAGCGATAATACTTGCAACGCCGATGCCTACGCCACCGATAACGCGCCACATAATAAAGTCAGGAATTCCAAAGGGAACGCCAGAACCGATGGCACTGATCAAAAAGAGAACGGCAGCAGCCAGCATGCAACGAACACGGCCAAAGGAATCAGCCAGGCGCCCTGCAAAATAGGCACCCACAGCAGCACCGATCAAAGCCAGGGATACTGCCCAAGCCAACTGAACGTCGGTAGCATTAAAGTGTGCCTTGAG
>JAKSIC010000004.1 GCA_024399015.1 Fibrobacter sp.
AAGATATGCCGTTTGGGCAAATAAAGCCGTGGGCAAAACTAGCATAGCCAGCACCATGACCAGCGAGGTCAAATAAGAGTTAATGCTATTTCGCATCATGATTTATTTTCTCCTCAAAATCAAAAAGGGCGCGGAACCCGGCCCTCTACAAGCATTATTGATTCAGTACAAATATAGTTGCCCGTAAGATTTTTGTAAAGATTGAACACCCTTCAAGAAATCCAAAACCGCTTTTTACAGCGCCTTGATTTTTAATATTTCGTTTTTGTATATTGTCAACCGAGTGAGTAATCCCCATGCGTGGGGCAAGTAAAACTCTCTGCTTGACGTCGTTGCCTTAGTTTATACCTGGCAACAGGAACCCTATGGGGAAGCCGGCCCCAGATGATCAACGTAGAGCTCCCAGAACAGACTATGACACAAAGGGAGATAAAAATATATTTAGACAACTGCTGTTACAACCGTCCTTACGACAACCAAGCGCAAATTAGGGTTGCTTTGGAATCTCAAGCAAAGCTGCATGTCCAATCTCAAATCAAGGAAGGCAATCTGTCTTTAGTAACCTCGTTTGTCCTTGAGTTTGAAAACCTCAAAAATCCATATCTAGACAGACAATGTTCTATTGCAGACTTCTTCAAGTATTCTAGAGAATACATTGACATCGAGAAACGAACTATAATAGAGCATAACGCAGAAAAAATAGTCGCTACCGGAGTTAAATTTATGGATGCGTGTCATGTGGCATGTGCCGAATTCGCCAAATGTGATTATTTTTTAAGTACAGACAAGCGACTTCTGAAATACAAAAGCTCCACGATGAAGTTAGTCAATCCTATTGATTTTCTTTCTGAATTGGAGGGAGGCAACAATGGGAATTAATGATGTAAAAATCCCTTCCACGATGGAAATTCTCAACAAGGGCATGAAATGCCTTACGGAACATCTCGGTGTTGTGGAGGCCGAATATTTCATTTCAGCTGTGAAGCGAGAAAACTTCGATTATACAGAATGGCGAAAAAGCGCATTCAACGAGTACAAGTCGCTGAAGGAACTGCTGGATGACGCCGAGCGAACTCTAAAAAAAGGGAACGTCGGCTAGTGCCGCGGCTGCAAAGGCTCCCACAGCGATCTCCACGCCCAAACCGCAAAAATTTTCCCCTTGTCCTCCCCCCTCTCTGTTTGATATACTGCAGGTATAACCATCAACGTTCGCCATGCGGACAAGGAGAAATCATGAGAAGCTACACAACGTTCAGCCTGCAGTACGCCCACCGTTTCTACGGTTTCAAGGGAGAGGCCCAGTACCTTCACGGTCACACGGGGATCTTGACCATCGAAGTGGAGGATTCCATCAATGCGGGGGTGAACATGGTGTTCCCCTGCAACGAAATCCAGAAGACGGCCTGGGACATTCTGCGGAATTTCGACCACGCACTCATTCTGCGTGAAGACGACCCGCTGCTCCCCGCGATTCTGGACGTGTACGAAAAGCAGGGCATCAAAAACGGTCACCCGCAAAACAAGATGAAGGGGCCTGCGTTCAAGACGGCACTGGCCACGGCTTACCCAGATTGCCGCCTGGTGGTGACGAAGGAGACTATGACGGTGGAAGGCATGATCAAGATTGTCTACGACCTTCTGAAAATGAAGCTGAACATCGCAAAGATTACCTTCACCAGCGGAGCGAATGCCGCCTCCCAGGAATTCCCTGTTGCAAGCACGGTCAAGCGTTGCCCTCTCTGCGGAATCGCCCTGGACGAAAACGGCGTTTGCCCCAAGTGCGGATATAAGGAAAAAGCGTAATTCGCGATTCGCCCACTCGGTGCAAAACAATCTTAGAGGCCGTCCATCGATTTTGGGGCGGCCTTTTTTTGACGAGATTTTTTCTTAAACTGTTAAGACAATTTTATTATTCACTTTCAATTTAAAATTTCCATTATTTTCTAATTTCCTTATTTTGTATATTAAAGGATTTCTATATGAGACATCGCATTCTTAAAACTTTAATTACAGCGGCCGTATGCCTCATCGCTGTTGGTTGCAGTTCCACCAAGCCTGTCCCTTCTTCCGAAAACTTCGGCAATTTGTTCATCGGCGCCTGGGTGGGCGGCCCCGAAGAAATTCCCCAGCCCACCGTCGCTAACGTAGAGGCATTCGAGAAACTGCAGAACCGTCACCTGGACGTGATCAATCATTTTGTTCTTTGGCAGTACAATGACTGGGCATGGACCAAGCCCTACGCCGAAATGGCAAAGAGCCGCGGCTCCATCATGATGATTACCTGGATGCCTCAGCCCTACACCGCCCAGGACATTCTGGACGGCAAGACTGACGCCTACCTGGATGACTTCGCCAAGGGCGTCAAGGAATTCGGCGCAGAAATCTGGCTGCGACCGCTCCACGAATCCAATGGCGACTGGTACACCTGGGGAACCGGCAAGGATTCAGAAAACAACTCCGAAGAAAAGGTTGCCGCAGCCTTCCGCCATATCGTAGACCGATTCCGCGCACAAGGCGCCACCAACGTCAAATGGATCTGGACCACAAACGCAGGCAGCAGCGCAGGCGCCACACTCACCGGATCTTACCCCGGCGACGACTACGTAGATTACACATCCATCGACGGCTACAACTGGGGAACTGCACAGAGCTGGTCCCATTGGCAATCCTTCTCCGAAGTTTTCAAGCCCGCCTACGATGCGCTTTCCGCCTACGACAAGCCCATGTTCATCGCAGAATTTTCCTGCACCGAGCACGGTGGCAGCAAGGCCGAATGGTTCAAGAACATGTTCGAGGTTCTGCCTACAGAATTCCCGAAAATCAAGGGTCTCGTCATCTTTAGCCAAAGCAAGAGTCACGAAGCCGACTGGGGCGTTGACACTTCCGAAGATGCCCTAAATGCCTGGAAGAACGGCATCGCCGCCTACCCCGCCGCTAGCGCGAAATAGTCCAAAAACAGTTACAACATTTTTTCTTTCAAGAGTCGTTAAAAAGAGTGTTTTCTTGCCGAGAATTTCTTATTTTTGGAGAATTGGAGGATAACAAGTGAAACATTCTTTTTTTAAATCTCTGGTCGCAGCCTGTGTTTGCGGCCTCGTTATCGGTTGCGGTTCAGACAAGCCTTCTGCTCCCAGCGACAGCCCTATTCCAGGAGAATCCAGTTCTTCTTTCGAATTGCCCGGCAGTTCAGCCATTGCAGGCCTTAGCAGTTCCGCAACAGAAACACCCCTTAGCTCCATGGCACAGGTTACCACAAGCTCATCTTCGCAATTAATCAACCCAGCAAGTTCTTCGTCGCAATTAATCAATCCGGTTAGTTCATCCTCAGAACAGCAAAATCCGATTTCTCAGAATTCCGAGACTTTCGATTCCATGTTCTTTGGCGCATGGGTGGGCGGTCCTGAAGAAGTTCCCCAGCCAACGGTCGCCAACGTAGAGGCCTTTGAAAAATTACAAGGCCGCCACCTGGATATCATCCATCATTTTGTCCTGTGGCAGTACAATGACTGGGCATGGACCCAACCCTACGCCGAAATGGCAAGGAGCCGTGGCTCCATCATGATGATCACCTGGATGCCCCAGCCCTACACAGCACAGGACATTCTCGATGGCATCACCGATGATTACCTTGACGATTTCGCCGACGGTGTCAAGAATTTCCAAGACGAAATCTGGCTGCGACCGCTCCACGAATCCAACGGCGATTGGTACACCTGGAGCACCGGCAAGGACCCCGTCAACAACGCAGAAGACAAGGTGGCCGCAGCGTTCCGCTATATTGTTAAACGCTTCCGAGCCAAGAACGTCACCAATGTAAAGTGGGTCTGGACGACCAACGCTAGCAACAGCGGAGCAAAGTCCACATTGAAGGGTTCCTACCCTGGCAACGACTATGTAGACTACACATCTATCGACGGCTACAACTGGGGTACCGCACAAAGCTGGTCTAGCTGGCAAAGCTTCTCCCAAGTGTTCAAGGCTGCATACAGAGCCATCGAAGGTTTCAACAAGCCCATGTTCATCGCAGAATTTTCCTGCACCGAGCACGGTGGCAGCAAGGCCGAATGGTTCAAGAACATGTTCGAGGTTCTGCCTACAGAATTCCCGAAAATCAAGGGTCTGGTGATCTTTAGTCAAAGCAAGAACACCGAAGAAGCCGACTGGGGTCTGGACACATCCAACGAATCAATCAACGCGTGGAAAGAAGGCATCGCCGCCTTCCCCGCAGCCAAGCGCAACTAACCAAAATCAAAGAACCCCGGGTTCAACGAATCACACAAGGGCATGAGACCAAATCTCACGCCCTTTTTTGCATTTGTATCATATACAGAATTCTTGTTTTATTTACACATTCAAGACGCAAATCAATCGGCAAAAAACGTCTATTTTTATAAAATTCCGTCATTTTTGTATCATTCACAAGTTATTTTAATAAAAAACAAGGGATAGCAAAATGAAACCAATTTTTGAATATCAAGACTACCGTGCCTACATGGGCGACTATTATGACGATCGAAAGAAAAAATCCGCCTTTACCTGGCGCGACTTTTCCAAAGCCGCAGGTTTCGCCTCGCCTTCTTACTTGAAGTTGGTTTGCGACGGAAAGAGTTCCCTAAGTCGCGTAGGCATGCCCAAGGTGGCCGCAGCCATGGGGCTCGCTGGAGCAGAACTTGCCTACTTCAAGGCCTTGGTTGAATTCGGCAACGCCAAGGACGACAAGAAGAAAACAAAGTTCCTTAACGAAATGACCCGTATCGCCACCGAGCTGAAGGTACGCGTTCTTTATGCAGACACATTCGCCTATTACGATTCCGCAGTCAATTCTATCGTTCGAGAATTGGCCCCTCTGATGCCGGGTGCCCTCCCCAATGACATCGCAAAGAAGATCAAGCACACCTTCTCCGCACAACATGTCAGAGAATCCCTGGCGTTCCTCACCAAAGCCGGCCTCCTGAGGGAAACAGATACAAACACCTACGAACAAACCGACAAGGCAATCACAGGATCCAAGGAAGCAATTCCCCTGGCAATCCGCTCCATGAACCGCCAAATGATCGATTTAGCCAGGGAATCCTTGGACAAGGTCGATGCAAGTGAGCGAAACATTTCCGGCGTTACCATGGGAGTAAATGCAGATACCTATGCCCAAATAGCCAAGGAAGTCGACGCCTGTCGCAAAAAAATTATATCTATTGCAAACAAATGCCAAGACATTGATCGAGTTTATCGATTAAATTTACAACTGTTCCCGTTAACGGATACGATCTAGGAGACCAGCATGAACATTCAAAAGTTTTCGAAAATATCAAAGGTCACACAGGCAGCCCTGCTCAGCCTTAGCCTTGCAACCTTTTTCTGCGCATGCACAGGAGCAAATGTCGCCGGCACCGACGAACATGGAAATTCCATTGCCGACGGAAATACTGGACTCCCGGACAAAGACTCCGAAAACGTTCCCCAACACGGAAACAATGGTCCCTCCAGCAGCACCCCCAGTTCCTCCAGCAGCGTCCCCAATTCCTCCAGCAGCACCCCCAGTTCCTCCAGCATCGCAATCGCACCGCAGTCCAGTTCCAGCGGAACCGGAGGTTCAATCGAAAAGAACGACCTGGACGAATTGCTGGAGGCAGCCGACAAAAACCTCACCTTGGGCAATGCAGTCGACTGCATCTGCGGAACATTCCTTACTGCAGAAACCGAACTTGGCAAACTGGAATACAAAACAGAAAACCATTATCAATATATTTCTTGCGAAGAAAACAACGGAAGCATGGAATACTACCGGGTCACCAAAGAGTTCTACGAAATCATCAAGGTTTTCTACTCTGTAAACCCCGATGAACAGGAATTTTTCAAGGATAATTGCAGTAACGAACTTGGGACATACAAAGTCAGCGACAACAGAGCTACATGTACGCTGGCCATGACCCAAGACTACAAAGACCCGAATTGGATCAACATGAAGGACTTGGTCATCAGCCACTGCATGGAATAAATACGAAGTAAAGCTTCTCTCTCAAATTTTGTGCCCACCGCACAAAAAGAAACAGCCCCGCACCATTCGATGCGAGGCCGTTTTTATTATGGCTTAACTTAGTTGCGGGCTAAGCCGCGTTCCACACATTAAGTGTTGGAGAAAATCTGGAAGCCACCGTAGGATTCCTGACCGTGTTCGGCAAGGTCGAGGCCCTTCAGTTCTTCCTTTTCGCTGACGCGGAGACCCATAGTCTTCTTGATGACGATGAAGATCAGGCATGCAGAGAGGAAGCAGGGGATTGCGTAGGCGACTACGCCGAGAGCCTGAGTTGCAACGTTGAAGCGACCGGTGTAGTCGAAGATACCGACAGCGAGAGTACCCCAGATACCGTTTACAAGGTGAACAGAGAGAGCACCAACCGGGTCGTCCAAGCGGAGCTTTTCGAACATATACACAGCCAGGACTACGATCACACCGCCGATTGCACCAATGATCCAGGCGCTCATGGGGCTAACAGTATCAGCCGGAGCAGTGATTGCTACGAGGCCAGCCAAGCATCCGTTGAGAGCCATGGTAGCATCGGGCTTCTTTGCAATGATCCAGGAAGTTGCGGTTGCGGTGATGATGCCAGCGACAGCAGCGAGGTTAGTGGTCACGAGGATGAGAGAAGTATCGAAGGGGTTGCCAGAGAGAGCGGAACCGCCGTTGAATCCCCACCAGCCGAACCACAGGATAAACACACCGATAGTTGCCAGCGGAACGTTGTGAGCGGGAATTGCATGAGCCTTGCCGTTCACATACTTGCCGATACGGGGTCCGAGAATGATTACGCCAGCGAGAGCGCCCCAGCCACCAACGGAGTGAACCAGTTCAGAACCAGCCAGGTCGTGGAAGCCTTCAGCACCGAAAGCGGAGAAGTTGGAGAGCCAGCCGCCGCCCCATACCCAGGAGCCAACGATCGGGTAGACGAAGGCTACGTAGAAGAAGGTGAACACCAGGAAGGAGGAGAGCTTGATACGTTCAGCAACAGCACCGGAAACGATGGTAGCGGCAGTTGCAGCGAACATAGCCTGGAACAGCCAGTCAGTGAAGAGGGAGAAATGGCCATTGTAGGCAGCGGTGAACTTAGTGGGATCCATCCAGTCGCCAATGCCGAAGCCAGCGAAACCCAGCCAACCATTGAATTCACCCGGGTACATCAGGCCGAAGCCCAGGAGTGCGTACACGGAAATACCGATTGCAGGCACAGCCACATTCTTAAAGCAGATGTTGGATGCGCTCTTTGCACGGCAAAGACCAGATTCAACGCAGGCAAAGCCAAGGCCCATGATGAACACCAGCATTGCAGAAATCATGATCCAGATGTTTTCGGTCATGAAGATGGCATCGCCAGCAGTGGGAGCGGGAGCAGCTTCTGCGGCAGAAGCGAATGCGGCAAAAGCTGCAACAAGAATAGCGGAAGTGGAAAGTATTCTAGACATATTCAGTTACCTCCTTAGCCGATTGCGTCCGGGCCAGTTTCACCGGTGCGGATACGGATACATTGTTCAAGGTTAGTGACGAAAATCTTGCCGTCACCGATATTTCCAGAGCGGGCGCCGGCAATGATTGCATCGATACAGGGCTGAACGTATTCGTCGTTCACAGCGATACGGATGCAAATTTTCTTCAGCAGGTTAACTTCGGTTTCGACACCACGATAAACCTGAGTGTGACCCTTTTGCTGGCCGCAACCCAGAACGTTGGTAACAGACATTTTAAAGATTTCGGCTTCATAAAGCGACTGCTTTACGCTATTGAGCCTTTCAGGTTGAATGTAAGCTGTAATGAGCTTCATATTTCGTCCTTGTGTTGAGGTTTTATTTTTGTTTTCGCCCCACTATCGCAAAGACCGTGCCAATTTCAAAAAAGGTACAGAAAACATTAACCTGGCGCCAGCAAAATTGGCATTTTAAGCGAATTTCAAGGATTTTTATTTTTTCGAAGACTCTGCGGAAAACCCAGACAACCCCTCCACACCCCTTACACTTTGTGAAAAAGAAATTTATCTGCATTTACAATTTATGCAAATTATTCAGATTTTTTCTTATTACAACTTGGAATATACGGCTTTACGACATCCAAGAATTCAATAACACATTTTCGTAATTTTCAAAATTTGTAAATCACGTCAAAACAAAAAAACTCCCTTTCGGGAGTTCTCTTTTCTGCCAAGCGGTTCAACACCCAGCGTCAATCAATATTCCATTTTATTTCTTGGAAGACTTCTTGTCGCCTTTCTTTTCAGTCTTCTTTTTCTTGTCCTTCATTTCCACGCGGCGGGAACCTGCACGGAGGCGTTCCCACGGAGCAAAGGACATGGTGGGATAGACAAATCCGAAGAACCACACATTGAACACAAAGAAATAGAGGACTGCGCCCCAGACATTGTTCATGGGATCAACAACTACATCAGCAGCAGCTTCAGCAGCCTCCCCCGCAGCGCCCGTTGCAACAGCGGCAGTGTACATATCAAAAGCCAAAGCTCCGAGAACCACAAAGGAGGAAAGAAGCATGGGCATCAGGGTCTGCTTAGCAGCCTTTACCAAGGAACCCGCCTGGGGAACGCCAGCACCAAGATGCTTGCCTGCAGAAACAGACAATGCCATGGAGCCTGCAAAACCAAGTGCAGAAAGGAGTGCCCAAACGCGCCAACTGGGCTCCAGTGCCTCAGGCAATGCCGCCATTAAACCGCTAAAGAAGCACCAACCCAAAACGAAGGGGAACAAGCCGCAGGCGACACTCAACTTCAAGACGATCATGGCCAGCGCAGCCACCAAGGCCAAGCCGCCCATCATCATCAGCGGCATTTCCTCATTGCCGCCCAGCAAGAACAAAGCTCCAAAAGCAAGGGCAAAGGAAATGATAGAAGCAAAGCCGCTACGAATTCCGCCAAAGACAAAGAAAAGCACTACAGCCGCAATACCGGCAACAGCCAAATACTGGGCAGAGGCCCACACGGAAGCAACATCTTCAATTTCAGCAATCCACATTCCTAGAGCTTCGGAAGCTCCAAGCGGCAAGCTCACAATTTCCTGCCATTTTGTTGCGACAAAAGTCGCAGAAGCAACAACAATTGCCACAACAGAAATCAAACGGAAACGGAGCAACAATTCCATAACGGTCTGAACCTTGCCAGGCTTTTCTCTCAAATCCATATTTACCTCGAGATCAACAATTTTTGTTTTTTAGTCCAAGTCTTCTTACCGGAAGTTCCTGCAGCAGGGACTTCACTGCGCACAATGTAATGATAAAGACCGTTTGCCAACAATCTACCATGCATATCCTTGCCATCCCAATGGGTTACGCCAGATTCTGCATTCTTCAATACCTGCACCAGTTTTCCATTCTGGTTATAGATATAAATGTTCACCTTGGAAGTACGATTGATTGCCAAGTTTTTGAAATAGAACGTGGTTCCCTTCTTGCCCATCGGATTCGGGGCATTGAAAACATCGGAAAGTCCGGACACCATATCATCCGTAATTTCCACGTTTACAGACATAAAGCTCGCATTGCCAAGAACATCCGCTGCACGAACCTTGAACACATACTTGCCGGCAGGATACTGGTCTACAGCAAAGTTCATTCGGGCCTTGGCGCGCTTCGAAGTCTGCTCCAAATAGGGCCACGGATGGAACGGATCCTGGACACCGACAACTTCGAAGGAAATACCTTCATCAGCCTGTTCACGGAAATCCAACGCCGTGGAATCAAAAACCACAACCTGCAAGCAAGCGGGACTTTGCAACTTCACTTCTTGACCGTAATAGAAATCAGTTGCGACACCACTGTTGTTACAGGGTTGCACCTGAATCACAGGAGGAACAGTATCCTTCAAAGAATCCGCATAAGCAGAAACACCAGAAATGGAAATTCCTTTCTTCCAAATACGGCCAACCTTGGGACTGTTGGAAGAATAAGCCCAAACTCTGAATTCTGCAGCAGTGTCACCGATGGAAATTTTTCGCGGAGTAACAAATTCAGTCATGAATCGGCCATTCTTGACAGGGACCTCTTCCGAGTATATCAAAGAGCCATCGTACGCAACATCGATAGAATCCATCAGGATCTTTGTGACGGAATCGATTCTCGAATCCACTTCAAAATAAATAACCGTGTCTTTTCTTACAATTTGCATGTCCATGCGCTTATTGGCACGGCCCTCAGTTATCAGCAAGTCAACAAATCCATTATCCAAGCCATCTACGGTTCCAGACAAGGTCATCTTATCCAGAGCCTTCAAGGTGTCCAGCTTTTGATTCAGGCTTACGTTCAAGCCTGACTGCGGCATAGCCACCACAGGTTCACCAATCAAAACATACTTTTCACCATTATAACGGCTTCTGTTATAAGTTTGTCCAAAGATCCCCTTCGCCTTGAAGAACGATTCGCCAAGAGTCCTAGTCTTTTCGCCCAAGGCATTCACCAGCATCGCTTCAGCCAGTTTAACGTTTCCGTCCTTGAACGTTTCGCGAGTAGCACCAATAGAAGCAATAGCACCAGCATCGGGAGCCACCATAAATTCCTCAGACAGAGACCTGGTCGTACCCTCATCAAAGCGACCCACCGTGCAGGAGAAAGAACCTAAAATGGTATAACGCTTTTTATTGTTCAGTCGTCCCACATAGCTAGCCTTAAGCAAGCCTTCCGAAGCCCAATCCGTTTTGGATCCATGCCCAACATATATGGAAAACAGGGAACCCTGATTCAAAATGTTTATAAAGTCATTGGTGGCTTCTTTTTTCTGAGCTGCAGCGTCTTCCTCGTAATCTAGGAGGTAAACCTTCTTCATATTCCAGCGCTGCTGCCTAGTCGCAGCAAGGCTATCAATCGACCGTGCAATATTTTCCTGGATTTCGGCATGTCTGGAATTGTCCTGGTTACCGGAATTCTTCGCATCGTCTGCAGCGAACAACAAGGTAGAACGCCAGTCGGAATAATCCATCACGCCAAGCTTTTCATAATCCTTGATTTTCTGGAGGTAGTTTTCAAATTCAGTTGTGTTAAGCAGAGGCAAGCGACCAACAATGACATCGAGATCATAGGTACCATAAAGTACGGATTCTCCAGAATCAAGGACCGCAAAGAAATCTTCAACAACAGCATCTTCCTTTTCAAAGGGCGGAATAAAATTACGAGTCAACTTTTTATTCGAGCCACGGTAGTCATAGTTGCCGGCACCGGCCAGCAAAATAAACTTCAAGTTTGGACAAACTGAATAAACATAGGATATATAATTTCGAATCGCAACAGGAGACAATCGGCCCGCTGTATAGCGAAGATAGATGTCATTGACATTAACAACAGAGGTCGGAACCGTAGTAACAGCTTCACCGTTAGATCTAAATTCGGCCAAGGCTACAGCCTGATCCAAAAATTCTTCCGGAGCAATAATCAGGTACTCCAACTTTGAATTCGGAGCAGTCAAGTCAGAAAGGACATTTGCATGAGGTTTGGAAATGCCTGAGACACGAGCTACAGAACGGAACTTCCCTTCGCGGAAAGCCAAGTACCTAACATCATCGGATTCAGAAACGCTATCCTTGGCAAAACCATCCTTCACAGAAAGAAGTCCAACCTGAACATCGTTCTTGAACTTCATCACCTGGACGCCAGATTCCACCGGAATCCGGATTACACCAGAAACAGAACCAGGAAGAAGCCATTCCGCAGTCTCCACCTCAGGGTTCCACTGGTAGGCAACGGTATAGCCATCAAAACGGTCGTACTGCCTCTGATTACCCAACATCACCAACGCATATTCATTCTTCGAAGATTTCAGTCCGGGATTGTCAATTCTAAAGTTTCCGACAGGCAGTAACTGCATTGAAGATCTATGTGTTGACGAGCCATTCACACCGAAAGAGAAATTGATGCTGTCCATTCGTGTCGCATAATCCATACCAGACAGCGACATATTCTGAACCTGAGCAACGGTGGTGTATTCATACACAGATCGATGTGGGAAATAGGTCACGGCAACATACCGATCCCCACCTTCCACTAAGCCCGGCAGATTTTCCGTTTCGGGAGAGCGCAGTGTAAACGGAGAAACTTCAGTGGTGTCGCGGCCATCATGCCAGATCCAGAACCATTCCTTTCCAGATGAAGATTCCCAGTTCAAGGATTTGCCATAATAGGTATCACGAAGAATAGCGTCCTTTTCAGCACGGGTGTAGCGCATCCATTTCACATCCTTGCCAGATGCAGACGGGGATTCGATTTTATCCTTGAGACGCAAGCCCTTACCATTGGACTTCCAACCAAACAAGAAATGCTGATAGAAGGAATATGGCGAATAGGAATGGAAATAATCCATCTTGCCATTCACGAAGGACGGGTTTTCCTTATCGAAGCGTTTCCATAAAGCGTTGCCGTAACCAACGAACACAAGCGTATCGCCCTCACCGAAAATGCCATCGGGTGCGGAACTGCCGTTGGAATGGTCTCGAATTTCAATAGGGATTTCAAACAGCTGATTCGGATTTCGGGTCGCATCATCAGGGCCCATATCTGCAAGAGTATCGGGAGAAGCGCCATAAAGGCAAATCTTGTCTACGGCAATACCGTTCAATTCATCTTGACGCTGAAGCTGCAAAAGAGAATTTCGGATGGTCTTAAAATCCAAGGCATACACGCCATCCTCTTCAAAGGTGGCAATATCTTCATCGCCAACAAGAATCTGCGATAGGAAATTCACATCGGCATACTTATTGGATGCAGCCTTACGAAGAGACTTGCGCAAAGCGGTCTGGGGAACTCCAAAGCGGGATGCCCCAGCCTGGTTTTCCACCCTGAACAAAGCTCTTTTTCCAGGATTTACACCGTTAGCGGAGCCATGGAAATTCACCTGCAATTTAAAGTTTTTTCGAAGAGCAACAGAGGATCCTTGCTTCACATAAAGGGGAACGCGGACGTCCGTAATCCAAAGTCCATCTTTCAAAACCGGTTCGGAGGTGGAGATTGGCAAAAACTTTAATGGTTCATCCTTACAATGAGCCTTTCCAAGGCTCACCATGTTTATATCCGAAATAGAAACAGTCGGCAATTCATTATTGGGCAAAGCGATGCGGTAATACCTAAAGGGAACAGCGTTATCATCTTGGTAATGAGCACCTTCAGGTTTGAATCTACCTTCAGCGGGGTTTCCACTTTCGCAATCAAAAATGTCCGTTTCGTAGACATCATCTTCCAGAATAAATTTCGCTCTGGAATCTTCAATAATTTTAGAAGCAAAAGATGGCATTGCAAGCAAGGCCACCATTGCAGCAAAACGAATATTTAGGCTTAAAAACTTCACCCCCTCAAAATACAAAATTTGGCTAGGGGCGAGTAATGATCAACTCGGAAAAACCGCTTCCATTGGTCTTAAACTGGACCGTTTCTCCATTCTTTGTTTTAGCGCTAAATAATGTAAAAGATTCAGGGGTGATTCCACGCATCAAAATCGATTCCAATTCTGAACGGGACATCATGAATTTTCCATTCCATTCCTGCAAATACCAGTGCCAAGGCTGCCAATTGAACACAGCGCGTGTAGACTGGACAAAAGCCCTAAGCATCAAGGAGTATTCATACTTGAAGTAGTCCTCAAAGTCCCGCAGCACAGAGTTCTTTTCCACAAAAGTCTTGGTGGCATAATCCGAAGGAATCTGCAGAGGATCCTCCCCCTTCATCACGTAGGTAAATCGGATGCTTTTAGGAGTAACCAGGACCTTCAAGTTTTTCTTGTCGCGGTGGACGAATTCTGTTTCGGAAATTTGTTCGTAATCGCGGAAAACCACGTCCGGAGAAAGGACTTTGTTGATTTCCAGCGCAACAGGCTTGGCATCAAGGCTTTTCAGTTCATAGAAAATGATAACCTCACCACGGCCCTTCGGCAAAAGCACAGCAACTAGAGGCTTCTGGCGTTCCACAATCACCCAGACCATTTCCGGTTTGTTGTCCGCCTTCAGCATAGGGTCCAGGACTTCCATCAAGGACGGATCGCGAACGCTATTTACATCCCACTCCATCCATGTACCGGAACCACCCATAGAGTCCAAAACCGCAAAGAGTCTATCACCACTAAAAGGCGCAGGAGAATCCACCGCTCCCATAATTTTTGCAGAGCCCGAGGTGTAAGCCTTGGGCGCATTCTTGCTAGACTTCGTCGGTGCAGCAAAGCAAATTGCTGCCGCCAGCAACACTGCACACCAAATTTTCATTTTAGAAATCATTTCTCGGGCCTCGAACCTGGAGCCTAAGGCCTAAAATCCAATAGGTTCACAGAGGGATTCATCCAGGCGGCTATACTGCATGTGATATTCGCGATCAATCCAGTACAGGGCAAGTTTCTTTCCACTCCAATTCTTCTTGGACGCAGTGGCCTCCATTCCCTTGGTAATCAGCGGAATGGTTTCAGCAAGGTTCAGCTTCCATGCAGTATCATCCCATTCAAAAAGCATAATGGGGACTTCAGGGCTGCTTGCAAGACCAATGCTTCCGCGGTCATTCTTGATTTTCATGGGACCGAGTTTCAAGCCGGTAAACTTCTGGAAGAGGCCTGCCTTGGACATAAAGAGCCAAAGCATGCGGTCTTCAGAGACTTCAAACAGATGTTCACGTTCATAGAGGCGATACATCAAGATAGAGAAAGCTTCGTAGAACTGGCAGGTGTCCAAATCTTCGGAGGTATAGACCTTGGCACGATTTTCCAAAGTGTCCAACCAGTATTCGGAAGTATCCGTCATCATAGCCAAAAGTTGTTCCGCCGGAGTATCAGTGCGAGTTGCTGCCAGAAGTTCCTGGAACATTCCTTCAAGCATGGTCTGCTTATCCTGTTCCTGACTCTGATGCTTTGCGTCCTTTACGGAAGCAGATTCATCCATGAAGGAGGTGCTTTCTTTTTTTGCACCATCAGCAGATCCGTTGGAAGAACCTGCGCAACCGGCAAAAAATGCCAAGGAGCCGATGACAGCGGCTGCAACTATTTTATTTTTCAGTACATGCATCGCGATACCTACCTTAAAATGACTCTCGACGAACTTTTGCGGGCCTGCACCCTCAAGGGTTTCCAGGGCAGTGGCCCCGGTGGCCAGCACCGAAACAAGACTAATACGGGAGTCCAGCTTACACTTCGTGAATTTAATTTAGAAATCAAATCCTGCGAAGGGAGAAGCGCCTTAGAAAATAAGACCCATGCACTGCATAGAATGCAGATGGCATTGGCTTTACAGGTCCGCGAGGAGCCTGCCAACCCCGAAATGCGTTTTCCTGGAAGCAACGGGCACATTCAGCCGTCTAATCCCCAGTTTCCCCTGTTCGTAGCTCATGTCTTTGACATTATGTGCTCCAAGGGAGGCGACACCAAGGCCGCAGCAGCAGCATTTGGAATTTCTCCCAGCGCCTTGGTGAAAATCCTACGTCAGGACAAGTCCTGCGCCGCCAAACTGCAAGGCAACCGTCAAGAAAACGGCCAGAAAAAGTTGCACCTGTAAAAGGGGCTCCCATAAACGCGGCACCGATAATTCTCTGCTTCAAATATCGGAAACTAAAAAAATCGCGGCCGCATCGGGATTTATCCGCGAACACCTCGCAATTTTACTGTGGACGCTTTGCGATGTAATTGAAATTTTTCAAAAAAAACGTGTCTGAAAAAATTTTTCCTGCGTGTGTATTATAAGGCATTTTACAACATGGAGGAAAAATGCAAAAACAAAAAACAAAATCCGTGACGCCGTTTGCCAAGGCTTCGGCATACTTGTTCAAGATTGCGACAGCGCTCCTTTG
Organism: Fibrobacter sp.; assembly: GCA_024399015.1. Lineage (GTDB taxonomy): Bacteria > Fibrobacterota > Fibrobacteria > Fibrobacterales > Fibrobacteraceae > Fibrobacter. The sequence goes on from JAKSIC010000004.1 coordinate 15,791, forward strand.
CGCAATCGCTTTCTGGAACTGCAGCAGCGAGTCTGAACAAAGTAATACCGCAGCAATCGAAGGTGGCACCACCAGCGTAGCCCTGAAATTGGAATACGCAAGCGCCCCCTTGCTGGACAGCCTTGTGCTGGACTGCTATGGCGCAGACACGCTGCATTACGTACATTCCACAGAGGACGCGTCCTTCGGGTTGGAATTGTTCCCCAGCGACCATTGGAATTTCAAGGCCAAAATTTACGCCAACGGAACTCTGATGCAGGTGGGTGAACTTGAAACCAAGCTGGAAGCAGGCACAACAGTCAGCCTGAACATCCAGATGCATGCCATCGTAGGCTTTGTCTACATTGACATTCCCCTGGGACTGCATAACGAAGCTGGCATCGAGAGCGGTGAAATGAAGCTCACCTCCAAAAGCGGAAGCTACACCATCCCCATGGAATTTTCCGCCAACAGAGGCGTTTTCAAAAGCGGCAGCCTAAAGCTAGGCGAGTCCTACGACATCACCATATCGTTGCTGGATTCCAACGGCAAAAAGATTTACGAGCTGTCAGACAAGTTCGACCTCTCCGAAAACAGTCCCGTTCCAAGCCTTGAACTGAAATCCTTGCGATCTCAGGTAGCCCTTGCAATCCAGGCGGCAGCGGACAAGAACATTGAACTATCGCTACCGCTTCCTGCAGGTTACCGCAAACCCAAGGTCGAAGAAATCCTCATTACGGAATACTTCTCCGCCCCCTCCACAAACGACACCACCCAGTATGAATTTGTAGAAATCTACAACGGTAGTCTGGACACCTTGATTCTTGATGATTGCAGCCTTGGAATCACCAGTTCCTCGTCTACAAAGCACTTCCCCTTGACGGTAAGCGAAATCGCGCCAAGCCAAGTTCTTGTGCTGGGCAACCCCAACGGAAAGAATACCCCACCGTTGTACATCAATACCGACGGATGGGCCGATATGGCCAACAGCAAGGGCCAGGTCGTTTTGAAGTGCGACGGAGTCACCCTGGACTCCCTCTACTATTCCAGCACCCCCGATTCTATTCACACCAACGTGGTTCCTGCCATGGGCTCCAGCAAGTACGGAAGCAGCGGACAGTTGAACATCGACCGATGGGACAGCAGACGGGACTCCAGCGCCTGGTGCCTGGGCACACCTACCCCGGGCAAACTGTCCTTCTGCGACTAGCCACAAAACATTCCCTCCATAACAAAAAAGTCCCGCAGCAAACGCCGCGGGGCTTCTTAAACTTAACTGCAACTGACAATTCGCGCGTCCCGAAAGTACACACTGTTCTCCGGACATAGCGCAAACTGAACACAGGTTCTACACCTTATGAACGAGCTTAAGCGATACTATTACGCGTGAATTTGAGTATTGGCTCGTTCCACGTCAAAAAGGCGACGGAGAAGTTCGGTACGGGCAGGGTCGCGTTCTTCCTGAAGAGTCAGCGGAGCCATGTTGATTGCCACCAGGATGGAACCCGGATAGTTGTTAGCATTCTTGACAAATTCGCTTGAGGAAACGCCATCGGAATAGAAGTCCACGACAAAGGTATCCCAGTCGTCGTTTTCCAACTGTTCCTGAGCTTCAGCTTCGGTCTTCACAGCCTTGAAAGTTGCACCAACCAGCAAGTCGGTAAGCACTTCGAGACAAGTTTCGCGACGGGTATCGTCTTCTTCCCAAATGAGGATGCGGCGATCGCTATAGTCACGGACAATCTGGGCAGCATTTTCTTCGGCTTCAAGCTGAGCAAGGGCCTCAGAGTCCATTTCTTCATCATCAAAATCTTCGATATTCTTTGCCATAGTGACATAAATATAATAAAAGGTTCGAGGCTCGAGGCTCGAGTTTTGTCACGAAAAGGTTCAAAGTTCGTTTTTTTATTTTTCATACCTGGAACCTCAAGCCTGGAGCCTCGCAGCTACTTGCCATATATAAGGCATTTTTCTATCTTTGGGCGCAAAAAATACAACATCTCTTATTTAAAGAGGCCCTATGGATCAGTCTAAAATCAGAAACGTCGCCATTATCGCCCACGTTGACCACGGTAAAACCACCCTGGTGGACCAGCTCCTCAAGCAGTGCGGAACTTTCCACGAAGGCGAAGAAGTCAACGAACGCGTGATGGACTCCGACAACCTGGAACGCGAACGCGGCATTACCATCCTTTCCAAGAACACCAACGTGATGTACAAGGGCTACCGCGTGAACATCGTGGATACCCCGGGGCATGCCGACTTCGGTGGCCAGGTGGAACGCGTTCTCGGTACCGTTGACGGTGTGATTCTGGTGGTGGACGCTTTTGAAGGTCCTATGGCCCAGACCCGTTTCGTGACTCAGAAGGCTCTTCAGATGGGCCTCATTCCTATTGTCGTCGTGAACAAGATCGACCGTGACGGTTGCAATCCTCACGGCGCTCTGGACAAGGTCTTCGACCTGTTCTGCGAACTTGACGCTACTGAAGAACAGCTGGACTTCGACAAGGTGTTCGGTTCCGGCCGTCGCGGTATCTGCAAGGCAGAAATGGAAGATCCGGATGGCGACTTCTCCATCCTCATGGACAAGATCATCGAACGCATCCCGGCTCCCAAGGGCGATCCGAACGCAGAACCGCTGATGCAGATTACTTCTCTGGAATACTCCGGCTTCCTTGGTCGCTTGGCTGTGGGCCGCGTCCAGAACGGTATTTTCAAGCCGGGTCTCACTGTTGCACAGTCCACTGTTGACGGCAAGTTCAAGAACGTCCGTCTCCAGAAGGTCCTCCGTTACGACGGTCTTTCTCCCCAGCCGGTTGAAGAAGCCGGTCCGGGTGACATCGTTCTTTTGGCAGGTTTCGACAACTTCGACATCGGCGATACCCTGTCCGATCCGAAGAACCCTCAGGAACTCCCCCGTATCCATATCGACCCGCCCACCATCTCCATGATGTTCACCGTGAACACCTCCCCCTTGGCTGGTAAGTACGGTGGCAAGTTCATGACTGGTAACCAGCTCCAGGAACGTCTGGAACGTGCTCACATGGCTGACCCCGCCCTCCTGGTGGAAAAGGCCGACGGCGCTTCCAACTTCAAGGTCTCTGGCCGTGGTATTCTCCACTTGACCATCCTGGTGGAAAACATGCGTCGCGAACTTTACGAATTCACCATCGGTTCTCCTCAGGTGATTTTCCAGAACGACGAAAACGGCAAGCTGCTGGAACCGGTTGAAGAATTCAAGGTTGAAGTCCCCAGCGAATTCTCTGGCGCCTGCATCCAGGAAATCCAGACCCGCAAGGGCGAAATGACCAACATGACCACCGACGAAAACGACCGCGTCACCTTGGAGTTCAATGTTCCTTCCCGCGGCCTCATCGGTATTCGTCCCAAGCTCCTGTCCCTCTCCAAAGGTTACGCTGTTAGCCAGTCCATCTTCAAGGGCTACGAACCGTACAAGGGAGAAATCCCGGCTCGTATCAACGGCGTGCTCATTGCCAAGGAACCGGGCGAAGCTGCAAGCTACGCTCTCTCCAACCTGGAAGACCGCGGCTACCTCATCATTGGACCGGGCGCAGAAGTTTATCCGGGTATGATCGTGGGTGAACACAACCGCGACGTGGATATCACCGTTAACGTTACCAAGGGTAAGCACCTCACCAACATGCGTTCCAAGTCCGCAGACGACATGATCCAGCTGACTCCGTACCGCCGCCTGACTTTGGAAGAATGCGTCACCTTCATTAACGAAGACGAATGCATCGAAGTCACTCCGGAAGTTCTCCGCCTTCGCAAGACCGAGCTCGACCCGATCAAGCGTAAGCAGCTCTCCAAGAAGCCGGTTGAGGAAGATTAATTCTTCGGAACAACCCATTAAAAAGGCCCGCTTTCAAGGCGGGTCTTTTTTTTGTTATTCCAAAAAGTTATACGAGCTATTTATTCTTCGTACTTACGCCATTTTTGGCCGTCGCACACGACAGTATCACTAACCGCGCCCGAACCCATCGGATTGCCCCCACTTATAGCTTGCACAGTTTCATTTCCATTACAGCCTCCATGAATACTATACATTCGGGTATAAGCCGGAGATTCTACGAAAACAACAGAATCCTTCAAGTTTTCATTGCACTTCAACAAAGTTCCCGAAAAAGCATTGTTTACAGTAAAGCATATCAATTGACCATCGGTACAAACTTTTTCAGATGTTAAACAATTTGTAGTACAATATTCTGACTTACATAAAGGTTCATCAACCATCCAACCATTTCGTGAACAACGAGCATAAGTGATCTTTTCATTCTGGGTTCCAACCCCTAAAGTTTTCAAGACATACTCACCGATATTATTCTCGTCGCAGACTTGATTTTCCACAGCCTTTTCCACGGCACTGAATTCGCGAATCACCCCGTCAGCGCACCAATACACATTGTTCCTGTACACGGTTCCATTCAACAGCGTTGGCTCGGTAAGTTTACGGCAACTATCTCTCAAGTCAACGGTATTGGTATAAATCATAGGAGCCTCATTCCAATGACCTGTAGCGGAGTCACAGACGAAATACTGATTCAGGTAGGTCACGGAACTTGTATCCCACACTGCAGCAATTTTATCCGACGTTGATTGTCCAGGTTTCTTGTGAACAGCACAGGCAGCACCACCATTGGCGATCATTATGGAATCCACATCATCACCAGCAAACCATTTTTCGCCATCAAAAACATAGATCCTCCTAGGATCAACATCACCATGACGGATTTCCCCAGCTTCGGCGTCGTTATCCCAGCCTTCGGTATCTAATTTTCTCTGAGCATCGATCTGATAATCCTTAATTTCCTTATCTGTTGCTTCTCGCCAACCATTTTCGTCACAAGTGAATGTTGAATTCGCATTCGAACTAATAGCGTTCAAATTAGGCTTTGTTTCACCTCGATTCTTTTCGCTGCAATCTCCTAAACCATAATTATACCACCAGTAGCGATGTGCGTACTTTTCAAAATTAGAAGCAGTCCCCAAATTCCAGGACTCAATATGTCGTCTATATTCAGCCATATAGAAATCCGGATTGCTGCTAGAGAAACAGTCTGCAATTTGGGTTTTCACAGAATCGTTGTTCCACAAGCCATCCTTCTCCAGGTCCAACGAAATATCAGACATCAATGCAACCAGATCAGCCTCGGATCGCGATTGCAACATCGCTATTTGGTTACAACCCTGCTGCAGCAAAATTGAAATGCCCAACAAAGCTGCGTCACCTTCTTCCTCGTTGAAAATATTCAGGTCTTCAAAATCGGCTTGAACATTATCCATATAGAAGGCTTTCAGAACTTCCTCTTCCGCCTGTTTCTTTGCTTGCGCAACAGACATTCCATTCTTTACTAGGTAAAGAACTCGGTCAAAAGAGATGTTTGTCAAAAGGTTAATGTTCACTGTTTCTCGTTTACTCAAATCCGATACAGCAAGAAGCGTTATGGGAGCATTTGATTTTTCGCCGGTAATTTCATTTCGGTAGAAGCCTTCCGCTTCCAGCAAGACATATTGTGATTTCAGGTTCACATCCGAGAAAGAGAAATCACCCTTGTCGCTGTTAACCTTTCCCATAAAAACGGAACCAGTCTGTGCAAGAGTTCTAGGATTAAGTCCATAAAGATGAACACTAGAGCCTTTCACAAACGGTCCTTTCTGAGATACACCGGAAACGGTCTTGTCTACAATGGCAATACCCTGAGTTTCTTCAGTAACTCCGCCTGCGGTCTTATCGTCGCCGCAGGCCCAGAAAGCAAGTCCACACAAGCCCACCAAGCATAGCATGTTATTCAAGTATTTCATAAAAGGTTCCTCCTAACCATTCAAAGATTTTGTCAACGGAAACAGTTGCAAGTTCAATCGATAAACCTGATCTGTTTCATCATCGTCTGTTGCGATCGCAATAACTCTTCTACGGAACTCCGCCATTTCTTCAAGGATCTTTCCGTAGGCTTTTTTCGTAATTCCAAGAGTGAGACCGCTAAAGTTTCGTTCCGTTATGGGCAAATCCATCAAGGCATTCTTTGCCAGTTCAGCCATTTCCAACTGCATTGCATGAACAGCTTCAGGCACCACATCCATCGGACCCGTAGAAATCACGCGGTCAGTCAAATGATAACAGCCTTCGTTATCTTGGGATAGCAATTCGCGATCCTTCAAAAACTTGATTGTTTCTACAACTTCCGCAGCACTGACTCTTGGATAGCACTGATCAGCAATTTCAGAAGGTTTGGCATTAGGCATTGCCGGCACCAATTCGCGAAGTACCGGATTACGCCAAGACGAAAAGTAATTGAAGAATTCATCGCCTGCGATTTTTACCTTATGTTCCTTTCCCAAGGTAATCATTTTTTCGAAAGCGGTCCGTTTTTCTTCGCGACCTTTAGCATCGTTATATTCCACCATCAACAGAAAATATTTCTGTTCATAACCAGCAAGCCCCATGGCCTCAGCAGTCTTTGCAGCTCCCTCCTGAGTGAGACGAGTCTTTCCATCACACACAAGTTTCAAATAAGAACCCGAAGCATAACCCGCAACCTTCGCAAATTCACGCCAAGTAAATCCGGAACGTTCCTTGCGTTCCCGGTAATAATCATTTATATAAACACGGTAATCTTTATATTCGATTATAGGTCTCATCAAGAACCAATATAGCTAAGCATTTTATAAAAAACAACAATTTTATAGAACAAAAAGCATAATTTTTAATAAGTTTTCAAAGTTTTTAATAAACATTAATAATTTTGTTTTATATGAAACATAATTCTTGTTTTATAAAAAAAGCCCGCTTTTGAGGCGGGCCTTTTCGTTGCAAAATGATGTACGATTGTCGCAAATCTGGCTGGGAATTACTTTTCTCGAACGCACCTTACGGAGAAACCGAAATCCTTGGGTTTGGCCATGTAGCCGAAAGCCATGGATTTTGAGGTCAGATACCACACCCGGGCGCTACCCTGGGGAATACCTTCGGAGGAATCATCGGCGCTCCAGAAGAAAGCGAATTTCATCATGTTGCCGTAGGTTTCATCGTCAAAGCGGTTTCCTGCAGGCATGGCGCTGAATTTCAGAGTATCGTTGCCGTTCGTATCACCATTCCAGCCGTAATCGGTTTTCAGCAGATAGCCTGCATTGAAATCGGCGCCGGCAGCTGTCCAGAGGCTTTCAAAGTCCTGATGGGTGGGCAGACGGAATCCTGCGGGGCACGCAGACTTGGCGGCACTCCATGTGTAAAGACGGCCATAGGCCATACATTGGTCTTCATCATCCTTATAGCAAAAGCTACCGTCTGCTTTATAATTGAGGTTATCCCCCATCCATTCAAGGCCCGCAATAGTGACCGTACGGTATTTCTGCTTGTCGCGGGAATCCACCAGCTGGTTCGGCTTTGCCGTCGACGATTTTGCCGGCGTTGCTTTCGCGGTCTTTGAACCTTTCTTTGCCGCACACGCAGGTATCGCCATCAAGAAAGCCACCGTAATCAAAACAAGCAAACGAGTCATTTTGTACCTACAAAAAAGAACATCCGCAAAATAGAAATTCAAGGAGTCAAAACGTTTTCAGAAGTTACCGCGCCATGGGGCAGTTACAGCACTGCGCCTCGGGCGCATTCCCATTTCCGAAACGGCGTTCTGGGTTAGGGCAATGCTGTTCCGTACCGTCGGGCAGAATCCAAAGTTCATCATCAAAGCCGCAGCGAGGGTCGACGCGCGGCGCACTATTGGCATCGTCACGGTTCCCGTTGCCAAAGAACAAGTTTCCCTCGTGCTTCACTTTGCCACCCAGCGCAACAAAACCTTTCACGTAATTTCGAATCTCTGCAACACGTTCCGGAGACAGGGCAAACTTTTCCACAAGTTCCTTGGGCGCAGTGCTCAAGAACACCACCCTATTCCACTTAATGCGATCGATGCCTTTAGCGCTCGCCCAGGCAATCACTTCAGGAATCATCATCAGGTTTTCCTTGTGGAGAGTCACCTGTAGCGACACCGTGGTGGCGAACTCTACGGCATTTTCCATGGCAGAACCTACAGCAAAATTTTCAACGGTAGACCTAACATTCAGTAATTTTTCCACGTTGGCTCTCCAACCGTCAAACTGCTCCGAAGCCAAGGTACTGATCTTAATATCGCAGCAACATTCCAGCAGCTTTCTCATGCCTTCAGTCGTTCCCCAAAATCCAGGAAACGTTCCATTGGTAGTCAAATTGACCTTCACATTCAAGGACTTGCACAGGTCCAGCAACTCATTGAAATGGGAATAAAGTAAAGGCTCCCCCATAGTACTGGGAATTACCTCGCGCAACGACCTGCCAGCGACATTTCCCGCAGCATACCCCCCACGACCAGCATACTTTTCAATTGCAGCCTTCGCCATTTCCCAAGGCATTTCGCCCATACCAAAAGCACTCACCCGCTGGTTCAAAAAACAGAGGGGACAATGCAAATTGCAAACATCTGGATTTGTAAGAAGTGTAATGCGGCGCACGAATTTAATTATGAATTATGAAGTACGAGGTATGAGATTTATAATCGCGGCTCCGCCGCACAGATTTAACTACGAATAACGAAATTTACAAGTTCACTTTTATCTGTTTTCTCTCAGGTACTTGATTGCAGCAAGGCCTGCCTGAGCGCCCTGGCCAACAGCCACAGAAACTTGAAGGATTCCACCGGTACAATCACCAGCAGCATACAAGCCAGGAATGGTAGTCATCAAGTTTTCATCAAGAACCAGCTTGCCCTGATCAAAAGCCGCACCAGCCTTCAATGCAAGGTCCGTTGCATTAGCACTACCAAGAGCAACGAACAAACCATCAAACTCACCTACGGAATCATCCTCAAAGGTAACGCCCTTGAATGCGCCCTCACCCACCAAGCCCTTCAGCTTGCGGGATTCAATCTTGATAGATTCTGGGAAAGCTGCAGTCAGAGGTTCACCATTGGTCAGCAAGGTCACGCTGGACGCCACCTGCAAAAGTTCCGTAGCTTCGTGCAAAGCGTATTCGCCAGAACCCAGAACAGCCACGTTTTTATGACGATAGAAGAAAGCGTCACAAACAGCACAGTAACTCACGCCATGGCCTTCCATTTCAACCATCCCCAGCAGAGGCTGCTTCTTACGAGCAGAACCCGTAGCCATCACACAAATTTTTCCGCGATATTCACCCTTAAGGCCTGTGGCCACAAATTCATTGCCATCAAACATCAAATCTGTAATTTCGTCTTCAGCAATCTTGGCACCAAGAGCCAAGGCCTGCTTCTTGCCCACTTCCACAAGTTCCGGACCAGTCAAAGGCTTTTCAAGGCCGTAGTAATTTTCAATCAAATGGGCCTTTTGAAGGGCGCCGCTATCCTTACCCACCAGCTGGACGTCCAAATTAGAACGCAAACCATACAAAGCAGCCGAAACACCGGCCGGACCATAACCCAAAATCAACATATCTGACATAATAAACCTCTACCTAAAGATACGAATTTATTTATCTTAGCAATAAGGGTTTTTAGGGTAAAATACAGAGGATTTTTCTATGGAACGTTTCAAGCCAAGAGATATGTTCGTTGAGGCCGGCTATGGTCCCAATTTTGCAAACCAGTTAATTCAAAACGGCTACAGCAAGCTTTTTGAAGGCGATCCCATAGACGAAAGAGTCTGCTTCGATGCATCCGATGACATGTCCTACATTGTAGACATCGGCCACGATGATATCCGCTCCGAAGGCATGAGCTACGGCATGTACATCTGCGCCCTCACTGGCCACGAAAAGCAGTTCGACAAGCTTTGGAATTTTACCAAGCGCTATTTGCGCAATAACGACGGTCCTCACCAGGGTTATTTCTCCTGGCAGGTTTCCACCACCGATTTTAGCATGATGGATCCGGGTGCAGCCCCCGATGGCGAAGAATATTTCGCTATGGCACTACTTATCGCTGCAGAAAAGTTTGGCCGTCCGGAACTCAAGAAGGAAGCTGTAGATCTCATCAACTGGATCCGCAACAAGCCGGACAACGGAGAAGTCCGCCCCATAATCGACCCGGAACGTCTTATGGTCCGTTTCTCCCCGGTCAAGGGCAATGACTTTACCGATCCCAGCTACCACACCATCGCATTCTACCGCGCCTTTGCAGAAGCAACCGGTGATGACACCTGGCTTGCCATCGCAGACAAGAGTATTGAATACATCCAGAAGGCAGCCCATTTTGAAACAGGCCTTTGCTCTGAATATTCCGAATTCGACGGTACCCCGAGAGCAACCCCCTGGTATCCGGAAAGCAATTGCTTCAGCGGCGACGCCTGGCGCGTGGCTATGAACCTTGGCCTGGACTATGCCTTGTTCCGCGGCCACAAGTGTGAAAAGGACATTTGCGAAAGAATCCTTTTCTTCTGCGAAAGCCATCGCCCCTACTTGGCAGACTACGCTGTAGACGGAGGCGATTTCCCCCGTCAGGGCCGCGCTGCCACACCGGGCGTTATTGCAATGAACGCTGCTGCCACCCAAGTTTTAAGTGCCGACGATGCTCTTCTCAAGCCCTTTGTTAAGGACCTGGCCGCACTTTCTGTGCCCTGCAGAGTTTGGCGTTACTACGACGGTATGTTGTACATGATCGGCTTGCTGGCTACCGCAGGCAAAATTTATTTCTAAAAAAACGGGAGTTAAGAATGAACAAGTTCATCATGCCGGTTGTCGGCTGCTTTTTCGCATTATCCACATTGACTAGTTGCGGAGACGACATCCGTACGGAAACCTACCCTAGCGGAAAGATCCGTTCCCAGGCAACTTATGTGGACAACAAGAAAGAAGGTCCTGAAAAGGAATTCTACGAAAACGGAAACCTGAAGCGCGAAGCTACATACGTAAACGATCGTCGTCAGGGCGATTCCAAAGAATACTACGAAGACGGGACCTTGCAGGCAGAATACAACTACGAAGATGGCTACATCGAAGGTCTTGTAACCCGTTACCATAAGAACGGCAAGATGGCCTCCAAGGCCAACTACAAGCAGAACAAGCAAATTGAATTCGGTGAATACTTCGGTGAAGACGGTGAACCGGCAACAAGCGGTAGCTACAAGGATCCTCGCGACGGCATCTCCTACGAATGGATTCGCATCGGCACCCAGCTCTGGACTGCCGAAAATATGAACTACGCAACCGCAAGCGGTTCTCTTTGCGCACAGTGCAATCACTGGGGACGCCTCTACGATTTCGAAAATGCACAGAAGGCTTGTCTTGAAGGATTCCACATGCCGTCCAAGGATGAATGGCAGGTTTTGCTGACTTACGCCAGCGTGGAAACGAAGGCTGGCATTGCCCTTAAGGCCGGTTACGGTTGGGATCCGCTGAAGGGTACCGCTCAATACGGTAACGGCAAGGATGAGCTGGGCTTTGGCGCCAAGGCTGGTGGTGGCCACTTCGCAAAGAGTGATGTTCCCCTGAAGGACCGCAAGTTCGAAGGTGCTGGCCAGAAGGCTTATTTCTGGGTTAGCAACGGAGAAGTCCTCACCTTCTACCACGACAAGGACATTGCAAAGTTCGAGAAATTCAAGCCCGAACACGCAGCAAGCCTCCGCTGCCTCAAGGACTAGGCTACACAAAGCAAAAAATCACAGCCAAACAAGGTTTAAGCTCCCAGAAAAACTTCTGGGAGTTTTTTTTGACAATCAAGTGTCATTTTATGATAATAGATTTAAGGAACAAAGGATATTAAAATATGAACTCAATTCTCATTATCATCGGCTTTATCATTTGCATCGTTCTTGGCACATTCATCGGCCTCCTCGTATCTCGCAGTAAACAAGCTGTTCTTGAAACCCAACTTGAATCAACCAAGACTATACTTGCAGAAACCCGCAGCGAGGCAGCACGGCAATTATCAGAAGCCAAGGCCGACTTCCAAAAGCAACGCGATTTTTCCTTGAACGAACAACAGCGTCGCTTTGACGAAACCGTTGCCAAGGTTCAGGAGCAACTGAAAATTGCAACCGATGAAATGCTTAAGCAGCGCCAACAGGAATTTGCAAAGACCAATGGTCAGAACATGGAGCAAATCGTAAGCCCCCTAAAGGAAACCATCAAAAAGATGGAAGACACCATGAAGGCCTCCACCAAGGAACAGTCTGAATTAAGCGGGGCTTTAAAAACTCAGATTGAAAACGCCATCAAGATGAGCGAAAATGCAAAAGCTAGCGCCGAGGAACTGAGCCGCGTATTTAAGCATAGTTCCAAGATTCAGGGTGACTGGGGCGAAAACGTTCTCAAGGACCTTCTTGATGGACAGGGAGCCCACTACGATTCACAGGAATCCTTGCGTGACGCACAAGGAAACCTCATCAAAAACGATTCAGGACGAAGCCTTCGACCCGACTTTATTCTCCATCTAGACAACAAGCGCGAAGTCATCATTGATTCAAAAGTTTCTATGTCCGCATTCATGGACTATGTCAATGCAGAAACTGACGAACAGCGTGCAGCAGCCCTTGCAGCCCACGTTGCAAGCATCAAAAAACATGTGGATGAACTTTCTCGAAAGGATTATTCCTCCTACATCATGGCACCCAAGGTCAAGATGGATTATGTTATCATGTTCGTACCCCATTCTGCAGCCCTTTGGACAGCATTGAATGAAGCTCCATCCCTGTGGCGCGATGCCATGGCAAAGCACGTGTACATTGTTGATGAGCAGACCTTGTACGCAGCGCTCCGTATGATTGATCTTACCTGGACTCAAATTGCACAAGCCCAGAATCACGAAAAGGTCTTTGAATTGGCTAACGAAATGCTCGAACGCGTAGGCCAGTTCATGAAAAAATACCAGGCCATCGGAACTGCTCTCAGTAGCGCCCAAAAGGCTTACGAAGACGGGGAAAATAAATTAACGCCTGGTGGAAAAAGCATCATCACCACCTGCGGCAAGTTGATTCAGCTTGGAGCAAAACAAAGCGACAAGCATCCCGTTCCTGGGCTTCTTGACATAGACGATGCCTTGCTGGAAAACGAATCACAAGAATAAAGAAAAGCCTCGGTTTTACCCGAGGCTTTTTCTTTGCTGACGAACGGTAACTCGAAAGTACGCGCCAAACGAGCGGTCTTATTAGGTTGTATATTCAGCGTTGATCTTCACATAGTCGTAGCTCAAGTCGCAAGTGAATGCGCTAGCGCTAGCATGACCAATGTTCAGAACCAAGGTAACCTTGTATTCGCGCTGACGAACAACAGCGTGGAGGGCATCCATCTGTTCCTTGGAAAGCTGCACCGGACGGCCGCCTTCCAGAACCTGAACGTCACCGAAGTACAGGTCAGTGTGTTCAGCAACCATGTTGCAGCCGCTGGAACCTGCGGAGCTCAGGATACGGCCCCAGTTGGGGTCTTCACCGAACATAGCGCACTTGGCCAAGTTACTGGTGCCAATGAAGCGAGCCATCTTCAAAGCTTCTTCATGGGATTCTGCCTTTTCAATGCGGAGTTCGATAAGCTTGGTAGCACCTTCACCGTCACGAACGATATCCTTGGCGAGGCTCTGCATAATCATGGTGAGAGCTGCGCGGAATTCGCCCTGTTCAGACAAGGTAAGATCTTCGTACTTGATGCCGCTCATGCCGTTGGCAAGGAGGATGCAAGTATCGTTGGTGCTGGTGTCGCCATCAACGGTAATAGCGTTGAAGGAGTCTGCGATGTTTGCACGGAATTCAGCAAAGAAGTCGATAGGCAAACCAAGGTCAGTGGTAATGAAAGCCAGCATGGTAGCCATGTTGGGGTGGATCATGCCACTACCCTTGCAGGCGCCACCGATGGTGACCACACCCTTTTCGGTCTGGATTTCAACAGCGTGGCTCTTCAAAGCCAAGTCAGTAGTAAGAATTGCGCGGCCGAATTCTTCGGAAGCATCAGCGCGAAGCTTTTCCACCAAGCGAGGAATACCAGCTTCGATCTTGTCCATGGGCATCAGGTGACCAATAACGCCGGTGCTGCAAACGAGAGCGCTCTTCGGAGTAAGGCCGAGAGCTTCTTCGGTAAGAGCAGCCATGCGTTCGGCATCCTTGTAACCCTGTTCGCCAGTGCATGCATTTGCGTTACCGCTGTTCACGATAACAGCAGAAGCAAAGTGAGCGTGTTCCAAGGCTGCTTTGTCGTAAAGGACCGGGGCAGCCTTAACCTTATTGGTTGTGAAAACAGCGAAGCAGCGTGCAGCCTTTTCACTCTTCAGAAGAGCCATATCAGCATTGCCGCTGGCCTTGATGCCGGCACAAATACCGGCTGCGGTAAAGCCCTTGGGAGAGCAGACGCCGCCTTTTTCCAACACAGTATACATAGTATCTCCTATTGATTTTTTACACGCTAAATATACAACAAAAAAAGCCTCCTCGCTAGCCTTTACCTGGTCTACTCCCCTAAAAAAATTCTAATTTAAGGCTATGGCAAAAACACCCTGTACTAAAGAAACTTACGACAAGCTGGTTGAACGTTACAATTTCCTCAAGAAGATTGAACGTCCCCGCGTTGTTGACGAAATGGAAGAAGCCCGCAAGCAAGGCGACCTGAGCGAAAACGCAGAATACCATGCCGCCAAGGAAATGCTGGCACACATCGATCTGGAAATTCCCAAGCTGGAAGACCAGATTTCCAACGCTATCATCGTTGAATTCGACGCAAATTCCGACACCGTCCGCTTTGGCGCCACCGTCATTGCCAAGAACTTGGCTACCAAGCGCGAAGTGACTTACCAGTTGGTAAGCCCCGAAGGTGTGGATCCTATGAATGGCAAGATCAGCTTTAAGAGCCCCATGGGTTCTGCATTCATGGGCAAGAAGAAAGGCGAAATCGTAGAAGTTGTTACCCCCAAGGGCAAGAACAAGTTCGAAATCGTTGACTTCAAGTAAGCTTCTGCTATGATTTTAGCCCTCATCGGCAAGGACCAGTTCACCAAGGACAAGCTGATCGACAAGTTCCTGCTTGACGCTCTTGGTGACCGCAAGGACGACCCGCTTTCCAAGCAGATCGTGTATGCGTCTGATACTAACATTCCTTCCGTAGCAGGGCTCATCATGGAAAGCTGTGGAGCGGTTTCCATGTTCGCTCCTGAACAGGCAGTGGTAGTCCGTAAGGCCGACGCAATGAAGGCCGAAGAAACCAAGGCTCTCGCCCGCTGGCTCAAGGACGCACCCGACTGCAAGCTTCTGCTGGACTTCGAAGAACTTCGCGCCAACTCTGAATTGTACAAGATTCTCGCTAAAGTTGGTAAAGTCGAAAAGTACGAGGAACCCAAGCAGTACAAAATGCAGGAATGGATTTCCGCCATGGTGCCGACCCATTTCCACAAGGCAATTGATCCCAACGCCAGCCTGTATCTGGCAGACGCCTTGGGAACAAACACCCGCCTCGTCAGCGAAGAAATTGAAAAGGTTCTGCTGTACAAGCCCGACTGCGCCAAGATCACCTTGGACCTGGTCAAGATGCTTGTGGTTCCCCAGCGCGAAATCCCGCCCTACGAAATCCTCAATTTCTTCGGTATGCGTGACGCCGCCGGCTATACCAAGAAGCTTCATGAAATTCTCTACGGTGGTGGCGACGCCATCAGAGTCGCTAACGCTCTCTACAGCCACGCCATCGATTTGTTGAATTTCATGTCCCTTACTGCCAAGGGCAAGTCTCAGGAAGACGCCGCACAGGAACTGGGCAAGAACGCCTACATCTTCTGCAAGCAAGGCAACGCCGCAGAATGCTGCCGCCGTTGGGGCAAGCCACTCCTCTGCCGTGTCATCAATCGCTTGGCAGAACTGAACTACGAATTCAAGAGTTCAAGCTGGACTACCGTAAGCCAAGAACTGGCTCTCGCCGCCCTCGTAGTCCGCTAACGAATTCCAGCATCTTTTGGCGCATTCGCCGCCAAGTTTTCTTGTATAAAAAAGGCCCCGCTTCCGCGGAGCCTTTTTAAACTTTTGAACGATTAGATCAACGTCCGTTAGACTCTATCAGTCCCATCCGTCGTCGTCATCTTCTTCTTCAGCAGCCGGAGCAGCCGGTGCTTCAGGAGCAGGTTCTTCTGCGACAGGTTCTGCAGCAGGAGTCGGTTCTTCAGCAACGGGTTCTTCAACCACTTCTTCCTGAGCAGGAGCCGGTTCTTCAACAGGCTGAGTTGCAGGCTGTTCCTGTTCAACAGTTTCCTGTGCCGGAGCTTCTTCAACCTTCTTGGCTTCAGGAGCAGACTTGCCTTCTTCCTTTTCATCCTTGTTGATGCGGATCGGAGCTTCGGAAATATCAACGTTGCCAACGTAGTTGCGAATGATACGCGGGGTAACGAAGATTACGAGGTCCTTCTTCACAACAGACTTACGGGTGTACTTGAAGAGGTTACCGATAAGCGGGATGTCCTTCAAGAACGGAATACCGCTTTCAGATTCCTGAGATTCATTACGGGTAAGACCGCCAATCACGACAGTTTCACCATCAGCAA
The DNA here is from genome assembly GCA_024399015.1 of Fibrobacter sp. Lineage (GTDB taxonomy): Bacteria > Fibrobacterota > Fibrobacteria > Fibrobacterales > Fibrobacteraceae > Fibrobacter. The sequence continues at coordinate 32,239 of JAKSIC010000004.1, forward strand.
CAACAACCTTGGTCTTGGCTTCCTGCTTACTAATCACGATCTGACCCTTAGAGTCATAGTCGTAAGAGTTGTTCTGCGGGTTCAAGTCGAGCAAGATGCGGTTGTCGCCAGAAACATGAGGAGTAACAGTCAGCTTAATACCAGTTTCAACCATCTGGTTGGAAGATTCACCACTATCGTCAATCACGCGGATGGAGACCTGGTCACCCATGAAGACTTCAGCCTGAGTGTTGTCGAGAGTAGAAACCTGGGGGCTTGCGAGAACTTCAGTAGAAGCGTCACCCATCAAGTTGCTGATTGCAATCTGGAGGTTGTTATCCAAAAGGCTTGCGGTAATTGCGGTAGTTGCACCACCAACAGCGGGAGATGCGCCACCGTGCGGGAAGGACTGGATTGCAGCACTGGTACGAGAGTTTCCTGCTGCGGAACCGGTACCTGCAACAGCGGTACCCGGAGTAAGGGCAACGTTACCAGCATTCATAGCCCAGTCAACACCAAGTTCACGAGCACGTTCGCTGTTCACAACAACGAGCTTTGCAGTAATCATGATCTGCAAGGTTTCGATGTCCAATTCAGTCATGGCATTTTCCATCTGTTCGATCTTGTCGTCAGTATCGTAAACGATGATGGAGTTGGTGCGTTCCACAGTAGTAATCTTACCACGGGGAGACTTCATGCTTTCAAGAACCTTGACCAGTTCGTCAGCCTTAGCATGATGAACCTGGAAGTTCTTACGGACCAGCGGAGCATTCTGTTCAGCCTGAGCTTCTTCGTCAGCAAGCTTCTTTTGCTTTGCCTGGTAAGTAGCCTGACGCTGGATGGTAATGTACTTGTCCTGGATGATCCAAGCTAGGTCATTCAATCCGCAGATGATGTCCAATGTTTCCTGCCAGGTCTTCTTGGTAACGCGAAGACTCATCTTGCCCTTTACATCGGGAGCCATGAGAATGTCTACGCCAGCAATTACGGAGATAGAGCGGAACACGGCTTCATAGTCCATGTTGACAAAGTTGAAGTCATACAACTTCTTGTTCGGAGCAACGGAACCCTGGGCAGGAGCAGCCCAAGTCGTAGCAATGCCTGCGACCAAAAGAAGAACTGTTAAAATTTTCGTCAGCTTTTTCACTTTTGACCTCCAAATTTATCAGGGAGACCCATGGAGTAGCGACGGCTCACACCAAATTCCTGAATAAGGAAGAGCACGTCAGTTTGTGTAATTTTCAAGACCTTACCGTTCAAGATCTTATCACCTTCCTTAAGTGTATAAGATACGGACGGATTCTTAGATTCAACCAAGATTGCCATCGGGACGTCGGATTCCCAAATGATACCAACAAGTTCAACCTGGTCAATATTGATACCTTCTTCCACAAGACCCTTGATTTCAACGAACGGGTCACGACGGCCGAAGGAGCTATAGGTAACACGATCTTCATAAAGGTCATCAAGCTTGCTTGCCGGACCTTCGACGGCATTCAGCTCTTCCCCACGATCCTTGTCCACCTGCTTCAAGCGTTCTGCCTGAACAGAAGAAAGTTCATCACGGAAGCTGACAGCGCGCTTATTCACGTAACCCACACGGTTACCGAACTGCACCTTGCGATAAAGTCCGCTCAAGTCCATGCTAACCAGACGGTCACCAAAGACAAGACGATGCAAGACCTGTGCGTTTTCATTAGGTGCTGCATAGAATTCAATTTCATCAGCAACAACGATGAGTTCGCGGACGACCGGGCGCAAATGGAAAGTCTGAGAGCCAGAAACAATCTTCTTGCTATCCTTTTCGAACTTCTTGACGAACACATCAAAGTTCGGCTTGTCTTCAACAGCCTTCATCCAGTCTCTGATATAGATGCCAGTAGGCTGAGCAGACCAGAAGACGAAACCATCCTTCTTAATCTTGTTTTCCTGAATCTGGAGAATCAAGGCGCCTTCCTGAACCATCATCACAGGAGTTACACCGGTGTGAAGCTGGATCTTAAGACCATTGGAGCCCCATGTAACATACTTGACCATGGAACCGGTACCAATCTTAAAGACCGGGGACTTCTGGGGGCCAGACAAACCAACGGTAATGATGGAAGCCTTGTCCGGACCAGTGACGTTCTTGATTTCAATGGGAGAAGAAGCAACCAATCTAAACTGTTCCATGCCGGAACCGATCAACACGGTCATTTCCTTCAAGTTCGGGAGAAGAGCGGAAATAGCACCACCTTCCTTGATGGCTTTTTCCAACTGCTTCTGCTCTTCAGCAATTCGCTTTTCTTCTTCCTTGGCTGCCTTTTCTGCGGCCTTCTTATCCAGGAGAGCCTGCTTTTCAGCTGCCTTTTTTTCGGCAGCCTGACGCTTCTTTTCCTCGAGAGCGGCCTTTTCTGCAGCCTTCTTCTCAGCAGCTAAACGAAGCTTTTCTTCCTTGGCGGCCTTTTCAGCGGCTTTCTTTTCGGCAGCAAGACGAAGCTTTTCTTCCTTGGCAGCCTTTGCAGCAGCCTTCTTGTCGAGGACAGTCTGCTTTTCAGCAGCCTTGTCGGCTTCCTTCTTGCGAGCGGCGTAAAGCTTGGAGAGAGTCCAGTCTCTGCCACCCTTGCCCTTGAACTTGACCAAGAAATTAGACTTGTCCAAGGAGATATCGTTCTTGTCGGAAGAAACAGCAGCACCCACTTCCATTTCAATCTTCAGGAAGTTAGTTCCACGGAAGGTTTCCTTGAAAACCTTCATGTTCTTCACAAACTTGGAATTGCCGTCGATATTGAAATCACCTTCACCAAGAGCAAAGTTTGTTTCAGAGAAGCCAACAGTGAACTTCTTTGTAGCGGCGTCGTACTTTTGGAAGAATGTCGGCAAATCCTTGTCGGAAGCAAAGGAGAATACCAAGTGGCAGCCTCTTTCGCAAGTAAAGCGGACATCCTTGATCTGAGCCGCATAAGATGCGACTGCAGCAATCATCAGCAAAATAAGAATCTTACACTTCATCATTGGCCCACCTTCTTGGATGTGTAGGTGGTCAGATTGAAAGACACGGACATGGTAATCGGGGTCCAGCCATGGCTTTCAGCCTTTTCAAGTTCGGCCTTGATACCTGAATAACGAGAAAGCTTCAAGTTACTGATAGCCGTAGGATAGTTGAAGTTTGCAATTTCTGCAAACAGGTAACCCAGCATGTGATAACCGGAATTCACAGCAATGGAATAACGGTTTTCAATGTAGTGTTCACGGGCAACACCGCGGCCTTCAGGATTGAACTTCTGGATCTGAACGCCAGAGCTACGCAGCACGGAATAGAGGTCCTGCAAACGCAGAGGAACCTTTTCTTCTTCCGGGAACATTTCCTTCAGCTTTTCAAAATCCTTTTCAGCCTGAACAAGCTGCAATTCCAATTCAGCAACGCGATGCTTCTTGGCATTGATCTTATCAAGTTCTGCCTGAGCAGAATTGAGTTCATTTTCAAGACGTTCACGTTCCATCACAAACGGATTCCACATGTAGTCGTACACGTAGTAAGCTGCACCCAGAATCAGGAGGATGATTGCAATGGCGTATATGTTCTTTTTGTCTTTAAAGTCGATATTACCCATATTAGCCCTCCTGTCCGATGTCCTTATTCAGGACAACCTTAATGGTGAAGCTATAGGCTTCTTCCCCATCCACCTTGGTGGTAGAGATGGTCACCAAAGACACGTTCTGAACGCTGGGCTGTTTTTCCAGCTTGACCATGTACTCGGCAACTTCAGAGAAGTCGAAAGTAGAGCCCTTCATTTCCAGGTCAAATTCACCCATCTGGTTGATACTCAACAACCACATGTTCGGTGGCAAGACAGAGGAGATGTTTTCGAACAAAACAACCCAACGCTTCTTGCTAACCTGAATAGACTTAAGAGCGTTAATCTTTGTGTTGACAATGCCCTGCTTCTGTTCAAGATCGCTGATCTTGGAAAGGAGCGGACGTTCACGTTCAACTTCAGCCTTCACGCGAGAAAGATTTTCGTTCAAAGCGGTCGTAGTGTCGTTCATGAAAGTGCAGAGCATATAAATGCAAACTGCGACAACGATAAGAGCGACAGTAGGCCAAATTGTACGACGGTCGGTTGCCCAAGAAAAGTCTTTCTGTTTCTTGCGGAACTCAACCGGCATGAGGTTGATGGAAATGGCTAGAGCATTTCTAGCAGAGTCTTTTTTCTTCGCTGCCATTAGAATTTCCTCATAGCCAAGCCCAAAGCAGGGGCGTAGATGTTGGACAGAGCAACGGAGATACCGTTTTCACCAAAGACCTTAGCATCGCATTCTGCAAGACGGAACGGATTCACGGTATCCGTTTCAACGCCAGTGCGTTCAGCAATGTATTCCTTGAGACCCGGGATTGCGGCGCCACCGCCACCGAGCAAGATCTTGTTGAGAGACTTGGAATCTTCGGAAGACGAGAAGTAGCGGATACCGAAATCGATCTGAGCCATCAAGTCTTCATATGCAATTTTAAGAGCGGCTTCAACTTCTGCTTCAGAGAATCCATCAACGATGGACATGTCGCCCTTGTCAAAAATTTCGTGACATTTTTCGGCATCAATGCCTAAGTTCATGCAGGTCTTGTTCACGACCATATCCAGTGAACCACCGGTCATGGCACGCATAGAATGGAACTTGCCATCCTGCAGGAAAGCCACACTCATCTTCTTTTCACCAATGTTGAAAACGGCTGTTGTATTTTCGAGTTCCTTGGAGTCTGCCGTTGCAACATAAGCGTTGAGAAGGCCAAAGATATCTACATCCATGGCTGTAATATGAACGTCTCTACGAGTAAAGAACTTAGCCCAGGAATCAAGCAGGGCATTCTTTGCAGCGACGACGTTCACCTTAAGTTCATCGCCTTCGCGAGAATAAACTTCATAGTCAATGACGTTATCCTGGTCATCAAAGGGCGGACGGGACTGGGCGGTCTGAAGAATAATAGCCGCTTCATTACCGTTCTTGGGCACCTTCACGGAAAGCTTATCCACAAGGATACCGCCGGCGCCAGCACCGCAGTTTACAGAAACCACGACATCGCAGGATTCATCCAAAGGATGGCGCAGCAACAACTTAGCGAGAGCTTCGCCCAGCAGATCACTGCCATCTTTTTCGCGCGGACCATCACCCTCGGTCGAGGCTTCACTATCACGCACTTGAATTTCGCCATTGACGATGGCTCCATCAGGAACGCGTTCTAAGTCCGCATCCACAACGATACGATCCCCGTTGGCGTTATGCAAAACCTTGACGTACTTGATGCTGTAATGACCAACATCAATACCGACAGTTTCGCGTACACCACGAATTTTCGCAATTAATCCTAAAGCCAAAATAAAACTCCAAGAGGAAACAATACAGTGTAAATTCTACCTTTATAAACGACGAATGTCAAGCGAATTTTCCGCTAAGTCGTTGAAAATGAACAAGTTATGACCATTTTCTACGCCTTGACCCCCTGTTTCTTGTTCTTATTCACCTCAAAAATGTACTGAAGCACCCTTTCCTGGGTCCAACCGAACTCACCGGCAAAGGAAGCAGTCAAACAGTAATAATTGGGGAAATCACTGTTTTTATGGCCAAGATTACGCAAAATTTCAATTTCGACGTTCTCTTCGCCAAAGCTTGGCAATTCAAAATGAATTCGTAAATGCTGACCGGAATGACATTCCACGGGAAGACCAATCATAATACCGCCAGCAGACAAGTCAAACAAAGATCCGCTACTGGTAGAGCCATCGGGGAATGTGGCCTCCACGGGGAACGAGACAAGTTCACGAACCCAGCGACGGAGTTGCTTCTTGTCAAGAATCGAAGTATGAGGAAGAATCAGCTGTCCCGGTAAGCAGGAACGAACTTGCAAACGGGCGGAATACACAGCATCGTCCGGGCGGGTCCAACGGACAAGAACCGTCTTGCCCACAAACGACAAGGCAGGTCCGTAGCTTTCGTCGTAAGCAATGAACCATTCCTTCTCCGAGCGGTGAATGATTTCAGAATGTTTGAAAACCTTTCCGTCGTCAAGGAACAGATCAATACGGTCACCTACACAGAACTGGCGTGTGGAACAAACCTGCGTCAAAGGATTTGCCGCTGTAAATCCCATCTTTTCACGGACACTTTCAACTGCATCCACGGTTTCGTCACGAATCGTGAAAACGTTACGATAGTCATAAAAATTTGTTACGGCCTGTTCGAACAAACCAGAAGAATTGATGACCGCGTCCTTGTTTTCAAAGGACGACGTACGGACCATCTTCTCCAGAGTTCGTTTTTCCTTGGCAGTAAACGCAAAGTCCTTGACCTTTTCGTCAAAGGCTTCCGAGCCAAACATCTCCTCGTTGTCGCGACGGTAGTTGATTCGATGGATTTCCAACAAAATCAACAACAGCAAGAACAAGAAGATGATGAACGCGATCCAGACTAATTGTAACGGTTCAACAACGATCAACGACAACCTCTGGCTATGCGTTAGTCCAGACACCACCGATGTAGGAGCCAACGATTGTCGTAGAAAGTTCTGTACCCACCAGCGGAGAGTTGCAGACATGACCTGCAAAGTCAGATTCAGCAACAGTGTGAGGCTTGTCGGCAAGAACAACAATGTTCATGAGCTTTTCATCTGCCGTCACACCAGCAATCTTTGCCGGTGCGGTAGAGAGAAGTTCAATTGTCTTGGCTTCGCCGAAGCGTTCGCTGAGCAACTTCCAAAGAGCAGGCAAAGCCACTTCCAGGGAAACAGCACCTGGTACGGAATCTTCGAAATTAACTTGTTTGTCCTGACGGAGCACCGGAGTATGGTTCACGCTAATAGCGTTGATGGTTCCGTCTTCAAGGCCCTTCAACAAGGCTTCGCGGTCTGCCGCGGCACGGAGGGGCGGAAGCAGATGGAATGCGGAATCCGTTGAGGTAAGGACGGAGTCGTCAAACAGCAAGTGGTACATGTCCACGTCACAAGTGACATCAATACCCTTCTTGCGGGCGTCGCGGATCAAGTCCAGAGTTTCACCACAGGTCACCTGTTTGAAATGAACCGGCACCTGCAGGAAGCGGGCGTTTTCAAGAACGGTGTATGCAGCAATAGTTTCTGCAATACGTGGAATACCCTTCATACCCATCATGTCGGAGTAGGCACCTTCGTGAACGCAACCGCTCTTGCGGAGTGTCTTGTCCATGGGCTGGAAGAAGAAACGCTTGCCGGTCATCTTGCCGTATTCCATGGCAAGGCGGATGAAGCGGTTGTGCGGAATACTTGCATTGCCATCGCCGAAGCCAGCAACACCCTTCACGTCCAGGTCTTCGTTGCCTTCTGCGAGTTCAAGCATTTCAGCCAAGCGGTCGCTACCGAATTCAACGCTGTAGGCGCCAAGTACGGCGAACTTCATGTTCTGGCCAGCCAAGCGATTTTCAAGAGCGGCAAGCTTTTCGCTGTCGTCCACCGGATTTGCAGAACTTTCGTAGAGAGCGCCGTAGAAGCCACCCTTACGCATAGCCTTGATACCATCCTTTGCTGTGTAGATATCGTCGCGAAGCGGTTCACGGAAATCAACACCAAGGGCGAATAGCGCAGGCATCACCATGGCGCCAGCGCAGTCAACTTCCCCATCCAGTTCGGCAGGATTCTTGGTGAAGTAGTCCGGTTCAACTTCGTAACCGTTAGCAATTGCAATAGCGTCCTTCTGGACAAACTTTGCACCGTCCCAAACGCGGACGTTCTTCAAAACAACATTTTCAATTTTCTTTTCGCATGCCTTAGTCATTTGCACGACCTCCAGCCAAAAGGTAAAGCACAGCCATACGTACAGCCACGCCGTTGGTCACCTGGTCAAGGATTACAGAATGTTCGCCGTCGGCGATGTCGGAATCAAGTTCCACGCCGCGGTTGATGGGACCCGGGTGCATGATGATTACCTTGTCCTTGCAGCAAGCGAGAACTTCGTCGGTGATACCGAAGAAGTTGCGGTATTCGCGAGTGCTAGGCAAAAGCGCATCGTCCATACGTTCGTTCTGCAAACGAAGAGCGATGACGGCGTCAGCGTCGGCGACAGCCTTCTTCACATCGGTTTCCCAGCTGACGGAGCCAGCCAGTTCAGGATACTGCAGCAGTTCGGTATTGCGGGGAACCAGAGTGGACGGACCGCAGAGAGTGACATGAGCGCCCATGGTGGTCATGCCCCAGATGTTGGAGCGAGCCACGCGGCTGTGGCGGATGTCACCGATGATTGCCACCTTCTTGCCTTCCAGAGAGCCAAGCTTTTCTTCGATGGTGAGCATGTCCAGAAGACCCTGGGTCGGATGTTCATGAGCACCGTCGCCTGCGTTCACCACGATGGCGTTGCTGTGTTCGGCAAGGAACTTAGGAACGCCAGTTCCCTTGTGGCGGACAACCACGATATCAATCTTCATGGATTCGATATTGCGGAGTGTATCCACCAGAGTTTCGCCCTTCTTCACACTGGAGCTTGCGGTAGTAAAGTTCACGGTGTCAGCAGAGAGGCGCTTTTCAGCCAGTTCAAAACTGGTGCGGGTGCGGGTGCTGTTTTCAAAGAACAAGTTCACCACAGTGAGACCGCGAAGGCTCGGAACCTTCTTTACGGGACGTTCCAAAATTTCACGGAACTGTTTTGCGTTGTCGAGAATAGTGCGGATGTCCTGCTTGGACACGCCCTGGAGCCCGAACAAATGCTTGATTTGCAAAGCGCTCACTTTAAGCCTCCACTTCTACGAGATATACAGAATTTTCTTGATCAATAGGTTCGATTTGCACGCGGACTTCCTGGTCCTGGGCGGTTTCTACGGAGAGACCGACGCAGTCGGGTGCAATGGGCAGTTCGCGATGACCGCGGTCAACGAGAACGCAAAGGCGGATAGCTGCCGGACGTCCAAGATCCAGAACAGCGCGCATGGCGGCCAGCACGGAGCGGCCGGTATAAAGAACATCATCCACCAGGATCACAGTCTTGCCTTCTACGGAAGCGGGCATTTCAGTAATGCGCATTTCGGTAGAGACATGCTTGCGGTAGTGGAAGTCATCGCGGTAGAATGTAGCATCCAGGCTGCCGAAAGAGATGGACTTGCCAAACTTGGTTTCCAGACGTTCCTTCAGCTTTTTTGCCAGAGGAATGCCGCGGCTAGCCATACCGAGAATTACCACGTCATCTGCGGTGGGATGGATTTTCGCAATCTTAGCGGCCATTTCGTCCAAGGCGAATTCCATGGCCTGAGCACTTAGAAGCTCACGGATTTTTTTGCAGTTATCTTTCATATTCAATCTGACTTTTTTCGGTTTTTCTAATTCCCGAATTTAGATTATTTGAATATTGGAAAACGGCCTAAAATGCAAGAAAAGACCGATTTTAGGCAGGTTCAAGAACCAGCCAAAGTACAACAAATACAAGCCCACTCTGTCTAAAACATATAACTCGTTGAATATCATAGAGTTATAAAAGATTCCTCGTTTTTTTCATTACAACAGTCTACAAAGTTTCTTTTTTATATATATTGCGTTCTAGAAACAATCAACTCAAGGTCCAGTTCCACGCCCCTCGTGCCTGGTGCTGGAGCCTGAAACCTCACAGGAGATAATTCCATGGCATTTAATCAGCTGGATAAGCCCCAGGCAGGCGAAACCATCGCCATCATGAAGACCAACTTCGGCGTTATGAAGCTCCGCCTCTTCCCGGAACGCGTCGGCGAATGCGCAACCAACTTCATCGAATTGGCCAAGCAGGGCAAGTATGACGGCGCCCCCTTCCACCGCATTATCTCTGGCTTTATGATCCAGGGCGGCGACTTTACCAACCGTAACGGTACCGGTGGCCACGCAGCTGGCGGTCCGGGCACCACCATCGACGACAAGTATGATCCTTGCCTCACCCACATGCGCGGTGCACTCGCTTGGGCAAAGACCATGATGCCCCATTCCATCGGTTCCCAGTTCTACATCGTCCACGGTGACGACGTCCACTTCCTGGACCATCCGGCAAACGGCGGCAAGAACGAAGGCTACTCTGTTTTCGGTCAGCTCTATGAAGGCTTCGAAGTTCTCGACGAAATCGCAGGTGTTAAGACCGACCGTCGCGACGCACCGTTCGAAGACGTCACCATCGAATCCGTGACCATCGAAACCGTCTAATTCGTTAAAAAGCAACAAATTAACGATAAAAGCGCAGGGTAAAACCTGCGTTTTTTTTGTTTTGAGCCAACGCAACTCAAAATTTTCCATTCCAAACGATGCGACAAGCTCGCAATTCATAGTTTACATTCCATAATTCATACTTCATAATTCATAACTGTGGAAAAATCTTCAGATTTTTCCACCCAACCCCCTTGACAGATTACCGATAAATTTCAATATTTGGGTCACCCTCGGGGTTATAGCTCAGTTGGTAGAGCACCACGCTGGCAGCGTGGGGGTCAGGAGTTCGAATCTCCTTAGCTCCACTAAAAAGACTCGCTTCAAAGCGGGTCTTTTTTTGTTTTAAAAAATACGTTTTCACATGCTTGCTTCCGGCCTATTCAACTAAGGTTTTGTACTTCTTACAACGCTAGTTTGTCTGTTGCCCCTTAACTCTAAAGTAAGAATTTTGTATCTTTTACGGCGGAATCAAGAGGATCATTATGACCAAGGTTTGGAACTCCTTTTCTAAGATTATTTTAGGAAGCGTCATTTCGTTCTCCGCCGCTGCATTCGCTGAAGAATGCAACGAAGAAACCATGGACGCCTTCGCTTACGAAGATTGCATCAACGCACAAAAGGGCGCCGTCATCGACGACTCCAATTTTGGAAGCGGCGCTCCTGAAACAAAAGTCCCTGTTGCTGAAGAAGAAAAATATTCTCCCTTTGGCAGAGACGCCTACTTGACTTCATCCTTCGGCGAAAACCGCGGCACCCGCTACCACGCCGGTTTGGATTACTCCACCCAGATGGAAGAAGGTTGGCCCATTTACGCACCGGAAAATGGCGTGGTCAAGGAAATCCGAGTCTCCCCCTTCGGCTACGGCAAGGTGATGTTCTTCCAAGGCAAGAGCGGCAAGACTTGGGTATTCGCTCATCAGAGCAGCTTCGGCGACTTGGATGAAGCCGTGATGCGCCAACAGTACGCCACCAAGAAAAACGATGTTACACTAAAGCCGGGCAAGGCTTACAAGAAGGGTGACGTTCTTACATTCTCCGGCAGCTCGGGTATTGGCAATCCCCACTTGCATCTGGAAGTTCGTCTGGACAATGACCGCGTTATTAATCCCCGTTTGATGAACACCGTGGTTTCCGACTCCATCGCACCCCAGGTTTTCGGCGCCGCCGTATGGCAGGATAACGAACTCGCATTCACTTCTGCAGAAGCAATCAACAAGGGTTGCGTCGTCACCCCCGTCAAGAACGAATTTAAGCTGAACATGGCTGTAAAGATCGTGGATTACAGCCGCGAACCCAAGGATAACCCCATGTCGGTCCGTCGCATTTCCATGTGGCGTTACGACGAAAAGATTTATGATGAAACCTTGGACACTTTGCGTTTCAGCAAGATGCTCCAGATCCGTGATCAGTTGCTGTGGGCAGAAGAAGCAGACACCGCAGGCGACTGGCACGTAATCAACACAAAGATTGCTCCGCTTTCCACCTACACTTTGGAAATCGAAGACTTCGCTGGCAATGTAACCACCAAGAAGTTCAGTTTCCATCCCAAGTGCAAGGGCAACGTAGACCTTCAAATGACCAAGGTCCAGACAGCACCTGTATTTACCTACTTGAGCCGTCCCATGCTGGACTTGTTCCGTTGCGAATCCGGAATGACCTTTACCGCCATGAAGAAGGACGAAGTTCTTTCCGAAAATCTTTGCAGCGTCTACAAGGACCACAAGCCAATGCTCATCGCAAAGATTCTTGAAACCTATCCTGAAATGACAGACATCCACTACACCGCCGATGCATCTTCTACAGGTGACGGCAAGGCCGTAGATGAAAATATTGCTGTATTGGGCTTCGGAAAATACCAGAGCAATGTGAACTGGAAGGTTTCCATGGGCGACATCGACATCACCCAGAAGCTCTCAGGAATCGCCGCCAGCAAGGATACCGCAATCCGCGTTCTTGCAGTAACCAAGACCCGCACCGATAGCCTCGACTATCTGGAATTCCATCCCAAGGGTTTGCAGTTGAAGAACTGGAACGTCTGCGTGGAAAATAAGTCCAATCCGGCTCCGCTTTACTGGCTTGGCGAAACCAGCCGCAACTGGTTCATCTTTAGCAAACAAACCAAGGGCAAGAACCGCTGCGCCAGCGCAAACGAACTTCGCGACATCGCAAGCATCGACAACCAGGAACCGCCCACTCTCGGCTTCCCCTACTGGGACGCCATCATGATCGGCGGCGTAAGACAGCCGGCCTTGAAGATTCCTCTGATGTTCAAGTACGATGGCGTAGCTGACGGCAACGCAATCACCGTGAAGTACAAGAACAAGTGGCTTGCCGCTGAATACGATTCTGAACCTCGTGAAATCGCTATCGAAGGCGAAAAGCTTCCAGATGCCGGAGAAGACATTACCGTGCAAATCGTCGACGAAGCCGGCCACAAAGTCAGCTACGACGTAACTATTCCGGAGATGTAAGGAGGCGACGAACATCGCGCTGCGAAGTTGTGCCGATGTAAGGCCCCCAAAGCAGCGCCGATGTAAGCACCCTACGTTGTCTTTAAAAAACAAAAAATCCTGCGAGTTCATCGCAGGATTTTTTCGTAGGAGCGACGCGATTCGCGCCACATAACCTTACTTAGCAGCGGCGGTGAGCAACTTGGTAATTGCTGCTACATACTCTGCAGGGTTCGGCAGCGGAGAACCTTCGGCAAGGAGAGCCTGACCGTAGAGAGCCTTCGGCCAATCACCCAGATCTTCCTTAGCTTCAGCCTTAGCCTTCAGCATTTCGCAGATGGGGTGCGTGGGGTTGATTTCCAGAATGCGCTTGGACTTCGGCACGTTAGCCTGACCCATAGCCTTCATCATACGTTCCATCTGAGCGCTCATAGCGTCTTCGCTGGTGACGAGACAGCAGGGGCTGTCCTTCAGGCGGCTGGACACGCGGACTTCCTTGATGTCTGCATCAAGAACCTTCTGCAAGTCTTCGCAAAGGCCCTTGAAGATGCCCTTGTTTTCTTCTTCAGCCTTCTTTTCGTCTTCGGTCTTTTCGAAGTCCACATCACCGCGGGAGATGTCGTGGAACTGCTTTTCACCGAATTCGGTAAGGCTGGACATCATGAATTCATCGATGCCATCACTCATGAGAAGTACTTCGTAACCCTTGGCCTTGAATGCTTCCAACATGGGGTTGGACTTCACTGCGTTCTTGTCGCCAATGAGATAGTAGATTTCCTTCTGGCCTTCCGGCATGCGGTCCACATATTCCTGGAGGCTTACGAGCTTGCCTTCTTCAGTCTTAGTGCTTTCGAAGCGGATCAGCTTCTTCAGTTCATCAAGATGCTCCCAGTTCATGTAGAAGCCTTCCTTAAGAACCATGCCCAGTTCCTTCCACCAGGCATTGTACTTGTCCACGTCCTTGGACATGTTCTGCAATGCTTCGAGAGTCTTCTTGATGACGTTCTTACGGATAGTAGTCACAATCTTGTTGGACTGCAAAATTTCGCGGCTCACGTTCAGCGGCAAGTCTTCGGATTCAACCACACCGCGAACGAAGCGGAGCCAAGGCGGAAGCAAGTCCTTGCAATCGTCCATAATGAAGGTCTTCTTCACATAGAGCTTCAGACCGTGCAATGCATCGTTCTGCCAAATGTTGTAGGGAGCCTTGGAAGGAATGTACACCAGGTTCCAGAATTCCAGGGAACCTTCAGCATGGCTGTGGCTCCAGCAGGCCGGCTCGCCACCGTCGTGGCAAATGACGTTGTAAAATTCCTTGTATTCTTCTTCCTTCACTTCCTTTTCAGACTGGCGCCAGAGAGCGGTCTTGTCGTTAAGCTTTTCTTCTTCCTTAACTTCGATTTCGCCCTTGTCGTTCTTGGTTGCTTCCGGATGGAAGTAAATGCCGTAGTTTACGAAACCGCTGTACTTCTTGACAATGTCCTTGATCTTCCATTCGCTGGTGAAGTCTTCTGCGTCTTCGTCGTCCTTCAGGTACAAGGTAATCTTGGTACCCACTTCGTTACGGGGGCATTCGGAAATTTCAAATTCACCGGTACCTTCGGAGGTCCAGAGGTAACCCTGGGATTCGCCGGCCTTGAGGGTCAAGACTTCAACCTTCTTAGCCACCATAAAGATGGAGTAGAATCCCACACCGAACTGACCAATGAGATCAACGCTGGACTTATCGGAGTCCTTCAGGTTCTTAATGAAGTTCTTGGTGCCAGAACGTGCGATAGTACCCAGGCAGTTGATCAAGTCTTCCTTGTTCATGCCGATACCGTTATCGGTAATGGTCAGCTTCTTCTGATCCTTGTTCACATCGATGTCGATGCGGAGCTGGGTACCCTGGGGCAGCAAATCTGCATTAGAGAGAGAAAGGAAACGACGCTTGTCCAATGCGTCAGCAGCGTTGGAAACCAATTCGCGGAGGAAGATTTCCTTGTTGCTATAAAGTGAGTTGATCATGAGGTTCAGCATATCGCGAACTTCAGTTTGGAACTCCATTTTTTCAGTTGCCATTTTTATCTCCTATTAGGTTCGAGGTTCCAGGTACGAGGCTCGAGGATCGAGGGCGCGATACGCGGAATTCAAACCTTTTTATTTTTAAACATTCAACCGGCCGTAAAGTTTCAAAATGAAACAAACCGGTAGTTTTTCCTTGTTTTCGCAGGTATAAATGCAAGAACCGTGCCAATTAGGGGCAAAAAAAAGGAGTCGCGGTGGGCGGCTCCTTCGAAACGTTTTATGTGAAGTTCGGGTTAGTCGGAATTCTTGAGGCAGCGGACATAGCGAGTGTCCCTTTTTGACTGTGCAGACATTTCAATATCATTAAGTTCAAAGCCGACTTTAAATCGCCATGCTCCTGTTGCGGAATTTTCCGTAGAAGACCATATATAAGCACCTTGATTGTCATATCCATAATTTTTTGTTACGGTCAATATGCCAGCAGGAATAATAGAAAGACCAAAAAGATCAGTTCCTTCATCTACTCCGGCGTAAGGTTTCCAATTCGCAGTAGGATTCTTTGATTTCAAGGACGTTCCAGCCCCTTCTCCATCATAATCCACCAAATTCACAGCTTTAACATAATTTCTTAATTCACCCCACTCTGTAGAATCAGGAATATGCCAACCCTCAGGGCAAATCCCCTGAGCAGGAAAACGAACTACAGAATCCAAACCATTGGCCTTGGAAGCCCTCGTTGTATTATACACAAGATCCAGATTCATTGCAGAGGCCCAAGTATACCCTCGTCCACGAGAATAGCAAGAATCAAGACTGTTGTTAAAACAGTAACTCTCAACGCCACCATCGCTATAATTCAAATTCTGAGCCATCCAAGTCTGCTTGCCGATTTCAATGGTACGGTACACCTTGTTATCTCGCTTGTCCACAAGAATGCCATACTTGCCTTCGGCTAGCATCTCCTGATTCAGAAATTCTGTAGTCACAGTGTCATATTCGGCAACAAGATCCTTACCAGGCTCGCCCTGATCACCTTTGTCACCTTTTTCTCCATTCAGCACAACGCCAACGGAATCGCCACCGCAGACAATCTTGTATCCATTGTCAATTTCTTCAACACTGCAGCCAGCACCAGCAGAACCACTGGAACCATTTTCACCATTAGAGCCATCGGTTCCATTCTCGCCGTCCTTGCCATCGGCTCCATCTTTACCGTCGGCACCATCTTTACCGTCGGCACCATCTTTACCGTTCAGAGTCTGCCAATCGCTGCCATTACAATAGTACACAGCCGCAGAATCCGTAACGAAAATCATTTCGCCAACAAGGTCTTCAGTGCATTTATCCAGTTTTTTACCAGCCTCCAACACAGAGATTCCAGTCTGGTAATTGTTGGTAACCTCATCTCCGCAAGCAGACAAACCAAAAGCGCCCAGAGCCAGTGCACTTACGCCAAAACCAAGGGTTAACTTATTCATAAATACTTCCATTTTATCTACACGTCTTTTATGTAAAAATTTTCAAGCGTTCCGTCAATAAAAAAACAATTTATACGTAATCCTCCATTCACGAACTGTGACTCACCTCACCAAGTCACAACAAAAAAAAGACCGCCATTTTGTGGCGGCCTTATTCGCTAAAACCTCGGCCCTCGAGCCTGGAGCCTCGCGCCTCGAGCCTACTTAATGAAAATCAGGCCCAAGATACCAGCAACCCACAGGTAGTAGCTGAAGTAGTGGAACTTGCCCTTCTGCACGAAGGCCATGAGCCACTTCAGTGCGATAATGCCGAAGATGAAGGCGACAACCATGCCCACCAGAAGTTCAGGAGTAAAGCCCGAAGCGTCTGCGCAAGCCAAGGCCTTTTCGGGCTTTTCGATGGCATAGCGGGCAACGGTTTCGGGATCCTGGCACTTGATCCACTTGATGCAATCCAAGAGGGCGGCGCCGCCCACAGCAGGAATACTCATGAGGAAGCTGAATTCGCCAGCGTACTTGCGGTTCACTCCAAGGAAAATCATGCCGCTGATGGTAGAACCGCTACGGCTAATACCCGGGATGCAGGCAATACCCTGCACAACGCCGGTAACCAAAGCACGCCACCAGTTCATCTTGACGCCTTCGCATTCGGGATGCTTACTGCCAGTCTTGCCCCACTGGGAAACGAACAGCAAGGTGGCGGTGAAGAGCATAGCGCAGCAAACGGCCTTGGGATTTTCGAAGAGGCTTTCCAGCGGCTTCTTAAAACCAATGCCGATGATGGCGGTGGGAATGGATGCCAAAACGATGTAGCCCACTTCCTTCAGTTGGGCGGGATCTCGATGGATACAACCCACGATCATGTCCACAATCTTCTTGCGGAACACGACAAAGATGGAAAGGAGGGTTCCAGCATGGAGCATGATATCGAAAAACATGCCCGCTTCCTTCATGTTCAAAAGCTTTTCGCCAAGAACAAGATGGCCGGAACTAGAAATGGGGAGAAATTCTGCCAAGCCCTGTAACAGGCCCAAAATAATGGATTCAATCATGGTGTGAAAGATAGCAAAATTGGAATTATAAACAAAATAAAGTCCACCGCTTACAGGAAAATTTATTTATCTTCCAAACCATGAACCGCAACTATCTACTGTGCTTTCACGATTTTAGCGTATGGAACTACGAGACCATTACGCCCATTCTGCGTGAGCTCAGGGATTTAGCAGGCAGCCCCTTCAGCGTCCTTGTCATTCCAGGTACCGAGGGAGCCAGCGAAGAAGCCATCGAAGGATTCCGCAAGACCCTCGCAGAACTCAAGGACGAAGGCTTTGAGCTCGCCCTTCACGGCTACATGCACAAGGCAGAATTCAGTCAGGGTCGCAGCTACGCAGGCCTCGCCGCTATGGTTCTTACAAATCGTGAAGCAGAGTTCGCCGGACTCACCGAATACGAATCCAGCAGAGTTTTACAGCAGGCCATTAGCGCCTGGGACAAGCTTATGAATTGCGCCAGCGAGGAAAATGACGGAAGCGCCATTCGCCCCTCCGCATTCATTCCGCCAACCTGGTACAGCAACAAGTTCCTCCCCCGCCAGGTCAAGGGCGCCAAAATGACTTACGAAAGCCGCTTCGCACTGACAAATACCCGCGGAAAGAAAATCATCTCTCCTGTCGCAAGCTTTGCAGGCATTCCCAAGAATACCGAAAAGATGATGATGGCCTTGGCAAGAGCATTCTTGAAGTTGCCCGTCGGAACACCCAGAGTCGCCCTGCATCCTTGCGACTTTCCCCACCTGCGCGACAACATCCGAGACCTGATTCGCATTGGGCTCAGCACGCGTAAAATCATCCGCTATAGCGACCTTTAGGCATTCCTCAGCCCAGTAAGCTTCTTCTTTTGAAAACAAAAAAGCCCGCCTTTACAGCGAGCTTTATTTTTAACCACAAAAAAATCCGGCAACCATCGGTTACCGGATTTTTAAAGATTCTAGCTCAGTGAACTATTACTTTGCCTCGAAGTAGTAGGTCTGGAGAGTCTTGCCATCCTGGGACAGCTGAAGAATCTGCTTGCCAGACATGAGGTTACCCTTGATTTCGAACAGGTTTTCAGCCTTGTATTCGACTTCAAGAGAAGCGCTCTTGGACTTGTCTACAAAGAGACCGGTCTTTTCGTCTGCGCCGAAGCCCTTACAGTCAGCGTGATCAGCAACCTTGCCTTCAACTGCAGCAAAGACGGTAGCAACCAGCGGAGAAGTAACAGAGCTTGCGTTCACATAGAACACGTCGATTGCAGAGCTCATTGCCAACGGAGCCGGGAGGTTAGAAACCTTGGGAGCCTTGTCAGCCTTCTTCTTCTTCTTGTCAGCCTTCTTGCCCGGAACCTTAGCGGCGTCGGTATTGATCGGCATGGTCAAACGGTAACCAGCAACGGATTCGTTGCAGCTAGTGGAGTAGACAACCCACTGGTTTTCAATCTTTTCGGGACCTTCGGTGGTGCCGCTCTTGTAGAGACCCGGCTTCACCTGATCGCTATATTCGTACAAAGTCACGTTCAAGTTCGGATTTTCGTCGGTAGTAGCAATACGGGACTGACCGAGAACATACTTGGAACGACGGGCCTTGATCAAATACTGACCAACGGGAACCTTTTCGAACTTGAACTTACCCTGCTGGAGTTCACCCTTGTACGGATACTTGGGGTTCTGGGTACCGTAGATGGTAGAGTCCATCCAAACGGTGGGCATTTCGATAGCCTTGCCAGTAAACGGATCAAGAACAACACCTTCGATGGTGCCGGTCTTTTCGCAGCCAGTCATAGCCATTGCAATGAGAGCTGCTGCGCACAAAGTAAGTTGCTTTTTCATATACATCCTTTAGAAAAGATAAAAGCCTCCCTTGATTGGGAGGCCTTTACGAATAAATTATTCAGCGTCAGCAGCCGGGCGTTCAGCCTTGCGAGTCTTACGCTTTGCACCGGTGATGTTGCCAGCGAAACGCTTGTTGAAGCGATCGATACGGCCAGCGGTATCCACGCGATGCTGCTTACCTGTCCAGAACGGATGGGTGTCTGCAGTAATTTCGAGGGAGATCACACTGTATTCTACACCATCGATAGTCTTCTTTTCGGCGGAAGACTTCGTGGAGCGGGTGATATATTCTTTACCCGTATTCGCATCGACGAACACGACCGGTTGATAGTTAGGGTGGATACCATCTTTCATTTTTAAACTTCCTGTGAAGTAGTTGTTAAGAGAGCCTAAATTTAGCAGATTTTCGCAATTTTGGCAAGCCAAATATAGTATTTTTGGGAACATGAAGCGATTATTAATGGCAATTCCCTTAATGTTCATGGCCTGTGGCAATGATTCCCCCGTTGCAAAGATCATTGTCGTGAACCAAAAGATGCCCCTGACCGAATGGCCAGACAGCACCTACATAGCCAGTTTGGACTCCATTTTGGCGTCCGAACCCGTCGTTGCCAAGAAAGAAGTGGACGCAAACCTCACCATGAAAGGTTTTAAGGCTCCCGGGTTTAAACTGCCACCCTCGGTCACAGGAAAGCCCGACCCGAAGAAGTCTACCAAGAGCAATTCCGGCAATGCCAACGCAGCCAAAAAGAACAACATCCTGACAGCCAAGTCCAACGACAATGGTTCAGGAAACGCAGAGCAATTTGCGAACAAGTTCTCCGATGCACTTTCCAGATTACAGTCTGATCCTAGCAATTCCAGTCTCTACAGAACTGTAGAAGCCAAGGATGGCGACGACTTGTTCAAGTTGTTAAGGCGAACCTATGGTGGCGGAGTAAACAACCTCCCCCGCTTTTACGTGCTTTCCGCACTGCAGTCTGTGAACGCCGGCGTGGCTTTGGAACATCTGAACGCAGGCGACAAAGTTCGAATTCCAAAAATCTAGGATTTTTGAATTCGAACAGGAACCAATTACGAGTTATGAATTACGAGAGGTTCGCGGGATGAATTCCGCGGGCCTTTTTCAGTTATAAATTACGATGTATGAAGTATGTGAAAAAAATGGCTCGCCGAAGGCGAGCTCTTGTAACTTATACTTCGTAATTCATAACTGGAGCTTTGTAATTAGCGCACAGCGCAATTACAAAACTCCTTTACTGCTGGGCACGCCCTTCACATTGCGGGACGGAGCAACAGCCATAGCCACAGAGCGAGCGAAAGCCTTGAAGATGCTTTCGAGGCAGTGGTGGTTGTCGTTACCGTAGAACAGTTCCACATGCAAGTTCATGCGAGCGTTTTCGGCAAGGCTCTTGAAGAAGTGTTCAAACATGCTTGCTTCAATGCCACCGGCGGTAGCAGCAGGAAGCTTAACATTCCAAACAAAACCGATGCGATTGCTGAAGTCGATGCATACGCGGCTCAATGCTTCATCCATGGGAACGAAGTAGAATCCATAGCGTTCGATACCCTTCTTGTCGCCAAGGCATTCAACGAGAGCCTGACCAAGAACGATGGCGATGTCTTCCATGCTGTGGTGCATGTCCACTTCCACGTCGCCCTTGCAGGTCAAATCCAAGTGGAAACCACCGTGCACCTGGAACAAGTTGAGCATGTGATCCAGGAAGCCGGAACCAGAACTAATCTTACCCGGAGTGCAATCATCCAGGTTCAAAGCGAGTTCGATATCAGTTTCGCTTGTCTTTCTAGAAATCTTGGAGCTACGCATAGGTACGCCTTTTTAGAACAAATTATTTAACGATCTGGCCACCGTAAACGCGGAAGCGAGTTACGCGACCAAACTTCATTTCGGGAAGCGGAGTTTCCACACCATTCAAGAGCATCTTGGAAACAGCCTTGGGTTCACCGATGGTTACACACAAAGTATCCATGGTGTTATAGACCATTCTTACGCCAGCTCTTGCAATGTTTGCTTCCTTGAGGAAGGAGTTGGAATCTTCGCGACGCTTGAGGCCAACCCAAGAAAGAGCTTCACCAGAACCAACCAGGACAAAGTTAGTCTTGTTGGTCACCGGAGCCACAGCTGCAGAATCAGTCTTCTTGGAATCAGAAGAAATGAAGATTGTTGCAGAAGCCGGAAGATCGGATTTCTTAAGAGCTTCATCTACGACAGCCTGGCTAACACCGTCAGCCTTCTTGGCGGAGGAATCAACGACAACAGAATCCTTCTGCAAAGAATCTGCGGGAACAACTTCAGCACCTTCAGGAATTTCCTGCTGTTCGGTAGAATCTTCCACAGCAACAGGTTCTGCGGCAGGAGCCGGAGCAGCCTTCTGTTCAGCCAAAGCTTCCAAATTCAGGAATCGAGAAGCGACTAGGAATGCCAGTACGAGAACCACAAGAACAATAGGAACAGCCTTGCTCTTCTTCTTGGTTTCATCTTCGGTCACCGGAGCAATCTTGCTATGGTTAGAAACATCATCAAATTCATGAGACTGAACCAAGCCCATTTCTGCAGAATAAGCCTGAAGAACCTGCTTCTGGTCCAAGTTCAACTTTGCAGAAATAGAGTTCAAATAGCCACGGACATAAGCTGCAACCGGGAAGGACTTCCAATCGGAAGCTTCAATAGCCTTAACATTGGCGACTGTGAGTTTCGTCACACTAGAAAGTTCTTCAATAGACATGCCGCGTGCTTCGCGGACTCGTGCGATATACTCACCTAAACGTTCATCGGGTCTTTTTTCTTCAACCTGATTAGACACTATCAAACCTCAACATTCAAACTTTTAAGCAACTCCAACGTCTTTGCCACAGGCAACCCGACAACGTTGTAGTAGCACCCCCTAATTTCCTTGATAAGTCGCGCTCCAGCTGTCTGGATTCCATATGCGCCAGCCTTATCCATCGGGTCCTTAGAATTTACATATTTTTCGATTTCCTGTAAGGAGTTGTTTCTGAAAACGACCTCCGTTTCCTCTTCAGATGCGGCAAGCAGTTTGCCATCTTGCGCAACAGCCACTCCAGTAATCACCTTGTGACCGCGGCCATTCAGACTTTTAAGCATTTCCACGGCATCAGATTCACTTTTCGGTTTGCCCAAAGGTTTACCATCCAGGAACACCAAGGTATCAAAGCCAAGGACAATTCCTGACACATTTTTAGAAACGGAAAGAGCCTTGATGGAAGCATTTTCTCGAGGAAAATCCAACGGATTGGTAGAAGTCGGTTTTTCGTCTTCACCAGAAACAACGACTCGAAAATCAACTCCGATCAATTTCAAAATTTCAGAACGCCTCGGAGATCCACTAGCAAGAATAATTTGCATACAAATTAACTCTCAAAATCCAATTTTAATTGACTGACGCAGTTTCCGTGCTACCAGCATTAAGCTTAATATCAGGCAGGTCTCGCACATAAATGGAGAAGCTCCAACCTGCAGCAGGACCTGTAGGAGTCCAACTGAAATCAAGTTGCCAGCAGTGCAGAACACGATTGAAAGTAAAGCTATGGGTAACGAACTTTCCTTCGTTATAGTTGTAGCGGGTACTATAAGTCATTTCCCAGTTCTTGGTCGGCTGCAATGTTGCGCTAATACCTGTGGAATGGGTAATCTTATCCTGGAACAAATCCCTACCCACTCGGGAACTTCCAAAGCTATAGCTGTAGTCAAGACTAAAGGTCCACTTCAGCATTTCATACTTACTCATTTGAGACGGAAGACCTGCGTTGATTTCACCGCTCCAGCTAAAGCGTTTGCTGAAGTCATAACCATAATAGGTCAATTCCGGGAAGCGGATCTTATTGGGATCTTCAGTAAACTTGTGATAGAAACTATGACGGGTATTGATGGTAAACAAGTAATCCGGAAGAATCTGGAAACCGAAAGAAGAATTGATATCAGAAAAACGCAGTGAATCTGCGGCAAAGTTATAGGAAACATTATGCCTTGTAGTAAACAAGCGACGTGTTCCATACTGGTCTTCAACAGCCTTTGATGTATCACCCTTCGATGTATCGGCAGCATGTCCCACCACCTTGAGGTACTTAATATCAAAGTCGTTATTCAGGCTAAGTCCAATAGTTTTCTGTTTGTTTTGGTAGGGGCTCTGGCCAAGCAAAGGATGAGGGGCAAAACGTTTTACCGTATCAATTTCAGGAGCATAGGTATAAGAAAGGCTGGGAGAAAGGACATGGCGAACACCAGTAAAACGTCCAATTTCAGGAACCCAAATACCATAAAGTTTTGTATCGGCAGTAATGCTGTAATTGTGATTATAAGCCACATCACCATAACTATCATGTTCCGGATCGAGGCTCATGAATCGCTTGCGATACTTCAGGGAATCTTCAGGGTTGACCCAACCCGTACCAGACCAATAACCCGTAAAGTTCGCTCTAGGAGTAATATTGATTACATCAAACAAAGAACCCGAGTAATCCAAGGTAAAGTTACCCGTGTAACCCACATATTCCGCAGTAGTATCCGCATTGATGGTGGAATCCATCGCAGTACGGGTAAAGTAATTGAATCTGTTGGTAAAGCTATAGTTCAGTTTTTCCAGATAACTTTTGAAGGAACCGTCTTCATCGGCAACTTCATCTTCATCCAGTTCAAAATTGAATAACTGGCCACTCATGCGATACTGAATGTCCGGAATTTGGCGTTCCACAAGACCGGTAACCAAGTTGTGGCTCTGGCTCGCCTTCACCGTCAAATTCTTATTTGTTCCGAAACGGCCGGAATAGGTCAACTGAGCGTTTGCCTGCTGGTTCAAAACAGATTCCGCATCCAAGGCATTTTCCTTACGGATACTCTGGCTACTTACAAATGTACCGGAACCGCTCAAGGTATGTTTGCCATCGGGAGTCAAGTTCTGGTTGTGGCTAAAGGAAATGTCGTAGCCGCTATTGCCAAAATCAAATTCTTCCAAATAAGCGGAATAGGAAATGCTTCCGTCAAGAACATAGCGTTTACGATAACGTAATTCGCCCGTCAACTTGGAACGTTCAAATCGAGCCTGTTCACCTTCAATAATGTCGCCCTTGATTGTTGCGTCCCAATAATCGTTGGCTGCATAGTAGAAGCCCAAGTTGTTCATGTAGTAACCCTGTTTCTGGTCACCACCGAACTTAGGCGTCAAAAGACCGGACTTTCTGCCACTCTTCAGAGGAGCCACCGCCATGGGAAGAACTGCCACCGGAACGTCCGCAATGTTCAGCACCACAGGTCGAGCCGTAATGGTTTCCTTTGGTTTCACCACCATACGGCGGCCATAGAAATAGAAATGCTGATGAGCAGAATCGTTACAGGTACTAAAGTCACCGCGGGCGATTTGAATTCGCTGGTCAGGCAGTCGGCGGACTTCCATGCCGTTCAGTTGCTGGTTATCCTGGTAGGTGGTAGCGTAGTAGATTTCTCCAATGCGGGATTTCATATTGTACTTGAGGCGCATGCCCGACAAGGAGGGATTCTTCGTTTCCTTGAGGACCGGGTCGCCACTTGCAGCAAGGACACTGTTTCGCTGGTCGAACCAGATAGTATCCGCATCCAAGGTTGCGGTACGATACTTCAACTGAGCACCGTTATTCAAGTTGAAGGACTCGCTTTCCACATCGTATTCCAGATCCACAGCATGGTATTCAATGGTATCCGTGCCCGTGGTATCGTTCATCCAGTCCACTTCGACAGTGTCTTCTTCCACCACGTCCTCACGTTCTTCCAACTCAAAGCGAGTCATCTCCTGGCCGAATACGGCCGGAGTGAAGAGGACTGCAAGCAACACGGCAAAAACAGCCCACAGAAGACTATGGGATTTTGGTTTTAACACAGTATGGATTAAAATAGAAAATTCGCCCCACACTGTGAGGCGAATCACTATAAGCTATGTAAGATTGCTTGGATTAAGCAATGTTGAGGGACTGCTCGCGAATGCATTCCACTTCGTTCTTGAGCTCGATAGCGAGAGCTGCAATTTCTGCGCTCTGGCACTTGGTTCCCAAGGTGTTAGCTTCGCGGCCCATTTCCTGAAGAATGAAGCCGAGGTTCTTACCCTGCGCGCCACCTTCCTTGAGAGCGTTGAGGAACAAATTGTTGTGGCTCTTGAAGCGGGTGATTTCTTCGTGAATGTCCAGTTTGTCAGCCATGATACAGGCTTCCTGAAGGAGGCGAACTTCATCGATTTCGGTATCTGCCAGAAGGACCTTGAGGCGGTCGCGGAACTTGACTTTCCAGTTTTCAATGCGCTGCGGGTCAAGAACTTCAACCTTGGCCAAGACTTCATCCAAGTGTCTTACTCGATTGGTCAAATCAGCGGCGAGGTTTGCACCTTCCTTAGCGCGCATTTCAGTAACCTGATCCAGGGCCTTATCCAATTCCGCTGCCAAATGCTTTTCCAAAGCTTCGTTGTCGGAACCGCTGTCAGAGAACTGCAGCACTTCCGGCAAAGCCAAGATGTTTTCCAACTTGATATCACCGGCAATGCCGAACTTAGCCTGCATGGACTTGGTGATTTCCACAAACTTTCCGATAGCAGCTTCGTTGTAGGAAACGGGAATGTTGCCTGCGGTACCTGCGCCGAGAGTGACGCTGAAAATGACGGAGCCGCGAACTAATTTGTCCTTAATCTGGTTCTTGAAACTGTTTTCCAGGTAAGCCAAATTCTTCGGCAACTTGCAGGAAATATCCAAGAAACGATTATTGACGCTACGAACTTCAATCACACAAGAGATTCCATTGAACATGGATTCGCTCTTGCCAAAACCTGTCATCGACAAAATTGCCATAATAAAACCTTCAACTAAACTTTCTTGCTGACCACAGCCACAACGTGTTCTGCACCAAAGTTCTTAAGACCAATCGCGGTAAGGACCTTGCTCAAAGCCTGTTCGTTCTGGAAAGCCATCTTTTCAATGACCAAGCCTTCCTTTTCGCACAAAGTATAGAAGTCCTTGACGGTGAGCAAACGAATGTTCGGTGTATCGTACCATTCGTAGGGCAGTTCCTTAGACTTGGGCATACGACCGTGAAGCATCAAGGAACCACGGGCAGACCAGTGACCGAAATTGGGGAACGTTACAATCACCCGTTTTGCCACACGGAGAATTTCATTGAGCAAAGCCACCGGATCACGAATTTCCTGAATGGTACGGTTGATGATGGCGTAGTCATAGCTACCGCTCTGGATGTCGGAAATACCACGTTCATCCAAGTCGCGCTGGATTACCGGAACATCATTTTCAAGACAACCTAAAATATCCTTCAGGTTCTTTTCGATACCCATACCGCTAACGTTCTTGGTGCGATGCAAGTAGTCGATAAGTTCGCCACTACCACAACCCAAGTCCAAGACACGGGCTCCGTCGGAAACCATAGAACCCAAAAGTTCAAAGTCCTGTTCGTTATGGAACACCGGAATAGACTGGGTACCGTTGGATTCCACAATCTTGCTATCCAGGAAACGGCCCACGGCCTTGCCCAACTCGCCCACTTCAATAAGGAAGCCGTCATGGCCAAACTGGGTATCCATTTCCAGACTAGTCACCTGCTTGCCAGCAGCAATCAAGGCGCTGGTAATGCGGCGGGATTCATGAGGCGGGAACAGCCAGTCCGTAGAAAGGTTCACGTTCAAGACTTCAGCCTTGATATCCTTGAAAGCATTTTCCAAGGAACCATATTCCGTTTCAAGATCGAAGCAGTCGGTGGCGTGAGCAATGTGCAGGTAGCTGTTAGCATCAAAACGGTCCACGAACTTTGCACCCTGGTAACGGAGATAGCTTTCCAGCGGAAGCTGCAAATCAAACGGAGTGCTGTAGGTAATCGCATGATTGCGATTTTCCTGATCCTGGGCACGCTTAAACTTCTTTTCCATACCTACGGCACTGAGGTAGGTAATGTGAGCCAACTTACGAGCGTTTGCAAGACCAACGTCCGGTTTAACCGGCTGGTCGTAATAGTCGCCGTTATTGTAGTTGGGATCCTGAGTGATAATATCACGGGCCACCACTTCAAAGCCGAGAGCCTGGCTGCTGAAGCGAGGAGAAGTTGCAATAATGATGCAACGCTTTACAAGTTCCGGATAGTAGATAGCCCACTTCATGGCCTGGAAGCCACCCATGGAACCGCCAACGACGCAGAACATACCCTTACAGCCGAGGCCGTCAAAAAGTTCCTTCTGAGCATGGACCATGTCACCGATGGTGATGGTGGGGAAAGAACCACCATAGGGTTTGCCGGTACGGGGATTGATGCTTGCAGGACCAGTAGAGCCCTTGCAGCCACCCAAGATGTTGCTACAAACAACAAAGAACTTATCGGTATCAATAGCCTTACCCGGACCGATCAGGGCATCCCACCAACCAGGTTTCTTGTCTTCGGTGGAATAGTAACCAGCAACGTGGGCATCAGCAGTCAAGGGAGAACAAACCCAAATGACGTTATCCTTGGTGTCATTGAGCTTGCCGTAAGTTTCGTAACAAATTTCCAAAGCAGGAAGAGTCTTGCCATTTTCAAGCAAAAAACCTTCATTCCCAAAATCCTTATTGAAGGTCTGGGAAACAACAGGGCAAAGACTACCATTATGCAAAGATTCACTCATATGCATAAATATAGTAATCTGCTAAAAATGATTTCGATAAATCAGCGATGCTGACTAAAATTAATCGCGTTTGCCTGTCCAGCCAAGTTTTTCGCGAAGCGCACCAACGAAACCCGTATGGCGCATGCGAAGGAAAGTGGTAAAGGACTTGCTCTGAGTAAGAACTACGTGATCTTCAGGTTCCAGGGCAACGCAGGAACGACCATCAAAAACCAAGTCTAAAGTCTTACCAGCTGCAGGTCTCAACACCAGAGTCTTTTCAGTAAGGGACATGACCAGAGGGCGCACAGAAAGGCTTCCGGGAGCCACGGGAGTCAGCACCACGGCATAAGTCGCAGGATGAATAATGGGGCCGCCGGCAGCCAAGTTGTAAGCGGTAGAACCCGTCGGCGTAGACACCAGAAGGGAATCAGCCCAGTATTCCGTGTAGTCGGTTCCGTTATATTCCACCTTCACGTTCACCATACGTTCGGGAGCGTGGGCGCGGACGTGAACTTCGTTAAGCACAGTCTGCTTGGCGATGCATTTTTTTCCGTGGAAGACAGCGGCATCAATCATCATACGATCGCGAGTGGAGTAATTTCCTGCAAGGAGGTCGTCCAAAGTCTGGGAGAGAGCCTTCACACGAGTTTCCGCAAGGAAGCCCACGCGGCCCGCATTCACACCAAGAATAGGAATGTTATGACCGAGAGAAATATGGGCTGCAGAAAGTACGGTGCCGTCACCACCAATAGCGAGAAGCAGGTCAGCCTTCTTGATGGTTGCTTCTTTCACAATCTTGATAGGAGCCTTCACCAGTTCCTTCAAGTTTTCCATGGCAACAAACTTCACCTGAGGATGAGCACTACCCCACTGGGAAATAGTTTCGAGAGCCAAGGCCAGTTCCGGACTTTTATCCTTCCAGCCAATAATGCCAATTGTTTTGAAAGTCATAAAACTATTCTCCCTTCTCCACCACAATGGAATTTGCCTGATCCAACTTTTCAAGCATGCCAGGATAAGTTTTTTCTACAAGTTCACTATTGGCCACAGTTTCTGAATTCTGCAGAGCAGTAGAAAGAACAGCCAAAGCAAGGCCCATAGCGGCAGAATCGCCACCGTCGAAATCACTTCCGTTCACGATGGTTTCAAGACCGCGAATCACGAGGCCGTCATCATAGACTCCTACTTCGGCACCTGTCTTACGAAGGTTTTCAGCCAACTCTTCATTCAACGGGCGCATGGCCTTACGGGTTTCCTTTGGCAAACGAAGAATGGATTCACCTTCAGCAAAGCAAGCTGCCACTGCAAGGAAAGCATACTCCTCAAAGCATGTGGAAATCACTTCTTCAGAGAATCGACGGCCTTGCAAGCGCTTACCGGACACCATGGGATAAGCTTCAATATCACCGTAGACATCGCCAAAACGTTCGCGACGGCTCACGGTTTCAATGTTCGCTCCCATTCGCTTCAAGCATGTCAAAGCCCCAGCGCGACTGGAATTCAAATCAACGTTCTTAATGGCAATACAAGCATTCTTCGGGATGTTGCCGATGGTTGCCAAAAGCACCAAAGCCATAGCCTCGGTGGTGTCCCCAGGAACAAAGTATTCGCGGGCGGTAATCACCTTAGTTTCAGCAAGCTCCGTAAACTGGGTGCGTTCAATTTTCTGACCGCGAGCCATCATCATTCGGCGTTCCAATTCCGTAAGCTGATCCATACCACGAATTTCGTACTTCAGATTCACACCGAAGTACATCAGCATCTTTGTCAGCTGGTCATGAACCGAGTTCTTTTCTTCAAAGGAAATATAGCCGTAGCGAATCAAGTTACGAAGGAGCACGCGGTTTCGCATGATGTAGGCAATGTTGCCCAGGGAGTCCTTCTTGAGAGCAGGATCTTCCACTGCAAAAGTAAAGGTAAACTTGGCCGGTTCGTCGGAAACAGGCTTCACCTTGAAGTAAGCCAGGAGCATATCCTTGGCAGCAGCTACCTGTGCAATGCCAGCTTCGTCAGCTTCGGCGGCAAAGGTGTAAATCTGTTCGGAATCCTTGGATGCAAGGGTCCACAGAAGAACGTTGCGGAATTCACTGAAGTCCATTCGGAGCATGGAAGGCAACTGGTACTGGAAGCCTTTTCCAGTAAGCACCAACTGATGTCCCTGAACTTCGTAGTCAAGGCCAAATTCCTTAAGAGCCTCAGCAAAGGGTTCAGCGTCGGCGGCCCAGGCAAAATCTTCAAGAACGGTACGGCCATTAACCAAGAGCGCCATTACCAGCGCCAAGTCCATACGTTCACGGTCCGGGTTCAGCAAAAAATCCATCGGCGTTTATCCTTTTAAATTCGTCGCAGTTTATTCGTCTCTGTTTTGCAGTTTTATTCTTTGTATCGCAGGTTTATCCGTCGCAGCGCCCGGTTAGCGTTCCTTAACTTCGTAATCCAGAAGGCCAAGAATCTGGACCGCGCGGCGAGCTTCTTCCGGAGTCTTGAAAGCAAGCAGAAGCGTTCCGGCAATGTTTTCGCGAACCTTCATCAATTCGATGTCGCGGATGTTCAGGCCTGCGTCGGCGAGAGGCTGAAGTACATGGAGCAATGCACCCGGCACATCCTTCAGCGGAACTGTAATTTCAGAGAATGCGGCGGCGGCATTGCGGCCCGGCACAAACAAGCTTGCACGGCCATCGTTACCAGCCTTGAAAACCTTTTCCAGCTTTGCAGAACTGTCTTCTGCAGCGGGCTTACCATCGGAAACCACCACCAGGCTATCCATAGCGGCAATAGTTTCGTCGATACCTTCACGAACTTCGCGGAGGGCACGAACGGTTTCACTGCGGTTCGTTACAGCAATGTCATGCCACATATTCCAACCGGAAGCAGCAATGCGGGTCATATCCCTAAAGGCACGGCCGGCATAATGCTGGTAGTTCTTGTCCACCAGGCGTTCCGGCAGGCTTGCTGCCAAAGTGGAACTGAGCATCTGGGGCATATGGCTTACCCAGGCCATGGTCATATCGTGATGCTCCGGCGGAAAAACCACGGAATTTGCACCTAGGAAGGAAATCAACTGAAGCAAAGGCTTGTAGGCGGATTCTTCAGTTCCTTCAGGCGGGCAAACGAACCAGTAGGCATTTTCAAAAATCGAGGGATCGTTGTATTCCAAGGTGCGCTTTTCGGAACCAGCCATAGGGTGGCTGCCCACAAAGCAGAAGGGAGCCGGAAGCTTGGAACCAGCCTTGCAGATTTCGACCTTGGTACTGCCGATATCGCTAACGAGGATCGGCTTGTCTGCAGAAATCTTCACCTGGGAAAGAGCGTCAATAGTCTTGAGGATATGAAGAATGGGAGAGCAAAGCAAAATAATGTCGGAACCTTCAGCCCACTTTTCCGTTTCATCGTAGCTGAAAAATTCATCGGCAATACCCATTTCCTTGGCGCGGTCCAAGGTAGAAGCGGAACTAACCGCACGGATAACCGTGGGCAACTTGGCCTGCTTAACAGCAGCAGCAATGGAACTGGCCAAAAGGCCAAAACCGACCAAAGTGATTCTCTGCATCTTATTCCTCCACCTTGCGGGTTTCTTCCATAATTACCTGGAAGATTCTCTTGATGGAATCGGAAGAAAGAGGGCCATTTGTCATGGAGCCGACTTTTTCCAGAATGAACTGCTCACGGGAAGCATCAAAAACAGGCAAACCCTGTTCTTTTTTCAGCTTGCCAATTTCAGTGGCATAACCAGCCCTCTTATTCAAAAGGGCTATCAATTCTTCATTCAATTCATCAATACGGATGCGCCAATCTTCAATACTCATATTGGGCAAAATAGAAAAAAGCGAGGGAAATCTCCCCCGCTTTGATCCAAATAACTAGCGGAACAACACCTTATACTCGTCAAAAGCCTTGGCATTTGCCTTTAAATTATTGCCGACCCAGTCAAACATGGCCGTGCCCCAAGCTCCCGAACGTTCCGGTTCCCAAATAAAGGCCCCTATTCCACGAGGAATTTCATCCATGATTTGGTGAGTCTTGGCACGGGATCCATCGTAGGCATAGTAATCTGATTTCGATGCGCCATTGTATTCCGCAATCATGAACTCAAGATTATTGTAAGTCTTACCCAAATCAATCATTAATTTTTTCCATGAATCAGGATTTCCATGCTCATAGGCCGTATAAGCGGAGAACGCCATTACATCCGGGACCACCTTAGAATTCATGATGATGGATTTCATCCACCATTCCACCGTGTTAGTCTTGTGGGGACTTTCAATATGGAAGACAACTTTTATGTTGTTCGAAATTTCCTTGACAGCACGGGCACCTGCAGCCAAGTATTTTGCAGTATTGGCAATTCCTTGGCTACTACCCATTCCGCCATTGACAGCGGCATCGGCCTGACTAGGCTTATTCCCCCAGCAATCAGTATTACTGCTCGGGACTTCGCGAAGCATGCCATTGGTTATTTCGTTACCTACCTGAACCATTTCGGGCAAGGCTCCGGCTTCCTTCAAAGCCTGCAAAACATCCTTGGTGTAAGCGTAGACAGAATCCGCCATCACCTTAGAATCGCGAATGTTGCGCCAACGTTCCGGGATAATCTGCTTACCCGGATCTGCCCAATTATCGCTGTAATGGAAATCAAGGAGCAACTTATGGCCAGCGGCCTTGGCGCGCTTGGCAAATGCCACCACATGTTCCTTGTCGCCAAAGGCTTCTACATTCTGGGGGAATGCTCCAGAACCCTGATCGCAACCGGCAGCGGCATAACCGTACTTTGACTTGGGGCCCACAAAAGTCTTGAGGCGGATATAGTTGAAGCCATGTTCACGGAACAATTCAAAAACATCCTTCTGGGTTCCATCCACATCAAGGAACTTTACACCCTTGGCTTCGTATTCCTGAACCTGGGAAATGTCTGCACCGAGAATCTTATCGTACTTGGGATAAACCTTTTCGCTGGAACTGGAAGGCAGCATTTCAAAGCGAGAAGAACTACTTAAAACTGCTGCAGAGGACTTAGGAAAAGGATCCACAGCAGAAGAAACGCCTCCAAAATAGGCACTATCAAAACTTGCGCTACTCAAAAGAGACGAACTGGAAATCTGAGCAATCCATTCCGAAGAACTAGTAATCGGAGATACAATTTGCACCGAACTTGACGATAACAAGTCTCCGATGATTTGAGAATCACTGGACAGCGGTTCCTGATTTTCGATTCCACCAGCAGGATTATCATTACATGCAGCAAGCAATAAGCCAAAGCACCCAACAGCAATAGTAAATCTATTCTTAGTCATTCCCATATTCTAAAAATATCATAATTCAAGCCAAATAAGGCGTTAAACATTGGTAAAATCAGCCTTAACACAAATTAAAACTTATCTTTATGGCAAGAATTATGCTTTTCAAGGACTTACTTACATCTGCCCCGGTGCAGGATTTCATTCAAAACGCTTTGAAGCGCAAAATGGATGCGCTGCAAGTGTCTACTGCATTGAACAAGGCTGGCTACAGTAACGAAGACCGCGCCGCCATTATGGATTACATGGCTTTGGTTCCTAAGTTCCGTGAAAAGTTTTTCGGCAAGGATGAAACCATCAAAATGGCCGCTGGCAAATCTAGCGCGGTGTTTCTCCTATGCGACCGTCTGGCTCTGGAACAAAGTACCGCCCAGGATATCGGAAGGTTCAAGGCGAACCTGTGGGATGTGCCCCCCGGAACTGTACACGACTTATGCTGTGGAATGGGCGGTGACAGCTATTTTATTCCCAAGGATTTTAACGTTGTCGGCGTAGATCTTGACGAAGATCGTCAAGCCATGTACCTTCACAACGCGCAAGTGATGCGTGGAAACGTCAGCGAAACCATTCTGGACGATGTTCGCGAAGTGGCAAAGCTGGCCGACGCAGCCAACAGCGAACACCCTGCAGACTATTTCACCATCGACCCCGCCCGCCGTGCCGTCGAAGGCGAGAACCAGCGCGACCTACGCAATCTCACCCCCACCTTTGAAGAAGTTCTGGAAATTTCCAGGCATTACAAAGGCGGCATGGCAAAGCTTCCACCGGGTTACCCCACCGATGAAATTCCCCAGGACGCAGAACTAGTCTATTTGGGAAGCCATTCCGACTGCCGCGAATTGCTGGTTCTGTTCGGCAGCCTCGCCCACAACCCGGGAAAAGTCCGCGCCATTATGGTGGACAAGGACGGCGAAGTGGTCAAAACTGCAGAAGGCAAGCCCGCCATCTGGCACGGCACGCTTTCTGAAATTCAGGCCTGTTCCAACAAGGATGCGGAACACGACCTGCCCGGCTGCGAACGCAGTTTCCGCAACGCCACCAGCGAAAGCGATTTGCCTGTCGGCGAAGTTTCCGAGTACCTGGCAGAACCAACCGCCCTTTTGATTCGCAGCCACTTGTTCGGTACCGTGGCTTTGGCTGCAGCCCCCGTCGCCCACCTGATTTCTGAAGGCATCGCCTACGTGGCCAGCGCATCACCACTGCCCTCCCCCGCCTTTGCAAACTTCAAGGTTCTGGACAAGTGCGAAATTGTCACCAGCGCAGTCCGCGATATGCTGAAGCGCCATAACATCGGCAAGCTCACCATGAAACTTCGCGGCGTCAAGCTGGACCCTGATGAAGAAATCAAACGTTTGAAGCCCAAGGGAAAGCAATCCGCCATTTTGTTCTACACTCGTGTTGCAGGCGAAAAGACCGCAATCCTTGCAGAACGCTTGTAATCCCCAAAGATTTTTCTAAGGAATGTATTTATGTTGAAAAAATTTTCTGCATTTATGATATCTATGGCGGCAGCTGCGTTTATCGCCTGTGGCGACGATTCGGGAACATCCCCTAACGAAAGCGCAGACTCCAGTTCATCAAAAGAAGTAAAGTCCAGTTCCTCCGCCGAGGCTAGCGAAAACAATTGGAAGGACTACTGTCTAGAAGCAATCAACAAGTACAGAGCTACAGAAGATCTTCCTGCCTACACCTTAGCCGACGATAGCAAGCAGGAATGTGCGGATAAACAATCTGCAGACGACTTGGCCGCCAACAAGGCTCACGGACACTTTGGAGATTGCAAGGAATATGGCCAGAATTCCGGTCCCAACGTTTCTGTAACCCGTTATGCCAACGAAGAAGCAATCGTCGACACCTATCTCAAGATGATGTGGGACGAAAAGAAACTTATTGAAAGCGGAGAACGCGATCCCAACAAAGACAGCGATTTTTCCTATATCGGTCACTACTTGAATATGAGCAGCAAGCGCTTCAAATCCGTCGCTTGCGGTTTCGCAAAATCTGCCGACGGAAAAACCGGTTGGATTAACTTCAATTTCTATTAATTGAGAACCAACAATGACTGTAAAACTTGAAGAATCTTGGTTGAAGCTGCTGGAAGACCAGTTTGAGCAACCCTATTTTAAACAAATTAAAGAAAAACTTCTGCAGGAACGTGCTGCAGGACATGTGGTGTATCCTCCGGGATCCAAGATTTTTGCAGCCTTGGATTTCTGCCCTGTAGACAAGGTGAAGGCCGTGATTATCGGCCAGGACCCCTACCATAATCCGGGTCAGGCCCACGGTTTGTGCTTTTCCGTTCCTCAAGGAATCGAACCGCCGCCCTCCCTCATCAACATTTTCCAGGAACTTCGCGACGACTTGGGCATTGACCCGCCGCCCCACGGAAACTTGGAAAGTTGGGCACACCAGGGCATTCTTCTGCTGAACGCCTCCCTTACGGTCCGAGCCCACATGGCGGCAAGTCACGCAGGATTTGGTTGGCAGCAGTTCACCGACACCGTCATCCAGCGTCTCTCCCAGACTCGTGAAAACCTAGTATTCCTGCTTTGGGGCAGCTTTGCCATCAAGAAGCAGGCTCTGGTGGCTCCGAACCGCGGTCATTTGATTCTTACCGCACCACACCCCAGCCCTCTTTCCGCCTACCGCGGTTTCTTCGGCTGTAAGCACTTCAGCAAGGCGAACGCCTACTTGCAAAGCAAGGGACTGGAACCCATCGACTGGAGCATTTGAGGCTCGAGGTTCGAGGTACGAGGTTCGAGGAGCGAGGTACTAGACTCGAGGTTCGAGCTTTGATTTTTTGAGGTAAAACTGAGCTGCGAGAGCTACCCCCGCGTGGGCACCAAAAACAAAAATTTCTATTATTTGAACCATGAATTCGAAGAATACTTTTGCACGTCTCGTGCTTTTCATTGTACTGGGCCTGGTTATCGGCGGTGTCCTGGGCGAATGCCTGGGTGTTCTGTTCGGCCAGCTCGGCGAATTGATGAACGCCGGTGGATACAACAACATTGTCCACAACTTCTTTGTTTCATCTTTTAATTTCAACGTCGGTTTCCCCGACAAGCCGGAACCTCTTGTACTTGACCTGTACCTGATTAAGCTCGCCATCGGCTGCAGCTTCAAGATCAACGTGGTCAGCATCATCGGCATGGTTGTCGGCATCTACATTATGAAATGGTCCGGAAGAAGGTAATTTATGCTTACTATTGATGAACTCCAAGCTCAGTTGGCTAGCGGCGCCACCACTTCTGTGAAGCTCACAGAAGAAGCTCTCGCCAAGGTCGAAGCTACTAAGAACTTGAACGCCTACATTTCCGTTCTCAATGAACGCGCTTTGGCTAAGGCCGCCGAATCCGACAAGCGTCGTGCAGAAGGCAAGACCCTGGGTGCATTGGACGGCATTCCCGTCTCAATCAAGGACAACATGTGCCTTGAAGGAACCCGCACCACCGCTGCTTCCAAGATTCTTGAAAACTTTGTGGCCCCCTACACCGCTACCGCTGTTGAAAAGTTGGAAGCTGCAGGCGCCATCGTCATCGGTAAGACCAACATGGACGAATTCGCCATGGGTTCTTCCAATGAAACTTCTTACTTCGGCCCGGTGAAGAATCCGCTGGACGAATCCCGCGTTCCGGGTGGCTCCTCCGGTGGTTCTGCTGTAGCAGTTGCCAGCGGCACCGTTGCCATCGCACTTGGCTCCGACACTGGTGGATCTATCCGTCAGCCCGCCGCCTGCACTGGCGTGGTTGGCCTGAAGCCCACCTACGGTCGTGTCTCCCGTTACGGTTTGCTGGCTTACGCTAGCTCCTTGGACCAGATCGGTCCCTTCGGTACTACCGTGAAGGACGCAGCACTTTTGCTGAACGCTATCGTCGGTGAAGACGCCCACGATAACACCACCAGCACCCGCCCCGCAGAAGACTTCACCGCAAAGCTTGACGCTGGCGTGAAGGGCAAGGTCATCGGCGTTCCTAAGGAATACTTCGGTGACGGTCTGGATCCGGAATGCAAGGCTGCGATCGAAGCCATGCTGAAGAAGCTTGAAGCTGAAGGCGCTACCATCAAGGAAGTCAGCCTCCCCAACATCGGTCACGCTGTTTCCAGCTACTACATCATTGCAACTGCAGAAGCTAGCTCCAACCTCTCCCGCTACGACGGTGTCCGTTACGGCTACCGCAGCAAGGACGCTCGCAAGTTGATCGACCTGTACTCCATGAGCCGCAGCGAAGCCTTCGGTAAGGAAGTCCAGCGTCGTATCCTCCTTGGCAGCTATGTGCTTTCCGCAGGTTTCTATGACGCTTACTACGTTCAGGCCCAGAAGGTCCGTCGCTTGATTACCGATGACTTCAACAAGGCCTTCGAAGAATGCGACGTAATCGCCAGCCCCACTATGCCGGGTCTCCCGCTGAAGTGTGGCATGAACGAAAGCGACCCGATGGCAGTTTACTTGAGCGACATCTACACCGTTAGCTTGAACCTCGCCGGCCTTCCGGGCGTTAGCGTTCCTTGCGGTAAGGCTGGCGGTCTCCCCGTTGGTCTGCAGTGGATCGGCAAGCCCTTCCAGGAAGCCGACCTCCTCAGCGTCGCTGCAGCTACAGAGAAATTGAATAAGTAAATCAAATTTGCGGCGGATTCGTCGCAGACTTGTTCATGAGAAATTAAAAAGACCTGTTCTTCGGAACAGGCCTTTTTTGCACAAAGTAAAACCAATCTTTTCAAGAATGGTTAAAACTTCACAAGAGAAAATTACTGCAACGGAGTCTTCTCGACAATTCTTTCCACGGTCTGAGTCAACAAATTTTCCCAGTCGCTCTTGGATACGACAAAGCTATATGCAACTCTGCGTTCAAAAGTATCAAAGCCTAGGCATTCCTTAGTCTTAGCATCATAATATGCGTAAGAGCCCTTAGTGGTGAAGTAATGCATGGTAGATTCGGTGGTAATCATAATACCCTGTGCATTCTGGGAAGTATTGGTTCTAGTTTCACTGGTACGGCCCAACCAGATGTCATCAACAATGACATATATGTCAGCATCATCGGTCATATTGGCCGGTCTGGGAACGCTAACGCTAGATCTTCTCATCTTGAAATCATCAAAGGCAACATCATTCCTAGAAATGGGTTCGATAACATAGTTGGGAACCTTGGAAGCCTTCTTCAAGTTTGAGGCCAGCTGAATCTTGTACCATTCAGAAAAATTGTCTGCATATTCAGGCAGGTCGTCGCGCAAATCATCCATGCGATCAATCTGCGGTTCGGTAAAGACAACCTTCACCTTTTTGGGAGCTTCCTTCCAGTTTTCGCTCATGTAGATACGAGTAGCGGTACAGCCGGTGAACACCATGGACATCAAAACAACAGCAAGAGCTGCTACGATCTTTTTCATTTTTCCTCCTTTTGGGATTTTGCTTTTCTAATCCATTAGCACCAAAATCCCTAGCGTTTATCGCTAGGGGCAGCAAGACTTTTTTTTGAAAATTCTATTTAATTTTCAACTAAGTTGAAACAGATAGCATTGCGTTAAAAAAAACTCTAACCACCGGACTCAAAGATAGTATTTCTTACCAAAACATCCTAGATATATGTATATATGTTTCAATGATTTTTGAAAAGAACATTCTCTACATCTGGGTAGGCGGTAGCTGCGACTACGGCCACAAGGAACGTGCCGGCGGCGGTGCATACATTGCACAGACTTTTGAAAGCGAATCAAAGGACTCTGCAAAGGCCAAGACCATAGACACCTACACCTGCGCCGAATTTGATACCACTGAGTTCAAGATGATTTTCAAGGCTATGAACCACGCCCTGGAAAAAGTTGGTTCCGCAAGCAACTCCAATAGTGAACTGGCGGTGAGCCTCCCCACCTTTTCAAAAATCATTTTTCTTTCAAACGTCCAGTATATTCTGAACTTTGAAAAGCCAGACAATGTGGAAGTTAAAATTCTCCCCTACCACAAGTTTGATCAACAAAAAGAAGTTCACGACATGGCAAGCAACGCCATGCGGGAACTTCGAAAGAATCCCAACTAGGGCTCGACCGCTAATTCAATTACGCGATTGCCAATTCAATTATTTCAGCAGAGTCTTTTTCATGGACTCACCGTCCAGAGAAAGAACCGCAATCAAGCGCTCTTGTGTCAAGCCATTCAAGTCAATGGGGCTCACGTGGGAACCAGCAGACAAGCGGCCCACATCCTTCTGAAGAACGTCGTGGCCATCCACATCCACAATGCTAAAGGATACGTCGCCATCGCGAGGAATGTCGAACATCAGGATTGCAACATCACCATTACGTAGCGCGGTCATCTTGCCGTCCTCGACAACCTCGTCGGCAACAGATTCAGACGATGCCACGCTAGACATATCCAAGTCAACTTTTTCACCCATGGTACCAGGCAATACAGGATCCATTCCCTTCAAGTAAGGATAGGATACACCTTCCTGAATATCCCATACGAAACCGAAGTCAAAGCCTTCAAAGGAGGACTTCAAAACCATTTCATTGGTGGAAAGGCCAGAAACGTTTTCGTCCTTAACCAAGTCTCTATTAAAGTAACATAAGGAATCCCTAGATTCGTCTTCGTAGCCAATGATACCTCGTTCATTGTCTGCTTCCACAGTTCCAGCAAAGTAGGATGTTTGAACATTGATCCACTGGGAATTACCATTGTTCACGCCAAACAAACCGCCCACATTCTTCTCACCCTTTACGGTGCTAATTGCAAAGGCATTTTGCAAGTCCACGAAAGTAATATTTCCAGCAATGCCACCAACGCTGTTTCTGCCAGAAACTTTTCCAGTTGAAGCAATCTGATATACAAGGCCATCATCTTCGCCAGACCAGCCCAAGACACCGGCCAAGCCACCAACGGAATCAACGCCTGACACGAAGCCATCGATAGACATCACGTCATGAATTTTGGAATCTTTCGCAATACCAGCC
Organism: Fibrobacter sp.; assembly: GCA_024399015.1. Taxonomy (GTDB): domain Bacteria; phylum Fibrobacterota; class Fibrobacteria; order Fibrobacterales; family Fibrobacteraceae; genus Fibrobacter. Next base: position 72,059 of record JAKSIC010000004.1, read on the forward strand.
AAGGCTCCAACAGCAGAAGTACCATTTACATTTGCCTTATAAAGTTTCAAGTTTTCAATGGTTCCGTAATTGACAACACCGAACAATCCAACAAAACTTTGTTTCGGTTCATCAATTTTCAAGTTGCTGATGGTATGACCATTGCCATTAAAAGTTCCCATAAACGGATCAAGGCTATCACCAATGGGTGCGAACACGGAATCCAAGCCATCAATATCAGCAGTCAATTCGTAACTGGCAGACAAAGGATAGGCGTCATCGTGGCCAATCTTTTTCAAATCTTCAATGGAAGAAATTTCAATCTTGTTGGGAACAGCCATATAGCTTGAGGGACCCCAGATTGTATCGGTTTGCTGCACATAGCCTGCACGATAGGCAAAGTAAATTGAATCACGGTCTTTGTTATAGACAGCCCAGTTCAGCCATTGTCCAATAAGATCGCGGTCACCACCGGCAACAACATTTACCACAGGACTTTCCGGACGCTTTTCTGCAGCCGTGGGAGCCGCAACGGGAGGCATGTTAAAGGACTGGCCCAAAATTTCTTCCGGTTGGTTTATAACGGACTTGCCATTGACACTACCCATAAAATAAGAGTACGCCAAGTCGCCAGAGTTGCTTCCAACAAGTCCATCAACAGTTTCACGACCATTGACATTTCCCTGGGCAAAGGAGAAGTAGACTTCACTGCTATCAGAGATTCCTATGAGGCCACCAACGTTGCTGTTCATGGGATAATGATTCAAAGGATCAACCACGGCAAAATCTACGTCAGTGTTATCCTGTCGCAGCGTGCACTTTTCCGCATGGCCAGCAATACCACCAACATTATTGATGTTCCAATCCAAGGCGTGGAATACGACTCTTGAACGGCTTTGAATAACAGAACAGGAACCTCCGTGAGAAGCCACCATTCGGCCAGCAATGCCTCCTGCGTTATCCATCTTCACATACAAATTCACATTGGAAACAGCATTCTTTGCGTTACCTCTCAAGAAGCCAACAACTCCGCCCACATCTCTTTTTCCAACAACCTTTCCCTGGTAGGAAACATTTTCAAGAGAGAATTCAACAGGGGCTTCATTTGTTGAGGAAGCATGGCCAACCACGCCACCAACATAACGGAATCCATGAATAAAACCATTAGTCACGTGGACATTGGAAATACGTCCCGAGCCAGAAATACGACCAGCCACACCGCCAACATGATCGGAATATTGCAGGTTCCCCATCACTTTCAAATCATCAAATTTCAAATTGGAAACAGAGCCCTTTAAATTGGAGACAAATCCAACATAACCCTTTGACGGCTCCCAAATATACAGATGATTAATGGAATGATTTTGTCCATCCAAGGAACCCGTGAATTCTTCATTCACTGCCCAAGGCGTAAAGCCTTTGCAACCATCATCGGCACAGTTTTCTTGAGTAGAAGACAAAGCGTCAATATCAGCAGTCAAGACATAATGGCCAGAGAAAAGATAAGCACCGGAACCCACCGCTTTCAAATCCTCATAATCGGCAATCTGCCAAGGATTCTCCACGGTGCCTTTGCCCGACAATTTTCCCCCAGAGGCAAAGCCGGACACAACAAATAAAAGAACAGAGAAAAGAACTCTCCTCAACAACATAATCTAACCCTATTGTTCAACCCACGCCTAATCTATATCCATTTGTCTTTAATACAAATGAATTATTTTTTTACAATTGACTTGAGTTTGTTCGAATAGTTTGTTCGCAGGGCTAGTCAGCGGTTCTAACGAAAATTTTTGAAAACAAAAATCCCGCGGCAGCGATTACTGCAGCGGGAATTTTAAATCTTGGATCCTATCGCCTCACGGCTCCAGGATGACTATTTGTTGCGCAGGTCAATCCCTGTGCGACAAACCTTAGCTTTCAGAACGGTAGTTCGGAGCTTCCTTGGTGATGGTCACATCGTGGGGATGAGATTCGCGGAGACCTGCACCAGTGATGCGAACGAAGGTAGCCTTGTCGTAGAGTTCCTTCAGGTTTGCAGCACCTGCGTAACCCATAGCGGAGTGAATACCACCGATGATCTGGTAAATGGTATCGCGGAGCGGTCCCTTGTAAGGAACGCGGCCTTCGATGCCTTCCGGAACGAACTTGCGGGGTTCCTTGATGCCACCCTGGAAGTAACGGTCTGCAGAACCTGCAGCCATAGCGCCCAGAGAGCCCATACCGCGGTAGCTCTTGAAGGAACGGCCATCAGCGAGGATGACTTCGCCCGGAGCTTCTTCGGTACCAGCGAACATAGAACCGATCATCACAGCGTGACCGCCAGCAGCGAGAGCCTTGACGATGTCGCCAGAGAACTTGAGGCCACCATCAGCGATAATCTTGACGCCAGCCTTGCGAGCAGCCTTACCGCATTCAACGACGGCGGAGAACTGCGGATAGCCAACACCAGCAACAATACGAGTGGTGCAGATAGAGCCAGGACCGATACCAACCTTAACAATGTTAGCACCGCACTTGGCAAGTTCAGTAACAGCTTCCGGAGTGCAAACGTTACCACCGCAGATGGTGAGCTTCGGATACTTCTTGCGGACGGTCTTCACCATGTTGCGGACACCGATGTGGTGGCCATGAGCGGTGTCGATAACCAACAGGTCAACGCCAGCTTCAACGAGGGCAGCGACGCGTTCCAAAGTGTTTGCGGAAGTACCAACAGCAGCACCAACCAGCAACTGGCCATTCTTGTCCAAGCTTGCGGAGGGGTTGTTTTCGCGCTTCAAAATGTCAGTCATGGTAATGAGGCCCTTGAGGTTGCCAGCATTGTCCACGAGGGGAAGCTTTTCAATACGCTTTTCAGCCAAAAGTTCCTTAGCCTTTGCGAGGCTGATCTTCGGGCTTGCGGTGACCGGGTTCTTGGTCATCACCTTTTCAATCTTCACACTGAAGTCAGAGATGGTGCGGAGGTCGCGGCTGGTGAGCATACCCACCAACTTGCCATTCTTGAGAATGGGGAAACCGCTGATCTTGTGAATTGCACGCATTTCAAATGCAACGGAAACCGGCTGGTCAGCTTCCAGGGTCACCGGATTGCTAACGATACCGGACTGCCAGCGCTTGACCTTGCGAACTTCTTCTGCCTGTTCTTCGATGCTCATGTTCTTGTGAATGATACCGAGCCCCCCCTGGAGAGCGATAGAAATGGCGAGAGGAGCGGTAGTGACTGTATCCATAGCGGCACTGATCACCGGAATGTTGAGCTTAATGTTCGGGGCAAGCTGGGTGCTCACGTCTGTCTGAGCGGGCAAAACGGAGGAAGCTGCGGGAACGAGAAGAACGTCATCAAACGTCAAAGCTTCAGGCAAAATTTTCATAAATGAACCTCATTCTATTTTGCAAAGGAAATATAGCAAAAGGTGAGCGTCGCGTCAAAGCCATATATGGATTTGACATGACCGAGCCGCACTATATGCGTTTGAAAAACGCCATATAGAAAAAGGTGAGCGTCGCGTCATTTCGTCACCCATAAAAAATCGGGTATTTTTACAGGTTTTTGAATTTGTATATTAGAGCCATGGACATCGTTATTCTTATCATCGCAATTATTCTTGCAATTGTCGGTTTTGTTGGTTCCGTGACCCCAGGCATTCCTGGCCCTCCCATCAGCTGGGCAGCCCTTCTGTTACTGAGTTTTTATCCGTCCGTCACATTGGGAGCAACCCTCTTGATCGCCATGGCTATTGTGGCTGCAATCATTACCGTGCTGGATTACGTCATCCCCTCCATCAGCACCAAGAAGTTCGGTGGAAGCAAGGCAGGCGTTTGGGGATGTAATATCGGCCTCATCGTTTCTTTCATCGGCCTCCCCTTCGGTCCCCAAGGCTTGCTGGGCGTTATCATCTGGCCCTTCCTGGGAGCACTGATCGGCGAACTGATTATGAGCAAGGACCTGAAGGTTTCTGCCCGTTCAGCAACAGGCGCCTTCATTGGATTCTTATGCGGCACTGGCTTTAAGCTGATTTACGCAGCCATCGTCGCATTCATGATGGTCTATCAATTACTTATAAAGTAACGGTAGATTGTCGCACAGAACGCAGCGGCAGCTACTTGCCGTTATAGCGTTCCATGCACTTTTCGATGCCAAGCTTAAAGTAGCATTCCACAAGCGCAGGGACCTTGGCCAAGGCTTCGTCAAAAGCAGGCCGGTCTTCCGGCGGGAACTTCGCCAGTACCCAATTACTCAAGTCAAACTTGGGAGGACACTTGCCCACGCCAAAACGGAAGCGGGGGAACTTGTCGCCAATTTTTTCGATGATGTTACGAAGGCCGTTCTGACCACCATGGCTACCATTGGCTCGGCAACGGATACGGCCCACATCCAGATTAATGTCGTCACTGAAAACAAGGAGCTGTTCCGGCTTCACCTTGTACCAGGTCATCAGGGCCTGCACTGCTTCACCAGACAAGTTCATATAGGTCTGGGGCTTCACCAGCAATACATCCTGGCCAGCAATGTTCACCTTCTGGGTCAGGGCCTTATGTTCTGACTTCCAGTCATCGGAAGAAGCCAGCTTGTCTACAGCCATAAATCCCGCATTGTGGTGGGTGTTTGCATACTGGGTGCCCGGATTTCCAAGACCAACGATCATGTACATATAAACCTGCTTGTTTAAAGCGACCTAGTCGCGCATTCAATTACAGCACAAATATAAAAAGAGCTAGCGGCAAAAATTATCCCCAAAAAAAAGACCGCGTTGCTTTTGCAACACGATCTTTTTTCAAATCGAATTTCGATTCAGAAGAATTATGCTTCTTCAGCCTTTGCGCCACGCTTAGCGGTGATGTTGAAGATAACAACACGCGGAGTGCAAGCCAGTTCCACACCTTCGGGGAGCTTGAGGTCCTTGGCGTAGAAAGTGGTCGGAGCCGGGAAGTCGGAGATGTCCATTTCGATTGCGGTCGGAATGGCAGTCGGGGCTGCGGCGAGGTTGATGTAGCGGTTCTGCTGAGCATAGGTACCGCCCTGGGTCTTAACGCCAACCGGGAGACCGGAGAGCTTGACCGGAACGCGAACCTTAACCTTGGTGGAGTCGTCGATCTTCAGGAAGTCGATGTGGGTGATTTCCTGAGTGAGGGCGTCCTTCTGGTAGTTGTAAATTACGGCGGCGTTGCCTTCCTTGCCATCGATAACGAGGTCGAGAAGCGTATAACGCTTACCCGGGGCGAGGACCTTGCGAACGTCGGCAGCGCAAACGCTGACATTCACTGCTTCCTGACCCTTACCATAATAGACAGCCGGAATCTGGCCGGCCTTGCGGAGACGCTTAGCGTCTGCGCTCTTGCCCTGTACTCTCAAGGTTGCTGCGAGCTTAGTGAGTTCCATAATTACTCCATTTGAGTTTATGATTAAAGAAAAATTCATTGGGGTAGCTGGACTCGAACCAACGAATAACGGAATCAAAATCCGTTGTCTTACCACTTGACGATACCCCAATGGTGGCGCAAATATAGCATTTACGGCCAAATTTTAAAGGGTCGGCACCCAAAAGCGGGTTACTTTTTGGTAGCGGGAGATGGATTTCATGGAATCCGCAGCGCTTTCAGCCAGCTCTTTTGATGCAAAAATGCCAAATACCGATGCTCCGGAACCGGACATTAGGGCACATTTAGCTCCCAGACGCAAGAATTCGCCCTTCATCTGTTCAACCAAGGGGTGCTTCGGGTAAACAGAGATTTCAAAAGAGTTAAACAGGTTCTTCTGCCAGAATTCGTTCACCGCACTAGAACCAGCGGACTGGGCAGAAGCCCATTCAGACTTATAACCTTCCCAACGGTCGGGGCCAGACTTGGGAACGCCAGCATAGGCATCCTTGGTAGGAACAGCGTCCAGCGGGGTGCAAATCAGCAGATATTCACCTTCGGCAAGCTGAAGAGGCTTCATAAAGGTCAACTTTTCACCGATTCCTTCTGCAAAGGCGGAGCCTCCACGAACCAGGAACGGCACATCAGCACCAAGCTTCGCACCGATACCTTCCAGAACTTCGGCAGCAAAATTCAAGTTCCACAGCTTGTTCAAGAGGCGAAGGGTCGCAGCAGCATCTGCACTACCGCCACCAAGACCTGCGCCCAGGGGCATCACCTTTTCCAGGTAAATGTCTGCGCCCAGATTTTCCGCACCGGCAACACCCTGTTCAACGGCATAGGCCTTTAGCGCAACTGCAGACTTATAAACCAGGTCGGACTGAACCGGATATTCCTGTGGATTATTGTAGGTCAAAACAATTTCGCCATCGTTACGAAGTTCTGCAGAAACTGTATCACCGGCATCCACAGTCTGGAAAACAGTACCAAGATCGTGGTAGCCGTCTTCACGCTTACGGATTACATCAAGAAACAAATTGATTTTGGAAGGAGCATATTCACGCATAATTATGAGGTTCGAGGTATGAGGTTCGAGGTATGAATTATGAGTTACGAATTACGAGATTTTTTTTCGCGGCTTTGCCGCCCTCTTATTTTGCGAGCAAAGCTCGCCATTTGTCTTCTCGTAATTCATAAATCGTACTTTGTAACTATTTATCTAAAGGTTCCTGAGCGTTCCAACTGCATCAGTTCGTCCATACCCACAAGCATTGCGCGGGGCTTGGAATTACCCTTGCTGGGTCCGCAGACACCAAGACCATAAAGCTGATCCACAATCTTACCTGCGCGGCTATAACCCACGCTAAAGTGACGCTGCACAGCAGAAGTGGACAGGCCGCTGACTTCAACAGCCCAGCAAGCCACCTCAAACAGAAGGGGATCCAACTTACCCAAGTTCTTTCCGCCTTCCCCGTCTTCATCACCTTCAGCACCTTCAGAAACATCGAAGGATTCCACCTGCGGGTAGAAGACATTCTGGTTGGAACAGGCGTCGGCCAGGCGTTCTGCCTCTTCATCGCTAAGGAATGCGCCATGGACTCGAACCGGATCCGGATCGTTCACGGCCTTGAACAACATATCACCGCGGCCCAAAAGTTTTTCAGCACCAGCGTGATCCATCACGGTACGGGCATCGATCTGGGAAGCCACCTTAAAGCTAATACGAGTAGGCAAGTTGGCCTTGATGATACCCGTAATCACCTTCACAGAAGGACGCTGGGTTGCAAGCACCAAGTGGATACCCACAGCACGAGCCTTTGCCGCCAATCGGGCTACGGACTTTTCAATTTCCTTGCCGGCGACCATCATAAGGTCAGCCATTTCATCGATAATCACAACGATGAAGGGCATACGGTGGCCCTTGTCTTCTTCCGGAATATCGTCGGGGAGTTCGCCGGCTTCGTACTTGGCGTTAAAGCCACCAATGTTACGAACCTTAGCCGTTGCAAGAACTTCGGTACGGCGGTCCATTTCGTAACACAGCCACTGCAGAGCCTGGATTGCAATTTCAGGCTTGGTAATCACCGGAGCAAGCAGGTGCGGGATGTTTTCGTACATCTTAAGTTCCACAGCCTTCGGGTCCACAAGAATCATGCGGAGTTCGTCGGGAGTCTTGCTGAACAGCATACTTGCCATAAGGGCGTTAATACAGACAGACTTACCAGAGCCAGTCTGACCAGCAATCAGCAAGTGGGGTGCCTTGGCCAAATCCATGGAGAAAGCTTCGCCGGTAATATCCTTACCCAAGGCAACCACAATCTTCTCAGGAGAAGGATTGAACTTTTCGCTTTCAAAGACGTCCTTACTGTAAACCGTCTGGAACTTGCGATTGGGAATTTCGATACCCACCGCGGCCTTGCCAGGAATGGGCGCAAGAATTCGTACCGAGGAAACCTTCAGCGGAAGAGCCAAGTCTTCCTGCAGAGCGGAGAATCGGCTAACCTTTACGCCAGGACCCGGTTCCACTTCAAAGCGGGTAATCATGGGACCCGTTTCGCAACCAATGACACGGCCCTTCACCTTGAAGTTTTCAAGCTTTTCTTCAAGCATCTTGCCGATGGCATTCAGCTCTTCTTCGGTATAGTCCGCAGTCTGGGCTTCGTGATCAGACAAGATGTCGGAAATTGCGGGCACCTTATATTCGTCGTAATGTTCCGTAGGATCGGGTTGCGGAATAGCTGCAGCCTGAGCCCCGGAATTTCCTCTAGGAATCACGGTACCAATATCGCCACCCACGGTGGGTTCTGCATCCAATGCGGGTTCCACATCGGAAGTGTCGTCAGCACCATAAACTACAGGAGTAAAGGTATCGTCAGTTGCGGCACCGTCTCCTCCAAGCAAACTTTCGGGATCAATTCCACTTGAAGATATGTTTGCGTTACGGCCGTACGCGATGGTAGGCTCGTCGGAAGCGTCCAAGGAGCCTGCGTCCATTGCAGATTCAGCGGCATTGAAGGAACGAACCCTTGCAGTAACGGCAGAAGTTCTAGAAGCGACAGCCACGCAATCTGCAACAACAGTTCTATCCGCGGAATTTCTGCCAGCGGCAATAGTTTTTTCTTCGACAGAACTATTCACCGCGGGTGTTGCCTTCACAGATTCCGCATTATCACGGCGAACATCACCCTTTACCTGCAAGCGACCCTTGTGGCCCTTTTCCCAGTCAATCATGTCGCGGGCTCTGCGCAATGCTGCGATTTTTTCGCGAACTTCCATGATTTCAAGAGCATTCATCTTACGTTCGTTCAAGCGCAAGTATTCCTGTAAGCGCGCAATTTCAGGATCTTCACCGCCCACGGCACCAGAATCTTCCATCGTTGCGGCGAGAGTCTGTTCTGCAGCAGCCATCGTGGGCGCCATTGTCTTTTCTGCAGCAAACGGAATTTCTCCCGGAGCCTCAGTAACATTGCGGCCATCAAGTTCATTATCAAGCCAGTTGTTGCGGCCATTAAAGGGAACCACCCTACCCTTGCGACGAATCTTGAAGGCTTCCGGTTCCAACATCACCGTTTCGTCATCCATCATAAGACCACGACGAAGTTTAGCCGGTTGGGCCATGGAGCGTTCTTCCTTCTCGGAACGGTCACCACGAGAAGTTCTATCGGAATTGTCAAGTTCCACAACTTCAGCTTCCAGCACAGGCTTTTTACCAAAGACCTTCTTAAGCCAATCAGATGTCTGCACCAGGAAATGGAAATGACGAGGACGAAGACCAAAAGAAAGAACAAGGATCAAGACCAAGCAGGCAACCAGAATAATCAGCGGAGCCATACAGGATTCCTGACCAAAAATGGGAATGGCGATATTCTGGGTAAAGAACTGTCCCAAAATGCCACCATTCAGCATCAAAACATCCTTAGAAACCTGACCCAGGCCATAAACCTTCAAAGCCAAAAGGAAGGACAAATCCAAAGAAAGAAGGGTAAGGCCCAAGGCGTAGCGGAGGATTTTAGCTCTCAAGCTATCAAACGCAAGGCACAAGCCCCAAAGAACCAGAGAACTGGTAAAGAAAAGAACGGAGACCTTGCCAAACAGCATCATCACCGCATTGGGAATCAACTTTCCAAGATAAGGGCCGAGCCAATTGCCGTGACTTCCGCTATAAACGGAACTTACGCAACCAAGCAAGAGAATAACACCTAAAGCCAGCAGGAACCATCCTGCTACAATAAGTCCAAAGCCCTGTTCGTTTTCTGTACTGCTATTTTTCTTTTTTACAGGCTTTTTTGCCGTTTTCTTCTTTTGAGTAGCCAAGACTCCTCCAAAATTTTCCTTATAAATATAGTCTAATATTTTGTCAGCAAAATGACAAATCCCGGCAACTTGTTATCTTTAATTCCATGCAAGTAAAACTTTCTAAAAAGACAAAGAAAGTCGGAGCTGGTTTTTTCATCTCCGCCATCATTGTCGCATTGATTCTTATTTTCGGTAGTACCCAGAATGAAATTACGGGTAACACAAGAAACAGTGCCGAATCCCTGGAAAACCTTTTCTACGACCTGTTCTTCAAAGCAGCAACCAGTATCGAAGAAGACTTCGGTGGTAATGATAAAATCAAGACCACTGGCAACTACGACCCCAGCATCTTAATTGTTGATATTGACGAACCCGCCCTGGCAAAATTGGGCAACTATAACGAATGGGACCGTTCCATCCACGCAGACGTGGTTAAGCATTTAAGCGAAGGCGGAGCTGCAGCTATCGGCTTCGATATTCTCTTTAAGAATGCAGACTTCGGCAAACAGAAAGCAGGCCAGGTCATGAGCCTCTTGACCGAAGTGGAACCGGAAAAGTCCTGGGATTCCCTCTATCCTGAAATTCTTTCAACCTATAACTACGACTCCATGCTGGTCGCTGCCGTCAAGGAAAGTGGAAACGTTATCGTCTGCGATATGTTTGATGACGCCAAATCCTACAAGCACGAATCTCAATGGCGCCCTCTCAGTAGCGAAAAACGAGCCCAGGAAGTGGGTTTCCAGTCCGTCATCAACAACAACCAGGTTGACAGCCTTAAGAATATCGAACCCAAGGACCTCTTGGACAACGTATTCCCGGAACTGGCCCAGGCTGGTCAATTTGTCGGTTCCGTGAACGCCTATCCTGACCAGGATGGTGTCGTCCGCCGCGTGTCCCTGTTGTATCGATTCCCCAACCCGGAACTTGAACCCACGCTAGACCCCTCTCTTGAAGACATCGGCCGAATCGACTCTTCCAGAATCTACTCCACCATGTCCTTGATGACCATCCTCCACCTTTTCCACCAGAAGCCGGAAAACGTGGAAATCAAGATGGGCAAGTACATTAACGTAGGCAAGCCCTTCGGTATTTATCGCGATGAAAAAGGTGATTACCACACCACATACCCGCATTTCAGCTATCCCATGTTCCTTTCCCTCCGCGATAAGCTGAAGGAAAAGAAATTCCAGAAGAAAGCTACATCCGACTTCATCGACATTTCATCCAAAATTATCGCAACCAAAGGCAAGGATAGTTCCGTCACCCTCGAAATCTTCGAAGGACAACTTCTTACCCCGAGACTTTCCGACGCCATCCGAAGGATGGATCCCAAGATTTTGAACACCATGGAAAAGGGAATATCCATTGCCTTAGGTGACGGCATTTCCATTAAGTACGACGAAGAAGAATTCACTGGCGATCGCTTTATTATCGAAGATGAAGAAGACGAAGAAGAAGCGGTCATTACGACTTACGTGGTCAAGGCCGTTCACTTCTTCGAAGATTCCCTCAAGAACCTCCCTGTAGGAAAGCCGGCTCTTCTGTCCCTGGATCTTGACATTCGCTACGACAAGCCCACCAAGAAATGGCACGCCACCCAGGTTATCCTCTCCGACGCAGTCATCCGCGATATCGAGGCTACCGACGATCTGGCAATTCAGAACCTCGCTCCCGGTGAAGAATTACGCTTCGGTCCGGAAAAGCACATTCCTATCGACCGCTTTGGACGCTACCAAGTTCGCTACAAAGGCCGCTACAATACCGCCGAAGCTCTACGAACCTTCCAGCATCTTTCCTACTACGACGTTTACAAGCACCGTGTGGACCCAATTTTCTACCAAGGAAAAATTTTCATCTTAGGTTCTGCAGCGGCGGCCCTATTCGACTTTGTGCCGGGTCCTCACGAAGAAAACTACCCGGCAGTCTTGATCCACGCAACCATTATCAAGAACATTCTTGAAGACGAATACATCGTCACCTTGGGAGAACGTTACCAGCAGCTGATTGTTATTTTGTTGGCTCTCCTTTGCGTTATCCTTGGCTTGTTCCTAAAGAGCTACTTCTCTATTTCTATTTCCATCGTGTTAATGGCGGTCTACACTTTCATTGCATTCCGCTACTTTGAATCTGGTTTGTACATCGGTGTTTCCAAGCAGATCCTCGCCATCTTGCTTACGAACATCACCGCCCTTGTGGTTCAGTTCTACTTTGAAAACAAGGAAAAGAGCTTCATCAACAACGCGTTCAAGCAGTACATTTCTCCTGAACTGATCGACGCCATGGTGAACAACGAAATTATGCCGACGTTGGGTGGTGAAAAATCCAACATTACCGCATACTTTACCGACATTGCAAGCTTCTCCACTTTCTCTGAAAAGATTGGCGACCCGAGTAAACTGGTTGAACTTTTGAACGAATACCTTACCGCCATGACCGACACCCTACTTACAAACAAGGGAACATTGGACAAGTACGAAGGTGACGCTATCATCGCATTCTTTGGCGCGCCCATGCCTTTGGAAAACCACGCCCAAAGTGCTTGCTACTCCGCCGTTGGCATGCAGCGTAAGCTCATGGAACTCCGCAGAAAGTGGGCAAGTGAAGGCAACAAGTGGCCTAAGGTTGTTCATGACATGCACATGAGAATCGGCATTAACTCTGGCGATATCGTGACTGGTAATATGGGTTCTACCATGCGTAAGAACTACACCATGATGGGTGACGCAGTGAACCTCGCCGCCCGTTTGGAAAGTGCAGCAAAGCAGTACGGCGCTTACATCCAAATTAGCGAAGACACCCAGAAGAATCTTGAAGAAGGACGCTTTATTTACCGTTCTCTGGATACGGTTCGAGTGGTGGGTAAGAGCCAGCCGGTAAAGACCTTCGAACTTTTGGAAAAGAGCAAGTGCGACAACGCAGAACAGCTCCGCAAGCTTGTTGAAATTTGGGAAAAGGCAAGACTCTGCTATCTGGCTATGGATTGGGACAACGCCATCGACTTGTTCACCCAATGCCTTGACCTGGAACCCCACCATCCTGACCGTGATCCGGGAAGCAAGACTACGCCGAGCCATGTCTACATCAAGCGCTGCGAAGCCTACAAGCTGAATCCGCCTGTGGCAGAAGGCGAAGAATGGGACGGCGTCTTTACCGCTACAGAAAAGTAAAACGCGACAAGAAGTTCGCAAACAAAATCTTTCACGCAAAAAGACCCCGGCATTGCCGAGGTCTTTTTTTAAAAGGTTCGACCGAGGGTCACCCCTCGCTTCAGAATTAGTTCAATTCGATATTGTCGATCAAGCGGGTCTTGCCAAAGAAAGCTGCCACGAGAATGACGGCCTTGTCTTCTGCACCAAGCATACCTGCATTGAATTTCTGCAAGGTCTTCTGGTTCACCACTTCAACAAACTGTACCTGACCGCGGTTAGCCAAGATGGACTTCACCACGGTGTCGCGAATCTTCATAACGCCACGTTCACCAGCATCGTAGGCTTCCTTTGCCTGCTTAAGACCGAGGCTGATGCCCAAGGAACGAGCCTTTTCTTCGTCGGTCAAATATTCATTACGGCTAGAAAGAGCAAGGCCAGATTCTTCACGAACGATCTTCACGCGATGGATCTGAATGTCAAAGCACAAGTCCTTCACCATACGTTCAATCAGGAACACCTGCTGGTAATCCTTTTCGCCAAAATATGCATGATGAGCACCGGAGATCAAGAACAACTTGGAAACAACAGTCAGAACACCACGGAAATGGCCCGGACGGTAGGCACCGCAGTACAGGCTTTCCAAGCTTTCGTCGCGCACCATAGTCAGAGGATCTCCATCCGGATACATTTCTTCGACGGACGGAGCAAAAACGAAGTCAGCGCCAATGGATTCAGCAAGCTTGGCATCGGCTTCGAGACGCTTGGGATACTTGTCCAAGTCTTCGTTCTTGCCAAACTGGATGGGATTCAAGAAAACGCTAACAACGGTTACGTCACAATCATTCACCGAAGCCTTGATCAAAGCACCATGACCAGCGTGAAGAGCGCCCATAGTCGGAACAAGACCGATGGACTTTCCCTGCTGAGCCAGCGGCTTCAAAGCCTGACGGAGAGAATCGATTGTCTTAATGATTTGCATTATTTACCTTCTGGAACGAAATAGGTCGTTTGTCTCGGGCAGGAAGCGATTGCATCCAGCACAAGATTTAGGTGATTTTCATTGTGGACAAAATCGATGTTGTCGGTATTGATAACCAGTACCGGGCAATAAGGATAATTCCAGAAATGATGATCATATCTGTCCATCAAGGCCTGCAAGTAGGAGGCTTCGATAGATTTTTCCATGGCACGACCACGGCCGTGGATTCGGTTTAAGAGAGTGGGAACGCTGGCCTGCAGATAAACCACCAAGTCGGGATGCGGGATGCCCTTGTTCAAGGTCATGGCAACCTGTTCATACATGGCGAATTCTTCTTCCTGCAGGTTCTGTGCAGCGAAAATCTGGTCCTTCTCGTAGGTGTAGTCGCTTACCAGCAAATCATGGAACAAGTCGCTCTGGAGAGCGGAGTTCTGCAACTGCTTGTGACGGTCCAGCAAAAAGAACAGCTGGGTCTGAAATGCGTAAGCTTCCTTGTTCTCGTAGAACTTTTCCAGGAACGGATTCTCGGCAAAGTTCTCTTCAATGAACATGGCATTCCAGCGCTCGGAAATAATCTTTGCGAGCGAGGACTTGCCTACACCAATAACACCTTCAATGGCTAAAAAATGGACGCCTTTTTCAGTCAACATATCAAGGTTCCTCCGAGGTTATTACGCGGAAGGGAATCTTCTTCTCTTTAACGAGAAGATTAGCCAACATATCCTTAACTTCAAAACCCATTTGCGGATCTTCCCATTCGGGAGCCACATCATTGAGCGGAGTAAGAACAAATTGGCGATTAACAATCTGCGGATGAGGAAGAATAGGCGCGCTTCTGCGGATTTCCTTGCCAAAATACAGCAAATCCAGATCAATTTCTCTGGAATTCCAATGTCCACGAGGCTTGCGGCCTAAAACAAACTCTGCACCTTTCAAATAATTCAACAAACGTGTAGAAGAACCAGAGTACCAGAAGGTAACCACCTGGTTAAAATAAGGGCCCTGGCCTTCCGGACCAACCGGAGGGGTTTCGTAAATTGGGCTTTCCTTCCAGCCGCCAGCAGAAATCTTACGAAGCATCTCGCGACCTTCGTTCAAGTGCTTGGAGCGGTCTGGGATGTTTGAACCCAGGGCTATAAAAACACGTTCTAATGAATCCACGTTAAAAATATAGATATTCAATTTGGCACAATTTTGCCAAAAATTTGTTTTGAAAGCCTTTGAGGCCATCCCTCCCCTGTTTTGTAATTTTTTTCGGAAAAAAGCCTCTTTTCTATGACAAAAGAGCATTTTTTAGTTATCTTATGCACACCTCGATTGAGGAGTAATATTTTTTTCCAATACATTTCCAGGCTTTCCCCATTTATTTATTGGGCATCCTGTCTTTTATATCAAAACATTTTTTAATCACACAATCATAGGATTCCAACGTGGCTCCCACAAAAAAGAATATTCCTTTAGCAGACCAACCTGAAACAGGCATCGAAGTTCCTCCCGAAGTAGCAAACAGTGTTGAATCTCCGAAGCAGGAACAGGACGCCAAACCCGCAAAGCGTGCGGGACGCCCTGCAAAGGCAGCTAAGGCAGACAAGAACGAAGATGTAAAAAAGTCTGACGAAAAGAAATTCAAGAAAAAAGCAGATAAACAAAATCGCGAAGAAGTTGCTGCCGAAAATTCCAATGAAAATTCTGAAAAGAACGTAGCAGAAGGAAAGCCGGAACAGAACAATCAGGCAACCCCGGTCAACGTACAGACAAACGATGTTGCAACAGCAGAAGCCTCTGCAAACGAAACTTCCGCAAATGCAGAAAACAGTGGTGAAGCAACTACAGGCGACGCCAATTCCAATCAGGAAAATAACGGCAACCGAGAAAACGCAGAAGGTGACGAAAACAACCAGCAGCGTAATCAGCAAGGAGGCCGCTTCAACAAGTTCGACAAGCGAAATAAGTTCAACAAGTTCGACAAGAACAATCGCAACAACAATAACAACAACCGTCAGCAGCAGGAAGAACAGGAAGACGCCACTCCCCTTCCGGAACCGGATTCTGAAGCATGGAACAAGGCTCGCGATTGCTGGGCCAAGTACCGTAAGATGACCATGAGTGATTTGCAGGAACTGGCAAGCCAGAAGGAAAATCTGGACTTCCGCCGTTACCGCAAGCAGTCTCTCGGCCTTTTGCTTCAGAGCCTGGAAAACGAAAACAACATCGTTTACGCAGAAGGCCTTCTGGAAGTTACCCCCCAGGGTCACGGTTTCCTCCGCAACACTGAATTCAACTACCAGCAGGGTCCGGACGACGTTTACGTTAGCCAGAACCTGATCCGCCGTTTCGGCCTTAAAGTCGGCGACACCGTCGCAGGTCTTGCTCGTCCGCCCCGCGATGGCGACAAGTTCTACGCACTGCGTCGTGTAGACAAAGTAAATTTCGACGATCCTGAAAAAATCAAGCGTCGCGTGGCTTTCGAATACCTGACTCCGATTCACCCCAACGAAAAGATTCGCTTGGAATATGATCAGGAAGAATTGACCACTCGCGTCATGGATTTGTTCAGCCCCATCGGTAAGGGCCAGCGTTCCATTATCCTGGCTCCTCCCCGCACCGGTAAGACAATTCTTTTGCAGAACATTACCCGCGCCATTGCAGCAAACCACCCGGAATGCGTCATCATGGTTCTCCTCATTGATGAACGTCCCGAAGAAGTGACCGAAATGCGCGAAATCGTGGGCAAGCTTGTAGAAAAGAATCCCACCATCAAGGCTGAAGTTGTTGCATCTACATTCGACGAACCTCCTGACCATCACGCACGCGTTGCCACCATGGTTCTTGAAAAGGCAAAGCGCCTTGTGGAACAGCAGAAGGATGTTGTGGTTCTCCTGGACTCCATCACCCGTTTCGCTCGCGCAAACAACGTTGTGATCCCCCACTCCGGCAAGATCCTCTCTGGTGGTGTGGACGCCATGGCCATGCAGTTCCCCAAGAAGTTCTTTGGTGCAGCCCGTAAAATTGCAGACAAACTGGGAGACTTCCAGAAGGATTCCAACGGTCAGATTGTCCAGACTATCTTTGGTGAACCCGTCCGCGAAATCGTCCAGAAGAACGGCTCTCTCACCATTATCGGTACCGCCTTGATTGAAACCGGAAGCCGCATGGATGAAGTGATCTTCGAAGAATTCAAGGGCACCGGCAACATGGAACTCGTGCTTGACCGCCGCCTGGCAGAAAAGCGCACCTGGCCCGCCATTGACATTTTCAAATCCGGTACCCGTAAGGAAGACCGTTTGCTTACCCTCCGCGAACAGGACATCATCTGGAGTGTTCGTCAGGGTATGCAGAACGACACCGAAAACGGAATTATGGATAAAGTCATTAAGTGGATGAAGCAGTACAAGACCAACGATGAACTGCTGGAATTCCTCCGTAAGGCCAAGGACAGCGTGAGGTAAAAATCAACAAAGTTGATTTTCACCTAATTATGAATTATAAAGTACGAATTACTAAAATTAGCTAGGCGGCAGAGCCGCGATTATTCGTCTCGTAATTCATAATTCGTAATTTATAATTGAAAATTTTCACTTCTTTAAAAACAACGAGCTATGGTTAACAAAATTTTCTTTGCTGGCACCGGCAACATGGGCGGTGCAATCCTCCGCGGTCTTCTTCAGGCCGGCAACGATCCTAAGTCCATTTTCTTCTTCGACCCCAGCGACAAGGCAGCCGCCGAAGTGACCGCCCTGGGCTGCGTCCGCGTCAAGAACTTTGCCGAAGGCGTCAAGAAGGCCGATGTTACCTTCCTTTGCGTAAAGCCCCAGATTTTCAAGCTGGTCGCCGCAGAATGGAAGACAGCAGTCAAGGCAATCAAGACCACCAAGACTTTCATCAGCATTATGGCTGGCGTGACCCGCGCAGCACTCATTGATGTTCTCGGCACCAAGAATCAGGTTCTCCGCGTTATGCCGAACCTCCCGCTCACCGTGGGCAAGGGTTCCGTAGGCCTGGCTACCGATGGCGTTACTGAAGCCACCCTCACTACCGCAGAAAAGATCTTCGGCAACATCGGCGTTACCTGCCGCGTTGCCGAAAGCCTTATGGATGCTGTTACCGGTCTTTCCGGCAGCGCCCCGGCTTATGTATTTGAATTTATTGAAGGTCTCACCCGCGGTGGCGTGAAGGCAGGTCTTACCCGCGATGTCGCTCTGAAGCTGGCCCTCGGCACCATCGAAGGTAGCGTGGAACTGGTGAAGAAGTCCGGCAAGAGCCCCAGCGACCTCTGCGCAATGGTATGCTCTCCCGCAGGCACCACCATCGCAGGCATCAACGCTTTGGAAGAAGGCGCTTTCCGCAGCACCCTCATCAAGGCTGTTGTCGCAGGCACCGACCGTTCTAAGGAACTTGGAAAATAACAATTCGAATCACGAACTATGCTCATCGATTTTTTCACAAAGGAAACTTCAACGTCTTCGTTCATCCAAGACGTGCTTTCCTCTGTGAATTACGATGTCACAGTCTATGATTCCATCGAGAACGAATTCTACACTTCTACAATTCCGTTCTCCCCCATCATCATCTGGGACTTGGATTCTTTCACGATCGAAAACGAAAAGGCACTTGCCTCCCTCCGTGAAAAAAATCCCGATTCCATGATTTTCGCTTATGCGGAAGACACTACAAATTACGGCTACCTTTGCAACAAGTATGCAGACGTCAGCATGAACGCAGCAGACCTGCGCGTTCACTTGATGAGCAAGATATCCAAGCTCCGTCAATTTATCGAAGCTCGTAAAATTTTCCGCGAAAGAATGGCTTTGCTGGTGGGAAAAAGCCCCGCCATGGAACAGCTCCGCAAGTCCGTGTTGAAAGCCATGGTGAATTCCGGTCCCGTGTTGATTCAAGGCGAAACCGGCGTCGGCAAGGAATTGATTGCAAGAGCCGTTTCCTGCATTTACGACAAGTTCATTACCGTAAACTGCAGCGCCATCCCTGAGAATCTTTTTGAAAGCGAACTCTTCGGACATACCCGAGGCGCATTCACTGGAGCCCAGGCGGAAAGAGTTGGTTTGTTTGAAGCGGCTGATGGAGGCGCCATCTTCCTGGACGAAATCGGTGACATGCCGTTACATACCCAGGTGAAGCTTCTCCGCGTATTGCAGAACAAGGAAATTCGCCCCATTGGAGCAAATCAGTCGAAGCACATTGACGTTCGTATTGTGGCGGCAACTAACCGCGACCTGAAACAAGCCGTCAAGGAAAAGAAGTTCCGCGAAGACTTGTTCTACCGACTGAACGTTATTCCTCTCAAGATTTCTCCCCTCCGCGAACGCAAGGAAGATATCGAGGACTTGGCAAACTATTTCATCAAACAGTACCAAGCCGAAGAAGAAACCTACACCCTTTCCGACAAGGCTCTCCGCCGCTTGCAAAGTCACAACTGGCCAGGCAACATCCGCGAACTTGAAAACGTGATTCAGCGAGCCTTGTGTTTCGCCAACTCCGGCGAATTGCAGCCCGAAGATTTCCAGATTGAAAACGAAAATTCTGTGGTCAACGCAGAAGTTATTCCTGAAAAACAACCTCTCGATATCAGCATTGCTGCAAGCAATCTCGTTTCTTCATCTGCATCTCGATACGATGAATTCCGAGAAATGCAACTTGAACAAGAAAGGATTTTCCTCAAAGGGAAAATCCAGGAAAACAATGGTTCCATCAGCGCCACTGCTGAAAAGTTGGGACTTCTCCGCACGGCACTTTATAACAGATTGAACCGTCTGGGAATTTCGGTCAAAGACCTTTAGAATTGCTCCACTGTAAAGCCTTTCTTCTGCAGAAGGCTAATGACATTGTCGTCATCCAAAGTCAAATGAGCAGCCCCCACAACAACAAAGACCTTTCTGTCGTCCTTTAGGAATTCCTCAATGGATTCCGCCATCTTTGCATTGCGGCTGGTATAGATTCGTTCTTCAAAATCTTTCTGAACCGTAGAATCGGCTTCATCAACAAATTCATCTTCATTCATGGCCTTACGCATAAGCTCTACATCGCCCGTCTTCCAAGCGCGAATGATTTGAGCCACCATGGAATCCAATTCAGAAATTTCACGCAAGGTTGTCTTCATGTAGAAAATACCTGCAGAATCAGAAGTACCCGTATCGGCAACAGCATTCACCTGTTCTTCAGCTGTCTCCAAACCAACAATTGTCTTGCCTTCATTGGCAGCACGTTCCAAAAGCACCGCATCAATACCATAGTTGGGATCAATTCCTGCTCGCTGGAAAGCAATGCCGCTCAAGGTTGTTGCAGCAAACCACGGACGGAATCGTTTCAACAAAATAGGCGGATAATTCCATGCCAAGCATAAGCTATCGATGGTTTTCCACATGCCTTCAGGAAGCACCTGATCCAAGGTTGTTCCATTGGGAAGTACACCCTGCTTCAGCATTTTCTTCGCCACATCCTGGCTGACGGAGTCATCATTGATATTGATTTCCGCAGCAAGTTCCTCTGCGTTTACGAAGGCGGTTTCTATGGCAGAATCCAAGGGATAGAATGTGGAATCCGCAAAATGGATACTGCCCAAAACCCAAACGCTGGAATTTTCATCGGAAACTTTCCAGAGGAAATGCTTGTGTTCAGAGCTACCTTTCTTGAACACACCTGCGCAGCTCACCATGAGCAATGCGCAAACTACAAATAAAATCTTCTTCATTTTGTCCATTCCAGCCAGCCCTTTTCTTGGGCCTCAGCCAAGGTTCCTACATTCAAATTCTTGTTATCCACAATCATGAATCGGTCACAATATTGAGACGCATATTCCAAGGAATGTGTAGAAACAATAATACCCATATTTCGTTCCGCTGACAACTGACGCAATGTTCTAAACAGCTGATGGCTCCAGGGAATATCCA
Organism: Fibrobacter sp.; assembly: GCA_024399015.1. GTDB lineage: Bacteria > Fibrobacterota > Fibrobacteria > Fibrobacterales > Fibrobacteraceae > Fibrobacter. The sequence goes on from JAKSIC010000004.1 coordinate 92,722, forward strand.
GGAACGCATTGGGTTCATCAAGCAACAAAACATTCACTTGCTGAGCTACGGCTTCAGCCAAGTACACACGGCTGCGTTCCCCATCGCTCAACGTGCTAACCATACGATCAGCATATTCTGTCAATTGCAAAAGTTCAATGGACTCACCCACAATCTTGTTGTCTTCTGCGGAGCGGCCATCGAAAATTCCGCTGTAAGGCATGCGGCCAAGACTTACAAACTCGCGGACCGTCATACGTTCGGGAGCGGCCTTACTAATCGAGATGTAGGCTATCTTCTTAGCCAGTTCTACAGCGTTCCAATCCTTCAGATTTTTACCCGCGATTTCCACGGTGCCATTCATTGCAGAAACTTTTCCGCACAAGGTTTTCAGCAGGGTGCTTTTACCAGAACCATTGCGACCCATCAAGGCAACAACTTCACCAGCATTCAACTCAAAGCTTGCAGGCTGAGCGAAGTTCGCTCCGTAGCCAAAGCACAGATCTGTGAATTTCAACAAAGACATTAATGTTCCCCCTTTCCGCGGATAATCACCCACAAAATAATCGGGACACCAACAATGCTAAGAATTGCATTCAAGGGAACGGTACTGAACAAGGATGCGGCAAGGCAAAGTACAATGCCGCAAAGAGCAGAGCCCGGTAAAAGCACACGATGGTTGCTGGTTTTGAACAACATAAATGCCAAGTGAGGAACGGCAATGCCCACAAAGGCGACTGGTCCGCAGTAGGCAGTACTTGCCGCAGCAAGCAAAGAAGCGCCAAGCAAAACAAGCAATCGTCCACGGCGAACATTCACGCCAAGACCTCGGGCAAAATCATCACCCAAGCGCACGGCATTCAAGTACTTCAAGGAAAGCACAATCATCACAAGGCCAAGCGCAATCGCTCCTGCAAAAATCAAGACGCCGTCAAACGTCAGACGGCCAAAGCTTCCCATCCCCCAGGACACGTATACGCGTAAAGCTTCAGCGTCGCTATTTGCAATAAGGATGCTGACCAAGGCATCAATGAAGTACCCCACCAGAAGGCCAACAATCAAAAGGATTGAGGATCGTTCAAATCGGGAGGAAACCCACATCACCAGGGCAGTCACCGCCAGCGCGCCAACCGCAGCAGAACCCAGCACACCAAAGTGCCCGAAGCTCAGACCAGCAAGCAAGGACAAGGCAACGCCGAAGCTTGCGCCGCTGCTGATACCAAGCACAAAAGGCCCCGCCAGAGGGTTTCTGAACAAGGTCTGCAGAGAAAGGCCCGACACCGCCAGAGCGATGCCAGAAAGAATTGCAGCAACCATTCTGGGGAAACGAATCTCCCAGAAAATTTGCTGTTTCATATTGTCGTAGGGGACGTGCCTCCACCCCAAGTCCGCCCAGGAAATTTCAACGGAGCCAGAATTCAAGGTGAGGTATATAAACAAAAAGCCGAGCAAAGTCAGCGCTGTAAAGCAGACAATTGCTCGACGATTGGCAGAAGCCATGACTAGTAAAGCCTATTTCTTCTTCTTGTTCTTTTCGTATTCGCGCTTCATTTCAGCGGTACCCTTCTCATCGCGAAGATAGACTTCAGCAGGAACGTTGTCGAAGCCCTGCAGAGCGTTGAGCCAGTTATCGTTCAAATCGCGGAATTCCAACTTGTTCAAGTTGTAGATCAAGGAATCCTTGACGATATCAAAAGTGATGAAGTCCCAACGAATCACCTTACGGTCTGCGAACACTTCGCGGCTGACCAAGGACTGTTCGTTATCAAAACGGTAGCGAGCCTTGAAGGTGTATTCACCAGTCATCTGATAGCGACCGGAGTCAGAATAAGTGCGGGTAACACCGACCAAGGTATCGTTCATGCCGAAACGAAGTTCAGCATCGCGGAATGCATGACCATGGGCGATGATCGGAGTGCGCCAAGCACCCACCAGCTTTTCCTTCATGGACTTCTGCAAGGTGGTGTCGACGTTCCAGTGGTCGAAGTTCTTCTTGTCGTACTTGGCACGCTGGACGTACTTACCAGACTGGATGAGCTTGCGGACGCTGTCAGCCTGAGCCTTAGCCAAGCTATCAGAGTTACGCGGGCCGGCAGCCGGAACGACGCGGTTCATAGAATCCAACTTAGCCTGAATCATATCTTCAAGGCTAGAGGCTCCTCGGGGAGCGGCTACCACATCAGCTTCTACTTGAGAAGGAGTGACGGCCTGTTCAGCAGGCTGAGCTTCTTGGACTGGGGTTGCAGGTTGAGCCAAAGGCATTCCTACGAATGTCAAAGCCAGAACAGAAAAAAGTATATGCTTACAAGAGAATCTCATCACATCTTAAATGTAGTTAAAGGATTTCAAAAAAATTATAAGAAATTTGTAAAAAAGGCTATCTTTGTGCCATGCTCGATTATTCTCAAGTCCCCTCCCCCTGTTTTGTGCTCGACGAAGCCCGTCTTCGCCGAAATATGGAAATTTTGGACGATATCCAGAAGCGCGGTAACGTAAAAATCATCTGCGCCCTCAAAGGATATAGTTTTTGGCGTTCTTTCCCCCTAATCGGGGAATATTTGGCAGGCGCCACCGCCAGTTCCCTGAACGAAGCCAAACTGGCCAAGGAGGAAATGGGCAAGGAAGTCCACGTTTTCGCCCCGGTCTATGACGATGACGAAATCGACGAAATTTTGAGCTGCGCAGGACATATCACCTTCAATAGCTTTGGCCAGTGGCAGCGCTTCAAGGACAAAACCTTGAAGGCAGGAGTCAGCGCCGGTATCCGCGTGAACCCCCAGTACTCCACCGTAGAAACTGACTTATATAATCCCTGCGGCAAGTTCAGCCGTCTCGGTGTTACAGAAGCTGAGTTCAAGCCGGAGCTTCTGGATGGCATTGAGGGCCTCCACTTCCACGCCCTCTGCGAACAGGACGCCGACGCCCTGGAAGGCGTGCTGGCAGCATTCGAACAGCACTTCGGCAAGTACCTCCCCCAGATGAAGTGGGTGAACTTCGGTGGTGGTCACCACATTACCCGCAAGGACTACCACCGCGACGAACTGGTCCGCATCCTCAATGGTTTCCATGAACGTTACCCCCACCTCCAGGTGATCATGGAACCGGGTGAAGCCGTCGGTTGGCAGACCGGTGAACTGGTTGCCTCCGTTGGTGACATCGTCCACAATGAAATGGACATTGCCGTTCTCAACGTTTCCATCAGCGCCCATATGCCGGACTGTTTGGAAATGCCTTACCGCCCCGCCGTTACTGGCGCAGGCTTCCCGGGCGACAAACCTTTTACATACAAGCTAACAGGAAATTCCTGTTTGGCTGGCGACCAGCTGGGCGACTTCTCCTTTGACAAGCCGCTCCAGGTTGGAGACAAGGTAATCTTTGAAGACATGATTCACTACACCATGGTGAAGACCACATTCTTCAACGGCGTACGTCACCCCAGTATCGGCAAGTTCGATGAACAGGGAAAGTTCCATCTGCTGCACAAGTTTACTTATCAGCAGTTTAAGGATAAGCTGTAATCTTATGCGATTCACATCAGAAGAAGATACGTACAATTGGGCGGTGGAATTCGGCAAGACGTTGAAGCCCGGCGACAAGGTTGCTCTTTACGGCAATCTGGGCGCAGGCAAGACCGTGATTAGCCGCGGAGTCTGCAAGGGTCTCGGTTTTGAAGGATCCGTATGCTCCCCCACCTACACCATTCTTCATGAATATCCCAACAATCCGCCCATCTTCCATTTCGACTTGTATCGTTTGGAAGGCGGTGCCGACCTCTACGAAGTTGGTCTGGATCCGGATTACCTCGAACAGGGAATCAGCCTGTTGGAATGGCCCGAACGTTTGGAAGACAACGACCCGGGCATCACCCACGAAATTCGCATCGAGATTCTTAACGAAACCGAACGCGAAATCACCCTTATAAAGAAATAAGATTCTATCGGGCCGAAGGCCCCCTCCGAAATTACAAAAAAAAAGCTAGGTCCTAGACCTAGCTTTCATTTTTTCAGACGAGACTATCGCGCCACGCCAGAGTCGAGTCAACACAGAAGCAAAATTACTTCTTAGCCTTGCGACCCTTCTTCTTGCTCTTGGCAGCCTTTTCTGCTTCAGCCTTGGCAGCTTCTTCGGCTGCGAGACGTTCAGCTTCTTCCTTGGCAGCCTTTTCTGCAGCAATACGAGCAGCTTCTGCAACTTCGAATTCTGCGGCAGCCTTCACCAGGCTTTCCCAGTCTTCCTTAGCGCCACCGTAAAGCAGCACCGGGCCAGTATAAGCAGAAACCTTCTTCAAAGCGGTTGCGGAATCGCCCTTGGTCAGGTCTGCATTCACTGCATCGTACAAATCCTTCTGGGCATTACGCAGGTCTTCCACTTCGCCAATACGGTTCTGACGGACAACTTCCAGAGAATCACTAACAAAGCCAAGGTCCCAAGTTGCTTCGTAGCAGACTTCAACTTCTGCAAACTTGGCTACATCAGATTCGGTAGCAACATACAAAGCGTCGCAAGCAGCGAACGCATCAGCAGACTTCTTCTTGGCGTACTGATAATACTGATAGCCACCGATAACCAGGCCAATGATAACCAGGAGGAAAACGCCATCCTGCCAGCCCATCACCGGAGCCTTCGGCATTTTCGGCTTACCATTAACGGTTTCACCTGCTTCCAGGCGTTCTTCAGCCTCATCAAAGGGGCTCTTTCCATTCAAAAAACTGAAACCCATTTTTCTTTGTCCTATTCTTTTTCAGTTACTTTTTTGCGAGTGCGGCAAACACTCTTGCGTATAAATAAATCTGCTTAACCAAGCTTGCAAAGCCATTGGAACGAGTGGGAGAAAGACCAACGTTCAAGCCAATCTGCTGGAAAAAGGCCGGATCCACAGACAAGATATCTGCAGGAGTCATGTCATTGTATACCTGGAGAGCGAGGCAGCCCAGGCCACGGCTAATCAGCGGATTGGTGGTACCACCTTCCACGTCCATTTCAAAGTGAATCTTTTCGCCGTCAAAACTGGGAACAAGGTACATAGTAGAGGCGCAGCCCACAATGATGAACTTTTCAGCCTTGAGACTCGCATCCATACCCTTATGAGCCTTAGCAAGATCCAGAAGGAACTTCCACTTGTCATCGGGATCTGTGAAGGAAGCGAACTTGTCGCGAATTTCCTCAAGACGTTTTTCAATGGCGTTAGACATAATCAATAAACCTTAATACTACCAATGCAAGAAAGAGCGCAATTTCCAGACCAGGGAGGGGCTAGCCCACAGTACGTTCAGGAAAATGCGGAAAATAGTCTGTTTTTCACGAGGAAGCTTGGACAGGCGTGCGGCAGCCTTGTTCAACTGCTCATCGGTAATCTGGTTAAAGGCGACCTTACCGCGGGCAATCTGCATATGGGAGTCACCCATTTCCTTCATCCAGCGGGTATGAGCCTTTGCTTCAATTGCAGAGCGGTTTGCGCCGGAGTCGTCCAGCCATTCCACAACAGTTTCTGCAACAATCTTGCCGCAAAGCAAGGATTCTGTAATGCCGGAACGGCTAATGGGGTTCACGCAACTAGCGGCATCGCCAGCCTTGAACAGGCCGTGCATTGCCATAGGCTTGTCGGACTGACCACAAGCGATCATACCGCCGTAAATAGCCTTGACCTTGGCCTGAGGATATTCTTCAGCCAAGAAATTCAGCAGCTTCTGACGGTTGGAAATATCCTGTTTTACATCCTTGCCCAGAACAAAACCAATATTCACTTCCTTACCGTCGCGGGGGAAAATCCAGCCATAGCCAGACGGGAAGTCACTACCAAAGAACAGTTCAATATGTTCCGGGCTGTGTTCAATACCTTCGGCAACCGCAAAAATAGCGGGTTCCAAGTCCGTATCGCCAGATTCGATACCTTCCAGGCAAGCAATATTCTTAGTAAGGCGGGCTCCCGGGCCAGTGGCGTCCACCACCACCGGTGTGCGCAGGGTTTCTTCAGTTCCATTTACAGAAACCGTAATAATCCAGCCATCGTTTTCACGTTCAAGTTTCTTGACAACGGTATCAAAATGGCATTCTACGCCGGCAGTGCAGCAACCATCCGCAATAGCCTTATGGAACTTGGCGCGGTCCAACAAGAGGCCGCAGTTCTTGCTGTAAAATTCAGCACGGCTACGATTACGGGAAGTAAAATAGATGCCGGAAAGATCCTGGCGGACCCAGGAACGATCGATGGGCCACAAAGTGCTCAGCCTACCAGTAGACACCGCTTCGGCGCAGAAAATAGGTTCCTTCCAGGGTTCCTTCTTATCCAGAAGCAAAATCCGTCTAGCACCGGAAGTCTTTCTCCCGAGGGTATAAGCGGCCATGAGACCGGCAGGACCAGCCCCACAAACCACTACATCATACTGGTTTGATGCAAAAAAAATCATTTCGGGCATAAAATTAGCTTTTATTTATTGAGTTTTTTTTATTTGATGTGTAGTTTTTCACATTTTTTTAGTTATTTTAGGGCTATACGATTTATCATCCTTAAAAGGGAATGTGTTAATATGAATATGACGAGAGTATCCAAGTTCGGTCTCTGCCTCATCAGTGCCTTGGCAATGAACGTCTTTGCACAGGATAACTGGCAGGGTAAGGACCTGAACGTTTCTTTTAGTAATAAGAAGATCGACGGCTATAACTTTACCAAGGCTAAGGCTGTCAAGAACACCACCGACTTCCGTCGTGCAACTGGTGAAAAGCCGAATTTCAATAAGGCTACCCTTGACGAAGTTTCCTTCCAGAACGCTGTGATTAGCGACGCAAACTTCGAAGGTGCCTCTCTTAAGAAAGTTACCATTAGCGGTGCAGACATCCGTAACTCCAGCTTCGAAGGCGCAGACATGGAAGGTGCAAACCTCTACCGTGCAACTCTCCTTGGCTCTCAGTTCCCGCAGACCAACCTCATGAACGCCCGTCTGGACGCAATGAAGGTTGATGAAAACACAAGCTTCGAAAAGTCTGACCTCACTCAGGCTTCCGTCATGGACGTTGACCTTACCGGTGCAAACTTCTACAAGGCCAACCTCACCAACGCAAACTTCTCTCGTTCCTTGATGGCAAACTCCGACCTTCGCAAGGCAAAGATTGTGAAGACCGACTTTACCGCATGTAACTTGATTGCTGCAAACTTCAAGGGTGTTGACCTCGTTGACGTCAACTTCTCCAAGGCAGGTCTTTCTCAGGTTAACATGAAGGGCGCAGACTTCAAGAACGTCAACTTCCAGGATGCTGACCTTTCCTTGACCGAATTCGACGACGTCGACCTTTCCAAGACTCAGCTCCAGAAGGCAAAGTTTGCTCAGGCAACCGTCAAGAACATGAACTTCAATGGCCAGGATTTGACCGGCGTTGTATTCGATAAGGGTACCGTCGCTAAGGGCAAGTTCGAAAAGGCCAAGATGAACAAGACTTCCTTCTTCGATGCAACTGTTGAAAAGAACAACTTCGTCGGTGCAGAACTCTTGAAGTCCGTCTTTGATGGCGCATACATCTTTAAGAACATCTTCGATAAGGCAGACTTGACCAAGGCTAACTTCGCCAACTCCACCATCGAACGTTCTGACTTCATTCTTGCTCAGCTCGGCGGTGTAAGCTTCGCCGGTGCAAAGCTCGTTCTCGTCAACTTCACCAACGCCAACATGCAGGGCATCAAGATCGACGCTGACACTAAGATGGAAGACGTTGACTTCTCTGGTGCAAACCTCGAAGGCGCTAAGATCGAAAAGTTCACCGCTAAGAAGGTGATCTACGATAACAAGACTCGCTTCCCGTCCGGTTTCGATCCTCGTCAGTACGGCTTCACCAAGCGCGGTGAAAAGGCTGCCGACATCAAGGTCGAAGGCAAGAAGAAGAAGCGTTCTGACGACGGCGACGAAGATCAGCCGAAGAAGAAGAAGAAGAAAAAGAAGAAGAAGCACGTCGAAGAAGATGACGACGAAGAATAATCTTCACGCGACTTCAATAAGTTTCAAAAAAGACGTTCGAAAGAACGTCTTTTTTTGTGTCTTGAAAATCATTGACAATTGGAGCCGCGGGGGCCCATAGCCGCACCGAAGACTACTTCTTATCCATGAGCCAGTTTACAGCTTCGCTCAGGCTGTGAACGCGCTTGATGTTCATACCGCTGGTATTCTCGGGCAGGCTACCGCTGGCAGGAACGATAGCCTCCGTCATGCCAAGGCGGCGGGCCTCCTTGAGACGTTGGTCCAGCAGGTTCACCCCACGCACCTCCCCCGACAGGCCAAGTTCACCGATGGCGATGGTCTGCCGCCCAAGAGGTATGCCCAGATGATTGCTGACGACCGCAAGCGCCAGCGCCAGGTCCGAAGAAGGATCGTTGACCTTCAGGCCGCCGGCAATGGTGGCAAACACGTCGGTGGTGCCGATGGTTATGCCGCCGAACTTTTCCAGCAGGGCTAAAATGATGGTCAATCGTTTGGCATCGATGCCGGCGGCCACACGTTGTGGAACCGCGTAATTCGTCTGGCTGACCAGAGCCTGGGTTTCAAACAAAAGCGCACGGGAGCCTTCCATAGTGCAGCACACGACACTGCCCGGAGTTGCCGGCATGCCCTCCTGCAGGAAGACGCGGCTGGGATTAGCCACGGGCGAAAGTCCATGCCCCGTCATTTCAAAAACGCCAATTTCGTCGGTGGCCCCAAAACGATTCTTGATAGTACGCAGCAAACGATACTGATGATTGCGGTCGCCCTCGAAATAGGCCACCGTATCCACCATGTGCTCCAAGATTCGGGGACCAGCAATCTGGCCATCCTTGGTAACGTGACCGATAACGATGGTAATGCATCCGGAATTCTTGGCAAAGACCATCAAGTCCAAGGTACATTCACGCAGTTGGCTGGCGCTACCCGGAGTGCCCGCCAAGTTTTCCTTATACACCGTCTGAATGGAATCAATAACCAAAACCTGAGGCTTGATTTCCTTGGCCTGTTCCAGAATCTTGTCCAGGCTAGTCTCGCAAAGCAAAAGCATGTCGGAGCCGGCCACATCCAGACGTTCACTACGAAGCTTCACCTGGACAGCACTTTCTTCTCCACTCACATAAAGAGCCTTTACGCCGGCAGCATTCATCGTGGCAAGCGTCGAAAGAACAAGGGTGGATTTGCCGATACCGGGATCACCACCGATGAGCACCAGGGAACCAGGCGCAAAGCCTCCCCCGAGAACGCGGTCAAATTCAGAATTCGCCGTACTAAGGCGTTTGGTATCTTCTACAGCCACATCCTTAAGGGCAACAACCTGATGCACCGGGCCACCCAAGCCCCTGCCCCCACGACCCGCAGCCGCGTCTTCGTGTTCAACCACATGTTCCTTCAGGGAACTCCAGGCCCCGCAGAACGGGCAACGGCCCGCCCACTTGGGAGTTGTATTGCCACACTCCGTGCAAAGGAACTCAATTTCTTTTTTTGCTTTAGACTTGCTTACTGCTACCATGTGCACTAATATAATTAAAAACCGCTGACAAAATGTGTCAGCAACCAAAATAGTGCACAAAAAAGCAAATTATTTCTTATGCCAGTTGGCAGCCTTTTCCACAGGAGTACCGATTATATACGCCGCCCCGGATATAAGTTTCAGCAGCGTTTTGGCACCTTCTTCTTCGGCAAGAGAGCTTTGAGCTCTGTCATACGCCTTGAGAACCGCAGAAGACGCCTGATTATCTCTTAGCAGGTAATCATTGTTCATCTTCAGAATAAGGAACTTGTCCTGCAGGAAAACATTTTGCTTCAGAGCTGAATCCTGTGGGGTTACATTGGGGGCAGGAAGCATTTGGGCACAACACAACGATGCAGCAACGAGAATCCCCGCTGCAACAACTTTCGAATAGAGATTGTGCATTGAACGCCACATGATTTCTAATATATAAAAAAGAACGCATAAAAAAAGACCCAGGACTTTGTCCCAGGTCTTTTCACAAAGACAACCAGCAATTAGTTCCATTCACTACATCTGTAACCATCTTCCTGGCCATTTTTGCCGCGACAATGATAATAAAGGAAGCCTTCCTTTAATCCCTTTACAGGAACATAATCAACTTCATCCTTGTCGTTTACGATAATGGCTACACCCGCAAGGTAGTTAGGCCAACGCTTGTAGCCTTCGGCATTCCACGGAGATTTTTCAAAGTGCAGATCAATCTTTCGATTGGTAACAACAACCAAGAATGGAGCGACAAACTGATCATGAGATGTAACGAACGTTACATTATGCATAGTACTATACTTAAAATACTTTTCTACAAAATCGCGAACCCTTTGATCAGCATTATAGAAATCATTTGGGCATGCATTTGTATCGTAAGCAGCCACGACATACTGAGACCAGTCATCCTTGCCTAAACACGATCCTCCATCCGGTTTCTTGAACCAGCCTCCCTTAAAATCAGTCCTGATTGCAAAATTATCATAATCAACTTCAACTTTGTCACCAGTTGAAAAAATCTTCGCCGAATCAAGCATTATTGTTTCACCCTTACCTATGGAAACGTTCATATCGGTTTGTCTAGTGCGATAGGCGTCCGTACTCATGTAATAGAAATCATCCAAATTCAAAGAGGATAGTTTTCCCCCTAAATACAGGGCCTGGGAACGACCATTGGCATTCAGATACTTATTCCATTCAGTATCATTCCTCTCTCGTTCAGCATGGCGAACTACAAACGCAACTTTTTCATTGGGGAGCAAGCAGCCAAAGATTTCTTCCAGGGGAACGAAGTCCGTTTCCATGGCTCGCTTTGCCTTACATGCATCAGAAAGTTCTACAACGCTGGAGCTAGAGCTGGATTCGACAGCAGGATCTTGCACTGCTACGCTTGAACTAGAGGATTCACTAGAGCTGGAGGGCGTAAAATCCTGACCGTCCTTACCAGGTTCACCCTGGGGACCTTGCGGACCGGTTTCACCCTGGGGACCTTGTTCACCTTGATCTCCCTTGTCACCCTTTTCGCCCTGAGGACCCTGAGCGCCATCAGCACCGTCACGACCATTACGCAATTCACCGACCTTTTCGGTTCCGCAGTAAACATCGTAGCCGTTGATTGTCGCATTTGCAGTTACATAGCAAGAGGTACCGTTCGTACCATTCTGGCCATCGACGCCATCCTTGCCATTTTCACCGTCCTTGCCGTCGACACCGTCTTTACCGTCAGAACCGTTCACACCATCCTTACCATCGGTGCCGTTCTGACCGTTACGCAATTCACCGACCTTTTCGGTTCCGCAGTAAACATCGTAGCCGTTGATTGTCGCATTTGCAGTTACATAGCAAGAGGTACCGTTCGTACCATTCTGGCCATCGACGCCATCCTTGCCATTTTCACCGTCCTTGCCGTCGACACCGTCTTTACCGTCAGAACCGTTCACACCATCCTTACCATCGGTGCCGTTCTGACCGTTACGCAATTCACCAACCTTTTCAGTTCCGCAAATCACGTCAAAGCCATTAATCGCGGCATTCACAACTACGGAGCAGGACGTTCCGTCCTTGCCATCAACGCCGTCTTTACCGTCAGCACCATTTGCACCATCAGTACCATTGACGCCGTCCTTACCATCGGCACCATCAAGGCCGTTCCACAAATCAATGGGATCATCGTCACCGCATTGGAGGCGAACACCCCTTCTTCCTGTTTCCGAATCGAGAATCAGAGTAGAGGTACAACCAATACCATCTAAGCCGTCCTTACCATCGGTTCCGTTCACGCCATCCTTGCCATCGACACCATCTTTGCCGTTAGCACCATCAACGCCATCCTTGCCATTTTCACCATTGAGCAAATGGCCCACAAGCTGATTACCACAATAAACATCAAAGCCATTGACGTCTGTACTCGGAACAACCGTACAAGAAGAACCATCCAAACCATTCTGGCCTGCAGCACCAGTATCGCCCTTGTCGCCCTTTTCACCCTGGGCGCCGGTATCACCTTTTTCACCCTTTTCGCCTTGGGGGCCTTGAGCTCCGTCAACACCATCCTTACCGTCTACACCGTCCTTACCATCGGCACCGTCTTTACCATCGGTACCATTCCAGATGTAAACAGGAGCTTCGCCACCACAGCTAATGCTATAGCCGGTCTTGCCGGAGGATTCATCGGTAATTGCCACAGCGGCACAACCGACGCCGTCCTGGCCATCGATGCCATCGCGGCCGTCCTTTCCATTGATTCCATTCAAAAGTACGCCAAGGGAATCGCCACCGCAAATAACCTTGTGGCCATCAATGCCAGCCAAGGGGACAATGGTACAGGAAGTTCCGTTGGAACCAGCCACACCAGCTTCACCCTTTTCACCGGTCAAGCCCTGCAGACCATCTTTACCATTAACGCCGTCCTTACCGTCAGCGCCATCCTTACCATTATACACAACACCTATGGAATCACCACCACAGATGATCTTAATACCCGTGCCATCGGCAAGGGATTCCGTAGAGCAGCTGAAGCTGAACTCACGATCGTTATCTTGTTGAGGAGCTTCACTGGCCACTTGGGTACACGCACCCAAAAACATTAGACCAGCTAACAAAAACGCATAATGCGCAAATTTACCCATATGTATCCCATCTTTAGTTTATTGTTAAACAATAAAACACCAACCGATGGTAAATTTAGCAATACATATAGGTTACTTCACGAACAAATTCATAAAATTGTATACAAAAGAAAACTTTTCTTCGTTTTTACGCCAAAAAGCGGAGTTTCGTCCTTAAAGGACGATAAATATCATTCCCACCACAACATAAATAGACAGAAAAATTCCAAACTTTTTCAAATCCATACCATACTCCAAATTTTAGTTTACATTTAAAGTAAGCAAAATATATACAATGTGTGACATTTTTCACACCTTATATGACAAATTATTATTAAAAAATATGACTTTTTTCATGTTCACCCTCAAAAATTTCCCTCATTTTTTATTTCTATATTGATTTTTTGTTAAAAATCGGGGTTTTATGAAAAAAAATCAAGCCACAATGCTTTTCCTGCTTTGGGGAACTCTTTGTCTGTTGGCCAACATTTTATGTACCAATGCATCCGCTTTTGGCGGTGACCAGGGCTATTGGGCCGATTGGATCCAAAAATTGGCCAATGGTGGCTTCGAAAAATTCAACGGAAACTACCCTCCCCTCTATGTTTTCTGGCTCTGGGTGGTTTCCAAGATCTACGTCTTGGCAAATATTCCCATCGACAAGACCTTCATGCTGAAATTCCTGTGCCTGTGGCCCATCTACTTTGCTCACCTAGGCCTTGTTGATTTCACTAGCAGACTGGTGGCAAAATCCAAGCTTGACTCCCTGAAAATTCACTTGATTCTTGCTCTGGTTGCTTTCAACCCTGCATTTTTGCTTGACGGTCCCATGTGGGGACAGGTGGACCTTTTCCCCTGCGTGTTCGGCGTAGCAGCGCTTTACTGCATCAACTTCAAACATAAAATCAAGTACGCCTCCATGTTCTTCGCCTTGGCTCTTCTTGCCAAGTTCCAGATGATTTTGCTCTTGCCTGTTTTTGGCGGTTTGTTCCTGCGCAACTACAAGACTTCCTGGAAGGGCCTCCCCTGCATGGTCATTGCCATCGGTCTAGTGTTGTTGCCCTTCATCGTCGGCGGAAACCTGGGCGGTATGCTTTCCAACGCTTACGTCAACACCACAAGCCAGTACCCATTCTCTACTTATAACGCAGCAAACCTGTGGATGTTCCTTGCTGGAAATTTAAGCAGTGACGCTACTCCGCTGTTTGACTTGCCCAATAGCGGCATCTGGTTCCTGCTCTCCCCCAGCTGGCTCGGCAAGATTCTTTTCGTTATCATCTCCGCATATATTCTGAAGTGCGCCCTCTTTACCAAGAGCCTGCGCAGGACTTTTGAACTGGCCACCTGGGAAGCTTTCGCATTCTTCCTGCTTCTGCCGGGAATGCACGAACGTTACCTGCTTTACGCCATCCCCTTCGCCTTGGTCTGGCTTGTTCTTGACTCAAAGAAAGCTTGGTTCTGGGCTGTGGCTATCACCACCCTCTGCGCCATGAACATCAATATCATCAACAGTTTCAAGGGCGCCGATCTCTGGTCCTGGGTTTCCGGCCTCGCTGTAATGGCATTTGTTGCCGGAATCATCCATAATTTCGCACCGAAGTTTTTCCCTTTCATCGCAAGCTCTATTGAAAAACTGAACTTGCCGCGTTTCGTGCCCTATGTATTTTTAAGCGCATTCCTTGTTGTGGAATTGTCCTGCGAAATCAAAGACGCCATGCCCGTGGAAGTGGAACTTCAAGAAAACCAGATGTATTTGACCGATTTGCAAATCGATCACTACACCCAAGAATACGGCTCGCCTCGCATCAATCGTACCGTGGAAGGCAAGACACTTACCGTGAAGGGGCGCCAGTACGAGAAGGGCATCGGTTCCCATGCCAAGTCCATGCTTTATTTCAACCTTCCTGAAAACGCAGAGAGCCTTGATTTCTTCGCTGCAGTGGACGATGAAGTTTCCGGCGGCGGATCTGTAAAGTTCCGCGTTTCTTCCAATGGCAGGGTGCTTTGGAGTAGCGGGGTCGTCCAAGGAAACCACACTCCTGTCCAGGGCAAGGTCGATGTAAGCGGGCTCCGCACCATTTGTCTGGAAATCGATTCCAATGGAGACAACGCATACGACCACGCCGACTGGCTCAACCTGATTTTAACCTTGAAGAAGTAAGATGAAAGACGTTTTGAAAGAACGAGCCATGGCTTTACTTTCCGGATGGAAGCAGGTTTGGAAGGAGCACCCGAGGCGCACCGCGTTATTCTGGACGTTCCTTGCCATCGGTATTTTTGCAAGGGCATACATGTTTGGCGATGTGCCCGGCGATATAAACCAGGATGAAGCATTCGCAGGCTACAACGCATTTACCCTGCTGCACCACGGGAAGGATTCCTACGGCTACCCCATGCCCGTGTACCTGACAGCCTGGGGTTCCGGCATGAACGCTCTGGAATCCTACCTGATGATTCCCTTCGTTGCATTATTTGGCTTGAAGGTATGGGCGATCCGCTTACCCATGCTGCTGGTGGGCATTTTCTCCCTCGTCGCCGTTTATAAATTGGTTCTTCATTTTTCCAACGAGAAACTTGCACTTGCCGCCCTTTTGATGGTGGCCATTTCTCCGTGGCATATCATGATTTCCCGCTGGGCACTGGAATCAAATCTCGCTCCCGGCTTTGTTTTGTTCGGCATTTTCTTTTTTGTAAAAGGCCTGCAGAACCAAAAGTTCCTGATGGCTTCCGCTGCATTCTTCGGGCTTTCCCTTTACGCCTACGCCACCATCTGGGCGGTTGTGCCCATCATCATTCTTGGCAGCGTTCTTTATGCCATCTGGATTCACGCCTTGAAGATGGATCGCTACCTCTGGATTTCCTTGGGAATTCTTTCCGCCCTTGCAATTCCCTTGATGCTTTTCCTGATGGTGAACAAGGATATCATTTCAGAAATCCGTCTGCCTTTCTACAGCATTCCTAAGCTGGTTTACTTCCGCGATAGTGAAATTTCCTTCAGCCAGATTCCCCAGAACTTGGCAAACCTCTGGAGCATTCTCACCAACCAAAGCGATGGCCTTCCTTGGAACGCCATTCGAGACTACGGAATCTTCTACCCCGTCACCTTGGTGTTCTGCTTTATCGGTTTGATTCCTACCGTTTGGAACACGGTTCAGGACATTCGCAAACGCAGTCTCGGTCTTGACTTTTTCGTTCTGCTTTGGACTCTCGCAGGCTTTATCATCGGCGCTTTGATTAACGTGAACATCAACCGCGTAAACCTCTTGTTCCTGCCGCTATTGATTCTCGCTGCCCGCGGAATTCTGATGACATTCAGCTACATTCACCCCAAGACTCTTTGGATTCCGCTGTTTGCCTACCTGCTTTACTTCTGCACCTTCGAAAAGGAATACTTTACCACCTACAAGGATTCCATCGGTCAGCATTTCTGCGAAGGCCTTGAAGATGCCATGACGTTCGCCACATCAAAGTTGGCCCCGGGTCAAAATATGGTGGTGGATCCCAATACCAGCTATCCAAGGATCTTGTTCTACGGAAAGGTGGACTTGAACGCATACTTGAACACAGTCAAGTACATCAACTTCCCCAGCGCATTCCTTTATGTCAGTTCCTTTGACAAGTACGATTTCACCAACAGCGTGAACCGTATAAACAAAAACGCTGTTTACCTTCTGGAAAACAGCGCAGATCAAATGAACCGTCTACAGGATTCCGGGTTCCAGGTGCGAAACTTCGGAAAGTACCTTGTAGGTTTTGCCGACTAAAAAGTCGGCCCACACCTTACATTACTGCGGTTTGGAAACCACCGGGCGGACACGCTTGCCGCAAAGGGTAACCACAATGCCAGCCTGAGCGAACATGTAGTAGGCGGTATCGCGGCTATTGTTCAAGGTGGACTTAGGATCGTAATCATCCTTGGTCACGAAGACTTCGGAAACACCGGAAAGGCTAACATCCAAAGCGCAACGTTCGCAAGGGAAACCAATCACGTAAAGCTTGGAACCAGCAGGCACCTTGCCGCGGGCATAATGCAGGGCGTTGATTTCTGCATGGACCATGAAAGGATACTTGTTGGCTTCGAATTCGTGATGGCTAATGAGTTCGCCGGAATCAGCATCCAGAAGATCGTAAGCCAGTTTCTGCTTTTCGCGGGTGTAGGGCACGGTTTCATCATCGAAGCCAGCCGGAGCGCCGTTGTAGCCGGTACTGATGACGCGGCCGTCGGCAGACACGAGGATTGCACCCATCTGGGTATTCTGATCTTTGGAAAGACGAGCCTGGGCCACCATCATCTGGGTATAGACTTCGTCGCGAAGCTTGGAGCGGGAGGAATTGTTGTTCATACAAATGAAAATATAAGAAAAAAAGGAGATCCCGGTTCAAGACCGGGATGACATAGGAAAAAGAAAACTGGTGGCAGCCGAAGCCACCACCAGCTTTTTGGGGGTTAGGAGGATTCCGTTTACTGAACGCTTGCGGCCTTAGCCAAAGCGTCAGTCAAAGTCATTCCAGTGTAATCCTGAGCGTTGAACCAACGGCCGCTCTTCTTGTCGTCCAAAAGGACGCCCATCATAGAGCCCGGAACAACAGTTTCAGGTGCGTTAGGAGCGTTGGGGCCACCGAGATCGGTGCGGAGCCAACCCGGGTCCATGACGTTCATCATCACGTCGGTGCCATTCAGCTTCACAGCAAAGTCCTTCACGAACTTGGTGAGGGCAGCCTTTGCGCAAGCATAGCCCATCAATTCCGGTTCATTAGCGATACCGCTGGTGGTGAGCTGCATACGGCCAAAGCCACGCTTGATCATGCCCGGCAAGAAATGGTAGGCAATCTGGATGGGTGCATAGAAGTTCACAGCCATTGCGTGGTGGAAGTCTTCCATGGTGTTGGACAGGTAATCCTGGAAGTAATGGCTCATGAGACCTGCGTTATTGAAAACCAGGTCCACCTGGATGCCCCAGGAATCGATTTCAGCGAGAGCTGCAGCAACTTCGTCTGCGCTTTCGAGGTTGCAACCGACGGCACGGACTTCGACACCATAAGGCTTGAGTTCTTCAATTACTTTGTCTGCATTAGCCTTGCAGCGTCCCTGAAGAATAATGTTTGCTCCAAGCTTTGCCATTTCGATGGCGGTGAGACGGCCTACACCACGGCAGCCGCCAGTAATCAAGGTCCACTTGCCCTTAACGTCGATCATTTTTCCAATCCTTTGCAACATCCGTTGCGTTTACATTATCAAGATAGCCTTTTACAGCCTAAAAAGGCCAATTTTTCTTATAAATTCTGTATACACGAGTAAGCACCTCAAAATAAGGCATGATATAGCCGTGATGGACCTCACAATTCTAGGGGTTCACCACATAATTTCTAAATTTTTCCCGTCTAATTTTAGGATAATTGTATGAAGAATTCTCGTGATAACTGGGGCTCCAAACTTGGAGTCATCTTGGCAGTGGCTGGATCCGCTGTCGGTCTTGGCAACTTCCTACGTTTCCCCGTGCAGGCCGCAACAAACGGCGGCGGAGCCTTCATTATTCCCTACCTCATCGCCTTTTTGCTTTTGGGCATTCCTCTTTCCTGGATGGAATGGACTTTGGGCCGCGCCGCAGGCGCAAGGCATCACGGAACAGCTCCGGGCGGATTCCACTATATCCTCGGTGAAAAGCCCTGGGCAAAGCACCTGGGCTCCCTGAATATTTTGCCCCCGTTGTTCATTAGTTTCTACTACATGTTCATCCAGTCCTGGATTCTCGCCTTTACCTATTACTCTGCCACCGGCAAGTTGATGGAAGTGGTCAAGGGCGGCTACGAACCCATGAAGGAATTCTTCGGCAACTATATTATGCTGAACACCCAGCTGGGTCCCTTCCCCGCTGCAATTATTTTCTTCCTTATTACGTTTGCCTGCAACATGGGCTTGCTCAGTTTCGGCGTCCGTAAGGGCATTGAACGCGTGAACAAGATTACCATGCCCATCCTTTTGATCATGGGTCTTGTGCTTGTGGTTCGTGTGCTTACCTTGGACGGTATCGGCAAGGGCCTCGCCTTCGTTTGGAACCCCAACCTTTCTGAAATCACCAACCCCACCGTTTGGCTTGCTGCTTCCGGCCAGGTGTTCTTCACCATGAGTCTGGGTATGGGTATTGTTTTCTGCTACGCCAGCTACCTGAAGCCTAAGGAAGACCTGGTTCTTTCCTCCCTCACCGCAGCCTCCACCAACGGTTTTGCTGAAGTGATTTTGGGCGGCACCATCGTGATTCCTATGGCAATTCTTATTGCAGGTGCAAATATTGAAGAATGCGCCAAGCTGGGAACCTTCGGTCTCGGCTTCCAGACCATGCCTTTCGTATTCGGCCAGCTGCCCTTCGGCGGGTTCTTCCAGACCCTTTGGTTCGGCATGCTGTTTATCGCCGGCGTTACCAGTGCCATCTCCATCATCCAGCCGCTGATCAGTTTCTGCGAAGACGATGTGAAACTTAGCCGTAAGGGTTCCATCACCACCGTCAGTATCGTCACCTTCATCGGCGGTCTCGTGGGCATCTTCGGTCTTGCCGCAGGCGCTGTAGACGAACTGGACTTCTGGGGCGGCAGCTTCCTCCTGGTGTTCATCGGTACCATCCAGGCATTCATCTTCTCCTTCGTGCTGGGCAAGCGCAAGTCCGCCACCGTAAAGGACGAGAACGGCAACCCCGAGTCCGAGGCATTCGCCCTCATGAACGAAGGTGCCGCCTTGAAGCTTCCCAAGTTCTTCAGATTTATCATCCGTTACGTGTGCCCCGCCTACTTGACCATTGTGCTTGTAGCCTGGCTCATCCACGACGGCTGGAAGGTCGTCTCCCTGCAGGGCGTTCCCGCAGACGCCATGGTCACCTTCCTCGGTTTTGAAATGACCCAGATTGCATTCACCTGGGGTATCCGAATTTTCCTGCTGGTTCTCGCAATTCTCCTGAACGTGGTCATTGCCTACGTTTGGCGTAAAGGCGGCGCAGCAACCCGTGACACCACCCACCCGCAGAACATGCCTGTCGGCGACTCCGACGATGTTGTTAAGGAGGCTTAATTATGGAACTGTCTACTAGCGGTATCGTTTTTATGATTCTCTCCTGGGCCGTCATTATCGGTCTGTGCGCTTTCTGCTTCAGCAAAGTTTTTAAGAAGAAGTAACCGGAGTTTTATGAAGCTGTTTAAAAGTTCTGGCGCTATTCCCTTTTTCATCGTCTCGTTCCTAGGCGCCTTTGTCCAGATGGGCATTTTCGTCCATTTCCAGACTTGGCTCGGAGCGAACTTTGAAGGAACCAGTTATATCTGGCGTAGCGCCTTGCTGCAATTCGCCATCTTCGTTCCTAGCATCTTCATGATGCCCGTGGCCAGTTACTTCGTCGGAAAAAGATCCGAAAGCAAGGCCATGGCCTGGTCCAACATGGGCATCGTCGCTGCATTGATCGCAATCTCCGTTTGCTACGTTACGGACTGCAACTGGGTGGCCTTCGGTCTTGTTGGTCTGTACGGCGTGTTCTACGCCCTCCATGTTCCTGCACGAACCAGTGCCATGAAGGAAATCTTCAAGGGTGACGATCTGGTAAAGGCAAACACCTGCTTCATGATCTGTTACGTTCTGGGTGTGGCCTTGGCTGCTTACCTGGGAATTATCGTTTTCAACTACATCCTCTTTATCTACCTTGGTGCAGCTGTTGCCGCAGCAGTTCTCTGCTTCTTTATCAAGGTCGGTCACCACGACGATACCGTGAAGTACCGTTCCGCACGTCGAGTATTTGCAGCAACCTGGAAGATTCCCAGCGCACGTCTCGCCATTCTCGGTCTTTCCGCTTTCTGGGGTGTTATCCAGATTTTGATGCTCCTGGCTCAGCAGATGAGTACCCAGCACATTCCCAACACCTTCAGCCTTACTTCTGCAGGTTTCGTATTCTCCGTTACCTTGACCGCAGCAGGCATTATCGTTGGTGCCATCATTGCAAGCCAGTCCTCCAGAGGCTTTGTCGAAACAGGCTTGATTCCTTTTGCAGCCATCGCCTCCGCTATCGTGATGTTCTTCATTCCTTTCGTTCAGATCGATTGGCTCCAGGCAATTCTCTATAGCATTCTCGGCGTCTGCACCGGTGCCGCGTTCGTCATTTTGAGAACAACCATCCAAAACTTGACCAAGCCCAATACGGCAGGTCGAATTTTTGCGGTTTCCAACATGATCCAGATGTCCGTACTTTCCATCTTGATGGGCGGACAAACACTGTTGTTGCTCTTTGCAGACTTCGAAATTCGTCATTGCTTCATCATTCTCGCAGTAATGTTTGCATTGACTTTCATCTTGACCCTTCGCAACACCCCCATGACGCTTTTACGCGCAGGTCTCCGTTTTGCTTTCGCCTTTGTATTCCGTTACCGCGTAAAGGTTCTTGGAGTTCAGAACATTCCGGAATCTGGCCCGGTTCTTTTGATTGGTCCCCACTTCAGCTTTATTGACTGGGCCGTACTCCAGATGTGTAGCCCCCGTCCCCTCCGTATTGCAAGTAACCGAAATACTTGGGCCGACTGGTATCAAAAGTGGCTGGCCCACGGCAAGTTCCTGATTCCCATCAACCGTCGCGATCCAAAGCCCGCCATGGAAGAAATCCGTCAGGCCTTGCTCAACGGCGAAGCCGTGGTCATCTTCCCCGAAGGCGAAGTTTCAAAGTCCCCCTTCATTTCGAAGTTCTCCTTGAATTATCACGATGCAGTTGAAGGTACCGACGCTCAGATCATCCCCTTCTATATTCAGGGACTTTGGGGCAGCCGTTACAGCCACGCCTCTGAATGTGTCAACCGTCCGCAATACTACAACCGCATGGTCAGCGTAGGTTTTGCCAAGGCTCGTCCGGTAACTGCATCTGAAGAAGAAATCCGCAGTGATTTGCAGGCCTTAGGCGCAGACGTGTGGAACATGGCTATGGATCATTCCAAGCCCATCGTTCCGCTGTGGTTCAGGGCGATGCTCAAGCGCCGCAACCGCCCCATTTTGATCGACCCGGCAGGCAGACATGTTTCTGGACACGGAATGCTTTACCTCTGCCATCGTTATGGAAACAAGATTCGTTCCATTGCCAAAAACGAACGTCACGTAGGTTTCATGCTTCCCACCAGCCGAGACGCAGCGCTTGGCATCCTGTCTATTCTCGGCACAGGAAAGACTTCTGTCAATCTGAACTATACCGCCCCCGTAGACACGGTACTTGGTTGCATTCAGAAAGCAGACGTTTCTACCGTTGTTACAACAAAGGCCTTCTTGGCAAAGCTTTCCAGTAAGAACGCAGCATTTGAAGAAATTGCAAAGCGCTGCAAAATGATCTACCTGGACGAAGAAGAAGAAAAATTGGGAACCATTGGTCGTCTTCTTGACGTTGCCATGATCAAGTTCCTTCCCGCAAAACTGCTTAAGTTCCTGTGGTTCACTTCTGCAAAGCTCAACGACGACGCATTGATTCTTTTCAGTTCGGGTTCCGAAGGTACACCTAAGGGCGTTCAGCTCTCCCACAAGAACATCGTAGCAAACGCACAGCAGATGGATTACATTTTGAAGATCAATCGTGCTGACGTGATGACCTGTCTGCTTCCGCTGTTCCATTCCTTCGGATTTACCATGACCTTCATGGCTCCTTTGCTGGACGGCGTCCCCATGGTTCTTTGTCCGGATCCCACCGACATCAAGACCTTGGCTCGTGTGTGCGCCCAGTACAAGACAACCATTCTCATGGGCACCCCCACCTTCCTCCGCGCCATTGCAATCAACCGCTGGGTTCACCCCATGTGTCTGGACACTTTGCGTTACATCGTAGCCGGTGCAGAAAAGCTCCGTCCCGAAATGCGCGAAGCCTTCAAGTTGAAGTTCGGTAAGGACATCTACGAAGCCTACGGCTGTACAGAACTTTCTCCTCTCGCAACCCTCAACGCACCTAACGTGTTGCTGGACGACTTCCTGACCATGGGCAAGTGCAACGATACATCCAGTATCGGCATGGCAATCCCGGGTTCCATCACTGCAATCATTGATCCCGAAACTAACGAATTCCTGGATCCTTCTGCAGAAGGCATGATCGTTGTCAGCGGTCCTCAGGTGATGAAGGGCTACCTGAAGGATCCCGAAAAGACAGCAAGCGTCGTGTTCGAAAAGGATGGCCGCCGCTGGTACAAGACTGGCGATAAGGGCACCCACACCCCCGACGGATTTGTACAGATTCTCGGACGTTACAGCCGTTTCGCAAAGCTTGGCGGCGAAATGATTTCCTTGACCGCCGTGGAATTGCGACTTGCAGAAACCAAATTGCTTGAAGGTATGGAATTCGCAGTCACAGCAGTTCCGGACTCCGTCAAGGGCGAAAGAATCGTACTTCTGGTCAACGGAAACTTTGACGAAGAAGAACTTTCCCGCAATATCCGTAAGTCCGGCATCCCGCCTCTCATGATTCCTGGTTCCGTCTTTAAGGTGCCCAGTGTTCCTAAGCTGGGCTCCGGAAAGTGGGACTTCCCCAACATGAAGAAGATGGCCATCGAACTGGTGGAAAACAGCAAGAAATAAACTGCGTTAAATCACAACGCAAAAATAAAGCTCCCCCGACGAGGGGAGTTTTTTTATATTAGTCAGAGTAAAAAAAGGAAGGTTTATATGGTCAACATCAAGAAGAAAATCGAAGAATTGGGTCTCACCCTCCCTGCTGTAGCCGCACCTCTTGCAGCCTACATTCCTGCCAACCGCGCAGGCGATATGATTTTCGTCTCTGGCCAGTTGCCTTCTGTGAACGGAGATTTTTCCGCCTACACCGGAATTGTTCCCAGCCAGCTTTCCCCAGAAAAGGCTAAGGAAGGCGCTGCTATTTGTCTGTTGAACAACATCGCCGCCGCCATGAGTGTTCTTCAGGAAGGCGAAACCTTGAAGCTGGTGCAGATGCAGGGCTTTGTGCAGTCCTCCCCCGATTTCAAGGAACAGCCCGCCGTATTGAATGGCGCTAGCGAACTGGCCGTCCAGATTCTCGGAGACAACGGTAAGCACGCCCGCACCGCCGTAGGCGTTTCAGCATTGCCTAAGAATGCCGGTGTAGAAATCAGCTGCACATTCCAGGCCATCAAAAGTGACGCTCAGTTCACAGGTCGTATGAATTGGATTGAATAAAAAAGCGCGGAGATCCGCGCGATAAATGAATCTAAAAATCGTTTTCTTGCAGCCAAGTTCTCATCTGACTTGGCTGTATTTTTTTTGCCAGGGATTTCTTGGCAATAAATTCACCAAAAGTTGTGGCCATTTTTTCGGGATTCAATTTGAAGTCCACACGTCCCAAGTCAAGGCGATCCGCATCGTAGCAAGTATCGATGGTCGGATCTCCGCTACGACGTTCCGTTGTGTGGTTGGTACAGGCATGGAACAGCTTTTCAAACTGTTCATCCGTAATCTCGAAAAGTTTTTCATCACGGCACTTCTTGGCAAATTCCGCACCGCGACTACCATGAGTTTCATCATAACCGTCGCTTTCACGCTTAGAATCATGGAACAAGGCAAACAATCGCACCACGGTGATGTCCGCCTTGGTCTTTTTCGCCAGCATCAGTCCGTTAAACTCCACCTGGCGCCAATGGGCCAGCCCGTGGATATCGGAATCGTAAATGCGATCTCCGTAAACGAATTCCTGAAGCGCCGCGAAATCAATCATGGTGAAAACTTACTTTCCGTAATGTTCCTTCAGATCCATCAAGGTTTGAAGAGCCTGCATGGGAGTCATTTCTTCCGGACGGAGGCGGCGCACTTCTTCCTTGAGGAGGGTGGAGCTTTCATCGGGAGGAGCAAAGAGATCCACCTGAGGCTTTTCCTTCAGCTTCTTGTTGGCGGCTTCGTCGCTGGGGTCGATCTTGTGCTTTTCCAAGCGGAGCAAGATCTTGCGGGCGCGGCGGAGAACGTTGTTGGGTAAGCCAGCCATTTCAGCCACATGGATACCGTAGCTGGAGTCGCAAGCACCTTCCAGAATCTTGTGCAAGAAGATGAGCTTGTCGCCCTTTTCCTGAACAGCCACCTGATAGTTGCCAGCGTGTTCCAAGTCGTCCACAAGTCCAGTCAATTCGTGGTAGTGGGTAGCAAACAGCGTGAGGGCAGCGCGGGCGGGCTCGTCGTGAAGAGTTTCAACGATAGCCCAGGCAATGGAGAGGCCGTCAAAGGTACTGGTACCGCGGCCGATTTCGTCCAGAAGAACAAGGCTATGGGCGGTAGCGTTACGCAGAATGTTTGCGGTTTCTATCATTTCCACCATGAAGGTAGAGAGGCCGCGGCTCAAGCGGTCACTGGCGCCCACACGGGTAAAGATGCGGTCCACAACGCCAATGCGGGCGGATTCCGCAGGCACGAAGCAGCCGATTTGCGCCATCAAGACAATGAGGCCGGTCTGACGCAGGTAAGTAGATTTACCAGCCATGTTGGGGCCGGTAATAAGCATCAGTCGGGTCGCCTCGGGCGACAGCGTTACGTCATTGCTGATGAAGTCAAGGTCGGGATTCACCGCGACGATCACCGGATGGAAACCACCCTTGATTTCGATGCCAGAGCCTTCAAAAACTTCGGGGCAGACATAGTTGTACTTGCGGGCAGCACGAGCAAAGCTGTACAGCGTATCCACGCGGGCAATGGCGTTGGCGATTTCCTGAAGTTCTGCACGCCAGGAGTTAACGCGGTCGCGGAGTTCGCAGAAAATCTTGTATTCCAGAGCGTGGATATTCACTTCGGCGTTGCTGATGATGGATTCGCATTCCTTCATTTCCGGAGTGATGTAACGTTCGGCGTTTACCGTGGTCTGCTTACGGATATATTCGTCGGGAATGGGGTTCGTAGCCTTGGCCATGGCGGCGCGGGTCACTTCGATGTAGTAACCAAAGACCTTGTTGTAGCCCACCTTCAGACTGGGGATTCCCAGGCGTTCCTTTTCGCGAGTTTCCAAGGACGCAATCCACTGACGCTTATCCTTGATGTTTGCATTCAGCTGGTCCAATTCTTCATTGGCACCTTCGCGAATCATGCCGCCTTCGCGGACAGTCATGGGCAAATCATCATTGAACTGACTAAGAAGTTCCTCTCCCCTACCCTTGGCGAGAATCAAAGCTTCGCGCATGGGTTCGAAAATGGGAGAACGCAAACCTTCAAGAACATCGGCCACCTTGGAAGCCTGAGACAAGGAGCGTCCCATACCAGCAAGGTCACGGGCATTGGCACGTCCGGAGCCCACACGGCCCATCAAGCGTTCCATATCCAGAATGGAAGTGAGAGATTCCTTCAATTCGTCAAGAGCCACAGGATTGTTCACCAATTCATTCACCGCTTCTTCGCGTTCCTTGATGCGGTCCACGGAAATCAACGGATGGCTCACCCAATCCTTCAAAGTTCTGCCACCCATGGCAGTGACGGTAAAGTCGAGAACATAGCAAAGGGTGCTGCTAATGTCATCAGCGTTCAGCGGGCGAACCAATTCCAGGTTACGAAGGGTGCTGGGATCCAGCGTCATGTAGTCATCAAGATTCAGAATCTCGAGGTTCGTAAAGTGGGAAAGTTCAGATTTTTTCTGGTACATCAAGTACTGCAGAAGAGCACCAGTCACGGAAGTTTCTTCATCGCGGCCATCCAAGCCGAGACCGTCCAAGGCTTCCACCTTGAAATGAGAGAACAGCGTATCCTTGGCGGCTTCAACGCCAAACTGGAATGCAGGCAGTTCTGTAATCAAAATATTTTCGGACTTCACCAAGTCCATGACGCCGACAGGAATCTTGCAACCTTCGGGCACGACAATTTCCTTAGGCATGCGGCGACAGAATTCACATTCAAAAGCCTGAACGGAGCTCTTGCAAGTAGCCAAATAACCGGTGGTCACATCGGCAATGGCAAACACGGCCATCTCGGCAGACTTGCCGTCGGCATTTTCGGAACCCGCGCCAGCTTTTTCTGCAGTTCCCGGGATGTATGCGCAAAGGTAGTTTGCTTCCTTGGCGTCCAGGTTAGCTTCGTTCATGGCGGTGCCGGCACTGATGATTTCTACAATGTCGCGCTTGACGATGCCCTTGGCAAGCTTCGGGTCTTCCACCTGTTCGCAAATAGCCACACGGTAGCCAGCAGCCACCATCTTGGGAACGTAACGTTCTGCAGCGTGGTGCGGGAATCCGCAAAGGGGCGTAGCACCGGAAGCACCGTTATTACGGCTCGTAAGTGTAATGCCCAAAATCTTAGAGGCGATAACAGCGTCTTCTTCGAAAAGTTCAAAGAAGTCACCCATTCTAAAGAACAGAATACAACCAGGGTTTTGAGCCTTGATATCGTAATACTGCTGCATCAACGGAGTGCAGGCCATTACAAGTCTCCCATGGAAAGTTCAACCTGATCCGGATTTTCTTCCGGTTCCTTGGGCTCTTCAGTGGCGATGGATTCCGGCTTGGCGTACTGAGGTACCAGAGCACCGGCTTCCAGAAGTTCACTGAATTCGCGAAGGCGGGGCAAGTCTTCGGGAATGCGGTTAATTCCGAAGTACTTCATGAATTCCTGTGTGGTCACGTAAGTGTAGGGGTTGCCTACAGTTTCTGCGCGGGCACCCAATGCGATAAACTTCTTATCCAGCAAGTTACGGATGGGACCATCTGCAGAAGAAACGCCACGGACCTGTTCGATGGCGGCCTTGGTAATGGGCTGCTGGTAAGCAATCACAGCCAAGGTTTCCAAAGCAGCCTGACTCAAGCGGCGAGCATTAACATCCGGGAACAGCTTGCGGACCCACGGGTAATACTTGGCGCGGGTACGGAAGCGGTAGCCACCGGCCTGTTCCACAATTTCAAACGGAGAATTGATTTTGTTCAAGGAGTCGTTGGCAGCGATCAAAGCGTCGGACACCAAACGAGCATCCAAGAAGTCTCCAAGAATTTCACGGAGCTTCTTCAGGGTCACCACATCGGGCGATGCAAAAACCAGGGCCTGGATAATACGGGCGAGATCTTCCTGACTTTCAACTTTAGGAAGTTCCGCAGATTCTTCGGCCAATTCATCTAAGTTCTGATCTTCTGCCATATCGCAAGCCTCTTACTAGAACACGACCAGGTCGTTTTTATGAATAAGTTCATCAGCCACGTCCTTACCCAGCAAGGCGTGGATTTCAGAAGTTTTCTTGTGAAGTACAAGCTTCAAGGTTTCGCTATCAAACTTTGCAACACCGCGGGCAACAGCTTCACCCTTGGGGCTAAGGACTTCAATCAAGTCGCCCTTGTCAAAGTGTTTCTTCACAGCCACAACGCCCACCGGCAACAGGCTGGAATGCTTTTCGCGCAAGGCCTTTACGCCGCCTTCGTCCACCACAACGCTTCCGCGGGGAGTGGTAATAAAGCTGAGCCAACGCTGACGGCTGTTCAACTTCTTAGCGGAGCCTACAAACAAAGTACCTTCAGCCTGCTCCAGCACAACTTCGTGAGGAAGCACGCGCATACCGCAAGCAAGGAACGCATTGCAACCGCTCTTGGTTACGTTACGGATAGCTTCAAGCTTGCTACGCATACCGCCGGTACTTACAGCGGAGCCGGCTTCGCCGGGCTTGCCAGCAAGAGCAAGAACAGCAGGAGTAATTTCCGGAACAAAGCGGAGCAAGCGGGCGTTGGGATTCTTCTTCGGATTGTCATCGAAGAGACCATCTTCGTCAGTAAAGATCAAGAGCAGGTCGGCATCCAAGAAGAGCGCGACGTCACTACTCAGTTTGTCGTTATCGCCCACCTTGATTTCAGCCACTGCCAGAGAGTCGTTCTCATTGATGATAGGAACGATCTTACGGGCAAGCATGGCCTTGATTGTGTTCTGCAAATTCTTGTAACGGCCGCGGTCGCGGAAGTCATCTGCGGACAAAAGAATCTGGCCCACAGAAAGCTGACACCAGCGGAACATTTCGCGGTAAGCGTACATCAAGTCAATCTGGCCTACTGCAGCACATGCCTGTTTTTCTGCAATGACCGTCGGCTTTTCCTTGTAGCCCAGCTGGCTCATGCCGGTACCCACAGCGCCGGAAGTCACAATCACCACTTCCTTGCCGGCTTCCATGAGGCGGGCAACGGAGTCCGCCAACTTCTGGATGTAACGGGTACGTACGCCGCCCTTTTCGGAGTCCACGAGAATACGGGAACCAATCTTCACCACAATGCGGTGGGCTTCGTTCAAAATGTTCTTTCTTAATTCACTCATGAGTAGTGGTTAGTGGTTTGTGGTTAGTGGTTAGTGGTTAGTGGTTGGGATTTGCTGGCAACGTTCTTTTCCTGCCATCCTGTTTACTAACCACTGTTTACTGCTTACTATTTTATCTGCATACCAACAGGCGGATGGCATCCAGACGGAGCTGCGGGTTGGAAATAATCTTCTTCCATTCCTGAACGTTCTTGCGAAGTTGCTTCAGCTGTTCATTATTGCCAGCCTTGCCACGCATCATTAGCAAGTGGTTCATGCGCTGGTACTCCTGTTCAGAGCGAGTTTCCACAGCTTCTGCAGCCTGTTCAGCCCATTCCTTAGCCTTAGTCAAAGCATTGCGGCGAGCAATTGCCAAACCGTCCTTGCCGAAATACTTCAAGGTCATGTTCACAGCAGGATTGCCCTGGGGGACTGCAACATCCTTGAAGCTTGCGGTTGCAAGTTCAGGAACCTTGTCACTCAGG
Organism: Fibrobacter sp.; assembly: GCA_024399015.1. Lineage (GTDB taxonomy): Bacteria > Fibrobacterota > Fibrobacteria > Fibrobacterales > Fibrobacteraceae > Fibrobacter. The sequence continues at coordinate 121,962 of JAKSIC010000004.1, forward strand.
TCTTCACCGGTGGGATTCACCAGTACGCTGAGGTAACGGGGGCCAGCCAAGTCGGACACACCCCATTCTTCGGAAATAGCGAAGTCCACAGCAAAGTTGTACTGCATCAAGAGGCCACGCATACCGGAGTTCTGCCAAATGTTGCAGGCCACGGCACCATTATCCAAGGTGGTTTCAAAATCAAGCACGCCCTGGGACAACGGATGTTCCAAGCTGACGAAATCCACTTCGTCATGGACCATGGCCACCTTGCGATCGAAGGTTATGGTAAGGCTGGAAGCATCGCTATAGCGAGCATCATCATCGCCACCACCGGAACCTTCTTCGAAGTTACCCACTTCCTGGACAACGCGGCCACCAGCGCTACTGCTACCCGGAATACCGCCCACAGATTCAGGCATGCCCGGCACAGAGCCAGCTTCCACCTGGGTACCCATGGTCACAATGAAACAACCCGGGATCTTGCTCTTTTCAATTTCAAGACCTCGTTCCATCAAGGAAGAGAACACCAAGGTCTGCAGGTCAGGAATAGCATCGACGCGTTCAATTTCGTCGGTAATTTCCTTTGCCTTCTCGGGATTACGGGAATTGAATTCCAGCAAGCGGTCACGGCCCTTTTCAATATTCTTGCGCATGGCTTCGCAGTCTTTCTTGACCTGCGGAATCACGTCGTCAATAAAGTGCTGCAGCAGCGGGCCGGGTTCGGCCAAGGCGGCAATAAGTTCATCGGTGTACTTGAGGAACAGTTCGCCACCGCTCATCATGGGAGTACCGAAAGCGTTCAAGCCGTTGTGGTACCAGCGGAACATCACTTCCTGACCGGAGCCCTTTACGTAAGGCACGTGGATGATGATGTTTTCGTTCTGGCCGATACGGTCCAAACGACCAATACGCTGTTCCACCAAGGAAGCATCCAGCGGCAGGTCGAACAAAATCAAATGATGGGCAAACTGGAAGTTACGGCCTTCGGAACCGATTTCAGAAGCGATCAAAAGGTTTGCACCGTTTTCCTTACTGAAGTTTGCGGCAGCCTTGTCGCGAGCCATGATAGTCATGTTCTCGTGGAACATGGAGAATGCGCCCGGGCCCATGTATTCGGTAAGCAAAGCTTCCAATGCAAGAACCACTTCGATGGATTCGCAAATCAAGAGAACCTTATCGTTCTGGTGTTCCTTCAGGAACTTCTTGAGCCATACGTAACGTTCGTCCAAAGGCCATGCATCGGAATAGCTAGTGCAGAGCAAACCGTTTTCCTGAATGTCCGTGGACATATCCAGGTCCTGTTCTGCGGCAGCGTTCACCATGTCGCGGTAGTTGGGATTCGGGTCCAACGCAACTTCGTCGAGCACACGCTTGGGGAAACCACCAACGCCCTTACGGGTATTACGGAACACCACGGAACCAGTACCCACTGCATCCACAATGCGGCGGATCCATTCGTCGGCAGACATGGACTTTGCACTTTCCTGTTCAAGCCACGGGCGGATGATAGACTTCTTGGGAACAATTTCATTCAAGTCGTCCCAGCTCATCTGCTGGCCAGGATCGGTGGGCAACTTGTTCAGTTCGTTCACCAGCTTACGATAAGCATCCTGGTCCTTGATAAAGTTGTTGTAATCCGCAAAGCGCACCGGGTCCAACATCTTCAAGCGGTTGAACTGAGATTCCGGATGGAACTGGAGCGGAGTACCAGTCAAAAGAAGAACGCCCTTGGAACGCTGGATTACAGCATTGGCCAAGAGATATTCGTGGCTGGTAAAGCCATCTTCGCACACCAAGTGGTGGGCTTCATCGATAATGGTCATGTCCCAATTGGTCTTCAGCAAGTCTTCAATCAAGGCCGGCTGCTTAATCAAGAAATCAATGGAACAAATAATGTCGTTAGCCAAAGAGAACGGATTCGGCTTATCGTCGTCATCAGCAACGAAAAGGCCCTTCAGGTAACCTTCGTCCACCAAAGTGAACAGGTGGTTGAAGCGGCGCTTCATTTCGATGAGCCACTGGTGCTTCAAAGTCTCGGGGACAATGATCAAGGTGCGGGTGATACGGCCACGGGCCTTGAGGGCGTGCCAAATCATGCCGGCTTCGATAGTCTTACCCAAGCCCACTTCGTCGGAGAGCATCAGACGAGGCAAGGTAGAACTGGAACATGCGCGATGGCACAAGTAATACTGATGCGGGATCTTACTTACGCGAGGACCGATCATACCGCGGACCGGGGAAGAAATCCACTTGCAGGACAAGTCCATGGCGCTTTCGCGACGCTGGAACTGGCCGCTGTTAGAAACGCGGTTTTCCATGAGGGCGCGGAACAAGTCTGCCGGACGGGCAATGGAAATCTTGGCGTTCAATTCGGATTCCTTCATGGAACGACCTGCACGGCCTTCATAGACCATGATACCGTCCACTTCCTTCACATTTTCGATGGTAAAGGAAACGCCCTTTTCACTTTTTGCGGTTTCGCCTTGAGCAAGAACGAATCGATCTACCGGAGCCGTATCGGAACGATACAAACGAATGTCATTTACTGCGGGGAAAGATATTTTGACAATACGGGCCTGAACTTCTGTGACGATACCGAGTCCCAGAGCTGGTTCCGATTGACTTACATAGCGTTGGCCAATCTTAAAATTCATCATACCTCCCAAAGGTAGCTTTTTTTTGTGCATACGGCTTTGGATTTACTACATTGTACCCTGTATGACTTGGTATTATATAGATGAATCCATCACCGATGGAGAACGCCGCAAAGGGCCCTATTCTATCGACGAAATTAAGGATTTTGTCAAATCTGGCGAAATTAAAAATGAAACTTTAGTTTGGCACTCCGGCATGGAAGCCTGGGTCCGTTGGGAAGAAACTTCCGAATCAAAGGAAATGGGCGATTCCGTCATTGAAAACGCAGAATCTGACGCTGAAAAATTGGCTGAAGAAGAACAAATCAAAGCAGCCCTGGAAGCTATTTTGGCAGAGCACAAGGCTCAGAAGCGTTATGCAGGTTTCTTCATCCGTGGCGCAGCCTACTTCGTAGACAACATTATTTTGTCTGCATTCGGCATCATCATTATGATGATTATGGGTCAGCTGCAGCTGATTGACGTGGACACCATTGCAAACGCTTTCACAACCTACGCAAGTGACCCCAACAACGGCGAAAACGCTACAAAGCTTTTAGATGCTCCTGGCATGAACCTGTTCCTCGGAGTCTGGGGTTTCTTCCAGGCCATTTACTTCGTTGTCTTTACAGCAATCCACTCTTCAACTCCGGGCAAGCGCTTGTTCCACCTCCACGTTGAAGTTGTGGGACAGGAAAAGGTCGGCTGGGTCGCAAGTGCTTTGCGCTATGTGGCAAGTTTGTTCACCCAATTTACCTTTCTGTTCTACGGCCTTGGCTACCTGATTGTCATGGTTGATCCCAAGCGTAGAGCATTGCACGACTGGATCGCCAAAACACGTGTCGTTCACGAACAAAGGCCTGCCACCGTAAGCAAGAAAAAGTAAGTTTTAGAAAATCTCAGAGAGTAGTATGTATCAGTTTATCGTTCCCCAAGTAAAGAAACCCCTGGACGGCGACGTGGAAATTTCCGGCGCAAAGAACGCCGTGCTTGCCGTGATGGCAGCAGCCCTTTTGGCAGATGGCGTTTCTGAAATCACCAACGTGCCCCACCTGAAAGATATGAAGACCATGTCCGACGTGCTCCGCGTCATTGGTTGCCGTATCAGCGGTGATTCCCATGTTTTGAAAATCGACACCCGTGGCGCAGACCATTTGGAAGCTCCTTACGAACTGGTAAAAACCATGCGCGCAAGTTTCTATGTGCTTGGTCCTCTGGTGGCTCGTTTCGGCCGTTGCCGCGTTTCTCTCCCGGGCGGATGCGCCTGGGGCCCCCGTCCTGTGGACTTGCACTTGAAGGGTCTCGAAGCCTTGGGTGCAAAGATTACAGTGACCCACGGTTACGTTGAAGCCACTTGCGAAGGCCGCCTCCCCGGTGGTACCTTCCACTTCCCCATTTCCAGCGTAGGCGCCACCGTAAACGTATTGATGGCAGCAACCCTCGCCAAGGGCACCAGCGTTCTCCAGAATGCAGCCCTGGAACCCGAAATTGACAACCTGGTGGACTACCTCATCGGTATGGGTGCCAAGATTCAAGGCCGCGGCACACGCACCCTTACGGTGCAGGGCGTCGAAGCTCTCCGCCCCGGTAATGGCTACACCATCCCGGACCGTATCGAAGCAGGTTCTTTCCTTTGCGGCGCCGCCATTACCCGTGGCCGCGTAAAGGTCACCAAGATTATTCCTGAACATATCGCCTCCACCCTGGACGCTTTCCGCGAAATGGGCTGTAAGGTGAATGTTGGCGCTGACTGGGCAGAAGTTGATGCCCGCGGTCAGGAACTGAAGCCTATCACCATCCAGACTCTTCCCTTCCCCGGCTACCCCACCGATATGCAGGCTCCGTTGATGGCAACCCTCTTGTCCATCCCGGGCAACAGCATGATCCAGGATACCGTCTACAACGACCGTTTCAAGCACGTCGCTGAATTGGAACGTCTGGGCGCAAACATCACCATCACCGGCAACACCGCCACCATCAAGGGCGGCGCACCTCTGGAAGGTGCAGAAGTCATGGGAACCGACCTTCGCGCAAGCATGGCCATGGTCCTTGCAGCTCTCATTGCCGAAGGCGAAACCAAGATCAGCCGCATCTATCATCTGGACCGCGGTTACGAAGATTTCGAAGCCAAGATGGCAACCTTGGGCGCATCCGTTGAACGCGTCATCATCGATGCAGACGAGCCGTAGCGACTCTCCCGCAAAAAAAAAGAAGCCGTTAGTAAAAACTAACGGCTCTTTTTGTTCTCTTCTAGAATGTCAATTTTACTGCGCAGAGCAATCGCCGCACAGACAAAATCACTTTGCTGCGGGTTGAACCGGAGTCAGCGTCGGAGCAGGGCCAACCACGGGAGCGGCAGGCTGAGTAGCGGCGGAAGGGGTATCCGCTACAAAGCCCTTCACAGAAGCTTCTGCCGGAATAATGGCAGCTTCCTGTTCGGCCTTGGTTACACATGTTTCAGAAGCGTTTTCATTCTTTTCAAGCAATTCCTGGAGGATTTCTGCAGACTGTTCAAATTCGCCAGAAGCTTCACAACTCTTGTTGGAAAGAATCTTCTGCAAATACTGCTTCTGCATATCGATATCACATTCATCGGCGTATAGGTTTGCAAGCTTGAACAAAGCCGGGCAAGTCTTCTGACCAACGGGGAATGCTTCCGCCATACGGGCAAAGACCTTCTTAGCCTTGTCGATTTGCTTAGCATCGATTAAGCAGATGGCCATCCAGTACAAAGAGTTTTCAGCCAGTTCGCCGGTCTTCATAGTTTCATAGACCTGCTTGAAACCAGAGTATGCCAATTTGTATTCACCACGATGATAATCGGAGCGAGCAGTATTGAACATAGCTTCCGCTTCTACCAGCTTTTCAGCTTCACGTTCCAAGCTGTCCATGGAAATCGGAGCCGGAGCGCCGCTAACCACAACCTTCTTGGCGAGAATCTTGTCAGACTTACCCAAGAGCAAATCCAAGCGGTAGATGATTTCTTCCTGACGGGAATCGTTGCGTTCAGATTCGTCGGAAACGCGACGTGCAAGCATCGTAATTTCAGCCTGCATACGCTTCTGTGCAAATTCAGCAGCCTTCAAGCGAGCCACAGTAGAATCAAGTTCCGCACGCAAAGAGTCGTTAGCTGCAGTCAACTTGATTACTGCAGTATCAACCTTCTGCACGACGGTTTCCTGTACTTTCTTCTGTACATGTCTGCCCACTGTCTTGAGTTCGCTAGTCCTCAACACAGTCATGCTGCTACATCCCATCAACGTCAAAACGGCAAGGCCAAGTACTGCCAAACGTTTCATATACGCCTCTTACAAATTAAACATTCATCGGTTCGGGTGCGTTCTCACGCAGCCCCTTTGCGCTTCGGCAACGCTATTAGTCGCGAACGTTCACACGGAAGTTTGCACGACGGTTCTGAGAGTAAGCTTCTTCAGATTCGCCTTCAGCCTTCGGAGCTTCCTTACCGTAGCTTACAGATTCCATGCGCTTGCCGTCAATACCGTAGGCGCCAAGGAATTCCTTAACCTTCATAGCACGCTTTGCACCCAAGGTGAAGTTGTAGTCTTCGGTACCGCGAGCATCGGTGTGGCCTTCGATGGTGATGGAGAAACGAGTTTCCTTCATTAGGAGTTCAGCAACCTGAGCCAAAAGTTCCTTAGCCTTTTCAGTCAGTTCAGAACGGTCAAAGTCAAAGTAGACGTCTTCGCTCATGATCTGGTTGATGAGAGCTTCCAAACGAGCGCGTTCTGCTTCCAAGCGTTCTGCTTCCTGGCGAGCCTGTTCTGCAGCCAAGGAGTCTGCATTCACAACCGGCTGTTCAGCAGCGGGAGCGGCAGCGGTTTGCTGCTGAGCTTCTGCAGCAACAGGAGCCTTCTTGTGGGTGGGCTGAGTCTTGGGCGGCTTGGGGGAAGAGCAAGCAGACAAGACAATGCCTGCAACACTTGCCACGACAGCGATCTTCAAGAGGTTCTTCATAGTATTCACCTTCCTTTTATTTTAGTCTTAATCGTCATAGAAGAAGGACCAAGTAGGCGAAGTATTTTCGCCGGAGTTGGTAATACGGGTCACGTTGGATCCGTCCTTTCTCATAATGTAAATCTGGTACGTTCCGCTACGGTTGCTGGAGAAGGCAATCAACTTGCCATCCGGAGACCAAGTAGGATGTTCGTTATTACCGGCATTGCTTGTAAGCTGAACAATGTCAGAGCCATCCAAGGCGCAGGTATAAATATTCATCTTGCCGTTATCCATGGAAGTATAGGCAATGCGGTCACCTTCCGGAGACCAGCTGGCTCGTTCGTTGTAGCGGCCCATGAAAGTCACACGGCGCATATCGCTACCATCCTTGCCCATCACAAAAATCTGCGGACCACCGCCACGGTCGCTGGTGAACAGGACTTCGGTAGCGTAGGGACTCCAGGCGGGGCTTGTCTGGTTGGACTTCAAATAGGCAAACTTCTTGGCCTTGCCCGTAGTCGGGTTGCCGATATACAAATCCGTCTTGCCGTCCACAGTAGATGAGAAAAGCAATTCGCCGGTCACCGGATTCACTGCAGGACTATAAGTCTGATCCAAGTGAGGGAATAAAGGCTGTTCAGAGCCGCCAAACTTCTTGAGGTAAAGTCGCGGGCGGTTGGTCTTGAAGTTCACATAGAAAAGGCCCTTATTACCCTTCATCCACACGGGCATCATGCTGATACTGGAATCGCGGGTAATCTGGGAACGGTGATAGCCATCGTAGTCGGAAATCACAACCTGCTTGACACCATCCATCTTGGAAACGTAGGCAAGTTTTGTGGACGCTACGCCACGTTCGCCCCACAGGCGCTTGATCACCAGGTCAAAGAACTTGTGCATGGCACTGCGCAATTCCTGCTGAGGAATCACATAGGTTTCGCCCAAGAGCATATCCTTGGTCTGAGCAATATACAAGAAGCATTCCACACGGAGCTGGTTGCCTTCAAGCTTAGACACCTTACCGGTCACGTAGTGTTTGACATGGTTGCGGCTGAACAAAGCCAGATTGAACTTGTCAGAAGCCACCACTTCGAAACGACCGGAAAGATTAGCATCACGAGTCAGGATCTGGTGAGGCTTTTCTTCGATCCATTCAATATTTTCCTTAGGTTCGGTAAAGGGCACAATGCCAATAGGCATAGTCTTGAAAACAGAAATACCCACGTCCACTGCAATCGTATCGATGGCAGCAGAGCTCATGGTCGGCAACAAGAACAGAATCCAAAAGGCAATCGACGCTGCCAATGTGGAAAACTTGAATGCTTTAGCTACGTACTTCATATATCTCTTCTATTTCCTCAACCCATTCACCGATCAGTTCGGAGTGAAATTAAAATGCAAAGTCAAGCTGGGAGCTCTAAAGTTGAACGGCAGTTCCGGCACCTTGGAAATCTTCACTGCACGAACAGAGAGATGGTCCCAAGTGGAGTTACCCGAAGAACGTTTCAACGTAATTGCAGAAATTCCACCAAAGCGGTCGATGGTAAACTGCACCGTGGTCTTGATACTCTTCTTCACATTCAAATTGCTGGGCGGATTAAAGTTGCCCATAATAATCTGCTTCAGACGTTCCAGGTAGACCTGCATCAACGGGTCCATATCCACGGAGCCAACAGGATTCAAGCTGGGAGCTTCAACGGCTGCAGGCAAGTCCATGTCATCGATATCAAAGTCATCCTTGGCCGGTTCGGGAGTCGGCTCCGGATCAGGTTCCGGCTGCGGTTCTTGTTCTGGTTCCGGTTCGGGCTCAGGCTTCTTTTCTTCTTCCGGCTTGATTTCCGGCGGAAGTTCTTCGTTAATCTTGGGCTTTGGTTCCGGCTTGGGTTTCACCTTCTTAGGTTCGGGAGGAACTTCCTTAGGTGGTTCAGGAGGCTTCGGCTTTGGTGGAGCCGGCGGAGCAACCTGCTGCTGCTGAACCTGGACCATTTCGAACACGGGAATGGGTTCGGGTTCAGACTTGAAGTTCACATAATGCATACCAATGCAAATGCCTGCGATAACGACATGGAATACGACAGCACACACGATGATTTTCACCATCATGCCATTGTCGCCATCAGCGAAATACTGAATCTTTCCCTTTTCGTTATTGCTCACTTCTTACCCGGAGTTTCCTTAGGATTCATGGTAAGGAATCCAAGCTTTGTAACACCAAGCTTCTGGACCTGGGTCACCACCTTCATTACAAGACCGTAATGTACATCTTCGTCGGAGTTAATGACAATAGCCATATTGCCGTCCCACAAAGACTTGAAAACATTGTCAAAGCTGCTGAACTCCACCATCATATCGGCGATGTAGATTTCCTCGCTCTTGGTGATGGAAACCTTCAACAGTTTTTCCTGTTCCATGGTGGGGGCTTCGGCCTTGGGCAAATCCACCTTGACACCCTGACTCATCAAGGGGGCGCAGATAATGAACACAATCAAGATGGCGAACACGATATCGATCATGTTCGTCAGGTTCATTTCCTGCTTAAGTTCTTTTCCGCGGCTACGCTTCACTTAAGCCTCCTAGCCAGCCACTTCTTCAAGAGCGAGCAAGTCACCGCGCTTGAACAAGCTCAGCACCTGGGAACCAAAGTTGTAGTAGGAAATTTCGTTCTGACCGTTATTGGAGGTAAAGTAGTTATAGCCGGCAGATGCGGGAATTGCAACCACAAGGCCGCCAACGGTAGTAATCAAAGCCATAGCGATACCCGGAGCAACGACGGTCAAGTCGGCAGAACCGTGCTGACCAATCTGGAAGAAGGCCACCATAATGCCCCACACAGTACCAAGCAAGCCGAAGAACGGAGCCAGGTTGGAAGCGGTAGCCAGGAAGCTCAGGTAGCGGTCTTCAGCCAAACGAAGACCTTCGATGGAACGCTGAATGGTATCTTCCAGCAAGGAGGCGCGGTGCTGGATGGAGTCGTAACTCACGAAGTTACTGAACTTGGAGGCTTCCTTCAGCACTTCTTCTGTCAAACGGCGAAGGGCACTGTCATCGGCAGTTTCACAAAGGGACTGAAGTTCCACGAACTGGGTCACATTGCTGAACTTGCGGAAAAAGACCACGTTTGCATGCTTGTTCTTGCGGTGCACGACGTACTTGACAATGATAATGCCCCAGGAGCCCAGAGACATTACAGCCAGAATGCAGAGAACCACAATCGTAGCAATGTCCGACTGCATAACCATTTGAACTAAAGGAATCGAATTGTTCAAGACAACCTCCCTACCGATCAGGTGCGTAACTCGTTGTTATTCAACAAGATAGCAAACATAAATTCTTTTGTTTTAAGCTTCCTGCCATAATCTACAAAAAAAGTCCCCGTTTAGGGACTTTTTAGTGGTTTGTGACCAAAATCTTACACAGATGTGAAAACAAATCTATACAGATTCTATCTGGAAGAAACAATTTTTGTTTGGAAGGTCTTCATCGCCATGACGTCGGCAAGCTTCTTGTCGTTCATCTTCACAACAACCTTGTAAACGTCAACCTTGCCATTTTCAATGCTCACGTCAACCGGGTTGATCGTTCTAAGGTTTTCACCCTGGAAAACAGTCAATTCCTCGTCATTGCGATAGACGGTTACAGATTCCACTTCTTCCAGGCAGCTATCGTCCCTGGAGCAGTTAGGCTTGTACAAAAGGATATTGAAGCGAGAATTTCCAACGGCCTGGCGTTTTCTCATGGAAACCTCTTCCAAGGTATCCAGAGGATCCAAGGTGTTTCCCATAAGCTTCAGAACCCATTCAGGAGGCAACGGTTCAGGAATCTTGACTGCAGCGGGCTTCTTAACCGGCTTTGCCTTCTTTTCCGGTTCTGCGACCGCGACTTCTGCGGGAGCGGCGGCTGCGGAATCCACCACAGCGGAATCAGCCTTAGCCAGAGAATCTACAGCCAAGGAGTCAGCCTTTGCCAAGGTATCTTCAACAACTTCTTCTGCCGGAGCTTCAGGTGCAGCAGGTTCGTATTCGGTTTCCCACACGTTGCAGGGAACTTCTACGGAGCCGTTACTACAGGTAGCCATAAAGCGCTTTGTACCAGTTGCAGATTCATCCCAGCTGAAGGTACGTTCATAAACGCCACTTGCAGGAACAGTATCGGTCTGGCCCATCACGGTCACATAGACACCCGGAGTCATCTGAGCCTTCAAGGTAATGTTCGGACGGGAAATAGCCTTAGGAATAACCACCGGACGGAATTCAAGGTTCTGTTCGAATTCCTTCTTCTGGTCTACGTACTTGGCATCGAATGCCTGGAGGTTCTTTTCAAGTTCTTCCATGTTGTCCAGGGCGCCGGACTTGGACATTTCTTCGAGAGCCGCAAACAAGGCGGTTGTACCGGAAGATTCCAGAGGAATGGTCTTGGCATCGCCGGACTTGGTCACGAGAAGAGTCTGGTTCTGGGTAATATTGGTGGAACGACCCTCGGCGTCCTTGACTTCCACTTTACCTTCCTTCAGGGAGGCAACCATCTGGCCGTCGAGACTACCCACGAAACCTGCAGTACCGCGAATCGATGCAGTTGCGGTTCCGGTCTTGAAATTAAACTGGTTGTCCTTCTGCTTCTGGACATCGAACTGGATGTTACCGTTACGGATGTAGATGTTCACCTCACCCTTGATGGTGCTCTGCAGATCGGCATTGAATTCAACATTGGAATTTTCGGCAATGATAAAAACGGTACCGTCCGCCGTATTGAGAATCACTTCGGATTCCTTTTCGGTACGGACCTGGTCGTTATCACGAATAAGAGAACCAACGTGGAGTTCTTTCCATGTTTCTGTCTTTGCCTTGAGGAACTGACTCTGACCAACGGAGCTACGAACCTTAGCCTTGAACACGGCTACAGCATCGTGATCCACCTCTGCAGTAATCTTATTGGACTTGATATGATCTTCAACGGCGTCCTTGCAAGCGATAAAAGCTAGGGAAAGGCAAACCGGCAAAACAAGTAATTTTCGTGACATAGGCTGATTCTCTATTTCTACACAAAATCTAAATACTGAATTTTGAAAGTCAAGAGAAAACAGAAATTTCGTTGTTGTAAATGACTACAACAGCCCACGAAATTTGTCTAAAATCACAGTAAAATTAACTTAACTTGAGCCCTACGGCGTTTCCAGGCCCTTAGGGTGGAAACTGGTGCGGTGGGCCGGGGTCATTCCCAGCTTGCGGATTGCAGACAAATGAGCCTTGGTACCATAACCGGCATGCTTGTCAAAGCCGTAACCCGGATAAGTTTTTTCCAGTTCATCCATATAGCGGTCACGGAAAACCTTGGCCAAAATGGAGGCCGCCGAAATGGAAGCCACGCGACCATCACCCTTCACCACGGGAATCTGGATTTCATCGGGAACGCCGTGAATCTTCAGGTTTCCGTCCACAGCGACCAGCACTTCAGGTGCTGCGGGAGTAAACAAATCCGCGCTGGAAATCCTTGCCCCAAAAGCACTTACGCAATCTGCAAAGGAGCCCTTCACCTCCACAGGCATTTCCGGTTCGGAAACTTCCAGGCCAGGCATCCCTAGAGCAGTCAAGGCGCGGCGCATCGCCAAAAAATCCGCTTCAAGAATATTGATGGAGTCAATTTCTGCAACGCTTGCGCTGGCAATGGCATAGCAAATGCAGGCATCCTTCACGGCGTCGTACATGGCTTCGCGTTTGGGGCGGGTCAGCTTCTTGGAATCGTTCAAGGACGGCAGAATATCAGGGGACTTGAGAACGGCAGCACAAGCCACCACAGGGCCTGCCAAAGGGCCCCTACCCACTTCGTCGATGCCGACAATGATCTTTCCCGGGAAATTGCTACGGAAAGCCACCTCACCATCGATGGGGGCTTCAATTCCATCCACAAATGCAGGAGGCTTAAACTTCATATTCGGGGTCCAGGCACCAGGTTCCAGGCTCGAGGCAAACTATTTTTGCAGAGATTCGCCGTATTCCTTAATGGTACGCCAGAAGATATCGTGTTCCTGTTCCAGAACGCGGGACTGCAGGGTTTCAGGAGTATCATCGGGCATCACAGGCACCTTGCGCTGTGCAAGGATGCGGCCGCGGTCGATTTCATTGGAAACCAGGTGAACCGTGGGGCCAGACTCTGTTTCACCTGCAGCAAGCACAGCTTCGTGAACGTGGAGTCCCCAGAAGCCCTTTCCGCCAAACTTCGGCAGCAAGGACGGATGAATATTCAAGATGCGATCCGGCATCTTCTCGATGAGGCAATCCGGCAGTTTCTTCATATAACCCGCCAAAATCAGCAGGTCCACCGGGCGTTCATCCAGCACCGCACAAAGAGCCTTTTCATACTCCGCCTGGTCCGGATGAGTCTTCCCCGAAATATGATAAACGGGAATCCCATAAGTAGTCGCATGATTCACGGCGCCACAGCCCCCGTTATTTGTAATCAGGAACTTGCACTGAGCTTCAAGGTCGCCCTCGCCGATGCGGTCAATAATTGCTTTAAAGTTGCTTCCGCCGCCAGAAGCCATAACGCCGATCTTAAACATGGGCGCTAAGATAGAAATATTCTACGATACGAATGCGGCGAGCATTAAAACAACACCGAGGAATACGGTCGCATAGCTGAGAATGAATGTCGGGCTGATCTTCATGCCTATAATATAGGTCGGAATATTCCAACTTAAAAGTGACAGCAAGCACATAGAGATTTCTGTCACAAAATTACAATTCACTTACGCAGCAAATCTTCGCAAAATTGCGTAGCAAACGCAGGCGGGGGTCTAGGGGGCAGTGGCCCCCTACATTCCACAATCGCACGGCGGAACCTACGGCGATCAAGACGGTCCCTTATGTTGTCGGGGTATAAACCGTAAAGGGGCAGAGCCCCTTTCGGCCTGGCTTTTGCGTAGCAAACGCCGGCAGGGGTCTAGGGGGCAGTGGCCCCCTACATCTTATTTCTCTTCGATCTTCCAGACGGGTTCGTCGGCGACCTTTTCGGCGATCACTTCCGGAGTGCCTTCAGCCACTGCAGCGTTGGATTCTTCAGGCATCCAGGGCTTGTCCAGACCCTTTTCCCAGCTAACGGTGGGGTTCGGATCGTAGGTGTCGCTAACCAGCGGGAGGCCGAGGATTTCGCGAGCACGGTTGAGGGCAGCGTCGATGTTACCGAGAGCGTTTTCTTCGCCGAGCTGCTTCAGCACACCTGCGCGGGTAAGAGCAACCACCGGCTGGGCATGCACACCGGAAAGGAGCAACTGGGTGCCGTCCTTCTTACAGCGGATCATCAAGTCTTCAATCATCTGGATACCGGCAGCGTCGATACTGGAAACGCTACGCATGCGGAGGATAAGAATCTTGGGCTTAACGGCGATGCGATTCAAGGTTTCCTTGAACTTGTCTACAGCACCGAAGAAGAGGGAACCAGCAAGTTCGTAAACGATAACGCCCTTCGGAACCTGGCGTGCAAGTTCGTTGTGGGTCACTTCTTCGTCATCAGCACGGATTGCATCGGTAACTGCGTCCACTTCGGCAACTTCGCTCATACGCTTGATGAAGAGGATTGCTGCCAGAAGAACGCCAACTTCGATAGCAACAGTCAGGTCGATGACCACGGTGAGGAAGAATGCAACGAGCATCACCATGACGTCGCTCTTGGGGAGCTTGAACATCTTGATCACAGCGCGGTAGCCGCACATGTTGAATGCAACCTGGAAAAGCACAGCGGCAAGGGCTGCCATAGGAATCATTTCGGCGTACTTACCGAGAACCAGCATGATGAGCAAAAGAACAACAGCATGAACAAGGCCAGAAATCGGGGAAACAGCGCCGTTACGGATGTTGGTAGCGGTACGGGCGATAGCGCCGGTAGCCGGAATACCACCGAACATGGGGCTCAAGAGGTTAGCAACACCCTGGCCGAAAAGTTCGGTATTGGAGCGGTGCTTGGTAGAGGTCATACCGTCAGCCACCACTGCAGAGAGCAAGGATTCGATAGCGCCCAAAATAGCAATGGTCAATGCCGGCTGGAAAACCTTCTGCATCATGTCCAGGCTGATGTTCGGGAGGTGCGGGGTGGGGAAACCAGACGGAATGTGGTTCTTCATACCGATGGTCATCACGCCGTGGCCGTTAACGGGATCGTCCCAGCCAAGAACCTTGACAATGACGGTAGCTACGATAATAGCAATGAGGGAGCCCGGAACCTTGGAAGTAATCTTGGGCCAGAAAATGCAAACGGCGAGAGCGATGAGGCCGATAATCACGGAGTAGATGTTGATGGTATCGAGAGAAGAAGCGTAAAGCTTGATCTTACCGATAGCATCGGCAGGGTCCTTAGCCAAGAAACGGAGACCGAAGAAGTTGGGAACCTGACCCAGGGCGATGATCACGGCGATACCAGCGGTAAAGCCCACGGTCACCGGATAAGGAATGAACTTAATGATGGCACCGAACTTTGCAAGACCGAAAACGATCAGGATGATACCGGCCAAAAGCGTTGCGGAAGCCAAGCCATCGTAACCGTACTGGCTAACGATGCCGTAGACGATCACAATGAAAGCACCGGTAGGACCACCGATCTGGAAGCGGGAACCGCCCAAAAGGCTAATAGTGAAACCAGCAATGATGGCGGTGTAAAGGCCCTGTTCCGGACCGACACCAGAAGCGATAGCGAATGCGATTGCCAAGGGCAAAGCCAAAATGCCAACGATAACGCCGGACATAAGGTCGCTAATCAAGTTTTGCTTGGTGTAACCCCTCTTGATGGACTTTACCAGTTCAGGGGTGATGGTTGCGACGGATTCGTTCAAGAACTTCTTGACGGATTCCTTAGCATTGATGTTAGACATTTGGCTTCTCCGTTCTTAAAAGAGCGCGCCAAATTTAAAAAAATCCCCCTTTTTTGGTAAGGGGGAAAATTTTGCTTAAAGGAGGCCCTTCTTTGCGGCTCGCATGAGACTCTTCAGCTGCTTCTTGTCCATCTGGGGGACTTCGGCATCCTTCTGGGCTCGAGACTTGGGAGCGCAATCTTCACAAAGATGCTTGGTGACCGTTCCGAAGCTTGCGGCACCGTTGGAAACGGTGGTTTCCTTGAATCGGAAGGTCTTGAGCAAGGCTTCCTTGCCGCATTTGTCGCAGACACCCATCTTCGGGGCGGCAGGTTCTCTCGGAGTACGTTCCTTCTTACGGTTGTCACTGGTAGAGTCCCAGGCACGGCTCTGGGCAGCAATCTTTCTTGCGTAACTATCGTCTGTTAAGCTCATTTTTTACTCCTTATCTTTTATTTCAACTCTTTTATAATCTCTTCGTACAGGAAAACGGCCAATAAAGTATTGCAAAGGGAGGTGGGTTTGCCGTCTTCTGTATATAAACTACGGCCAAACTTGCCCCTTTCCAGCTGTTTTTCCTTAAAAACTTCTACATGAGCGGCAAAATCGAGGATTTTCACCCTTTCCGGATTTTTGTTACGGAAACCCAGGATCATTTCGTTCAGGGCCCCCACCTGAGCGGGCGCAATGGGCAAAGTATCCGTAGGAATGGTCAAAAAATGCAGCGGGGACATGGTCTTGCTGATAATTTCATCGGCCAGGGCGCTGTACTGTTCAAAAACCTTGTTATAGTCGGATCCGCCACGCTTCAAATCCTTGAGACCCAGGCCGAAAATCATTCGACCGGCCTTTTTACCAATAATGTCGGAGGATGCTCGGGCTACAAACTGGGGAATAGTCTGAATCGCAGGGGCGTTAATAAAGAATTGGATAGGACGGTTGGCCTCACGGCACAAAAGAAGCTCCGCGAAACGGTTCGCCGCCTCGCCCTGCTCGCCTAAAAGTTCGTCACCTATTATAAGAATGCGATTTTCCACTAATCATAATCTACACTCTTATTCCCCGTTTGACCACCGTTAAAACCCAAAAATTGCCTTTTTTTTCACGATTTTCCACAAAATGTCCATCGGCAACCAAGGCACCGGGCACATTTTCAATGGGAGAACCTTCATCTAATAATATATGAATGCGAAAACCTTCGGGCAGTCCCGACAGAACAAGTCGGCTACGGGCGGCATTCCTAGGGCAGACGACCCCGCGCAAGTCCAATTCCGTTGGAAAATCCTGTTTTAAAACCTCGGGAAGATCCAAATTCTTTGTTTTTTCGCAAAAATCGGCAATTTCAGAAGAAAAGTCCTTGGGAGAATCCAGCCATTCCCCCACCGGAAACTGGTCCAAATGGGCAGTAACAACTTTGGCCAGGGCCGATTCTGGGCTTAAAATCACGCCAGAACCCCGCTGAATCCAGTTAGAACAAGCGAAGGCAAGCAATTTTTGCAGATTTTCCGCAAAACCCTCAGATTTTTCATTTGTTTGAATCCAGCGTGCAATGGGGCTATTTTGTAAACTGTCCGTCATATTCACAGATTTTAAGTAAAAAATCGGTTATAATGTAGCAAACTTTGTCAATGGTTTCTATATTTGGCGCCAAGCTTTGTAAAAAGCAAAAGTGTTAAACAGGTTATACGGTTTTTATGGCAATCAGTACGATCTTACTGGATATCATGTTCGTGATTTATGTAATCGCGGGCGTTGGTCTCGTCATCTACGGCTTCAGCTGCTACTACAGCATCTACTTGTTCCTCAAGAACAGCCGCACCACCCGCCTTTCCGATCGTAAGAAGATTCTTCAGTACTATCGCGAACACTCTATGGACGACCTGCCGCAGGTCACCACCCAGTTGCCCGTGTTCAACGAAGCTAACTGCGTCGAACGTCTTCTGGAAGCAGTCTGCGCCATCGACTACCCCAAGGACAAGCACGAGATCCAGGTGCTGGACGACTCTACCGACGAATGCTACGAAGTAGCCAAAAAGAAGGTGGAAGAACTGGCAGCCAAGGGCTACGACATCAAGCTCATTCACCGTACCAACCGTCAGGAATTCAAGGCTGGGGCACTTAAGGAAGCAATGGCTATCGCCAAGGGTGACTTCCTCGCAATTTTCGACGCCGACTTCGTACCAGAAAAGGACTTCCTCCTGAAGACCATTCCGTACATGGTGATGGACGAACAGGTGGGCCTGGTCCAGGGTCGTTGGGGCCACTTGAACCGCACCGAATCCGGTCTTACTCTTGCTCAGTCCATCGGTATCGACGGTCACTTCGTTGTGGAACAGTCCGCACGTAGCTGGGGCAAGCTCTTCATGAACTTCAACGGTACCGCAGGTGTCTGGCGTAAGCAGGCCATCTATGGCGGTGGCGGCTGGGAAGGCGACACCCTGACCGAAGACATGGACCTTTCTTACCGTTCTCAGCTTGCTGGTTGGAAGATGAAGTTCGTGTTCGACGTGATCGTTCCGGCAGAACTTCCCAACGATATCAACGCTTTCAAGGCTCAGCAGTTCCGTTGGGCTAAGGGTTCTATCCAGACAGCAAAGAAGATCCTCCCCCGCGTTCTGAAGGCTGACGTTCCTCTCCGCGTGAAGATCGGTGCAATTCTGCATACCACTCATTACTCTATTCACCCCTGCATGCTTTTCACTGCCCTCTGCGCATGGCCGCTGTTGGCATTCTTTGAACCGGTGGCTCATCTCCCGACTTGGGTATACACCGTCGGCTTCAGCTTTATCTTCCTCGCTGCAATTGCACCTTCTGTTCTTTACTTCGTTGCTCAGCGCTGCTCCGGCTACACCGGCTGGAAGGTCCGCCTCCTCAGCATGCCGATCCTCATGGCTCTCGGCGTAGGTATCGCAGTCAGCAACTCCAAGGCAGTGTTCGCAGCAATCACCGGCCGCAAGAGCGGATTCGTCCGTACTCCGAAGAGCGGTGCCGGCCAGAAGAAGAAGGCCACCAGCCATTACAAGCAGAAGTTCCCCTGGCAGGCAGTCATCGAACTTGGCGTTGGCATTTACTGCATCTTCGGTATGTTGGAATACATCGGCGCACAGAAGTTCATCATCGGACCGTTCCTCGCCCTCTATTCCATCGGCTTCCTCTCTGTGGGTGTTCTGAGCTTCATGCACTACATCAGCAACATGATTGAAGTCCGCAAGGCTCGCAAGGAAAATCAGAACGTTCAGGGTGTGGACCTGGGTAAGTAATCCTTTAAAAACGCGAAAGTTTAATCCCTGGCTAAGGCCGGGGATTTTTTCTTTTAATGGTTTCGCCACGGGATTTGCTGTAGGGAATCGCACGGTGCATCTGTTGGATAAGTTCCGAGGATTCCCGCTGGTAGTCCTTGATGAAATGAAGCGTAAGATGGTGGAACCGGCCGTAGAGTTGCAGGGCTGAGGCGCAGAGAATAGAGGCCGCAGCCAGAGCAACCAGAAGCTCTATGAGGGTATAGCCTTTGCGGACTTTATGGTTGATCAGCGTGGCTTTGATTTGGCGCACGGGATGAGCCTCCGGAGCTTTACGGGATGGATGGATTCGGTGTAGACTGTTGCAATGAGCAAAGGTGCGACACCGGGGACTTTGGACAAGGAATAGGACGTGGAGGAGCAATCGACGTTCGCGCTTTGGGCAGAGGCCGCAACGATTTGTGAGATCGCAACATTTTGTGAGACCGCGAAATTTTGAGCCGTCGCGCAGGAGGGAGCGTGCTGTACCAAGTATTCCATGGCATTTGCGGAACAGATAAAAGCCTTGGCTTGATCACGCTCAATATTCCGCTGGTGTTGGAAGCCTTCTATGTAGCGGAAGAAAACTGCAGAGGACGCTCCAAGAACTGCTAGAGCCACAAGGACTTCCATCAAGGTAAAACCGCGGGAATTCATTGCAGGAACCATTGAAAGGGAACGTGTTTGCCGTCCATGAATGCAGGGAGCAGCGGCTTTGCGAAAACGGAGGGAGAACCTTGGGGACCGAACTGCGCGACGATGACCGCAACGGAGGAGTCCCGCAAGAAGGTTCCGCCTCGCGGATCCTGAATGTGCGAAAGAAACTCGCTGCGGGAGATGTCCGCCTCGGCGGCGGTGTAGGCTTCGAGGTAGCGGGCGGTTATACTGCCGGCGATCAGCAGCGGGCCCGCGGAATATAGCCGGAGGGTGTCGTAACGTGCGGAGCCCCGAAGCGTGAGACTGCCGGTTGAATAAAAGTTCCCGCAGGCGGCGTTTCCTGACACGTCCAGATAAAGGTCTCCATCTTGCACCATCAAGCTCATAGAAGTAGCGCCGCCGAAAAGCCGGCGGTTGCCCGATTTCGCCTGCAGGTTGGGCGCCATCAAGATTTCCTTTTTCAGATTCTCACGGAGGCCGTCTGCAATCAATTTCCGCTGGCCATAAGCAAGACGACTCAAGCCTTCTATTGCAATGCCAGTTAAGGCCCTCACGTTGCCCGCAGAATATTCCATCCAAGGCCCACGCATTTCCTTCGTAACTTCAGGCAGTTTCCATCCCCAATCGTTTCCTTCAAAATAACCCTGCGGAAAACCGCTCAGTTCCGCAAGAATAGCCGACTCCCCGTCATAAATATCCTGCAATCTTTCCGCCTCTCGCAGGGCAATTCTGCCCACGCCTCCCGGCATCCGCAAAAGCGCCGTCAGCATGCAGGTCACCGCAAGAACAATCCCTAGCACAAGGGGCAGCACCGCACCGCGGCACCTCAAAACAAGCGCACCAAGCACCATATTTACCTCATCGAAATCACAGCGGCAGAATCCCCGCAGACAAGTTGCACTTGAGTCCGTTCAATTTCCTGCACCATAAAATTCCCTAGCGAATCCCCAACAAAAAAAGTTTTCGCAGGCTCGGCAATATCCACAATTGCCACAAACAATTTCTCCCCCACAATTCCCTTCAAATGAACTTCCGGCAAAATACAAGTCGGCCGACTTTCCTCATAAGAAATCTCTTTTCGAGGCTTAGGAACCTCCTCTCGAAAACTCACATTTCGTTCCTCCAAGATTTCAACCAACTCCGGCACATCTAATTCCACAGGTATCGCATCCACCATTTTTTCATTCACATAATCCGTTCCAAAATTCATCATAATTTTCAACACCACATCCATGCCGAACCCAACAAGTACAAGGGACACAACAGCCAACAACAATCCACCGTATAACCCCATTTTATGCGGCAAACCTTCCGCCAACACAAATTCCTTCCCCACTTTTCGCAAATCAATATTTTTCCAAAAGGAATCCTTCACCGCCTTCTTGAAAAGTCGTCTTTCGCAAACACCCCCGCGGACATCAAGCCTATCCTCATCCATTCCAACTTCTGCAAATTTTTCCACCCTAGAAAACAAAGCATCCGTATTCAGGAACTTTCTAAAACGTTCCAGACGATTTTCTACCATCCCCCTTTGGGCATCCTCCTCTTCCAAGCCATATCCAATTTCCTCGGACCAATGGCAAAGCCGTCCTTCAAAGAACACCAAGATGTAGAGCACGCCATCTACGATTTTCCAGAACAAACAATTTCCGTTAACGTCGGGAAAATGCTGATCTGCCCAGCCGAACAACCACGCTTGTCGCGGCACCAATCGTTTCGAAAAACAACTTGAGAAAATTCTCGTAAAGCCACGATATTTCTCCCCCACTTCACATTCCGGCATCATCACCAAGTACCGCAATTTACGGCCTTCCGGAGAATTCTGCGAAGTCATTAAAGTCACTAAAATCTTCGAAACATCAATCTGAGGAAAGTCCAAATGAAATTGTTTCAACAGTTGTTCTTCCGAAGGGTGTCCATCAAAGGTTGTTACCATTTCCCAAGTACACATGCGTGCCGGCACAGGTTTCGCACCATTCAATAGTTTCGCACCCAACAAATTCACACCACTCAAAAAACTCATACCTTACCGTTCCAACTTCGGTGTGATAAAAATGGCCAACTCATTTTCTTCCTCCACCTCGGACACATAACTGAACAATTGTCCAATCACAGGAATGCTCCCGAGAAAAGGAACCGCCGAACGCACTTCCGATTTATTCTTACGAATCAGCCCACCCAAGCAAAGGGTTTCGCCATCCTTCAGGGAAACTACCGTCTTTAAATTGCGGGTACTGATATCGCGGGGGCCGTCTCCAGTGCTGCGGCCCGCGGTCTTGATTTCCGGAGACACCTCCAGCGTAATCACGCCTTCCCGCGTCACCGACGGCGTCAATTCCAAAGAAATACCATCGTTAAAGGAACGGTAATCTGTAATGGGGAATCCATCGGCCGTTACCTGACTCACCAGATAATAAACCGTATTGGTCACATTCAGTTCAGCCTTATTTCCATTCAACGTTGTCAGTCGCGGGCGGGCCAAAACCTCGGCCTCGTTACGTTCCTCCATAGCGGACAATTCCAATTCAAAACGATCCGGCAACAGACCGATTTTTCCAAAAGCGCCCGACACAGAAAAATCCTTGTCCACAAAATCAAGGAACCCTCGGGCACCGATGTTATACTCCCCTGTTTTTCTGCCGGAGCCCCCATGCAATCCGATTTCGAAATTCTTTCCCCGTTTGAATTCCACCACAATACAACTCAGCGTCACTTGAATGGCTGGCACATCAATTTGCTGCAATAAATTTTCTGCCATTTTGATTTCGTAATCAGAACCACCCAGCAACAAGGCATTCTGCTCCTTAACCTCCGCTGCAGTAAATTCCGCACTGGGGGAAAACTTCGCCAAATGGCTCAACGCTTTTTCAGCAAGCAAATGTTTCAAAGGATAAAGTTTCGTATAAGACAGAGCCTTCCGCATTCCGCCTTCGGACACGAACAAATTATTGGAGTCCAGAGCATAGCTGTAGCGGTGTCCCTTAAACAGCGCATCCACCAGAGTTTTCAAATCCACATCATCAAATTTCAAGTTCACATTTTCACGGATGTCACCATACACCGCCAAATTCAAATCAGCCGTTTCTGCAAGACTTTGCAGAACATCTCCCAAAGACGCATCATGAATTTCCGCTGCAAAACGACCATCCATCTGCTCCAACTTTATATTATCTGACTTCGGCGATGAACCCGACTGCGACGAACCGGATTTAGACACCCCAACTTCCTGAGGCAAAACCACCAACACATCCTTGGATTGTTTCACCCGAAAACCGGCCGTAGTTATCAACTTCACAAAAGCATCTTTCGCCTTCATATTCCGAAGTTCACCGGAAACCTTTCCGATCACCTCCGGAGCAACCAAAATATTCAACCCCGAATTCATAGAGTACTCATGAACAAATTCACGAACATCCTTGTCCTTCACAGACAAACTCACCAAGGAATCAGACAACGTAAATTCATGTTCTCCCCGATTCACCTTTTTGCGGATATGCAGTACCCCATTTTCCTGATGCAATTCCAAATGGTTCGCCAGACACAATGCTGACAAGCCATCAAAATAATCAGAGTTCTCCAAATGAAATGTCACCCTGGTTTCTATACCTTCATCTACAAGAATGGACGTATTGTATGCCACGGAAACAGCCCGAACCACCTCCGTAATGGGCGTATCCACGAAATCCAGAGCAAATTCGCCCTTATTTTTAGGCCACCCCTGGGAAAAAAGCAGCAAAAGCACCACAAAACAGGCTTTTTTCAAACCTGGTCCACTAAAAAACGTATGTTGGAACAAAAATCCCTCTCGGTTCGGCTCAATCGCCACGGGCGCCCGGCCAGGGATATAGAAAAACAGCCCAATTTAAGCTGTTGGCCTAAATTACAAAATGCTTTGTTAAAAAAACAAGTTTTTTACCTTAATTCCAGCAAATCCCTTGCCAACAGGTAGGGATATTCATAAATTTTGGACATGAAGATGATTTATGCTCTTACAGTTGCATTCGACGGCCGATGGTGGCGCGGACTCTAACATAGAGTCTGGTATTTGCAAATTGTATCGCGCGTCAAAAGCGTAAGAGCAAAGCGGCAAGGCTTCCAGACTCCCTGGAGGCCTTAAATTTTTCCAAGACAAATTGAAATCCTCCGGGTCGGAACCGCAACCCTGTTTCGGGTCGTGAAGCCTCGCCAAAAAGAATTTGGCCCTCGGGTCAGCGAGTTTAAAACGAAGGATTGAAAAATGACAGAACCTCGTACCGACAGCATCTACGTCGCCCTCCCCGGCGAACGTTATACACCTTTCTCCCTGGGTAAGAAACTGGGTGCAAAGGCAATCTTTGAATCCGCAAGTTTTGCCCACGGCAAGAGCCGCTACTCCACCCTGATGGTGGACGAAGGCTTCCGTCTCCGTCAGAACGAAAAGGACGTGTCCATCGTCGTCGATGGCAAGGAAAGCGTTTTCCTGAAGGAAGGCGAAGGCGACATCCTGGACGCCTTGCTGAAGATTTCTGCAGAAAACACCGTGCCTCCTAACCAGATTCCCATTCCCTCCTCTGGCGTGGGCTACCTGGGGTACGAATTCTGCGCACGCTGCGATACCATCCACTTGGCACCACAGGTTGACGAATTGAACATTCCTGAAGCCGAATTCATGGTAGGTCACATCTACATCGTGTTTGACCACTACACCGAAAAGCTTCACCTGTTCGCCCTGAACTATGAAGAACACCAGATTGACCTGCCGGCCGCCATCAACAACGTGAAGAAGCGTCTGGCCGACATGGACTTCAGCTACCTGGCTCCGGAACAGGAAGTGGCCAAGGGCGTTACCGTTACCGATCTTTCCAAGTCCAAGGAAGAATACACCGAAAAGGTTGTGGAACTCCAGAAGCACATTGTGGCTGGCGACATCGTCCAGGCCGTGCCTTCTCGCCGCATCCAGTTCGAAAGCGACATCGAAGCTCTGGACATTTACCGCCGTCTCCGCTCCGTGAACCCGTCTCCGTACATGTTCTACCTGGACTACGGTACTCACCAGTTCATCGGCGCATCCCCGGAAAGCCTGGTCCGCGTCCGTGATGGCATTGCCACCATCCATCCCATCGCAGGTACTCGCCGCCGTGGCAAGAACGACCTGGAAGACGAAGAATTGATGAAGGAACTGAAGGCCGACCCCAAGGAGAAGGCAGAACACCTGATGCTTGTGGACCTGGCCCGCAACGACCTTGGCCGCGTCTGCACCGCCGGCACCGTTGATACAGTGAAGTACATGGAATGCGAAAAGTACAGCCATGTGATCCACCTGGTTTCTGACGTTCAGGGTAAGGTAAGCGTTGGTAAGAAGTCCATCGAAGTACTTCGTTCCAGCTTCCCCGCAGGTACGGTAAGCGGCGCTCCCAAAATCAGCGCCATCGAAATTCTTTCTGGTTTGGAAAAAGTCAAGCGTCGCTTCTATGCAGGCGCAGTGGGCTACATCGAATCCGATGGAGACCTGGACTTCTGCATTTCTATCCGTTGCTGTCTGAAGCAGGGCAAGAAGATTAGCCTGCAGGCTGGCGGTGGCATTGTGGCTGCCTCCAACGCAGAACGCGAATTTGAAGAAACTAACGAAAAGCTGGGCGCAGTCCGCGCAGTTCTCGAAGGAAGTAGGTAGTGATTAGTAAACAGTGGTTAGTAAACAGTGAATGACAGATACCAATCACAAGCCACTAACGACTAACCACTAACTACTTATCACCAACCACTAATCACTAACCACTAACCACTTTTTTATCATGATCGTTTTAATCGACAACTACGACTCTTTTACTTATAACGTTTACCAGGCTCTGGCCAAGATCACTAACGAAGAAATCCGCGTGCTCCGCAGCAAGGAATGCACCATCGCAGACATCGAAGCACTGAACCCCAGCCGCCTCATTGTGAGCCCGGGTCCGGGTCGCCCTGAAGATGCAGGCATCTCTGTTGAAGCCATCAAGCACTTCGCCGGCAAGCTCCCCATTCTGGGCGTGTGCCTTGGCCACCAGGCCATCGGTTACGCTTTCGGCGCAAAGATCGTTGGCGCAAAGTTTATCAAGCACGGCATCGTGGAAGACATCAACACCGACGGCAAGGGCCTGTTCCGCACCATCGGCAAGAAGAATCCCTTTACTCGTTACCACAGCTTGGTCATCGACGAATCCACTCTCCCGCCGGAATTTGAAGTGACCGCCCGCGCCGACGACGGCGACATCATGGGTATTCGTCACAAGACCATGGATATCGAAGGCGTACAGTTCCACCCGGAATCCATCGCCAGCGGCAAGGAAGCCGAATTCTTCAAGGCATTCCTCAACTACCGTCGCGATCCTCTGGACGTTCGCGGCATCCTGAACACCCTCATGGTTGGCAAGGATCTTTCTCGCGAAACTGCAGAACGTTTCATGGACGACCTGACCGATGGCATCATGGACGAACGCCAGATGGCCGCCATCCTTACGGCACTTTCCTGCAAGGGTCCCGTGGCCGACGAAATCGCAGGCTGCGCCGCAGTGCTCAGCCGCAAGAAGCGCAAGTTCCCCATTGCTGGCGACGAGCTCACCGACATCGTGGGTACCGGTGGCGACGGCAAGGGCAGCTTCAATGTGAGCTCCATGTCTGGCCTTATCGCAGCTACCTGCGGTTGTAAGATTGCTAAGCACGGCAACCGCGCCGTTTCCAGTAAGTCCGGTGCAGCAAACTTCTATACCGCCGCAGGCTTCAAGCTGGATATGACTCCGGAAAAGGCTGCAGAAGTTCTGGAAAAGACCGGCTTCGCCTTCCTCATGGCTCCCGTCTATCACAGCGCCATGCGTTTCGCAGGCCCTGTTCGCGTATGCCTTGGCATCAAGACCATCATGAACCTCATCGGACCTCTCACCAACCCGGCAGAAGCCAAGTACCTTTGCATGGGCGTTTACAGCGAAGCTGTGCTGGAACCCTTTACCAAGGCAGCACATGCCCTGGGTGCAAAGCGTGTCATGGTAGCCTTGAGCGACGACGGCTACGATGAAATTTCTCCCTGCGTCCCCACCACCATCGCAGAAATTCTGGAAGATGGCGTGTACAAGACTTACCGCATCGACCCCAAGGACTTCGGCGTTCCCGCTGTGGACGAAGACGACTTGGCAGGTGGCACCGGCGAAGAGAACTTCAAGCTGGCTATGGACTTGCTCAACGGCAAGGGCCGCCCGGGCATCAAGTACGCCTGCGCCCTGAATGCTGGCGCCGCCCTCTACATCAGCAAGAAGGCCGCAACCATCAAGGAAGGCTACGACATGGCCATGAAGGCAATCGAAGACGGCTCCGTACTGAAGACCATCGAAGCCGTGAAGGCTGCAAGCAATAGCTAGACCCTACACACCATTAAAAAAGCAAGCTCCCCAACCATTGTGGTGGGGAGTTTTTTTACTCGTCAAAAGTCATCAAAAACAGGAGATTGGGCAATGTCTCTAAACTGACGGCACGATAAACACATGCCATTTGCCAACATCATTTCCGCGTTCAATATAATGACAATCAAGAAGGTGCTGAACCAGCTTGTTAACCGCTGAAATTCGAATACCAAGTTTTCGCTGAATATCGGCTAGCGTCAAAACCGGTTCACTTTGCATAAGGTTCAAAATACGGCCATAATTCGGGGTGCGAAATTCAACGCACTCGCCATCATACCACCAGATATCTTCACCACACTTTGTAAGAAAGCGGACATCGCCATCAATTTCTTGCGCCACCATATTCTTAAAATACTTGAGAAATGGAGCGATAGTTCGCAACGAGGCATTCGCGCCTAATGTCGGCGCAGCACCTACAGCCAAATCGGCTGCATGCAAGGCTTCCAGGTATTCGTCTTTCTTTCGACTGCGAACAACTACCATGGGAATATCATGTTTCGCCAAAATGTAATTGACTAGCAAACGAGCGATTCGACCATTTCCATCTTCAAATGGATGGATTCTAATATACCGATAATGGAACAGCGCAGCCAATTCCACAGGAGACAACTTCCCCTCTTTTTCTGCAGCATTATACCAATCCACCAAATCCGTCATCAGTGCCGGAGTTTCTTCTGGTGACGCATAGTCGAACCGATCTCCATAACGCGTAATGACACTATTTGGACGAGTCTTGTATTGCCCTGCGTGAACCACATACCCGACTTGCATTCCACCAGGCAGTTCCCGATGAACGGAATAATCCTCCCGCAATAGAGTATGATGCAGGCCTCGTATAAAATTTTGTGTAAGTGGAGTTTCCTTGATTTTAGCTTCAGCCACCATCATCTTGAGAGAAACTTCGCTGGCCACCATCTCCTGAACGCTCCGCACATTCGCTTCACCAATAACCTTCCCGAACAGCAAAAGGATTTCCGTCTGTCCATAAGTAAGGGTGTTCCCCTCGATATGGTTGCTGTTATAGTTGAAGTCAACGGAAAAACGACGAGCAAGACGGGCCCTATTTTCATCTGAAATAGGCAGGAGTTTTCTCCACGCATCAATGGCTTTTTCTAATGTTAGGTATCTCACGCCATCTAAAGTAGCAAAAATTTCGTAAAAAAGGTAATCAAACAACCACCTTTTAATAAATATTTAGTTCTAAAAGACCTATTTTAGGTAAAAGTTTAGTTGGAGTCTTGGAAACAATAAAATCTCATTCAAAATTTTTCCACGGGAACAACCTTAATAGCATACCCGTTCTTTTCAATGAGCCGTTCATCATTCCATGTTACAATGGTAAGGTTATCGCACTTCAGTTCGCCGGCGCATTCCACAAGGCTACCCACCTCTCGCTTTTCTGTTTTTTCGTTCGACATCTCGTAACAAACTTGAATTAGCTGCTTTACCTTGTTACCTTCACGAACTACAAAATCCGTTTCCTTGTCATTGCGGGAATGGTAGTAGAACAAGGATTTTTCGGTATCGTACCCACGGCGAAGCAATTCAATAAAGACTTGATTTTCCAGAAGTTTTCCCAGATTTTCGCTAAGGCTAAACGCCCTCGACGAAACAAAGCCATTGTCAACCACATAGACCTTGCGCGGAGCCTTTTTCATTAGTTTCAATTTGTTGTTGTATCTATCCAGATAATAGAACAGGAAAGGCTCATGCAAATAGTCCATGAACTTTTTTGTCGTGGCAACACTGGAAAGGCCAAGGTCATCCGCCACATCGTTGTAGCTAAATGTTCCCGTAAAATTTGCAAGAAGGAATGTAGCCACATTGTTCAGGTCCGTAACATTTCGGATTTTGTGCCTGCGGACCACATCCTTGTACACAATGGAATCGAATAGTGTCTGCAAGTATGTTTGCGTTATGGCCCGATGCGACACCGTTTCTGGATAACCCCCGTTTTTAAGATAATCGTCCTTAGTCAATTCCCGATTAAACGCGTTTGCTTCAAACAAACTAAAAGGCAGCATCTTGATTTCAAGATATCGGCCCGTAAGCACGGTTGCCATTTCTCCCGAAAGCATGTTGGCGTTACTACCTGTTATAACCAGGTTGTACCCACGACGAAAAAGCTTTCCGACCCAAACATCCCAGCCACTTACGTTCTGGACTTCATCAAGCAAAAGATACTGAAAATTCGGGTACACCTCGTTCAGCAGCATTTCCGCCTGTTCCTCGTTCCAGCCTTTTAGCAATTCATTATCATCGAAATTCAGGTAAGCAAAATTCTTCCCGCGCAGCATCAAAATAGCCTGGGTGGATTTTCCCACGCGACGAGGCCCCGTTAACAACTTTATGTTCGGGCTCTGGAGCAAAGCATCAAAATCATACACTGTTTGACGTGTAAGGTAAGGCTCCGCCAAAAGGCGGTCCCGTTCTTTTCGCTGATTGAGCATGGCACTTTTCATGCCTTAAAAATAGCATTTTTAGTCAACAAAACAATCATATTGAATAAAAAAGGTTAATTTTTATTCAATACAGCAAGCAAATTGAATAAAATGAATTAGACAACCTATTTTAGGTAAAAGTTTAGTTGAAGTCTTGGAGACAACGAACGGAGTTACCGTAGCTCTTATAGCCGCCGTCCATGCTGGCACCCTCGTTGCTGTAGCGCAAGCGCACGCTATAGGCGTAGCTGCTACCGCTCTCGCTAGCAGACCAGAAGTAGGCGCTGCTGACGGCATCGTAGAAATGGCCACTGCCGTCCCTGTCGCCTGCAGGGAGCGCGGAGAAGCCGTAGGCATCCCTATCGGCAGCATCGCCCGTCTGCGATTTCCAGCCGGTCTGCGACTTGAGTGCCGTACCCGCCTTACTAGAGCCACCCACCGCTGTGAACAAGGTCTGCCATTCATCATAACTCGGCAGGTGCCAGCCCTCGGGGCACACGCCTTGAACAACTGTCGGCAGCGTACAGGTCTTACCATAACCGCAAGTCTGAGGATTGTCCGCATCGTTTGCCAAGGCAACGGAGTCAATGGCCGCAGCCCAAGTGTAAAGGCGACCGACTACATCGCAGTTCTCAGTCTTATTGTCATAGCACCAGGAATTGCCCTTCAGGCTCGGCGTCTTTGTAGAATCTGCGTAGTTCAGGTTCTCGGCCATCCACACCTGATCGCCAATCTTTACAGTCTTGTAGGTTTTATTGTCGCGTGCATCAGTCATAGTGCCGTAGGTGATTTCCGGATTCAGAAATTCATCCTTCGTCATATCAAAAAGACCGCGGCTACTGCTGGAAGATTCAACATTTATCGCAGAGCTGCTAGACCCTTCGACGTCGCTCAGGGTGACACTTGAAGAAGAACTGGATTCAATCGATGACGAAGAATTTACAGAGCTAGAAGACTTTTCGCTACTAGAGCTAACTACACTGCTACTGGACATCGGGTCGTCCTTCTTGCTGCTGGAGGAACCGGGCTTGACAGAAGAAGAGGAACTGCCCGGCTTGACACTCGACGAGGAATCGTCGCCGTCCGTTTCGTCATCGGAAATCCATTTGCCGTCTTCGCAGATGTAGGCAGTCTTTTCATCCTTCACGTAGGCGGTAGCGCCCTCGCGCTTGCCGCTGCAAACAGGCAAGTGTCGCAACAACCAAATCGGACTCGGATACGGAGCCATTTGCAGAAGCTCCGGAACTGGATTCGCCGTCACCGCAGGCCCAAAAGGCCAACGGGGCACAAAGTAGCGGAAGCATCAGAGAAATCTTTTTACGCATATAAAACTCCTAGGGCGAAATGGAGGTTGTCCATAAATAGGAATATATGTTTTTTTATAGATAAGCGCAACAGACAAGTGCTAACTCAGCCCTTACAAGCGGGCAATGCTCGCCGCAAATTCAACGAAATCGTTCAGGTTATTCTTGACAATGGAGTAAATTATTTTGTTGTCAATAATTTCCATTGACAAACCTCTTTATTTTTTCGGCACGGCAAGCACGGATAATCGGTAAAAAATCCTCGTAAAAATAGAGGGCCTTCATAAGGTATTTATGGAATACCGCATGGTCAAATTTGATTCGTTCACCGGTGGTCATTACCTGATGCAAAAATACGCAAGCCGATTTTCCAACGCAATTTTTCATTTTTCTTTTTTTCTAAATTTTACAGGTAAAATTTCAAGCCCCGCGCCCAGCACTTCGAGCATCAAACCTCGTACCTGGAGCCTCGAACCTGGAACCTCGCGCCTCGTGCCTCGAACCTGGAACCTATAAATGAGCGAAGATATTTTAAAGAAGATTGTTGACAAGAGACGTGCAGACATTGAACGCCTTGGTCTCACCTTTGGCTTTGACATTCCCGAAAAGCGTACCGTTGGCCGTTGCGAATTTCTCGGCCGTCCGGGTCCCATTCTCGAAGTCAAGCGAGCTTCGCCCTCCAAGGGGGACATTGCCCCGGACTTGGTTCCTGCGGATTTGGCATGCACTTATGCCGCTGCTGGCGCACAGGCAATTTCCGTTTTGACGGAAACCAACTTCTTCAAAGGTACTTTGGCCGACTTGATTACTGTAGCCAAGGCCGTGGATAACGGCGATACAACCGCCGACAAGTTGGGAACCAAGAAGTGCGCCGTGCTCCGTAAGGACTTCTTGCTGTTCGAAGACGAAATCGATATCGCCTACCGCTGCGGTGCCGACGCCGTTCTTTTGATCGCCCGCATCCTGGATGATGAACAGCTGATCAAGATGGCCAAGCGCGCCCAGAGTTTCGAGATGCAGGCTTTTGTGGAAGTTCGTGAACCGGATGACCTGAGAAAGCTGAATCTTGTTTTGGAAACATT
This sequence comes from Fibrobacter sp., assembly GCA_024399015.1. GTDB lineage: Bacteria > Fibrobacterota > Fibrobacteria > Fibrobacterales > Fibrobacteraceae > Fibrobacter. Next base: position 153,541 of record JAKSIC010000004.1, read on the forward strand.
GGACAAGGAAGCCGCTGGGGACGCAGCGAAAAGTGCCGAACGCACCATCGTTGCAGGCGTAAATTCCCGCGACCTGGCAACCTTCCACATCGACCCCATGGTTCCTGCAGCTATCCGCAACAAGTTGCCGGCAAAGGCAGTTTTTGAAAGTGGCGTACACACTCCTGCCGATGCCGCATTCGCCCGCAGTCTGGGCTTCAAGGGAATTCTCGTTGGCGAAGCCGTGGCAAAGAACCCGCCGCTGGCCCGTGAATTGGTCCGCGCCTTCGGTGAAGCAGAAGATAACCGCCGCGGTGACTTCTGGAAAACCTTTGCAGAGCGCCGTGACGCCAAGCGCGCCGCCTACGCCGCTGCTATGGCAGACGCAGGTATGGAAAGCGCCGACGCAGAACGCGCAGCCCACAAGATCCCCATGGTCAAGATTTGCGGAATCACTCGCGAAGAGGACGGCTTTGCCGCCGCCGAAATGGGCGCCGACATGCTGGGCTTCGTTTTCAGCAACACCAAGCGTCTGACCAACGAAAATTTTGTCCGCAACTTCACCCAGTTGCTCCGTAGCGAATACGAAGCCGAAGGTAAGCTTTGCCCCCTGTTTGTTGGCGTCATTACCGAGACAACCACAGAAGAAGGCAAGACCGCCATTAAGCTTGCCGCCGAAGGTGTTCTGGACGCAGTGCAGTTCCACGGATTTGCAGCACCCGCATTTGACGCAATTCCCGTAGACGCCTCCGAATGTCATTCTCACAACGACAATTCCGAATGTCATTCTCGCGAAAGCGAGAATCTAGCAGCAAGATTCCCGGTCAAGCCGGGAATGACAGCTGAAGGTAAGCCGGGAATGACAGCTGAAGGCAAGCCAGGAATGACAACTGAAGGCAAGCCGGGAATGACAACTGAAGGCAAGCCGGGAATGACAGCAGAAAGCAAGCCGGGAACGATTGATAGTCATTCTGGAGCCGAAGGCGATAGAATCCAAGACATGGCCCCTATCGGTCGTACTTTCCTCCAGGGTGACGTTCCTGCAACACTCCCCTACTACAACGCCCTTCGCATCGGTTCCGCAGAAGACTTCGAAAACTTCGCCGCCATCCGCAAGCACGGCGAGCCCCGCGTTCTTCTGGACGCCAAGGTAGAAGGCATCCCCGGCGGTTCCGGCCAGCGCATTCCCGAAGAACTGCTCCGCGAAAAAGCAGGCGAAACACCCTTCTGGCTCGCCGGCGGCATCACTCCCGAGAACATCGGCGACATTTGCGCAAAGTTCTCCCCCGAACTTATCGACGTGTCCAGCGGCGTTGAAGACGCTCCCGGCATCAAGAACGCAGAAAAGATGATGCAGCTGTTCGAAGCAGTGAATAGCTTGTAAGGAATCACAACAAACATTCATCGCTTAAACAAGGAAACATGCCAAAATTCATAGCATCATTTTTTTTGCTATTCTTCTGTTTTAGCCTGATGGGTTGTCATCCTCCATCACACCTAATCCGCATTAACGAATCCCTGCCGAAAAATGCAACCATAGAAAAAGAATCCGTCGTTGTTTATGCACAAACGGACTGCCCTGGGGATTGTCCTCTAAGCGACAAGGATGTGGAATGGCATAGCGCAACGATTTATAAAAATGTAAGACAAATCCAATTTACACGATACGGGCGAATGACATGCGATCCCGATGAACTTTGGGAAGGATATCGCGGTTACAACTATTATGTAATTTGGTACAGAGAAGGAATTGCCTACCGCGGAATACAAGCATATTGCGATGCAGAAAAAAAAGAGTTCGTTGTAAAGAACATTCTTGACAAAACAACGCATGTAACTTTTCTGAAATCACGATATGAATGGGTGGTTGAAGTAAAATGAAAGCCTTACTCTTATTAGCAATATTTCTTCTTGCTTCTTGTGGAGGGATCTTCAGCTCAGCTTCATCGTCCTATGTAGATGTAGATAGGCTACCCCCAGAAATTGAGATTGAGCCGTTTTTTGTTGTTGTCGGTGATTTTCCTGAAGGAGTGTCCCCAAAGGATTTCCAGATTGTCGCTTACAAAAATACTCCTGCCAAAAGCGTCGTTCCTTACGAATATAATTTTGATTATAGATACGCTTTAAAAACAGGAGGATTCGACTTTAAGAATCCAATACCCTCTTACGAAGTTCTTATAGACGAATTCGACCCGGCAACCGAAATTGTATGGTACAATAAAGGAGTTCCTTACCAAACCTTGAATATCGAATATACGATAAAGAAAGGGGATATCGTTTCCTTTAAAGCCTTTTGGAATGGAAAGCAAGAATTGTGCTTAAACAATTATATCGGAACCTCGGTTTCACGAATTTATATTCACATGCCAGACAACCGCCTGCCAGAGAATGAATGGTTTACGATATTTAAAGACAATCCAAAATGCCGAGAAACTGAAAAATAGGAACCTCCTAATTTTTGACAAACCTTGAAAGTATGCCGATATTATAGTCAAGGAGAACGCCGCCATGTTTAACGACA
>JAKSIC010000040.1 GCA_024399015.1 Fibrobacter sp.
GTCCGGAGATGACACCCCCGGTAACAATAATGAATTTCGTCTTGCCGTTATACTGGTACTGTAATGCCATAATATTTATAGACCTTTCGGTCTCTCCCTGTGTTTTCTTCTTAGTTTACACTTTTTGTAATCACAACGGCTTTTATATGCAATATCCGTGCCAAGGTGCAAAGGCGGTTTTTAGGTCAAAAACAAAGAATTGTAAAAACGATATGTTACATAATTTGTAAAATAAAGACTTTTGTTTACAAAAAGTGTAATTATTTGCGTTCCTGGCTGGTGGCGATCGTTGCGTGAAGCGTGCTCAATAAGAAAAACGCCTCGCGAATGCGGGGCGTCTTTCATTTTTATGAGGTTCGAATTCTTGGAATCGCGGAGCTCTTGATTAGTAAATGAACTTGCATTAGCCCACCCACCTTCGACGGGTGGGCATGCTTTTCATTAGTAAATGAACAGCATTTCACGATACTTGGGCAGAGGCCACTGTTCGTCGCTGATGATGCCTTCCAGCTTGTCCACAACCTTGCGGAGGGAGACCATAGCTTCCAGCTTCAGCTGATGCTTGCCAGCGATAGCCTTTTCCATGACTGCGATTTCGTCCACGAGAGCCTTGTAGCCTTCGCCAAGTTCCTTTGCGTAGGAATCCACGGCGATGAGACCCTGGTTCACAGCCATTTCGTTCACCTTGAGGGCTTCGGAGTAGGCCTTGATCACCTGCGGGAGGACGATGCTCTTAGCCATGTCGTAGGCGACCTTAGCTTCGATGTCCACGCGCTTGTGGTAGTCTTCCAGGTTGACTTCGTAACGGGAGTCGAGTTCGATCTTGTTGAACACGCCGTACTTCTTGAAGAGAGCAACGTTTTCCTTCTTGGTGAGAGCGGAAAGGGCTTCCATGGTGGTACGGATGTTGGGGAGACCGCGCTTTTCAGCTTCAGCAACCCATTCGTCGGTGTAGCCGTTACCGTTGAAGATAACCTTCTTGTGCTGCTTGATGATGGACTGCAAGAGCTTCTGGAGTTCCTTGTGGAAGTTGGCCTTGGAAACCTTTTCCATCTTGTCGGCGATCATGTCGAAAGCTTCTGCAACGATGGTGTTGAGGATTACGTTCGGTTCAGAGCAGGACTGGCTGGAACCCGGTGCACGGAATTCGAACTTGTTGCCAGTGAATGCGAACGGAGAAGTACGGTTACGGTCGGTAGCGTCGCGGGGGAGCGGCGGCAGGATGTCGGAACCGAGCTTCATTGCACCGCCCTGCTTGCTGGACTTGGGTTCGCCCTTTTCCAGCTGTTCGACGACGTCAGCAAGCTGATCGCCGAGGTACATGGAGATGATTGCCGGAGGAGCTTCGTTAGCACCGAGACGATGGTCGTTGCCAGCGCCAGAAACGGACATTCTCAGCAAGTCAGCGTGGGTGTCAACTGCATAGACAACTGCGCAGAGAGTGGTGAGGAAGATTGCGTTCTGGTGCGGGTCCTTACCCGGGTTCAAGAGGTTGATCTTACCGTAGTTCACGGACCAGTTGTTGTGCTTACCGGAACCGTTGATGCCTGCAAACGGCTTTTCGTGGAGGAGGCAGACGAGACCGTTCTTGTCGGCAACGTTGCGGAGCACTTCCATAATCTGCATGTTGTGGTCGCAAGCCAGGTTCACTTCTTCGAACATGGGAGCGAGTTCGAACTGGGCCGGAGCCACTTCGTTATGACGGGTCTTTGCCGGGATGCCCAACTTCCAGAGCTGTTCTTCAACTTCGTGCATGAAGTTCAAGATGCGAGCCGGGATAGAACCGAAGTAGTGGTCTTCCATCTGCTGGTGCTTTGCGGAAGGTGCGCCAAACAGAGTGCGGCCAGCCTGGTAAAGGTCCGGGCGCTGGAGGTAGAACTTCTTGTCCACCAGGAAGTATTCCTGTTCTGCACCGAGAGTGACGGTGACCTTCTGCTTTTCAAGGCCGAAGAGACCCATCAAGCGGTCAGCAGACTTCTGGAGAGCCTGAATGGAACGGAGAAGCGGAGTCTTCTTATCGAGAGCTTCGCCAGTGTAAGAGCAGAATGCGGTGGGGATGCAAAGAGTTGCACCGTTGCCGTGACGCTTAATGAAAGCCGGAGAAGTCGGATCCCAAGCGGTGTAGCCACGAGCTTCGAAAGTGGAACGGATACCGCCGGAGGGGAAGGAGGATGCGTCCGGTTCGCCCACGATCAAGTTCTTGCCGGAGAAGGCCATGATAGCCTTGTCGCCTTCCGGTTCAAGGAAGGAGTCGTGCTTTTCAGCGGTAGAACCGGTAAGGGGCTGGAACCAGTGAGTAAAGTGAGTTGCGCCGCGGTCCATTGCCCACTTCTTCATGGCGTGAGCGACTTCGCCTGCGATGCTCGGGTCGAGAGCAACACCACCTTCGATGGTGGCGAAAAGCTTCTTGCAAACGTCCTTCGGGAGGTAAGCCTTCATGGCTTCGGAGTTGAATACGTCTTCTCCGTAAATGTCGATGGATGCGGGTGCTGCTGCCATAAGGCCTTCAGCGGGGGCGGAAGCGATTTCTTGAATCGATGCCATTCTGTTCTGGTTGCTCATAATGAACTCCTGACTTTTCAGTCGATTATTGTTTTTGTTTTCGGCGTCCATATTGCAAAAGCCGTGCCAACTTTTACGGATTTGGAAAAAGAGTGGGCTAGGTTCTTGTTTTTACAGATTTTGTGCTTTTACGAAAACGGAATTCATTTCGGGATGGCTTAAATGTTTTACATAAAATGAAATAAAACGATGGCTGGTTACAAAAAATGGAATTGAGAGGACGTTCGAAACGAAGAAAACTTTTGTGTCCATGGGTTTTCCTTGAAAATGACGAAAAATCGCCTGTTTGACGGAATATTTTTGTTTTACAAATTTTGTAATTCACTCTTTGTAGGATGAAATGTCATTTCTTGTCATGGGAATGTTTGTAGATTATTGGTGTGCCGAAAGGTACTAGAACAAGACAACGGAATGTTGTTAACGAAAACATGAATTGCTGGGCTTCGCCTGGTATTGAGGTAACGATGGCTAATGAAATGTTTGCCGCTTTCGCGGATATTTTCCCGGATAAAAAACTGCCGAAGTACTATGACCTGTTTTACGCTCCTTTGGAAAGGTACTTGAAAGGCTTGGTTGTAGATGAAAGTTTTCTGAAAAATGATCTTCCGCAGATTATCGAACACATAGATGGGGAACGGCGGGGTCCCGGCTGGTCCTTTGAGCGACTTTGCAATGAAACTTTGCGAAAGGAATCTTGGCTATCGGAATATGAGTGTGTGCGGAATTTTCAGAAAGCTACGTCAAGTATGCGTCAGTTGGCGGTTTACCGTGACGTACTAGGCAAGGTGAAAGAAAGGTTTTTACAAATTTTGAAAAATTCCGGTAGTAATTTACAAAAGTCGTAAAGAATTTCGGTAATATAAAAGTCGGTGGGTTGAATGGTCTGCCGGCTTTCTTCGTTTTAGGGCTAATTTTTACTCAAAATGTAAAGGTTTTCAATTTTTGTTCGTTTCTTGTGCTGTTTGTGAAATTTTGGCACGCATTTTGCAATTAAGCCGCGGAAAAATTAAAACACAAGGAATAAAACAATGAAAGCTCAAGCTCTTTACAATCCGGCTAACGAACATGACGCCTGCGGTGTCGGCTTGGTGGCCAATATTAATAATGTAGCATCTCACCAGATTGTGCTTCAGGGCATTACCGTTCTGAAGCGTCTCATGCATCGTGGTGCGGCTGGTGGCGACCCGGAAACGGGTGATGGCGCCGGCCTTTTGCTTTCTATGCCCCATAAGTTCTTCCGCAAGATCTACAGCGATCTTCCGGAACGTTATGGCGTGGCTATGGTTTTTGTGGACAACTCCGTTGCTGCCGAATCCTATGACGCAAAGATCAAGGAACTTGCTGCCGCCGAAGGTTGCCCTGTGATTCACGTTCGCGAAGTTCCGGTGGACCCCAAGGCTATTGGTCGTACCGCTCGCGAAACTCTTCCGCACATCCGTCAGTACTTCTTCGATGGTTCTACCATTGCGGCATCTGCCCAGGATAAGGATGGGGAAGGTTACAATCCCTTTGAATTGAAGCTTTATGTGCTGCGCCGCCAGATTGAAAAGTCCTGCGAAAGCGTTTATGTCTGCTCCTGCTCCAGCAGAACTATCGTTTATAAGGGTCTTCTCCTTGCCATTCAGATCGAAGCCTTCTACAAGGACCTGAACGATTCTGATTTCGAAAGCCCCATAGCTCTCGTTCACCAGCGCTATTCTACCAATACTTTCCCCACCTGGCCTTTGGCTCATCCGTTCCGCTACCTGGCACACAACGGTGAAATCAATACCCTCCGCGGTAACTTGAACAGCCTGAAGGCTCGTGAACCTCACCTGAAGAGCGAACGTTTCGGCGAAGATCTTCAGAAACTTCTTCCCTTGATTTCTGCAGGCCAGAGCGACTCCGCTAGCCTCGACAACATGTTCGAACTTTTGGTTGCTGCAGGCCGTAGCCTCCCGCACGCCATCCTCATGATGATGCCGCAGGCTTGGGGCGCAAAGCACTATATGGGCCGCGACGTCCGTGGCTTCTTCGAATATGAATCCATGCTTATGGAACCCTGGGATGGCCCCGCTGCCGTGGCTTTCTCCGACGGTATCAATGCCGGTGCAATCCTTGACCGTAACGGCCTTCGTCCGGCACGTTACACCCTTTGCAAGGATGGCCTCTTCGTTATGGCTTCCGAAACTGGTGTCCTGGACATCAACGACGCCGACGTAGAAGAAAAGGGCCGTCTCAAACCCGGTGAAATCATTTACCTGGATATCGAAAACCATCGTATCCTGAAGAACGCCGAAATGAAGGCCTTTGTTGCTCGTAGCAAGCCCTACCGTCGTTGGGTTGCCGAAAACAAGATGAGCGTCCGCGGCCTCTTCAGCGAAATCAACCCGTCTGACGTACCTGATGACTTGCTGATCCAGCAGAAGCGTTTCGGCTACTCTGCAGAAGACCTGAGCGTTATTCTCCAGCCCATGGCCAAGAACGGTCAGGAACCCATCGGTTCCATGGGTAACGACGCCGCTCTCGCTGTTCTTTCTGACAAGCCTCAGCCGCTGTTCAACTACTTCAAGCAGCTGTTTGCTCAGGTGACCAATCCGCCTATCGACCCGATTCGTGAAGAACTGGTCATGTCCCTTACCACTTACATCGGTAACCACGGCAACATCCTTGAAGAAACTCCGGAACAGGCTCACCTCATTAAGATTCCTCGCCCCATTGTTACCGAAGACGAAATCAAGCATTTCGAAAACATCGGCGATAAGTGCTTCCGTGCAAAGACTCTCAAGATGCAGTTCCCCATGGGTGGTAACGGCGAAGTTCTTGAAGCTGCCTTGCAGAACCTGGCTGGCGACGCTGTCCGCGCTGTTCAGGAAGGCTTCAACATTATCGTTCTTTCCGATAAGGATGTGGACTGGGGCTACGTTCCCATGCCGTCTCTGTTGGCAACTGCCGCTGTGAACCGTACCTTGGTTGAAGCTGGCGTCCGTCCGGAAATCGGCTTGATCGTTCAGTCCGGTGAAGTTCGCGAAGTCATGCATTTCGCTTTGCTCCTGGGCTACGGTGCAACCGTTATCAACCCGTATCTGGCCTTCCAGAGCATTACCAACATGTGCCACACCGGCGAACTGGATGTGGGTCCTGTTACCGCAGCAGCTAACTACGTGAAGGCAGTGGACAAGGGCCTCCTGAAGATCATGTCCAAGATGGGTATCTCTACCCTCCGTAGCTACCGCAGTGCCCAGATCTTTGAAGCTGTTGGCTTGAACCACGAAATTATTGAAAAGTTCCTGCCGGGTACTGCAAGCCGCATCGAAGGTATCGGCCTTGCTGAAATCGCCCAGGAAGTGGAACAGCGCAACAACATTTCCCTGAAGGACGCAAGCCCCATTCTTAAGGAAGGTGGCCAGTACAAGTTCCGTAAGGATGGCGAAATGCACTTGTGGACTCCCCAGTCCCTGGGCGCCTTCCGTCAGGCTGTGCAGCTGGGCGACTACGCAAAGTTCAAGACCTACTCCAAGCTCATCGACGATCAGTCTCAGCGCTTGGCAACTCTTCGCGGTCTCTTCAAGTTCAAGGAAACCACTCCCATCGATATTTCCGAAGTTGAATCCCGCGAATCCATCATCAAGCACTTCGTTGCTGGCGCAATGAGCCTTGGTTCCTTGAGCCCGGAAGCTCACGAAGCTATTGCCATCGCCATGAACCGTAACGGCGCCATGAGCAACTGCGGTGAAGGTGGTGAAGACCCGGATCGCGATACTCCGGCTCCTAACGGCGATATCCGTAGCAGCGCTATCCGTCAGATCGCTTCTGGTCGTTTCGGTGTGACCATCGATTACCTCCGCAAGGCAAAGGATTTGCAGATCAAGATGGCTCAGGGTGCAAAGCCCGGTGAAGGTGGCCAGCTGCCTGCCCACAAGGTGAACGAATTTGTGGCTCGTATCCGTCATTCTATCCCGAATGTGTCCCTCATTTCTCCTCCGCCGCACCATGACATTTACTCCATCGAAGATTTGGCTCAGTTGATCTACGACCTTCGTAACTCCAACCCCAAGGCCCGTGTTTCCGTGAAGTTGGTTTCTGAAGTGGGCGTGGGTACGGTTGCTGCAGGTGTTGCCAAGGCTCATGCTGACGTGGTCCTTATCTCCGGCCACGATGGCGGTACCGGTGCATCTCCGCTGACTTCTATCAAGCATGCCGGTCTTCCTTGGGAATTGGGCATTGCCGAAGCTGAACAGACTCTCGTCTTGAACGACCTCCGTGGCCGCGTGAAGCTCCAGGTGGATGGTCAGTTGAAGACTGGTCGTGACGTTGTGATCGCAGCCCTCCTTGGTGCAGAAGAATTTGGCTTTGCAACCAACCTGCTGGCAAGCCTTGGCTGTATTATGGACCGCAAGTGCCATACCAACCAGTGCCCCATGGGACTCGCAACCCAGGATCCGGAACTCCGTAAGCACTTCAAGGGCAAGCCGGAATACGTTGAAAACTTCCTGTTCTTCATCGCTGACGAAATCCGCGAAATCCTCGCAAGCCTTGGCCTCAAGAGCTTGGACGAAGCCTGCGGCCGTAACGACCTCCTTGACATGAATTCTGCAATCGAATTCTACAAGGCCAAGAAGCTGGACTTCAGCAAGATCTTCGCTTCCGTGGATGCAGGCAATGGCAAGGAACAGATCAAGAAGCACGATCCCAACTACGTTCCTGAAGAACTGGTAAACTTCGACCGTCGTGAACTCCTGCCTTTCGTACAGGAAACTCTGAAGAGCGGTAAGGCTGTTGAACTTTCCACCATGATCCACAACGTGGACCGTACCGTGGGTACCGAACTTTCTGGTGAAGTGGC
>JAKSIC010000041.1 GCA_024399015.1 Fibrobacter sp.
TATTTGCGGTACCTTGATTTTAAAATGAAAATTCCACACCAATATTTGCGGTACCCTGATTTTAAAATGCAAATCCCACACCAATATTTGCGGTACCCTGATTTTAAAATGCAAATCCCACACCAATATTTGCGGAACCTTGATTTTTTAATGAAAATCCTACACCGTTATTTGCGGTACCTTGATTTTAAAATGTTAATCCCGCACCATTATTTTTCACCATCGTTTACGCGTACAAACAAAATTTTTCATAAAAAGCACGTTCGCCAAGAAATTTCCTGCGTGTTAATAGTAGGCTCAACTTTTAGCATGGAGGAACAATGAGCGAATACAAAATGAAACCTTACGAGGAACTCAAGGCTCTGTAAAACAGCACTCCTTAAAAATTCTACAAACGAAAAGACGCCATACGGAATAACCGTACGGCGTTTTGCTATATACATTTTCCCTACCAAAATTGTAGTCAGTTTTATCTACACCCCAAAGTTACGAATTTTATAAAGCCGACATTTTTCTTTATTTCTAAATTTACATTATGTTTCACCCGATCCGTCATTTTATTACCATCAGCAAGCACAGGCACGAAGTGATTCGTTTGTGCTTCAAGGCGGGCATCGGATTCCAGGGTTTGTTCCACGATCTTTCCAAGTACAGCCCCACGGAATTCATTCCCGGCGCAAAGTACTACACCGGCACGGAATCCCCAAACAACGGGGAACGTCGCGACAAGGGCTACAGTTTGGCATGGATGCACCACAAGGGCAGAAACAAGCATCATTTTGAATTCTGGTACGACTATGAAATGGCTACCAAGAAAATCGTGCCCATGCCTATGCCGGACCGTTACATCAAGGAAATGTTCTGCGACCGCGTAGCCGCATCCAAGACTTACGGCGGAGCAAGCTACACCCAGTCAAGCCCGTTGCAGTACTTGACTCAAAGTACGGCCTCCCAGAAGATGACCGAGGATACCTACCGCAAGCTTTTGTTCCTGCTGAACATGTTGGCAAAGAAGGGCGAAAAGGAAACTTTGGCCTTTATGCGCAAAACCAAGGTGCTCCCCACCAGCGCCGCAGCAACCGAACAGTCTGCAGTACAGCCGGTTGAACAGCCTAAGCAAACCGAGCCGGCATCCTCCCAAGAACAAGTTTAAAAGGAGAGAAATAGATGAAAGAAAAAATCGCAAAGATTGCCTTCGTGGCACTGATCCTCGCCGCATGCTGCCCCTGTGTCGCCTCCTGGATGGCACTTTTGGCTGGCATCGTTTACGCATTCGCCTTTGGCGGCCCTGCATTCCCCAAGTTCGCCAAGAAGACCCAGAAGTACTTGCTCCAGGGCTGCGTGGTGGGTCTCGGTTTCGGCATGAACTTGCAGGCAGCTCTTGCCAGCGGTAAGGACGGCATGATGTTCACCATCGTTTCCGTGGTTTCCGTCATGGTGCTTGGTTTCATCATCGGCAAGGTCATCAAGGTGGACACCAAGACTTCCTACCTGATTTCCAGCGGCACCGCAATTTGCGGCGGTTCCGCCATTGCAGCAGTGGCTCCCGTTGTGGACGCCGACGACAAGCAGATGAGCGTTTCATTGGGAACGGTCTTCGTGCTGAACGCCCTGGCCCTTCTGATTTTCCCGCCCCTTGGCCACTACTTCGGTCTCACCAACCAGCAGTTCGGTGAATGGGCGGCCATCGCCATCCACGACACCAGTTCCGTGGTAGGTGCCGCAGCCGCTTACAGCGACGAATCCCTCCAGGTGGCCGCCATGGTCAAGTGCACCCGAGCCCTCTGGATTCTGCCTCTCGCCCTCATCACCATGGTGTTCTTCCGCAAGAATTCCGGCAAGGGCAAATTCGATGTGATTCCCTGGTTCATTTTCCTCTTCGCCATCGCTATGGTCATCAACACCTACCTGTTCCCCGCCATCGGCGTTCCTGCTGAAGTGGGCAAGTACATCGTGATGGTCGCCAAGCGCGGCTTCGCCATTACTTTGTTCCTCATCGGTACAGGCCTTTCCAAGGATGCCCTCAAGAAGTGCGGCGCCAAGCCCTTTATCCAGGGCGTTGTGCTGTGGGCGGTCATCGGCGTAGGAAGCCTCCTGGTCATCAAGGGATTCTAATTCCAGAACTCAAAATTTCAAAACAAAAAGAGCCCGGTTTCAACCGAGCCTTTTTTTATTTCTTCAAGGCAACCAAGTCTGTCTTTTCGTAACGGTTGTGGCCAATCAATGATTTCTTGTATTTCCAGCATTTGATAGCTTCATCCAAGGAAAGGCCCTTGTTGTCAGCGAAGAAATCACGAATGTAGGTATTATACTCGAACTGGGCGCCAATCTCGGGCTTGGTTTCCTTCTTTTCCTTCAGGATTCGGCCATAGGCTTCAATAGCTTCCTGATAGGTGCGGCCAGCGTTGGTCTTGAGCCAAGTCTGGAACTGCACATTGAAGGAAAAGGTGTTTCCTAAATGTTTTTTGAAGAACGCGCGGTGCTGTTCAGAACAAACGAAATTTTGTTCGATAATGGTCTGCAAATCGATGACTCGGTTTGCTTCCTTGGTAGAGGGCTTATGGACGGGAGCAGAGCTGGGTTTGGCAACCTCGCCTGTTTCAAGGAAGAACTTGATCCGTTTGGTCAGTTCTTCCTTTCCACCAGCCGTAGGCAAACCGTTGTCCCTACAAAACTGCACCAGTTCCTCCTTCAAAAAATAGAAGGACCCGATGGATGTCAAATCTATGTTCACTCCCATTAACCTAAATCTCCTATGGAAGGCCAAATATACTATATTGTGAGGTGCGTTCAAACGGACGCAACAATAATTCACTTGAACGGAATGGCAAATTATGGATCTTGGAAGATATAACCGCGCTCGCGTCGAAAGCATCGCTCCCCAGGGTTACTACCTGGAACTGGAAAGCGGCGACCGAGTACTGCTCCCTGGCAATAAGAATCAGTACACCCTGGAAGAAGGTGAAGTTCTGGACGTTTTCGTCTACACCGATAGCGAAGACCGCCCCATCGCCACCTTGGACCGCCCTTACGCACAGGCAGGCGAATTTGCCGTGCTGGACGTGAAGGACGTGAACCGTGTAGGTGCATTCTTGAACTGGGGTTTGAACAAGGACCTTTTCCTCCCCTACAAGCAGCAGCTCGGGGAACTCCAGCGTGGCGACCGCTGCGTGGTCTACATTCTTGTGGACGACAAGAGTAACCGTATCGTGGCTACCGAAAAGATCAAGAGTTTCTTGGACACCGACACCAGCGATCTTCACGTGGGCCAGCGCGTCCAGCTTGCCGCCTACGAAGTCACCCGTGATTACGTAGACTTTTTGGTGGACTACCGCTACACCGGCCGTCTGATGCTCACCCCCGGTATGGAACGCATCTACATCGGCGATACCATGCCAGGCTTTATCCAGCGTTTCACCGCCGACGGAAAGATTACCTTGAGCATCAATCCCATCGGCTACAAGGGCCTCATGAAGAGCGACAGCGCAAACGCCCTGATGCAAAAGCTTGAAGAAGCAGGCGGAAGCCTCCCCTACGGTGACCACACCGATCCCGAAATCATCCGTCAGGAATTCGGCATGTCCAAGAAGAACTTCAAGAAGCTTCTGGGCACCCTTTTCCGTGAAGGCAAGATTTACATCGATGACGACGGAATCCGCAAAGTATAACTCGGAAAATTTGAACCGCGGCAACCGTCGCAAAATTAGGAAGGAACAAAGAGAATGAAGTATGCAGTTGTAACTGGCGCTAGCTCCGGCATCGGTGCCGATTTCGCCCGCAACCTTTCCGCCCGCGGCTACGGCCTCATCCTGGTGGCTCGTCGCGAAGACCGCCTCAAGACTTTGGCAGCAGAGCTTTCCACTCCCGTGGAAATCTTCACCGCAGACCTTTCCCGCCGTGAAGAATGCGAACGCCTGGGCGAATTCATGGACAAGTTTGAAATCGGCGTATTCATCAACAACGCTGGTTTCGGCGATTGCGGTGCCTTCACCGAATCCGACTTGGGCAAGGAACTGCAGATGATCAACGTGAACATCAACGCACTTCATGTTCTTTCCAAGATTGCCCTGAAGCACCTTCAGAAGAACAGCGAAAAGGCTTACCTGCTGAACGTGGGTTCCAGCGCAGGCCTTCTGCCCGCAGGCCCCTACATGGCCACCTACTACGCCACCAAGGCTTACGTGGTCAGCCTCTCCCGAGCCATTGCCCAGGAACTTAAGGAAACCAAGAGTAACGTATCCGTCAGCGTCCTTTGCCCGGGTCCGGTGAAAACCGAATTCAACGATGTGGCAAACGTCAGCTTCACCCTGCCGGGAATCGAACCCAAGTTCTGCGCCGACTACGCCATCGCCCAGCTTTTCAACAAGAAGACCGTCATTATCCCGGGCCTCTTCATGAAGCTCACCAACATGTTCAGCCACATCATTCCGGCTAAGTTTGCCATCAAGATTACCGGCATGCAGCAGAAGAAAAAACTGAGCAAGTAATTCGGCTAAAGCTCGCGGCTCATTCGTCGCGAAACAAAAAAGAAAAAGCCCCGCGGACCATCAAGTGATGTGAACCCCGAAAGTTGGACAAAACTTTCGGGGTTTTCATGTATAAGAAACACACAGAAGAAGAATGGCAGCGTATA
>JAKSIC010000042.1 GCA_024399015.1 Fibrobacter sp.
AACTTTACGAAAAGGTGAAGCAGAACATCTCTGGCAAGGTGGCCATCAAGCTCCATACCGGCGAACCCAACGGCCCGAACATTATTCCCCGCGAATGGGATGAAGCCTTGCAGAAGGCCATTCCTAACAGCACCATCGTAGAGACCAACACTCTTTACCAGGGTGGACGTTATACTACTGCAGACCACCGCAAGGCTCTCGAAGTCAATGGCTTTACCAAGTTCACGGTCGTCGACATTATGGACGAAGACGGCGAAACTCCCATTCCTGTGAAGGATGGTTATTGGCTTAAGGAACTTCACGTGGGCAAGCATATGCTGAACTACGATTCCATGGTGGTGTTTACCCATTTCAAGGGTCATGCCATGGGTGGTTTCGGCGGCTCCATGAAAAACATTGCCATCGGTTGTGCAGGCGGTCAGATTGGTAAGCGTGAAGTCCACTTGAATACATCCGATGTAAATTCTTCTGCTGATTGGATTATGGGTGCTAAGTTCATGGAACTGATGGGTGACTCCGCCAAGGCGACCTGCGATCATTTCAAGGGCAAGATGTGCTTTATCAATGTGCTGCGCCGTATGTCCGTGGACTGCGACTGCGCTGGTACAAGCGCTGCGGAACCCACCTGCCGCGATATCGGTATCCTTGCTTCTACCGACATTTTGGCTGTGGACCAGGCAAGCATCGACATGGTGTACAAGCTTCCGCCTAAGGAACTTGCCGACCTGAAGGAACGTATCGAATCCCGCGAAGGTTTGCATCAGCTTGACGCCATGGAACACCATAAGATGGGTTCCCGCAAGTACAAACTGGTGGAAGTTTTGTAATTTTCCATTGAACGGAAATTTCTATAACAAGTGCCGAGGTCCCCATGTCTCTTGGAATTCCTGAAATCATACTGATTGTTGTCGTTGTTCTGCTCCTGTTTGGTGGCAAGCGCATTCCTGAATTGGCCCGCTCTCTTGGCCGTGCACAGCATGAATACAAGAAGGCGAAGGATGCCCTGAAGGAAGAAGCTGAAGACCTGCAGAAGACTGTCGAAAAAGTCGGCGAAGCAGAAGCCAAGAAGGAACAGGACTAAAAGGACGGTTTTGCCGCGGTCAAGTCGTCCTCGCGAAAGCGGGGATTTAGCTTCGAATGATCAGTAAAGATTCTCAAGAACAGACGTTGGTCTCTCATTTGGAGGCCTTGCGTACGGCGCTGATTCACTGTTTTGTGGCGCTAGGCATCGGGATTATCCCGATGTTTTTGTTGTCGTCCTATGTTCTTGACTGGTTCAGCGCAGAACTTGTTGCCCAGAGCGGCGCAACCCTTCATTACTTCTCTCCCATGGAAGTGTTCTTGCTGCAGTTGAAAATTGCGGCACTTGCGGATTGCGTAATTTGCTCTCCCTACATCGCTTGGAACTTATGGAAATTTGTACTGCCGGGCCTTTACGAAAACGAACGAAAGTTTGTCCGTTCCATTGTGTGGATGACCAGCGGGCTTTTTATTTCAGGCGTGGTGTTCTGCCTGGGAATTTGCTTTCCGCTGGTGGTGCGCTTCGGCATGAGTTTTGAAAGTGCAAACTTGCAGCCGATTTTCGGTGTAGAAAATATCGTTACCCTGGCGCTGTGGCTTTCCCTAGCCTTTGGATGTATGTTCCAGTTCCCGCTGGTGACTTACGCCTTGATTCGTTCCGGCATTGTTTACTATGAAACTGTTTGCCATGCTCGCCCTTACGTGGTTGTGGCGATCCTTGTGTTGGCCGCATTGCTGACGCCACCGGATATTATCAGCCAGCTGATTCTAGGCGCTCCCACTTACTTGCTTTTCGAAGCAGGCCTGCTTGCTGCACGAAAGTATAAAGGCGAACAGTTCAAGGAATGTAATGAAGAAAATTCGCCTGTTCATGTGGAGGCCGAATCAGGCTCTCTTTCGCAAAAAAAATCGCAAAATTCGCATGACGCAACATTTGGTGAATCCGAGGATGTCGACTTTACTGCCCCAGCCTCTCCTTATCAGGTGGGAACAGAGCGAAACGCAGACAAGTGGAAACCCAACTAATTTCTAAAACTCGTTCAAGATTTTGATTATGAAGAACTCGCTTGCAAATGAACGCTATGAAGACATTGGCTTCGCCAAGCTGGATATCAGCCGCGAAAAGCGTACTGGTACTGCCGAGGCGATTTATTGCGCGGGAAAAACCAAGGAGCAACTTCTGAAAATTCTCCAGACTTTCGAGGAGAATGGCTGTTCCGTACTTGGAACCAAGTGCAGTGCCGAGCAGTATGAGTTTGTAAGAGCGAAAATGCCGAAGGCCTGTTACAACGAAATTGCCAAAATCATCTCTGTAAAAGCAGGCAAGGCCGCTCCCAACGCTTCAAAGAAATCAGGCAAGAATCGTGGAACCATCGCGGTTTGCTGTGCCGGTACTGCCGACTTGCCCGTTGCCGAAGAGGCCGCCTTGACAGCGGAATTTTTCGGGGCTAAGGTCATGCGCCATTATGATGTGGGCATCGCCGGGCTCCATCGCCTGCTTTCTAAGATTGAGGAAATCCGCAAGGCGGATGTGGTTATCGCTGTGGCTGGTATGGAAGGGGCGCTGGCTGGTGTCATTGCTGGACTCGTCAAGGCTCCCGTGATTGCGGTACCGACATCTGTTGGATACGGTGCTTCTTTTCAGGGCGTGGCTCCGCTTTTGACCATGTTGAATACCTGTGCCGAAGGCGTTTCCGTGGTGAACATTGACAATGGTTTTGGTGCGGCAGTGAGTGCCGTTAGAATGCTGAACATCAAATAACTTTAGTGCGGCATAGCTCGCGGAATTTTGATTTTATGAAATATCTTTATCTGGATGGATCTTGCGGAATTAGTGGTGACATGACTGTTGCCGCCTTGTTGGACCTGGGTGCTTCCCGTGAAAAGCTGGATGCCGCCATCAACAGCATGCATCTTGAGGGAATGCACTGCCATTTCGGTCGTGGTAATTCTTACAGTATTGCCGGGGCGACCTTTGATGTTCACGTTCATACCCATCACGGTGAAGAAAGCGCAGATCATGTTCACGCCCATGAAGGATGCTACGTAGAACATCACCATGAACATCATCATGCTCATGAACACCGTCATCTGAAGGAATGCTACGGTATCTTGGAACATGTGGCTAGCCATGGTACCCTTTCCCAGAACGCCCTTGCCCTTGCCAAGAAAATTTTTCTGATGATTGCCCAGGCCGAAGCAAAGGCCCACGGCGTCGCTGTAGAGGATGTTCACTTTCATGAAGTGGGCGCCATCGACTCCATCGTGGATATTATGGCGGTGGCCATCTTGGTAGATGACTTGCAGGAAACTCAAGGCGTTTCTCAAGTTGTGGTGACTGGCCTTAATGAAGGTACGGGTTTTGTACAAACCCAGCACGGTATGCTTCCGATTCCTGTTCCTGCGGTGGCAAGCATTGCAGAATCCGCAGGCATCGCGCTCC
>JAKSIC010000043.1 GCA_024399015.1 Fibrobacter sp.
TTTGCTGCCCAGTGAACCTTGCCCAATGCACTTTATAAAAATTTCAGAGTGAGAAGACGTCAGAAAGCTCAATAAACTTTCTGGCGTTTTTATTGAATGTTTGTAATTAAGAATCTGTATTTTAGGTGTGAATATGGAATCCTCTAAGAAACGTGTGGCCGTAGGCCTTTCCGGTGGTGTTGACTCTGCTCTTTCTGCTTATCTTCTGAAAAAACAGGGCTACGAAGTCATTGGCGTAACCATGGCCACGTGGGATGGCTCTATCAAGAACATGCCCCATGTGGAAGGTCGTGAAGGTTGCTTTGGTCCTGGTGAAGATGAAAATATCGCCCAGGCGAAGACTGTGGCAGAACGCCTTGGCATACCGCATTATACTGTTTCTGTGACTGAAGAATACAAACGTCAGGTTTTGGATTATTTCCGTGCGGAGTACCGCGCTGGTCGTACCCCCAATCCTTGCGTCCGCTGCAATCAGAATATTAAATTTGGCGCCTTGCATTCAGCTACCCGCCGCATGGGTGTGGAATTTGATTATTTTGCTACTGGTCACTATGCCCGCATAGAATTCAAGAATCCCAAGGAACCTTTCCTTTATGCTGCCTTGGACGATTCCAAGGATCAGACCTACTTCCTTTCCCGCTTGACAGCAGAACAGCTGTCTACCGTGATCTTCCCTCTGGGTGGAATGAAGAAGACCGACGTGAAGGCTTTGGCTGCAGAAATCGGCTGGGTGGATTTTGCCACCAAGAAGGAAAGCCAGGATTTTTTGGAATGCGGTGACTACACAGTTCTCTTTGATGAATCCGACAACAAGCCCGGAGACTTTGTTGATATGAACGGCAAGGTGCTGGGTAAGCATCGCGGCATTATCCATTACACTATCGGTCAGCGTAAGGGACTGAATATTGGTGGCCTGCCAGAACCGTATTTTGTGGTAAGCATAGACGTGAAGAAGAACCAGGTGGTTCTTGGCCCCCGTAGTGTTATGAGCTGCGTGGACGTAAATGCCGAAGAACTGAACCTGATGGTGGACGAGGATTCCCCGTTATTACAGCAACCCTTGACTGCGCACATTCGCTTGGGACATAAGGGCGTAACTGCTCACATTACCGCTTTGGATGTGGCTGGCGGTAAAATCAGCGTTCACTTTGATGAACCTCAGTTCGCTTCTGCTCCCGGACAGATTCTGGTGCTGTACGCCGGTCAGGGAATTGTAGCTTCGGGAATTATCACAAAGTAGAATCAATAAATTTTTTGCGTTAATTCTTGAATTCGTAGCCCGCGGTGGTTATAACTTTCTTAAAAGTTTCGACAGGAACCTTTTCGGAAAAGGTGACTTCTACGGAGTTTGTCTTGTGATTGGCCTTGGCGGAGTCTACGCCGGGGATTGCTTCCAGCGCCTTTTTTACGGCGGCTTCGCAATGGCTGCACATCATGCCTTCGACGGTGAATGTTTTGGTCATGGGAGTGTCCTCTGGTTTTGATGCTTCGGGGAGCGCGTTGGTTTCGGGGGTGTCTGCGGTTTCTAGTTCTGCAGAAGGTTCGTCGTTGACTTTGATAATTTTTCCTGAAATGGATTTCTTCAGCTTTTTGTCCCTATGGGAACTGCCGATGTTTGCGAAATTCAAACGCAATGCATTTGTGACTACGCAGAAGCTAGAAAGGCTCATGGCGAGGGCTGCAAATGTGGCGTTCAGGCTCCATCCGAAAAACTTGTAGTAGCAGCCTGCCGCCAGAGGGATTCCGACGACGTTGTAGATGAATGCCCAGAAGAGGTTCTCGTGAATGTTCCTGATGGTGGCACGGCTCAGGCGGATGGCTGCGGGAACGTCCAGAAGATTGCTCTTGACGAGAACTACGTCGGCGGCGTCAATGGCCACGTCGGCCCCCGCCCCGATGGCCATACCTACGTCTGCGCGGGTCAGGGCCGGGGCATCGTTGATGCCGTCACCAACCATGGTGACGTGGCCATGTTCCTGCAACTTCTGGATGATGGCTTCCTTTCCGTCGGGAAGAACCCCTGCGACAACTTCGTCTACGCCTGCTTCCTTTGCGATGGCGCTTGCCGTACGTTCGTTATCGCCGGTGAGCATCACCACGTGAATGCCCATGCTTTTCAGTTCTGCAATGGCCTGCTTGCTATCGTCCTTCAAGGTGTCTGCTACAGCGATTATTCCCAGCAGAGAATTGCCCTTGGCGAACAGCAGGGGAGTCTTGCCGGATTCTGCCAGCTTGTGGGTCGCGGCAGTCATGGCGCTTGACACACTCACTTTGCTTGCGATGAACATTAAGTTACCTGCAAAAACTTGCTGACCGTTTACCGTTCCCTGCAGACCATTTCCGGGCAACGCCTCAAAGTTCTCAACAAGGTTTGTGCTGGAAGTCGTGTCGGAGGCTGCGCCGCTCGATTCGCCGCTTTCATAGTTCAAAATCGCCTTTGCCAACGGGTGTTCGCTCTTGCTTTCAATGCACTTGGCGATGTCCATTAAATCGACTGCGGAAACGCCCTGCATCGTTATCACATCGGTTACCTTGGGCTCGCCTTTAGTAATGGTTCCGGTTTTGTCCAGCGCAACAATTTGTGTCCTGCCTGTATTTTCAAGTGCGGCGGAAGTCTTAAAGAGAATGCCATGTTTTGCGCCCACTCCGTTACCTACCATAATGGCTACTGGGGTGGCAAGGCCCAAGGCGCAAGGGCAGCTAATGACAAGCACCGCAATGGCACGGGCTAGAGAAAATCCGATTTCTGCACCAACGAAAAACCATACGGCGAAAGTGACGATGGCAATTCCAATGACCGTTGGAACAAAAATTCCTGCAACCCGATCTGCAATTTTTGAAATGGGAGCCTTTGTTGCGGCGGCATCGCTGACCAACTGAATAATTTGGGAAAGAGTGGTGTCCTTCCCGACACGGGTGGCGCGGCACTTCAAATAACCAGACTGGTTTAATGTGGCAGAAGTAACGGTGTC
>JAKSIC010000005.1 GCA_024399015.1 Fibrobacter sp.
ATCCTATTTTTTTTACCCCCTTAGAGGAATTTGCGAAAGACAATATACGTTATCTGAAAACCGTAGAAGCCTTCGTTGGTGAGCTTGTGAACGTTAATGATATTTGCGTTTGTCATGTTGTTATCCTCGTTTAGGAGTTTGTGTTTGTTGTTTGTCTGGCCGGGCACCTCCCGACTCATTGAACAGCAAACTACAACAACTCATTCTGCGAGAACAGCGGAAACACGATTTTTCGAAAAACCGCCTTTGTGCGATGTTTTTTTTCGTGAAACATGCGATAGGCGTGAAACGTCCATTTTAGCCGACGAAACGTCGATTTTTCCCGACGAAAAAATTGCCTTTTCAATGCGTTTTTACACTAGGGTATATTTTTTGCCGGATGCAACTATTCCAACTTGGAATGAAAAATGACGGAAATACGATTCAAACAGGTTTTCACGGCATTGATTTCTGCTCTGAATACAGCACAAAGCGGATTTATACGCGTATGATTTCACTCTGAATACGATTCAAAGTCAAATCGTACGTGGCGGAAGTTACTCTGAATATGGTGCAGAGCCAATTCACATGCAGCGGAATCCACTCTGAATAGGATACAGAGCCAATTCACATGCGGTGGAATCCGCACTGAATAGGGTACAAAGTCAATTCTTGTGCGTCGGAAGCAACTCTGAATAGGCTTCAGAGTCAATTCACACGCATCGGAACGCACTTTGAATAGGATGCAGAGACAATTCACATGCGTCGGTATCCGCTCTGAATAGATTACAGAGTCAAATCATGCGCATCGAAAGATGCTTTGAATATGATTCCTAATCAGATTTTCTTCGATTGCACAAGGACTGATACTCTATCGTATTTTTTAATTGTCTTAACTCTTTGTTCATGGAATCTAAACCTATTTTTTCAACTATTGTTTTGGATGAATCCGAAAACAAACTTACTCCTAGTCCCATGCGATGCTTATCCAACTCATAGCCCAAAGCTTCAATTATCGTAGGAGCAATATCAAAAGACGTAAACTGTCGATTTGGATTTGTTTCATTTTTAAGGGGATCTACATTAATAAAGGCGTTATACCAGGAACGTTGTTTTCCATATGTATCATCAGCTGCAAGACTTTTGCCTTTAAACAAGTGGTCTCCTACTAATACTATGGTCGTTCTATCATAGATGTTTTGCGCTTTGATCCATTCAACAAATTCAGCAACCTCTCTAGAGCCGCATTTTAACACAGCTCTATATCTTGCGGAATCAGAATTATCAACAGGAACGTCAGGACAGTCTTCATTGTAAAAGCCATTAGGATAGTGCGATTCCACGGTAAACAAGGATAGAGAAAAAGGCTCATTACGTTTAGAAAGCTTATCAAGGATTTCCTTTGAATATGACAAGAGTTTCTTATCGGCAACATAATCAAAACCGTTAGAATGGTTTATTGCTCCATCAAAATTACTTATATCATAAGCAACATCAATCCCAGTATTTTTCAGAAATTGATCAAAATATGTAAATCTATTAGATGTCCCACGAATGAAAACATTTTTATAGTTTCTTTTTCCCAGAAGTTTATAAATACTTGATACCTGTGGGAAATACGAGGCGTGAAATAAATCTAATTGAGGAACACCCGTAACTTTAGCTATCGTAGAATTGAGGGTTCCCGTTGTAGCAAAAGTTTCAAGTCCACCAACACCTTCAAAAGCGAAAGACAAATTCTTCTTTGATAATTCCGTCAATTCAGGAATGAAGGATCCGTAATTTTTTTCCATTGATTCCAAAAAAATCAGCACCAAATTTCTTTTTTCTACAGGTTCTTGGACTACTTGGGGAAAAACAAATTCTTTTTGCAAGAATGCGGAATTCTTTAATTCAGAAACACGATTTGACTTTATTAGCTGAACATATTCCGATATGGGAACTTCGTATTCAAAATAAACCGAATCAAAAACATTTATTGCAACAAACAAATATAGTCCAGGCAGTAAAAAGTTTCTTCCTCTTTTCAAACATGACAGTATGACGGTCAATACACATGCCGACACAACACTCGGCAATAAGGCTGCAATAAAAAATTTTTCAACCCAGAAAGAAACAAATCCCGTTTTTGGAGCCCATAACGTTGCTAAAACAATGTCGGGTTCATTTAAAGGGAATGACTCCAAAGCCCAATCTAAAGAATACATCAATAAAAAGGGAATAGAACACAGCAAGAATGTTTTTTCAATATATTTTTTCAATTATAAATCTCTAAAAAAAACAAATTCTTTTGGATCGATTATGGTTTACTTTATTTTCTCTCGTACAAGAAATAATCATACTCGTAGCTGCGACCCTTAAGAAGGATATTAAGAGAGTCTGCACCATATTTTTCTAGTAATGTAGGCTCTTGAGAATAAAGAGATCGTCCAAGCCCTAACGCATGGTTTGGAACATCGACACCCATAGCTTCGAGAATTGTTGGAAACATATCAAAAGACGTAAATTTTCTATTGAATACACTAGCTTGTACCGTAGAATTCATGAAAAAATTCATCCAAAAATGCGTAATTTTTTCTTCGGTGAATCCAACAGCTTGGGCAGGGACATAGGTTTCATGATCACCCATCACAGCAATCACTGTATTTTCAAACCAACTTTGCTTTTCGGTCCACTCTATAAAGTCTTTTAGAAGTTTTGAAGAACATTCAAGAACATACGGATAAAGCTGTTTTGCTGTTAAATTTGGTGGGCATGTACATTTAGGATCCATGTAGCCATAAGGTGTGTGGGAATCCATTGTACTAATAACAAAAGCGAAAGGAGCTTGCTCTTTGGATACAGAATCAATATCACGTTTCACTAAATTATAAAGATCACGATCATTTATCCCCCAATTAGCTTTTTTTTCCTCAGAAAAACGATTTGCAGTCAGATAGTATGTAACGTCACGAAATGAATCTATGTGATGAGTCGATGCAAAGCCATCCATAGATGCAAATTCCTTTTTCGATCCTTGTGCAAACAAAACGTTATAATCGTTTTGCTTTAAGATATCAGAAAGGCATACAGCATTGGGAAGGAAATTTTTTATTTGATGCGCACTATGATATACGCCAGGGGGATAATTCAGCGGAATTCCGCATGTTTTCGAAATAAGCGAGGCAACCGTCCAATTTGTACCAAAAACAGATTGTCCTCCCGGAACAAAAGAATCGTTCCTTTCCATCAATTCTGTAATCTCAGGAATTCTATTGACTGGAAGATTTCCTCCGTGTGTTGAATCCTGAAAATTCGATTCCATTGATTCCAAAAAAACTAAAATAAGATTTTTCTTTGTATTCGGAAATTTTATTTCGCCTACTGAAACATATTCTCTTTGATAAAAATCAGAATGTTGAGGTTCCTTTAAGTAGGAATACCATGTTTGAACATATTTTACTACCGGGAAAAAATACACCAATTCAATGACGACAATAATTGCGGATAATATCGAAAACAATGAAAGGATTTTTGAGAAAGTTATGTTTTTATATTTCTTTCTCAAAAGATATGAAACAAAAAATGCCAGCCCGATAAATAAGAAAAAATTTATAACACTAGTTGATAAATTTTTCGTAAACAAACTGAAGATGATTGACTCTGCACCATCAATTCCTTGGTTGATGGTAAACATAACTGCTTCAATTTGATCTACCGGGAAAAAATAATTCAAAAGTGGTAGGAATTCAATTAGATAGATTCCTATAAAAAAAAGAGAAGCATTAATTATTATTTTCATGTAGTCTTTGGGTAAAAAAAAGACCGGCATTGTTCAATGCCGATCTTTTTAGATTTTTTCTCAAAATTACTTGAGTTCGAAGCTCTTGCCAGTAGAAAGACGCTTGAAGTTCGGGGTAAGAGCGTCACAGTTTGCCTTATCAGAGATACCTGCGACGTAGGTAGCAATACCACCAGCACTAGTGTTTGCAACAACGTCCAAAGACCACTTAGAGCCGGCCTTGCAGTCGTTCAAAGCACCATTTGCTGTAGCAGTCCAACCATCGGTCTGACCACCGGTCAGTTCAACGGAAGTATTGGCGGTGTAACCACCATAAGTGAATGCAGTAGAATTGTCCATCTTGTAACCAATCTTCTGCCAACCACCGATGCCGGTACCAACTTCAGCAATGTAAGCGTCCTGCAACTTCACGTATTCGCCAGCTGCGGGGCCGATTTCAGATGCCTTGGACTTTGCGATCATGCCGAACAGCTTAGGTACTGCGACGGCTGCGAGGATGCCCATGATAACGATCACGACCATCAATTCAATAAGGGTAAAACCTTGCTTCTTCATAGTGTACTCCTTGTTATATGTTACACACTTGTTTGAGACTGGCACCGAGGAGCGTTAGTGTTCCGGAGTGTTTCCTCTCGTTTACGTAAATAAATATATCTCTTTTCTGACCAATGTCAATAGTTTTGTCAAAGTTTTGTCACAGTTGTGTCACAGTTGTGTCATGAAAGTGACGTTCATCACAAAAATATTGATTTTTAGTCCAAAAGAGGCACATTTTTACGCGTTTTGGATGGTTCAATTATACATATTTTTTTACAAAGCAAGGGTCCGGCGTCGAAAAATCTTACTTTTTTATTATTCCAATGTGGAGTATATCACAGAGATCAGCCCAAAAGCCACTTCCAACATGGCAGAACCTCTATTTCACCGTAGGAATCCCTCAGGCTGCATTCCTCACCATAGGTAACAACCACTCGCCGCTTGCATGGCAGAACCTTTGGGAGTTTCGACAACGCCGAAACCTCCCTTTCGAACGTTGTCTCATCTCCACCGATTGCAAAGGAGACCTGTATGGCCAATTCATCTTCTGGAACGTAAAAATCAACCTCGTAGGCGGCTCCGTAAAAGAAAACTCTCTCGTTATCCAGGTCGTGACCATATCTACGAAACAGACTCAAAGCAACCATATTTTCCAGCAACGTGGTCGTCGGGTCCACCAACAATAGGCTAAGAATTCCATTATCAACAAAGTAATACTTCGGCTTAGTTTCCTTATCCACAAGTTTGCCGGTATAGTTTCTGAGAGGAAGCAACAACCAAGAATCAGAACAGGCGCCGATGAACGAGATAATGGTGTTGATACCAACCTTGATCCCACAAGCGCCAACAATATTACAGACTCTATTGAAGGAAACCGGCTGTTTGACGCTTTCCGCCAGTTTTTTCAACATGACCTTCAACGACATCACATTAGTTATTCCATTGCGAGCAACCACATCACCAAGGTAGATCTTTTGAAATACACTGGACACATAGGAACGACGATCCACAAAGGCAAGGCTTTCAGGAAATCCACCAAATAAAAAATATTGTTCAAAAAGACCTTCTAACCGGCCACGTTCTGCAGTGGACATCGCAATAGAGGATTTCTGCAGGGCAGGCAGTTGCGCCCCCTTAGCATCAAGAAACTCGCGAAACGAGAAAGGGTAAACCTCCCTTATGAGATAACGACCACCGAGAGTCGTCGCAATATCTCCAGAGAGCATTTTTGCATTGCTACCAGTTACATACACAATATGTTTGCTATCCGCCAGACGACGTACAAACTTATGCCAACCAGGAACGTTCTGCACCTCATCAAGAAACAGATAAGGTTTCGCGGATCTCCGAGAATATTGGACTTCCAAAATCTTATTGAAATCCTCCGTATCGAAGCCAATCAAGCGCTCATCTTCAAAGTTCACATACACGATATCATCCCAGTCCACCCCCTGGGAGGCCAGTTCATTCATTCGCTGAAACATCAAGTACGACTTTCCTGCGCGACGCACCCCTACAAAAACATAACAACCACATTTTTCGAATTCAAAGGAACGCCGCACAAACTGGACAAGTCTTGCGGACTCTCGAAAATCAGTCAAAACCGTGGATAATTGCGACAAGCTTAAACTGCTCATATTTTTATTCTCCTTCAAGAACAAAAATATACATTTTTTATTCCCATTTGAGAATAAAATAGCCTATAACTTTGAAGACATAGCCTCATTAGTCAAAACACGACGCAAGCAGCTTGTCCTCACCTAGGCGGAATGCGCTGCATTCTGCGGTGTAGTATAAACCAGGCCCATGCGTCATTTGGCAGTTTTACATTTTTTCTATAATTCCCCTTACTATGAGTGAAAACTGCCTTTTCTGCAAGATTATCAAGGGAGAGATCCCTTCCAAGAAGATTTACGAAGACGACGATGTGTTCGCCTTCTACGATATCGCCCCCACCGCACCGGTGCACTTTTTGGTGATTCCCAAGAAGCACATTTCCAGCCTCATGGAGATGCAGGCCGAAGACTGCGAACTGATGGGCAAGCTTTTGTTCCAGGGTCAGCGCATTGCCAAGGAGCTTGGCCTCGAAGAATCTGGCGCACGTTTCGTGTTCAACGCCAAGGAAGACGCTGGCCAGACTGTTTTCCACATTCATTTGCATGTGGTGGGCGGCCAGAAGTTGGGTTGGCCCCCGTTCCCGCCGGAAAAGTAACCGCGCGGCCTTATGCTTATCAAGACTCGTTGCATTGTTCTTCATCGGTTTCCGTATAGCGATTCCAGTTTTATCGTGAAGGCGCTTACCGAGGAGAGCGGCGTTATCTCCTTTATATTAAAGGGAGGCAAGCGCAAAGAGTCGCCTTTCAAGGGGGCGCTGGACCCGCTGGCTCTTAGCGAAGTGGTGTTCCGGCAGAACCCGCAAAAGTCTAGCGGCGACGGGCTTCTGTTCGTGAAGGAGGCAACCCTCCTGGACTGGCACGGCAATATGCGAAACGACTTGATGAGTACGGCGGTGGCCCAGGTGATGGCAGAGATTGTAATGCGTTACGCCCCGCCGGGGGTTCCGCTGCAGGAGGAGTTCGCGTTGCTGAACCGCGCATTGGAGGAACTAGAGCGCGCGCATTCTAGCGACCAAACTAGCACCGACGCAGCAGCGAACGGCACAGGAACTTCCGCGAACAATGTGTTCGCCCAGTGGCTCCTGGATACTTGCGACTTGTGGGGCTACCACCTGGACCTGGGAACATGCAGCCGCTGCGAGCGCTCGCTGGAGGAACCGCCGGCAGATTTCCATCCGGAATCCGGGGGTCTCATCTGCAGGGCCTGCCAAGGTGTCGACACGCCCCGCGCCCGTATCCAGACCACAGCGGGACTTTGGGCCTTGCGGAGCCGGCAGGACATCGGCGAAAGTCGGGTGTTCGTGGAGAACGCGCTCCTGGCCTACCTCAGGAACCACATCGGCTTTTTAAAGGAAATTCATTCTCTACAATGGTTACAGGAGATTAGAAAACTATGCTCAGCGCAAACGACATAAAGTTGAAGAAGGCCAAGGGCGAAAAAGTATCTATGATCACCGCCTATGACTACGCTTTTGCCCAGATGGCAGAGGCCGCAGGCGTAGACCAGATTCTCGTGGGAGACAGCCTGGCCAACACCATGCTTGGCTACAAGAGCACCCGTGAAGTAGGCATGAATGAAATGCTGATTTTCGTAGGCGCCGTATGCCGCGGTGCCGCAAACACCCACGTGGTGGCCGACATGCCCTACGGAAGCGACGCCAACCCCCAGTTGGCCCTGGATAACGCCCGCCGTTTCATGGACGTAGGCGCCAGCTCCGTGAAGCTGGAAGGTGTTCCCGCAGGCGTCATCGAGAACTTGATCGCCCACGACATCCCGGTTTGCGGTCACCTGGGCCTTTTGCCCCAGACTGCAGCCAACTTCAAGCAGAAGGGCCAGACCGAGGAAGAAGCCGCCAAGATTATGGCCGACGCCAAGTATATAGATAGTATCGGTTGCTTTGAATTCGTTCTGGAACACATTCCGGAGGCTCTGGGCACCCAGATTACGGAAGCCGTGAAGGCTGTGACCATCGGAATCGGCGGCGGACGCTTTACCGACGGCCAGGTTCTGGTGATGCACGACGCCCTGGGCATGCACAACCGAAAGATTCCGCCATTTGCAACCAAATTCGCAGATTTGTATAGTGTAGGCGTAGAAGGAATGAAAAAGTACGTGGAAAGCGTGAAGACAATCTAACCATACTTTATACAAAACGTTACTTTACAAGGGCATTCTTTTTTATTAGATATCTGTTAATGGGATTATAATATGGGGTTCACTATGAAGAACAAGATTTTTACTATTGCATTGATCGCTACCGGTTTATTGGTTTCCGGCAGCTTCGCAGCCGACAAGGGCATCCGTTTCGGCGGAAATCTGGCCCTGGGCTACAACACCGTGGCCGGTTTGGAAACCTCCCACGTCGTAAACACCAAGGTTCTTGATAAAGACGCCTTCTCCAAGACAGAACAGACTCTTGAAATCAAGGGTGCCGACGCTCTTGACGGTTTCGGTTTCGAACTGGGCGGATCTATCGAATTCCCCATTAACAATTCCATCAGCATCCGCGGAAACTTGCTGCTGAACTACCGCATGCATTCCGGCAACTTGTCCATGGACACGGTCATCACCAAGTACTCCGACCACACTGTTTCCGGCAAGTTCAAGAAGGAAAGTTCCTCCTTTAAGAGAAACAACCTGGGCGACCATTCCTTCAACCAATTCGGCCTGGACATTCCTGTTCTTTGCCGTATGGTCCTGCCCACCGGTGACGAAAGCGGTTTCTACGCAGAAGTCGGCCCGGTTTTCACCATCAATCTTAGCACCTCCACCGATGATATCGTTGTGAAGGCAGACCAGGTCAACTCCTTCACCATGGGACTTTCCGTTGGCGTAGGCCGCCCGCTGCCTTTCGACAAGGTTCCTGTGGACATCGATGTTCATCTGGTATTCGGCCTCATGAGCATGGCTAACGACGCCTACTTCAACCCCAACGACGTAACCGTCCGCGTGGCAGCAACCTACTGGCTGTAAACAAGGTTGACACGAATCGGTCAATACACAAAATTGCAACTGAAGAAAAGCTCGGCCCTGGGCCGGGCTTTTTTTGTTTACACAGCAAGTATTTTTTCTCATCAAAAAAAATTAGTTCATCCTTACTGGCAGTAAGGACAAATCATTTATTCATAATCCAGCGAAACCTTGTTTGAAAAGAAAAATTCGCTTATTCAAAAAGCAGGATTTCCTTGTTCGAAATCCACAATACATACAAATTAACAAACCGCTTATACAAAAATTTTTGTGATAAAGTTCGCACTGTGAAAAAATTTTTCATTTTTTTTGTAAAAAGGTGTTGATTATTTGTGAAAACAAAGTTATTTTATACACATCTAATCAACATAACCATAAGGAAGAAATAAAATGGCTGAAAAGAAAGTTGCTGCTAAGAAGGCTGCCCCCAAGGCTGCTGCTGCAAAGAAACCCGCTGCTAAGAAGGCTGCTGCTCCGAAGGCTGCAAAGCCGGTAGCTAAGAAGGCTGCTCCGAAGGCTGCTGCTAAGCCGGCTGCCAAGAAGGCTGCTCCCAAGGCTGCTGCTAAGCCGGTTGCTAAGAAGGCTGCTCCCAAGGCTGCTGCTAAGCCGGTTGCCAAGAAGGCTGCTCCCAAGGCTGCCGCAAAGCCGGTTGCTAAGAAGGCTGCTGCTAAGCCCGCTGCAAAGAAGCCGGCTGCAAAGAAGGCTCCTGCTAAGAAGCCGGTTGCAAAGAAGAAGTAATTCTCCTTTTCCAGCAAAAGAACTTAGGGCTCGAGAGAAATCTCGAGCTCTTTTTTTATGCACAGCCAACTCGATTCATTTGAAATTCTATCTTTAGCCATATGATTTCAGAAAAAGATCTCGCCGAACTTGAAAACATTCCCTACGACGAACGCATTAGCCGCGTCGAAAAACTTCTGGAAGGCAAGGCCGAGCCCCGCGCCTTCGAACTGGGTTTGCTTTTGGCCCTCAAGATGGGTCAGGAACTTCGCCAGGGCAAGGAACTGGGAAGCGAATCTGGAGACCTGGTGGCAAGCTGGGTCGGAAAGCATCCGGATTCCATTGTCGAAGAAGCTATCGCCAACGCCAAGGAATTCCTGACCAACCCCGCCTCCCTCGCAGAAAAGATCAAGGCAGGCGTCATGAAGAAGGCCGAAGAAGCGAAGCCCGCTGAAGAAAATTCCGAAAATCAGGAATCCGCCGACAAGTAGGCCGAGGTCCTTATGGAAAATAAGCTTATCGCCACAGTAGACATCGGAAGCCACAGTTGCCTTATGCTGATTGCTGCTTTCGAAGAGGGTAAATTAGTTCCCAAGCTCCAGAAGGCAGAAGTGTGCCGCCTGGGTGAAGACGTCTACAGCGAAGATGGCGAGCCCTGCCCCATCAGCGAAAAGAAGATTAAGGAACTTTGCGACATCATGGTGAAGTTCCGCATGGACCTGCACGCCCTGGGCGCAAATCTCCAGGCTGTAGTCATGACAGAAGCCATGCGCCGCGCCAGCAACCAGGAAGAAGTCCTGGACGCTGTGGAAAAGGCCATCTGGGTGCGCCCGCAGATCATCAGCGGCGAACAGGAAGGCAAGCTGACCTATCGTTCCGTAAAGGAATGGCACGGCGAAGACATTGTCACCGTGGACATCGGTGGCGGATCCACTGAACTTTCCAACGGCGAAACCACCTTCTCTATCCCCGTGGGCGCCCTGAAGATGTTCAAGGAAATGGGTCCCATCCCGGGTCCTGAATACAAGAAGTTTGTAAAGGAAGCTTTCAAGGACGTAAGCTTCAAGGGTATGACCAAGAAGCAGGTGTTCCTGATCGGCGGCACCGGTACGGCTCTGGCCATGGTCTACCTGGACAAGCAGCAGTTCGACTACAAGGCCATCGAAGGCCTGGAACTGACTATCCGCGATTTGGAAGCCGTGACCACAAGAATTTCCAACCTTTCCAAGGAACTCCGCGCCATGTTGCCGGGTCTTGAAAACGGCCGTCACGAAGTAATCATCTGCGGTTTGTTCTGGCTGAAGTCCCTTTTGGAAAAGCTCCGCGTAGAAAGTTTCAAGATCAGTACTGCCGGATTGCGTTTCGGTTTGCTATATCCTCCAGAGCCTGAGCCCGAAGAAAAGCCCAAGGCCAAGCGCGTTCCGCCCTGGATGAAGAAAGCCGAAAGCGAAGAGGATAAAGGATAAAGAATTTGAAAAAGGCGCCAAAGGCGCGATTATTAATTTCATAATTCATAATTCGTAATTCATAATTAATCACGCTCCAGCTGTGAAGTTGCAAGGAAGATAAAATGAGAATCAATAAATTCATTTCTTTATGTGGTATCGCCAGCCGTCGCGCCGCCGATACTTTGATTGCCGAAGGCAAGGTCATGGTCAATGGCGAAGTCATTAGCGACTTGGGCCATCAGGTCGACGAAGACAAGGACCAGGTGGTTGTGGACGGCGTGCGCGCGCGTCTCCCCAAGAAGTGCACCACCATTATGTTCCATAAGCCTGCCGGATGCGTTTGCACCAAGGATGACCCCCAGGGGCGCCAGACTGTCTACGACTACCTGCCTCCTGGTTACCACACGTTGAAATACGTGGGGCGCCTCGACTTGCAGAGCCGCGGCCTGATTCTCTTTACCGACGACGGCGAACTTTTGCACCGCCTCACCCACCCCAGCTACGAGATTCCCCGCAGCTACTTCGTGTGGACGGACCGCCCCCTCAGTGAACATGCCGCCCAGAAGCTGGTTGACGGCGTAGACATTCGTGAAGAAGGCGCCGAGGAAGAAGAAATAGCTTTCGCTACAGACATTTATCTGGAAAATGGTTTTGCAGAACTGGTGCTTACCGAAGGTAAGAACCGTGAAATCCGCCGAATGATGCGCGCCGTAGGTTATGAAATCCGCGACTTGAAGCGCGTAAGCTACTGCAGGCTGCAGCTGGGCGACTTGCCTGCCGGCGAGTTCCGCGAACTCACCGCGGACGAAATGAACAAGCTCCGTCAGGCAGTTCACGTATGAGTTCCGCGCAGTCAAACACCGCGGGCAATGTGAACGCCGCGGGGCGTACCCTCTACATCGGGGACGTTCACGGCTGCGCCGATGAACTGGAAAAGATTGTAGACGCCTTCGGATTCGTCCGCGGGAAGGATACGCTGTACCAGACCGGCGACATCATCAATAAGGGACCGGACATGCTGCGGGCCATCAAGTTCGTGCAGCAGAACGGGATCTTGACTGTCCGCGGAAACCACGAGGAACACCTCATCCGCATGATGACCACGCAGCAATGCGACTGGACCGAAAAACAATGCGCACGCTTTGCCCGCCTCCCTCTGGAAGACTGGGAATACATTCTCGCCGAAGTTCAGAACTGGCCCCTCTGGCGCGACACACCCCACGCGCTCCTGGTCCATGCCGGGCTGGAACCGGGCAAGACAAAGCTTGAGGAAATGGACCCGAAGGTCATCTTGTCCATCCGCTACTGGAACGACATTCCCTGGTTTGATCAGGTGACGTGGAATAAGCCTGTGGTGTTCGGCCACTGGGCCAAGATGGGATTCGTGGACCGCCGCCCCAACTTCATCGGGTTGGATTCCGGATGCGTCTACGGAAAGAAGCTTACCGCCTGGTGCCCGGAAGAAGACAAGTTCTACGTAGTGCCCGCCGCACGAGAATACACTCCCGTAAAGGACAAGGCAAAGACCGCTATTGATGCGCCCTGCAAGGTACCAGGCGACAAGCTCCCCGAAGAGGAACGTCCCAAGACCTTCGACGACATCAAGGCCCGTATTGCAAGTGGCGATATTGCGCCCGCCGACGACAGCAAGGAAGCAGAAACCATCCGCAAGGCAAGCCCCAGCATTACCGCCGAATGGAGCGGTTACTAACAAGATTTAGCAAGAGCCTGCTTCGATTGCCGCGGCCTTCGGCCTCGCAATGACAATTCAATTAGAAATTACAACCTGCAACGCAGCGGTTGTTTTCAAAGGTAGCCTCAAGAACCTTGAGGCCCTTTTTATATCTACGGTAGGCACCATGTCTGATGCCGTGTTCAAAAGTCATTTCCTCAATCAAGGAACCGACTTCGTCAAAGACTTTTCCCACACCATGGATATGCCCCTTCACATAGGGTAGTTTCCGGCGCAGGTTTCCATTTTCATAATACTCTTCGGTGGTTCCGTTCAGGATTCCATCCCTGTAGACTTCCTTGGATTTCTTGGAACCATTTTCGTAATAGGTAGTGGAAATTCCTTCCTCGATTCCGTCCAGGTAACCGATGGTCTGCCACAATTTTCCATTTTCAAAATAGCTGCGGAATACCCCGTCCAGTTTTCCGTTTTTATAGGGAGCCTCCACCGCCACTTTACCGTTGGGATGATAGGAAACGGCCACGCCTTCGCGAATGTCGGTACCAGCCAGCACAGTATAAACTCGGGCAGGGGTACCATCCGCAAACATGGTTTTCACCGTGTCATATTTGACCGGCGTCACACCCAGGGAGTCCGCATCGGCACAGAAAGCCGAAACAGCCGCCATCAGCAAGACCATGGAGATAATCTCAACGAAAAAAAAGCGTTTCATTGCTTCCAAATGTAACTAATTCCCCTCTTTTTATGTATTTTGTGGGGCGACATGCGCATTACATTTTTAAATCCTCCGTTCCACCCGATGTTCAGCCGCGAATCCCGCAGCCCGTGTGTAACGAAGTCCAGTACACTTTATTGGCCAATGTTCTTGAGCTACGCCGCCGGCACTGTTGAAGCCGACGGTAATGAAATTCAGCTCATCGACAGCCCGGCCATGGAACTGGATCTGCCGCAGACCTTGGAAGGCCTCAAGAAGTTTGACCCTGCCCTGGTTATCTGCAGCACCAGCACTCCCAGCATTTTAAACGACCTTAAGGTAGTCAAGGCCATCAAGGAAGCTTTGCCCAACGTGAAGATTGCCATCATGGGCACTCACGCTACCGCAGAACCTCTGGAATCCATGGAAATGGAACCGGCCCTGGACTACGTGATTATCGGTGAAGCCGACTACACCAGCCGCAACCTGGTTCGCGCCCTCCGTGGTGACGAAGGTGCAGCACCCATCGGTCAGTTTGCAGGTCTCGCCTACCGTACCGCCGAAGGCAAGGTAGACTTCCAGCCCGAAGGCCCGAAGATCGAAAACCTGAACGAACTGCCCTGGGTAAGCAAGGTCTACCGCAAGCACCTTTACAGCTGCTACAAGAAGTACTTCTACGGCGCCAACCTGAACCCGCTGATCGTTATCCTCAGCGGCCGTGGCTGCCCCAACCACTGCAGCTACTGCGTCATTCCCCAGACCTTGAATGGCCACAAGTTCCGCCGTCGCGACCCCAAGGACGTGGTAGACGAACTGCAGTACATCAAGGAAAATTTCGAGGACCTGGGCGAAGTCTTCTTCGAAGACGACACCTTTACCGCAAGCCACGAACACGTTCGTGAAATCTGCAACCTGATTCTGGAACGCGGCCTCAAGATCACTTGGAGTTGCAACGCCCGCGCAGACGTTCCACTGGACCTGCTCAAGCTCATGAAGAAGGCCGGCGGCCGCGAAATGTGCGTCGGTTTTGAAAGCGCCTCCCCGGAAGTTCTGGAAAACATCCACAAGGGTGTAAAGAACACCGACAAGGCCATCGAGTTCACCAAGAACGCCCGCAAGGCAGGCCTCCTGGTTCACGGTTGCTTTATGGTGGGAAACCCCGGCGATACTCCCCAGACTCTCCGCATGACTCTGGACTACGCCAAGAAGTTGAACCCCAATACGGCTCAGTTCTACCCCATCATGGCTTACCCCGGTACCGAAGCCTACAAGGAAGCTTTGGCTAGCGGTGCATTGCAGACAAAGGACTACAACCAGTGGCTGGACAAGGACGGTTTCCACCGTACAACTATCCAGCGTGGCGAACTCACTAGCCAGGCTCTGGTGGACTTCTGCGATAAGGCTCGCCGCGAATTCTACCTCCGTCCCAGCTACATCTGGCGTCAGGGCATCATGGCATTGAAGAACCCCCGTGAACGCTACCGCGTGTTCCGCGGCTTCAACACCTTGGTGAAGCACTTGTTCCGCAAGCACGGCGAACTGGCTCCCGTAGCCCGCCAGGCTCCCACGATCAAGCCGTAGAGGACAACCCACAGGTTTTCCTCTAGACCTCTTTCCAGTTTGCAAAAGGAAAAGTTCTCTGCACTTCGCTGAGGACTTTCTTTTTTACTCTCGGCACTTCGGCCGCATTTAAAAACAAAAAAGACCAACTCCGAAGAGCCGGCCTTTTTTAAAGTCTCGCAGTCAGATTAGTAAGCGACCTGACAATCTGCGGCAACATCAAGGCCAACAACGATAGAACTCTTGTTGATGGTCTGGGTAACCGGCAGATTGATGGTAGCAGAGTAATCCGGCTTAGAAGTCAATTCACCAATGGTAATGGTAATCTGCTGGTTTGCGCCATCGCATCGGAAGGTGCAAGTACCGGTAGTACCATTATGCCAGTTAGCATCCAAGTCAATCAGCACGTTAGATTCACCAGCCGGAAGCCTGATCTTGGTGTTCTGTTCGGTGATCTGGTATTCTGCACCCTTGGTGGTCTTCACGGCCGGGCAGGTCACGTCAATAACGGTATTGTCATCGTTAGCAACCTTAAGGGTCGGAGCCCAGCCAGCCTGAGCAACGTCAAATGCCTTTTCAAAGGTGGTTTCGGAACCCATGGCACCGCCATCCCAGCTATAAGTCAGGACCTTTGTGGTAGTTGCTGTTGCACAGCCGGTAACAGACCAATTCGGAACAGCAGAGGTGTAGTCAACAGAAGTTGCTTCTGCAGCACACTTACAACCAGTAATATCAACACCGTTCACCTGAAGCGGAGAGCACTGGACCAGATAGTTCTGGCCACTCATGGTCACTTCGACGGAAGCGTTAAGCACACCGGACTTGTTGATGGTAATACCCGTTGCAGACATACCCGTAGCGGTGCTCGGAGTTGCATTGGTACCAAAATTCCAGTTGTACTTTGCACCGGTCAAGAATTCGGTCTGGGAGTGACCGCTTGCCAAGTTTGCAGTAAACTTATAGCCAACAGTACCACCTGCCTTGATAGTGCTCATTGTCGGAGCGCAAGAGCCGATAGCAGTCGGATCAGCAGCGGCAGAGGAGGAAGCTGCAGAATTAATAACCAAAGAGGAAGAAGACTTGGGAGTTGCCCAGGACAAACCACCGTTGGAGCTGGAGCTGACACCCTGTGCTCTAGAGGAGGAGGAGGCTTCGGAGCTGCTGGTTTCAACGACAAAAGCACCATCACAACCACCGGAAGCTTCACAAATGGACACGCCGCTCGGGGGATTATCCAGGAACACGCGTTCAGTCAAAGACGGTTCAAAGATTTCACCATCGCCACAGGCCCAGAAGGCACCGGCGACAGCGGAAGCTGCAATCACGCCTAAAAATTTCTTATTCATAATAAAAACCTCTTCATCCTAATTTAAATAAATCTTTTCAAAAGCGGAACTGTTATAAAACTATTTTCTACTCCTGAGGGCCATCTTCCACCGAAATTTTGCGCTGTCCAGTGATAAACTGGTGCACATATGGGTTACTGGTGTTCTTGATCTCGTCCACGGTACCCACTTCGATGATTCTTCCGTTATAAAGCATGGCGATACGATCCGCTACCTTGAAGGCGCTCACCATGTCATGGGTCACCACCACGGAGGTAACACCAAGCTTGCTCTGCATATCCAGGATCAAGTCATTGATCACGTCGCTGGTAATGGGGTCAAGACCGGTGGTCGGTTCATCGTAAAGCAAAATTTCGGGATTCAAGGCGATAGCTCGGGCAAGAGCCACACGCTTACGCATACCGCCGGAAAGTTCAGAGGGCATCTTGGTACGGAATTCCGGGACCAGGTTGATCATCTGGAGCTTTTCAGTCACCACATCCTGGATCTGCTTTTCAGACAGTTCCGGATGATGTTCACGAAGTGCGAAGGCAATGTTTTCGCCAGTGTTCATGGAGTCGAACAAGGCGCCCATCTGGAACAACATACCCATCTTGCGGCGGATGGTATGGGTGTCAAAGAACTTCGGCGTACTGATGGTGACGCCGTCCACGGTCACTTCACCGCCATCCGGCTGGAGAAGGCCAATCATGTGCTTAAGGATAACGGACTTGCCACCACCGGACTTACCGATAATGACCATAGTCTCGCCACGGCGGATGTCCAGATTCACATCGCAAAGAACATCCTGGGGACCGAAGGATTTCTTCAGGCCCTTAAGGCGGATAGCGATATCATTTGGGTCGATCTTTACATTTGGCATAAGTCACCTTCAAACATCAGAAGAACAGCAGTGCGTCCACCACAAAGTCCAAAATAAGAATCATCAAGCAGCAGGAAACCACCACGCTCATGGTAGCGATACCCACACCGCGGGCACCGGCCTTGGCATTAATGCCGTGGTAGTAACCCAGCAAATAAATAATGGTACCAAAGACAAAGGACTTGATGACACCGGACCAGAGGTCCATGGGGTCGAACAAGTACTGCATGCCGGTCACGTAAGTGTATGTCGTGATGTCCAGGCCAAGGACGCAAACGATCCAACCGCCGATAATGGCCAAAGCGTTGGAAATAATGGTAAGGCAGGGAATCATGGTAATGAAGGCAACGAAACGAGGCAGAGCCAAGTAGCGGTAAGGATTCAAACCCAACACCGTATAGGCAGCCAGTTCTTCCTTTTCCTTCATGGAACCAAGTTCTGCAGAGATTGCGCTACCCACACGACCAGCCAGCACAATAGCTGTAAGCAAGGGGCCAAGTTCGATAAGCACCATCTTACAGGCGGCGGTTCCCACAAACTTGTCTGCAACAAGATTGTGGAATTCGAATTCTGCACAGACCGTGGCCACCATGCCAGTAAAGATGGAGGTCACGAAAAGAAGCGGCAGAGAAGACACACCGATGGAGATCATCTGCTTTACGATGAGGTCCGGGTTCTTGTGCACGTAGCGGAGCTGTTTCAGCGTATTAAGCAGAATGCAGATGACTTCGCCCACGGCGGAGATTCCAGTGACAATGACGTCACCGATCCAGGCTATGGGGCGTAAAATCAAAGGCATCTCAACAACTCCTTAGAAATCTGCGAAATCAGGTGCGGCACCGCCATCACCACCATCATCATAAGCGTAGGCGCCACCATCACCGCCATCCTGACCTTCAGGTGCGGCGTCATAGAAGGTGGTATATTCCGGAATAAAGGTCATGGGGATGTCCTTCACGGAACCGTTACGGTGCTTAGCCACAATCAAGGTCGCCTTGAAGCGGTCTTCGTCACGGTGAGTCTGCACGTAAGGACGTTCCACGAACCACACCATATCAGCATCCTGTTCGATAGAACCGGATTCACGAAGGTCGGAAAGCTGGGGGCGTTCACGGCCCTTTTCTTCAACCTTACGGGAGAGCTGAGCCAGGGCGATCACAGGAATTTGCATTTCCTTAGCCAAGATCTTAAGGCCACGGGAAATAGCACCGATAGCCACGGCTCGGTTTTCTTCCTTGCCGGTTTTCATCAACTGCAAGTAGTCGATAATCAAAAGATCCAGTTTGCCCTTGCGCTTGAGCTGACGAGCCTTGCTCATCAATTCCATAATGCCCAGGTCGGCATTGTCATCCACGAACAGGGGTGCCTGGTTAATGGGAGAAACGGCGGCGATCAGCTTTTTCTTTTCGTCGCTGCTCAGGTAACCGTTACGGAGCTTGCTCTGGTCAATTGCGGCCTGGGAGCAAAGAAGACGCTGGGCCAGCTGCATACCATCCATTTCCAGGCTGAAGAAGGCCACGTTCTGATTGTACCTGATAGCGGCATTTGCCGCAATGGTCATAGCGAAGGAGGTCTTACCCACACCAGGACGGGCTGCCAAGATAATCAAGTCGGAACGCTGGAGGCCGTTGGTCAGTTCATCCAGTTCGGTAATGCCGGTACGGATACCGGTGATGCCATCCTTACGTTCGTTCAAACGCTGAAGAAGCGGGGACACAAACTGGTCGATGGACTTGAGGGAGTCGCGGACCTGGTCATCGGCAATAGCCATGACGTCGCGTTCGGCCACGGAAAGGACTTCGTCCGGAGCGGCGGAGGGGTCCATTGCGCTCTTGATAACGGAATTGGACATCTTGATGAGCTTGCGAAGAACCGCTTTTTTGCGGAGCAGCTCCATGTGCCATTCAACGTTGGCGGAAGACGCCACGGATTCCATAAGTTCAAACAGGTACTCGCGTCCGCCTACCAGCTGAAGCTTACCCTTGGTTTCCAATTCTGCGGCCAAGGTCACCAGGTCGATGGGAACCACATTGCGGTTCAATTCCGTAAGGGCGCGCCAAACCAGTTGGTGCTTTTCCAAGTAGAAGAAGGCCTCGTCCTTAATCGTCATGATGGCATTGCCCATCACTTCGGGATCACGGAGGATACCGCCCAAAAGGCAGCGTTCCGCATCCAGGTCCATGGGGACCTGACGGCCTTCAAAATTACTCTGTTGTTCTTCAATAGCTGACATATAAAAATCCTCTGGAAATATACATAAAATTGTGTCGAGGGTCGTCAACACAACATTGAAAGGTGCGCCAGATAGACGCACCTCTGTTATTCCCTTTTATAGGGCGTTTTGTCAGAGATTTATTTGACCGTGAGCAAGGTGCTATTGCTTGATCGTAAGCAAGGTACTGCGCGGAATATGGACCTTCCAGGTCAGCCACTTCATCTGCTTGTCGTTCACCATGGCATAGGGGTCGATCAAGGAGCAGGTGGGAACACCGGAGAAATCCATGTCGGAGCCGGCAAGTTCGTCGAAGTTCTTGGCCTTGCCGAAGAGCTGGTGGAACAGCGGTTGGCCGAAGGTCACCATAACTTCGGGAGC
This sequence comes from Fibrobacter sp., assembly GCA_024399015.1. Classification (GTDB taxonomy): domain Bacteria; phylum Fibrobacterota; class Fibrobacteria; order Fibrobacterales; family Fibrobacteraceae; genus Fibrobacter. Next base: position 19,798 of record JAKSIC010000005.1, read on the forward strand.
GATGAAGGAAAGTTCCTTGGCCAGCATTTTCTTGAGGGCCGTTTCCAGCAGCGGAGAAAGGGGACGTTCCGTAGACTTGAAGAAATAGGCCACGCCGATGGTTTCCTGGGCGATGTTCAGGCTTGCGAACAAACGAACAAGCATTTCGCCAACCGGGCTGACGAAAAAGTCAGTCGGGTTGGTACCGGTCTTTACTGCGGGAAGCAGGAACAACACCTTGGGATGTTCCGGACCCATGTAGCGGGCCACATCAGGCTCCTTCGCGTAAAGGGCCTCGGCCTTAATGTTACTGTAGAAGTCCTGGAGAGAAGCCGCGGACTCGTATGCGGAAGCGACGCGCTTGACCACACGAGGCGCAGGAGCTGCAAGCCCGCCGGCCGGAGCACCAAACATATTCTGGGCGCCAGTGGCCGGATTCGTCGACGGCTGAACAGGAGCAGAGCCAGCAAACGGCTGACCCATTGTTGCAGGGCGCGGTGCAGGATTTGCAGAAACCGCAGGACGCGCAGAAGGTGCCGGCGGGATAGGCGGCGGGTTACGGCCTGCCACAGCAGGGCGTGCACCGGCCGGCTTACGAGTCAAAGTCCAAGGTTCATCCAAGTAGAGTTCAAATTCACCCAAGTCCATCTGGCCCTGGAGATAATTTTGAAGTTCGCTAAAATCAAATTCTTCAGACATCAAAACCTCTACTTAGCGGACTGCAAGTTGGCATCCTGCGAAAATTGCGCAGAACAAAAATTCACGATGGATTCCGCAAGGGAAACCTTGCTACCCATATTCAATTCGGGAATAGGCTTGCCGTGTTCAATCAAAGCGTAACGAACATTATCATGGCCAAAGCCACTGTCGGCAGCCACCGGGGCGTTCAGCAACAAGGCATCGGCGCCAGACTTTTCAAACTTTTCAGCAGCATGTTCCTTGAAGTGATCCGTTTCAAGGGCAAAGCCCACAATGACCTGCTTGCGGGTCACACGACCTTCGCGACGGGCTGCGGAACAATCACGCAGAATATTCGGATTGGGAACCAGTTCAATAGTCAGCTGGCTACGGCTATCCTTAATCTTGGAATCAGCAGGATTTGCCGGACGGTAATCAGCAACGGCAGCGCAATGCACAAGAACATCCACGTCGGGCTGACGTTCCAAAACAGCATCATGCATCTGGCAAGCGCTACGGACCTTCGTCACCTTAACGCCACCCGGGAACTGGGCTTCCATAGGGCCAGCCACCACTTCCACGTCGTAACCGTTGGCAAGGAAAACCGCAGACAAGGCAACGGCAGTCTTTCCGCTACTGCAATTGGAAATATAACGGACCGGGTCGATGGCCTCTTCGGTACGGCCTGCTGTAATCAAGACGCGACGGCCGTTCTTTTCAATAAGATCTTCGGGAAGGTTCGTCTTCGATTGCTTCGAACTCTGCGAGTTCTCGCAATGACACTTGGGAGCAATTTCCTCGGCAGCTTCAAGGCATTCCACAATTTGAGCCGGTTCCAGAAGTCTTCCCTGCCCCACTTCGCCACAAGCCAAGAAACCTGCGGGAGATTCCAGCACATGGGTCTTTTCAAAACCGCGGAGCATTTCAAGATTGCGCTTTACCGCAGGAGAGTTGTACATGGCCACATTCATTGCGGGAGCAATAAAGCGTTCGCAGTCGCAGCTCATGAAGCAAAGGCTTACTGGATCGTCGGCAATGCCGAAGGCAAACTTGCCAATCACATTGGCTGTAGCAGGAACCACCAGGTACAAGTCCGCCCAGCGGGGAAAATCGATATGCTGGAAAGGACGCGCCTCGGCAGCGCCATTCTTCAAATACACCGGGCACTTGCTAAGGCTTGCAAAAGTCAAAGGAGCCACAAACTGGGTTGCAGCCTCTGTCATGCAAACGCGCACCTCGGCGCCCTTTTTCTGGAGCAGTCTCAACAACTCGCAGCTTTTGTAAGCAGCAATGCCACCAGAAACACCGAGAAGAATCTTTTTGCCTTTAAGGTCCATGATTTTTAAGATAGAAAACTAAAAACTCTCGATTATAGCTTAAGCTTTTCTACGTCCTGAAAATAGGCGCAAAGCCCAACCACTGACAGTGTTCAAAAGCCAAGCCACCGCAAGAATCAGAAGCAAGGTCATCCAGAGCATGCCAAAGGCTCCCCAGGAAGAAATTCCAATCTGCAATTTCTCTAAAATTTTCAAGAAACCAATCTGGGACCAACTAATAATCACATGCTGAACTAGGAACACGCAATAAGAAAGCTTAGCCACCTTTTGAACAAGGGTATCAGCAATAGCGGCGTTCAATAAATACTGCGCTCCGTAAAATACAGCGACAAACAAGCCAAGGGCCGCCACAGTTCCCAGGCAATCATAATTCACAACACCAGGAATGTCGACAAAAGAACAAAGAACAAATACAATCAAGCCCACCAACGCCACAGGCATTTTCTTAAAAGAATCAAGATGTTCGAAAAAGAAAAATCCCAGGCAGAACTTCAAGATTAAAGTTGCGGGGTAAACACTAACCAAGCCCAAATGATCTTTAAACAAAACAAATTGCAAGCCGTAGCCAACAAGCAATGCAGACATCATCACGACTGGCATACGCTTATAAATTTTTGCAAGTAGCGGATAAAGCAGATACAAGAATACAATAGCGCCAACAAACCACTCGCCGCAAAAGAAATAAGTTTCAAAGCCGAGAGTCTGGGCGTAGCCATCAAAGCCAAACACCGTAAGCAGAAGTTTTGCAGGATTACCTGCATAGAAGGGATTGCCGTCACTAACCAAATGACGCACCAAACTCAGAAGAACATAAACATTCAAAATCCAGAAAGGCGGATAAATGGACTTCGCCCTCTTAATGAAAAACTCTTTCAAAGATTTCTGAGGAATGATTCCATACTTTTTATAAAGCAAGCCACCAGAAAGCATGAGAAATATGGTCACTGCCACATTTCCAAAGTCATAATTGACGGTCAGGCGTAGAAAATTAAATGCAGGAATTCCACGCGAAACAGATTCGCAGCCAAAGTGAAAAGTCACCACAAACAACATTGCGAGGACGCGAAGAACATCCAATTCCTTGATTCTCTTTTCCATGACCACAAAATAAAAAAAAGAAACCCCGCGGTTTTACCCACGGGATTCCTTTTAAGCTTGAAGTTCTTCGCTCGGACCTGGGGCCTCGAGCCTCGAACCTTTTAATTAAGCTTCTTCTTCCTTCTTCTTGGAAGCCTTCTTAGCCTTCGGAGCTGCGTCACCGATAGTGGTGCCGTTTTCACCCGGCTTGTGAGAGTCCATCCAAGCCTTGAGCTCAGCGGATTCACGGTTCTTGAAGTAGTCAACCACGGAGAGGTAGATCTTACGGTTGTTCTGATCGATTTCGGTAACAACAGCCGGAACTTCATCGCCAACCTTGAATGCATCGGCAGGAACCTTGATGTATTCAGCGGTGAGCTTGGAAACCGGGATGAAACCTTCGATGCCTTCGTTGAGTTCAACGACAACACCGCGATCGAGCATACGGACAATCTTGCCCTTCACTTCAGCATCAACCGGGTAGGTGGAATCGATGGAATCCCACGGGTCTTCGGCGAGGTGCTTCATGGAGAGGGAAATGCGACGCTTTTCCTTATCGACAGCGAGAACGACGCATTCAACCTTGTCACCCTTCTTGACCATTTCGTTCGGATGGGTGATCTTCTTGGTCCAGGACATGTCAGAAACGTGGATGAGGCCATCAACACCTTCCTTGATTTCGACGAATGCGCCGAAGGAAGCGATGTTGCGGATTTCACCAACAACGCGTGCGCCCGGGGGAAGTTCGGTTTCGATAGAATCCCACGGATCAGATTCGAGCTGCTTCATGCCGAGAGAGATGCGTTCAGCTTCTTCTTCGACCTTGAGAACGACAGCTTCAACTTCCTGACCAACGGTGAGGATCTTGGACGGGTGCTTAACGTGCTGGGTCCAGGACATTTCAGAAACGTGGATGAGACCTTCAACACCACTGTCGAGTTCGATGAATGCACCGTAATCAGTGATGGAAACAACCTTACCCTTAACGACTGCGCCTTCCGGATAACGTTCAGCGATGTCCTTCCACGGATGCGGCTTAAGCTGCTTCATGCCGAGAGAGATGCGTTCCTTCTTGTCGTTGAAGTCGAGAACCATGACTTCGACTTCCTGACCCAGCTGAACCATTTCGTTGGGGTGGTTGATGCGCTTGTAGCTCATGTCGGTGATGTGGAGGAGGCCATCTACGCCGCCGAGGTCAATGAATGCACCGAAGTCGGTGATGTTCTTGACGATACCCTTGCGAACCTGGTTCTTTTCGAGGGTTTCGAGAACGTCGCCACGCTGCTTGTTGCGTTCTTCTTCGAGAACAACACGGCGAGAAACGACGATGTTACGACGAGCCTTGTTAACCTTGATAACCTTGAGGTCATATTCCTGACCGATGAGGGCGTTGATATCCGGAATCTGACGGAGATCAATCTGGGAACCCGGCAAGAATGCATCGATACCGAAGAGGTCGACAACTACGCCGCCCTTGATGCGCTTGGTGAGGGTACCACGAACGACTTCGTTGTTTTCGAATGCAGCATGGATGCGATCCCATACGCGAACGAAGTCAGCCTTCTGCTTGGAGAGGATGAGACGACCGTCTTCATCTTCAAGCTTTTCAACAAAAACTTCGATTTCGGAACCGAGTTCGAGGGAGTCAGTGTCCTTGAATTCAGCGCGATCGATCACGCCTTCGGACTTGTAGTTGACGTCGATGAGAACTTCCTGGTCGTTGACCTGGGAGATCTTACCGGTGACGAGATTGCCCTGAGCGAGGCAGTCCATGCCAGCATAAACGTCAGCGTTAGCCTTGCGGAAGTCTGCGCCGCATTCTGCTTCTGCAGCGAGGATTTCGTCGAGGTCTGCCTGGGAACCGAACTTGAGATTATTTGCCATATTAGTTTGTTTTTGGTTGCGGTTTAAAAAATTCAAGCTACGCCACTACACCTACGTAGTCGAGAATTTTTTGAACCTGTTGTTCAATTGAGGTTTGTGTAGTGTCAATTTCAATAGCATCATCGGCCTTCTTGAGGGGGGCCGTAGCTCTCGAAGAATCCAGACGGTCACGTTCGGTCAGGTTTTCGAGAACTTCCTCGTAGGTCACCTTTTCGCCCTTTTCAAGGAGTTCCTTGAGGCGACGTTCGGCGCGAACCTTCACGTCGGTGACGAGGAAAAACTTGTACTTAGCATTGGGGAAAACCACGGTACCGATGTCGCGACCATCCAGAATGCAACTGGAAACAGCACCGATCTCGCGCTGCTTGTCGGTCATGGCCTTGCGAACGGACGGCAGGGCGCAGTAGATGCTCACGTTGGAAGAAACGCGCATACCGCGGATGTCGGATTCGTAGGAAACACCGTCGATGAGGATGTGGTTTTCAGAATCGAAGCTAAGCTTGAGGTTCTTGAGCAATTCGTCCATGGCAGGGCCTTCTTCTGCAGGGATACCCTTTTCCAGGGCTGCAAAGGTCACTGCACGGTACATGGAGCCTGTGTCCAGGTAGGTAATGCCCAACTTCTTGGCAATAATCTTTGCCGTGGTGCTCTTACCAGTGCCGCTACCGCCGTCCAGGGCGATCACAAAGTTTTCAGAATTACTCATAAGTGGGGCGAAAAATAGAAATTATTCGTAATAATAAAAGGTCACCCGGTTGTTCCAGGAGTCCCAAACGGACATTTCCGACCCATCCTTATAGATTTTCACGTCCAATCCGTCCAAATCGAACAAATAATAGGCCCCGTCATCAAAACCTTCATCGTAACGGGACTCTGTATAGTAATAGGACGCCCCATCCAGGTTCAAGGAAGCAAATCCGTCCGAATCAATCCTGAGCGTTACTTTGTACGAAGGACTGATAACCTTTTCCAGGGAACAGTCATAGGGTCCGATGGCGTCGTAACGGCATTCCTCCGCGTAGTAGTAGCGGAAGGAGCGACTAAAGCGGTTGCCGTCGGCGTCAGGGTCCACGGCACAGCCCGAGAGCCACAACGCAAAAAACGGCGCTAGGAAAAGCGCCGTCTTCAAAACGATATTTTTAGCAGAAGCCTTCATTACGGATTTTCGTAATCGCCACCGTAGAATTCGTCGTCAGCCTGTTCAGTATTTTCATCCTGATAGGTTTCAGCAGCGCGGAGTTCACCGGTGCTACCGTACTTACGCTTTTCTTCTTCGGTCAGCTTGTTGGAGAAGACGATTTCTTCCTGTTCCTGGTTGGCAGCTTCTTCTTCTTCCTTCAAGATCTTCTGACCTTCTTCGAGGCGACGCTTGATACGTTCGTCTTCCATCTGCTTCAGGTTGGTACCGACCTTAGCCTGTTCTGCAGACATCTTGGTACGTTCGTTGGCATCGTCCATGGCAGCCTTGATACCAATCAAGCGACCCTTGCGGTCAACTTCGAGGCCAGCCTTACGGAGAGTGGAGAGGGGAAGACGGCGAACAGCCAGTTTGTATTCTTCCTTAAATTCATGACCATCGGAAGAGACGATTTCTTCGGCTTCGCCAGGGGTAACATATTCGAGAGCTTCTTCCCAGCGAGAGCTCTGAACGCAGGAAGTAAAGCCAGTAAGAGCATTGTCCAATGCTTCCGGATCATCGCCCTTAGTTCCGCCACATGCGGAAAGAACCAAAGCCACAAAGGACAAGCACACCATCAGTTTTTTCATAGGATTAGACCTCCGAAAAAAATTTAAATCCCGCCTAAATATAAACAATTTTCGTAAAAATCAACGATTTTAAACAAATTTTTTACGTAACACGCTGTCAAAAGCCAACTTACAAACACCATTTAAACATACTTTTCCCCAAAATTTTCCATCTGGGAACGCTTCTTTTACTAAATTGGCGAAGCTATGACAGAAAACGCAGACATCTACCGCATCAAGAAGGCTACTCCCGAAGGCGAGCGCGAAATCATCCTTATCGGCACCGCCCACATTTCCCAGGCCTCCAAGGACTTGGTGCGCGAGACCATCGAGGCTGAGTCTCCGGACACCGTCTGCGTTGAACTGGACGAAGGCCGCCTGGGCTCCATCAAGGACCCGGACCGCTGGAAAAAGACCGATTTAAGACAGGTTATCAAGAACAAGCAGCTGGGCACCCTGATTGCAAATCTTGTGCTGGGTTCCTACCAGAAGCGTATGGGCGCACAGACCGGCGTAAAGCCCGGTTCCGAACTGAAGGAAGCCGTGGATGTGGCTGAAGCCGCCGGACACGAACTGGTTCTTGCCGACCGCGACATCAAAATCACCCTGAAGCGCACCTGGGCATGCACCCCCTGGTACCGCAAGTTCAGCCTTCTGGGCGGACTTTTCGCAAGCATTTTTGACAAGACCGAAGTCAGCGAAGAAGAACTGGCCAAGATCAAGGAACAGGACGCCCTCAACGGCATGATGCAGGAATTCGGCAAGACCTACCCCGAAGTCAAGCAGGTTCTGATTGACGAACGCGACCAGTTCCTGGCAAGCAAGATCAAGAACGCCCCGGGCAAGAAGATTATCGCTGTCGTCGGCGCCGGCCACATGCGCGGCATCGCAGGCATCATCGAAGAAGAAAAGAAACTGCCGTCCGAGGAGTCCATCAGCGTCATCCCCAAGAGCGCTCCCATCTGGAAGATCATCGGTTGGGCAATCCCCATCGCAATTATCGCAAGCATTATCGCTGTGGGCGTCCATGCCGGCGCCGAAAAGGCCGGCCAGCTTTCCCTGCAGTGGGCAATGCTTACTGGCGGCGGCGCAATGCTGGGCACGATCATCGCCGGCGGCCACCCGCTCACCATTCTAGTGGCATTGGTTACGGCTCCGTTCACTGGACTCACACCGCTTATCGGCGTAGGTTTCTTCACCGCCCTTACCCAAGTCTACATGAGACCGCCCCGCGTTGAAGAAATGGAAACCTTGAGCGACGACATCTGGCAGGTGAAGCGTTGGTGGAAGAACCGCGTGACCCGCGTAATCCTCTGCTTCCTTTGCCCCGGCATCCCGGCCATCATCGGCAAGATCCTCGCCATCTTCAATATTTACCAGGCTTTATAAAGTTCTGCCAAGCCACATAAAGTTGTACAAAGCCGCATAAGGCCACATAAGGCTCCGCAAAGCCGCGTTTCAGAGATAAATTTCAAGAAACGCACCATTTTACGGGAAAATCAGGTCTATTCCAAAGGCTTTTCCCGTAAATTATTACGTTGTTTGCAACATTTCCACACAATTCGCAGCCCAAAAGCCACCAAAGTTCGAAATTTCGGCACAAACCTAGTGGTTTTCATGAAAAAAAACGGCTCAAACCAGGCTAAAGCGCCTTGTTGGCACCCACTTTTCGTTATTTTGTATGTAAAATTACGGGAAAACGGGTAATAAAAAAGCTGTTTTCCCGTAATTCGACCTGATTTCACAAAATTATCCCCCGGAATCGCTCCAAAAGTCATCGCGAGGCGCAGCTGAAGCAATCGAAGCGGATTTTTTTGCACTTAGGATTATTTTGCAGGATTTGAGAACATTTGCCCAAATTTTGAGAACATCTTTATTCTAGCCAAGTCCAAAATCATCCTATTTCACCACCTATTTTCACAAATATTTACATTTTACCCATTGATTTTACCAAATTTTATGTTTAAATTATGAAAAGAATTTTGAGAACATTCGTTGTTCAGAAAAATTGAACAAGTGTTTGGGACAGTTCATTTTTCAACGAAACGGCTCAAATTCTGGTGTATAAACAAAAAAGGGATTTTTGGGTATGAATTCTAAACTTATCGCAGCCGTCGCATTCGGCCTCGCCACCGCCGCCATGGCAGTCACCTCTCCGGACTTTCCAATGACCGGTTTCGCCACCCAGAATGGAGGCACCACCGGCGGCAAGGGCTACGGCGAAGTCACCGTCAGCACTACCGCTGATTTGGCAAAGTACGCTTCTGCAGGCAACAAGATTATTTACGTAAAGCCGGGCACCTATGCAGGCCCCATCAACGTAGGCAGCAACGTTACCATTTACGGCTACCAGGGCGCAGTAATCACTCAGCCCACTTCCGGCAGCGCCATGAAGCTTTCCGGTTCCAAGAACGTCATCATCCGCAATCTGAAATTTCAGGGCATTGGCGCCCACGACGACGATGACGAAGATTGCCTCCAGGTGAATCACGAATCCAAGAACGTGTGGATCGACCACGTGGATATTTACGACGGCCACGACGGCAATTTGGACATTACCAACGCCTCCGACTTTGTGACCATTTCCTGGACCAAGTTCAGCTACACAAGCAAGAGCACTGGCCATCAGTTCTCCAACCTCATTGGAAACAGCAAAACCAAGACTTCCGACCGTGGCCATTTGAACGTCACTTTCCATCACACTTGGTGGGCAGATGGCGTCGTGGAACGCATGCCCCGCGTCCGCTTCGGCAAGGTTCATGTGGCAAACAACTTGTTTGACAGCAAGAACACCAGCTATTGTGTCCGCGCAGCTATCGAAGCAGACATTCGCATCGAAAACAATGTGTTCATCAACGTCCAGAAGGCTCTGGACCTGTACACCAGCGACGGAAAGATTACCGCCGCCCAGATGATCAACAACTACGAAGAAAACGTGAAGAAGAAGGAATCCGGCACAGGCACCGCTTTCAAGCCCAGCTACTCCATGAGTCTCACCGATGTTAGCACTCAGGCAAAGGCCTATGCTCTTCGCGACTCCATCAAGCTTTACGCTGGCGCCACCTTGCCCAACCCCGGTTCCAACAGCACAGTCACCCCGGCAAGTTCCTCAAGCAAGGTCGTCGCAAGTTCCAGCTCCGTAAAGTCCAGCAGCAGCGTGGCACCCGCATCTTCCAGTTCTGCAAAGTCGTCTAGTTCCACGGCACCGGTTTCTGGCACAGCCACCCTCACTAAGCACGGCACCGGCAGTTCCACTCAATCTGTCGCCGCAGGTTCTGCAATTGAAGAATTCTACTTCACCATCGAAGGCGCTACCGGCGCAACCGTTACCGGCCTCCCCGAAGGTGTCACTGGTACTTTGAAGGGTTCCGACTTCTACATTTCTGGAACAGTTCCTGCAAACGCTACCTCAGGTGCATACAAGTTCACCGTCACCACCACAGGCGCCACCACCAACGCAAGCAAGAGCGGCACCATCACCGTTACAGGCGGCAGCGCACCCGTGGCATCTAGCAGTTCCACAACACAGACAGCTTCAAGCAGTTCCGTGGTCCCGGCCTCCTCCAGTTCTGCAAACGAAATTGCAGCCATCGAATCCAGCGACTCTGGCGAACAGAACGGCAGCGAAACTCAAGCCATCCAGCAAACTTTCGCACCCAAATTCAGCGTCGCCTCAGCAGGCCGCTCCCTCACCGTCTACGGCGCCGCAGGCAAAACCCTCACCATTATGGACATGCAGGGCCGCCTGATGTTCGGCCGATTCATCCAGACCAACAACTTTGACGTCACCCTCCCCCATAGCGGCAATTACATCGTCCGTGTGGGCAAGCAGACTCAGCGCGTAAACATCAAGTAGTTCTCCTCCAACCAACAATCGTGAACCTCGCGTTCACAACATCCCGTCACGCAATCGTGTGGCGGGATTTTTTGTAGATTTCCAATAACAGAAGGAAAGGAGTTTATATGATCAAGAATTTCATCTTTGATTTTGGCGGCGTCATTCTGGACATCGACATGCCTAAAGTTTTTAGAGGTTTCGCAGCCCTGGGCGTTGGTGCAGAAGCCATGGGCATTGCCACAGGAGCCCTCGCCGCCAACTCCCCCATCCTTCAACTGTTTTCCCAATACCAGTGCGGCACCATCAGCACCGATGAATTCTGTTCGATTATCGCCTCCAAGTGCAGACCGGGAACCACCAAGGAACAGGTGGCAGAAACCTGGCTCACCGTTTGTGTAGATTTGCCGCAACACAGGCTTGACGCCATTCAGGAACTTCGCAAGAATCACAAGGTTTACCTCCTTAGCAACATCAACGACTTGCACTGGGATTACTGCTGCGAAAAATGGTTCAACCGCGGCGGACACAATTGCGAAGAATACTTCGACAAACTTTTCCTGAGCCAGCGCATGGGTATGGAAAAACCGAACCCGGAAATTTTCAAGCAGGTCATCGCCGCCACCGGCATCGTCCCCGAAGAAACCATGTTCCTGGACGACACTTTGGAAAACCTGGAATCTGCAGCAAAGCTTGGCTTCCAGACATTCCACGCAGCCCCGGGCGTTGACTGGATCAAGGAATTCGTCGGCTAAAAATGTCCACCGTTATTTTGTTCAACAAGCCCTTTGGCGTTCTAAGCCAGTTCACTCCGGAAGCGGGGCACCCCGCTCTGGATACTTTCGGTTTTCCGCCGGACATTTACGCTGCGGGCCGTTTGGACCACGACAGCGAAGGCGCGCTCCTGTTGACCGACAACGGTCGCCTCATTAAAAAGCTGTTGGACCCGAAATTCGAACATCCGCGAACTTACCTCGCCCAAGTAGATGGTCAAATTACAGAAGAGGCCGTTCGAAAGCTCTGCAAGGGAGTGGACATCAAGGGGTATCACACAAAGCCCTGCAAGGCCCGCATCGTCCCGGCTCCAGACTGGATCTGGGACCGCAATCCGCCGGTCCGTTTTCGCGCCAATATTCCCACCAGTTGGGTAGAGCTGACCCTTATCGAAGGCAAGAACCGTCAGGTTCGCCACATGACAGCCGCCGTCGGCTTCCCAACGCTCCGTCTCGTCCGCGTGAAAATCGGAAACATTCCACTTGGCGACTTGCAGCCCGGCCAGTGGCACATCATTACAGACAAAGTGATTTAATTCGCGGCGAATAACCTAGTTTAAAAAGTTTCATTCTCAATCAATAACGAAGCTAAGTCTCGCCACGTTGACGTTCGTTTCGTTTTTTTATATTCAAAGACAACCTATTCGCAACAACCCATAGCTGCGATGTGTTTGCAAGGTCGTCCATTTTTTAGGAGTATTTAGGAGGAACAAATGAAAAAACTTTTCACACTTTGCGCAATCTGCGTGGCGTCGCTCGCACTTTCCGGCTGCGCCATTTTGCTAGGCGTAAACCCAATGACAAACATCCACTTTGGTGGACTACACGTTTTCACAAGAGTCTCGACAGCCTACTATTACCTGGTCACAGACAATCCAGAAGAAGTCGAAGTGGACTTGCCGTTTCACAGCACAAATAGAAACAACAGATATCAAAATGTTTTCTACAACAAGAATAAAGATTTATCAAGCATCACATTCTACAACGATGAAATCAGGATGATTTTTCAGTTCACTACCTATGAAAAAATCTACGAAAGAGATCCTAACGGCATTCCGCAAGGGTTAAGCGAGAAACAAAAAATTGACCGCATTATTTCCAATTTTTTCAACATTGACAGCACAGACAAATCTGTCCGCCTTGTTTATGATGCAGAAAAGAAAATGGGATACAAATGTTTCTCCCGCTCCCCAATGTACGACACAAGCAAGGACATTGAAGATGTCTGCGGTGCAGTCCGGTTTTCAAGGATGGGCAACGTAGCGTTTTTCTACCTAGTAAGCTCAGAAATCGGAGCAGAACAACTCAAAGAAACAATGCTCAAAACAGCTAACAGCGTTCAATTCAAGGCAGAACAACAATAATAATCCTCAAAATTTTGGTAATAAAAAACACCCCGCCGGTATAACCGACGGGGTTAATTTGTCTACTGGATCCTATCGCCGCATTCGCGACTCCAGGATGACACCGCGCTTTCGCGCGTCGTCAATTACAGCAAGCCCTTGAAGAAGTCGTTGCCCTTGTCATCCACGAGGATAAAGGCGGGGAAGTCCTTAATGGTGATCTTGCGGATTGCTTCCATGCCCAGTTCCGGGAAGGCAACGATGTCGTTGGACAGGATGTTCTGTTCAGCGAGGATTGCTGCCGGACCGCCGATGGAGCCCAGGTAGAAGCCACCGAACTTCTGGCAAGCGTCGGTAACATCCTGAGAACGGTTACCCTTAGCCACCATGATCATGGAGTGGCCCTTGCTCTGGAAGCGCATCACATACGGGTCCATACGGCCAGCAGTGGTAGGACCGAAGGAACCAGTGGGCATACCTTCCGGAGTCTTAGCCGGACCGGCGTAGTAAATCGGGTGGTTGGAAACAACTTCCAGAACCTTCTTTTCGATATCGGAAAGTTCCTGACCAGCTTCCTGCTTGTCGAGGATTTCAGCGATCTTGGCGTGAGCCATGTCGCGAGCCACAATCATAGTGCCCTTCAGGTTCAGGCGGGTTGCAACCGGGTACTTGGAGAGTTCAGCGCAAACGTCCTTCATGGGGCGGTCCAGATCGATTTCCACTGCGGCTGCGATGGGAGCTTCACCCTTCGGCAGGTACTGTTCCGGATTGTGTTCCATCTTTTCGAGCCAGAGGCCGTTTTCGTCGATCTTAGCCTTGATGTTACGGTCTGCAGAGCAGCTAACGCCAATGGAAACCGGACAGCTAGCAGCGTGGCGGGGGCAGCGGATCACGCGAACGTCGTGAACGAGATACTTACCGCCGAACTGAGCACCGATGCCAGTCTTCTGGCAGATGTGGAGAACCTTTTCTTCCATTTCCACATCGCGGAACATACGGCCGCCTTCGGAACCGGTGGTCGGAAGATCATCGTAGTAACCGCAGCTAGCCAGCTTAACGGTGTGGGTATTCATTTCGGCAGAGGTACCGCCGATAACGATAGCCAGGTGGTACGGCGGGCAAGCAGCGGTACCGAGAGTCTTCACCTTTTCGGAGATGAACTTTTCAAGGTTCTTCGGGGTGAGGAGGGCCTTGGTCATGGGCCAGTAGTAAGTCTTGTTGGCAGAGCCACCGCCCTTGGCAACGAAGAGGAACTTCATGTCTGCACCTTCTTCGGCATGGATGTCGATCTGGGCAGGCAGGTTGCAAGCGGTATTCTTTTCTTCGTACATGGTCAGAGGAGCGATCTGGCTGTAGCGGAGATTCTTGGTGGTATAGGCATTGTAGATACCTTCGGAGATGGCTTCGAAATCATCGCAGCCAGTCCAGACCTGTTGACCCTTGTGGGCAACGCAGATGGCGGTACCGGTATCCTGGCAGAACGGGAGCACGCCCTTGGCGGCAACGCATGCGTTCTTCAAGAGGGTAAGAGCAACGAACTTATCGTTGTCGGAAGCTTCCGGATCCTGGAGGATCTTTGCAACCTTGGCGGTGTGAGCCGGACGGAGACGGAAACTGACTTCTTCGAAAGCAGCCTGGGCGATCTTGGTGAGGGCTTCCTTAGAAACCTTCAGGATCTTCTTGCCTTCGAATTCGGCTACGGAAACGCCTTCCTTGCCGAGATTGACGTATTCGGTAGTGTCACCGGTGTGCTGCACGGTAGCTTCGTACTTAAATGCCATAAATATGCCTCTGGGTTAGACGAGAGACGAGAGACGAGAGACGAGAGATTCTCGGACAGGTCCTTCATTTCTCATGATTTCGGCAATTACAAATTACGAATTACGAATTACAAGATTTAACCAGGCAGCGCAGCTGCGATTATTCCTCTCATAATTCATACTTTATAATTCATAACTCGTAATTACCCGTAGGGTTAAAAGTTACGAGGAAAAATTACATAAAAAAAGGGACAAAGGGGGAGCGCCCTCCCCTGGCTCCAGCCTTTTTTCACGGGGACCCCTTCCCAAGTACCCTTCCAGACGGCTCCCCCTGGTCGCCGGGGACCCCTAAAAGTCTTCCGCCACCCCTCCCCAAAGCGCCCAAAATCGGCAAAAAGGGAAAAAAGAACCACAATTAGGAAGATTTTGTAACTTTTTTTAGATAAAGTCGTTCTAATCTTCAAAAGATGAGTTATTTTTTGACGGTAAAAATTTTAAAAACAAAGAGGGATACTATGAAGATGAAGAACTTGGTCCTGGCAACTATGATTGCCTCCGCTGTCGCATTTGCCGCTCCGGCAAAGAAGGCTGCTGCCGCTCCGGCTCCTGCAAAGGCTGCACCGGCTGCTGAAGTTGCCGCTCCTGCTGCTGAAGCTCCGAAGGCTGAAGCCGCTGCACCGGCTGCTGAAGCTGCTGCTCCTGCCGCTGAAGCTGCTGCACCGGCTGCCGAAGCCGCCGCTCCTGCCGCTGAAGCTGCACCGGCTGCCGAAGCCGCTCCTGCTGCTGAAGCTGCTCCTGCCGCTGAAGCCGCTCCTGCCGAAGCTGCCGCTGCTGAAGCACCTGCTGCCGAAGCCGCTCCTGCCGAAGCTGCCGCTGCCGAAGCACCTGCCGCCGAAGCCGCTCCCGCCGCTGAAGCTGCTCCTGCTGAAGCTCAGACCGAAGTTCTCGAAGCAAAGACTGAAGAAGCACCGGTTGACACCGCTGCTCTCGCTAAGGCTGAAGAAGAAAAGAAGGCTGCCGAAGCTAAGGCTAAGGCTGAAGCCGAAGAAACCGCAAAGGCTGAAGGCGAATCCCAGGGCGCAGCTAAGAGCTCCATCATGGACAATCCGTGGGAATTCCTGGCCGTTTCCGCAGCATTCATCGCTTCCGTGCTCGTGATCATCTTCACTGGCAAGGACTAATTGAGACGCAAGGGGCAACGCCCCTTGGAACCCCTGCAAAAAGGCCCGCTATGCGGGCTTTTTGCGTTTTTACATGACCGCTCAGCTACAATGCGGGTATTGAACCTGCGTTCAGCTTCGCTCTCAAAACAAAAGCCCCGCCATAAGCGGGGTTTTGTTTTTCACAGTGAGACACAGAGCGCTCGTTTCCCCCAAAAAAAAGCTCCGTTGCAAAACGGGGCATTCTTTTTTTCAAAAATTCAGGTTTTTGTAGCCTAAATCACGGCTTTTTACGTAGTAAACTTTTCGTAACATTTGCGTTTCGAAATTTTAACCTTCGCGATTAAAAGTCCACACTTTTGGGAGCATTAAAGGAACACTTTATTGCTTATTTGTGAGCCATTTCACAATTTTAAATCTATTTTACAAATATCGTGTTTGGTATGTTGGGTCGGGCATTTTGTGTCCGCTGTTTTTGGATGTAATAAAAGGAGGCGTTATGCCGCTGAAAAAACTCGCTCTCGTTGCATTGACTGCAGCCACCACCTTGATGGCCGCAACTGATAAAACACAGCCTACACCTTACGACCTTATCAGGCCCGTTTGGCCGTTGACTTGGGACGAGTCCGTATTCGACCGTTACGACACCACCGTGACCAAAAAGCACAACATGGTGCCCAAAAACAGAAAGCCCGCCGCTTTTGCACCCAACGAGTTCATCCCGGATACACTGAACCAGGCCTACCTGGACGCTATTAACGTCCGTATGTCCCCCATCCGTATCAACCAGGCCGGCTATATGGAAGACGATCCGGAACGCCAGTTCTACTTCGTGGGCACAGCCACCACCTTCGAAGTGGTGGATCAGAACGGCAAGTCCCTTTCCCCGAAGGTCACCGGCACATTCCGCTCCTCCGGTAAGGAAACTTCCTCCGACTGGACCATTATCGCAGGCACCAACGCCGCCACCAACGACCAGAAGCGCTATCAAGTGGATATCACTGGCCAGTCCGGCACGGTGCAGATCGGTAACATTCCTGGCAATGTTCCCACCGAAACCCGCTTGCGTATCAAGGTGGGCAGTGAAATTTCCAGTACTTTCATCATCAGTAACCGTGTCTACTCCATGGTGCGCGCCGCCGCCCTTAAGTTCTACGGCATTAACCGTAGTGGTAACGGTGATTCCTGGTTCCACAAGGCAAGCCATACTAAGGATGGCGCAGGTCCTGTCGTGACCGGCGCTAAAGATGTCCGCGACTTTAACCAGTACAATGCATCCCTGGAAGGAACCCTTGAAGGCGGTTACTACGACTGCGGTGACCACCTGAAGGAATCCCAGACCCAGATGTACGCCTTCATGGTGGCCGCAGTGATGGCCGCAACCAATCCTGATGGCGACGAAGACCTTTACGCATTCAACCAGAGCGAAACTCAGAATACCGACGGTATTCCCGACATGCTCCGTGAAGCAAAGCACGGTGCAGACTTTGTACTCCGCGCCTACAACCGCGCCAAGGGCGTCATTGACGACATGGCTCTTTCTGTGGGTAACTTCGGTTCTGACCACGGCTGGTGGGGCCGTCCTGAAAACCAGGACCTGCTCCCCATTAACGGCACCGCAGCAGCAACAGACCGCGGTGGCCCCGTTTCCCGTATTGTCCGTCTCGGTGAAGTCGGTTCCAACATCGGTAGTGAAACTGCCGCTGGTCTCGCAATTCTCGCCAAGGACTATGCTATTTACGACAAGCCCTTTGCCGACTCCTGCTTGATGGTGGCAAAGAAGATGTACGAATTCGCAAAGAACCTGAAGCTGAAGGAAAAGAACCTTGGCCCAGGCACCTACGACGGAGGCAAGCCTTACAAAAACAACACAATGGCAGACACTTGGTCCTCCCCTGCATATAACGGCAATAACGAATCACACGACGACTTGGCTCTCGCAGCAATTGCACTTCACTATGCAACCTACGAAGACACCAAGGACATGTCCTACTTGAACGATGCTGTAGAAGATAAGCAGATTGGCGTCCTGCAGGAATCGGACTACGGTTTCTTCCCCGGTGGTTGGATGGCATGGGGTCGCGACGGTATGCGCAAGAGCTTCAAGAACACCAGCTGGGCAAACGCCTACACCTATGCACTTTACGCTTTCTACAAGCTTTTGCTCAAGGATGACGCCACCGCAGCCAAGTACGGCATTTCCAGCGAAAAGCGTCTGGACTACGCAGCTCGCGTAGGCTTGACCATGGGTACAAACCTTGTGGCTATGAAGGTCGAAGGTTCCGAAAAAATTAGCATCCCCACATTGAACAAGTGGAATACAGAAACCGTTTCCTTCGGAGACCTTTGGTACAACATGCAAACCGACCAGACCTGGATTTACAACCGTTACCAGGCAGGCAATATTTTTGAAATGCTGGCATACGCCGACGTGACCAAGGATTTGGAACTGATCGACCTGCCGGGCGGTGTTGGTATCCAGACCTGGAACTCCGAAAGAATCAGACAGGTCGCTATCAACCAGTTGAACTATCTGCTTGGTGTGAACCCCTGGGACGTTTCCTACATCCTGGGTATCGGTGACAAGAACGACGCTCACCCCCACCACCGTGCAGCCAACCCCGAAGGAAAGAACCAGCCGGGTGCAGCCTACAAGTACAATCCGCCTGTAGGCGCCCTTTATGGCGGCGTAACTCCGGGTGCAATGGATTATGTGACCGGAAAGTCCAATTCCATCGTCCCGGACAACAAGAGCTGGGAAGACTACCACAAGTCTGAAACCTGTATTGACGCAGCCGCAGTTCTCGTTAGTTCCACCGCAATCGCAGCAGCAAAGTACGACCGCACCACACCGCCGAAGGTCAGCGTGGAAATCCGCCATGTCAGCATGGACTCCGCTATCGTGATGGTCAAGCTTTCCAATCGTGGTTTTGCACAGCTCGCCTATGGCACCACCGAAACCGCAATGACGACCGCAGCAACCCCCGACACCAACAAGGCCGGCATGCAGCACGAAATCATTCTCCGCGGTTTGGAAAAGGGAACCACCTACTACTTCTACGCAGTGGGTACAAACGCCTACGCTGCAGACAGCATCACCGTAAAGTACATGGTGGACAGCACCCAGACCCCGTTCAGCTTCACCACCTTGAATACTGTTGAAAACGCCCAGATTAACAACATTACCGTTTGCAACCTCTTCGGTGACACCGCAGAAGTCATGTGGTACACCCCCAACGGTGAATACGAATCCAAGATTTACTGGGATACCGTTGCTCATGCAAACGCAAGCGACTACGCGTTCAATTCCGGCGCAGGCAACGCAGATGTATCCGGCATTCCTACCAAGTTCCACTACGTAAAGATCGGCGGTCTTAAGGAACAGACCACCTACTACTTCATGGTTGAAAGCAACGGCGTCCAGCAGAATGTTGACGACAAGGGAAATATTCTGAAGTTCACCACGCCGGTAGGCTGGTACGACTTCAGCGTCCGTGGTTACCAGTACATCTTTGGAGGCATGGATTTCCTGAACCTGAATGTGTATAACAACGAAGCAAGGCCTTTCGACAGCTTGACGCTCCGTTTGTACTTTACAGCAACTCCGGATCAGGTCGAAAAGTGTGCCACCTTGATTGACTCAGACATTTGCCAGGCCTACGACGAAGCCGGTTTTAACAAGCCTTGCGAAAATGACAGAGAACTTCGCGACCTATTGCGCGCCGCCTTGCCAGTTCGCCTAGACGACACCTACAACCCCGAGGACGGGACCTACTCCTACTACTTCCCCGCTCCGCTGGGTTCCTCCACCATTAAGTCCCAGTCTCGTCTCCGTATTGACTTCGGCTTCTCTTCCGGTATGTCCAACGACGGCTACAAGACTTGCGAAACCCTCCGTACGCCCGGTAAGAAGCGTTTCACCAAGGAAACCGGCGACTGGTCCTGGCGTCCCCACAAGTTCCAGGAAGACGGTGCTGACTACGACGGTATGCCTATCGAAGACAAGGACTACGGCGACATCGATGGAGACGTTCCTGTAGACCCGTATATCACCGTCTATCGTAAGGGCGAGTTCATCTGGGGTTACAGCCCGTCCAAGCAGGAAATGTCCCATAAGAAGGCTCACTACGAAATTGAAGTCACCTACGATGCTCCGTTCAATGTATCCGACGGATCCTACGTGCAGATTGACCAGACCAGCAGCACTGTCTGGGTAACCGGTCATGCATTCGTTTCTGAAGGCGGCTACATTACCAAGATTTGGGCAAACGGTGAATTGATTGATGCACAGCCGGTCTCCGCATTCGGCGGCGAACGATTCCTCGTATCTTCTACCGGAACCGTTATCGGCCATTACAATTCTGGCGCAGAAGGAAACAATCCTGACTCCCTCGGCCTCTGGACTTTGAATATTCCTGTGAAGATGGGTATCGGTAGCAACAAGATCGACATCACCCTGTTTGCAGGCGCCGACCCCGAATGCCAGGAATGCACCGAAAACGGTGGCTGCGCATTCGTGAACAGAACCTACTACGTCCAGTTCACTCGCGGTAACCTGACCGCATCCGCCCTCACCATCAAGGATGTCCAGGGCAACGCAGTCAGCAGCCCGGCCGACCCGAAGAATACTTCCTTCTACATATTCCTGACAGACAAGGACAAGGCAAACCATAAGGGCGATTTGAACGTCAAGGTCATCAACGGAAAGAAGCAGGACACCTTGCTTGTGAAGATGGTCGAAGACGCAACAAACCCGGGCTCCTTCAAGAGCGCCAACATGATTTCCGCAGTCTCTATCGCAAAGAACGTCAGAAACAACACTCAGATTTCCTTCTTTGCAGGTGACACCATCCAGGTCATCTACCTCGACCCGGATGACGAAGAAGACATCTCTAGACAGACCTTCTTCGCCGAAGCAACCATGCCGATGCCTCAGAAGATCCTCGCTCAGGATTCCGACTGCGACAACATCGCCGACAAGTTGCTGGTTCAGTTCAGCAACGCACTTAGCGTAAACTACAGCTTCGACAGCATCCGCGTTTTCATCGACGGAATGAAGGACACTGTAACTCTCGCAGTAAATCCGGCATCCGCCGTAGACCAGAGTGACGTGCTGATTGATTTGCCCGCAGCCTTGGGCATTCCTGAAAATGCGGTTCCCATGGGCAAGGCCACCATTTACATGAAGGCCGAAGGCATCGTCCAGAGCGAAAGCTTTGACATTAGAGACGGTATTCCGCCGCGCCTCCAGAGCGTGACCCTCCTTGAAAATCCGGACCACGCCGCAGAATACGACACCGTGATGATTTCCTTCACCGAGCCGGTTCAGCCCTTCAAGGCATGGCCGCTGGTCGTATTCGACGTCAATGGCGCAGGAATCACCCAGGAATCCATCCAGGTTATCGGAACCCCCACTACCGACAACGATGGCAAGAGCTACATGTTCACCATTGCCGGTAACGACAAGGGCAAAATCCTTCCCATCGGTGCTCTCGCAATGATCAACGGAGCAGTCCAGATTGCAGACAACAACTTCAATATGCTGGATCCGAAGGTTACTTGTACGCAGGTCTACATCGCGGAAACCCCGAGACCGGTTCCTGTGACCCTCGCCGAAATGCGCGACATCGAAGGCGACGGCTATCCGGATGAAATCTACGTACGCTTCGAAAAGAAGCTCCGCAACAAGGATGTCCTCGACAGCTTCGTTGTAGAATGGGGTCTCAAGTCCGAAATCAGAAGTTTCATTACAAAGGCAGATACTTCTTCTGGAAGCATCGTCCCCACAAGCGAACTCTGGTCCATCGTTGACAGCATCTCTGAACCTTACGAACTCATGATTGACTCTGTGGTATCTATCGTAAGAGACACCTTCAGCATCTTGACCATCAAGATTCCGACCACAAACTCCTTCTCTAAGGGAGCAACCACTGGTCCCTACGAAGGTTACGGCCGAATCACTCCGCGTCTCGGACCTGAAGGCGGTTTCTTTGACAAGCGCTACCCGGTAAGCGATAAGTGCCCGCCGATCATCGTAAGCACCTCCTGGAGAACTTTCGACGTAGGTGGCAAGCAGATGGACGCACTTGAAGTTACCGCTTCCGAACCGTTGGATACCATTGGTCAGAACACCGATTACTTCGAACGTCTCCGCGATGGCTTTGCAGGAACCTACTATAGCCCGAAGACAACCCTCGAGCTTGACGCCTACAAGTCTTCCAGCAAGAGCTACTCTCTGAACTACCCCCATGAATCGCCCAACGCATTCTGGCTCACAGACTCCATCCGTCTCGTGCCCAACGCAGAACGTGCCTACCTCAAGGACAAGGCCGGCTTGATCGCAGGTCCTGGAACTCCTTGGGTACCCATTGTTGGTCGAATCACCAAGGCTAAGTTCAAGATTGATATGGTGGAACCGATTACTAACGGCAAGAACGACGTATTCTACGGTGGCCTGCCGCTGCTTCCCAACGAAAACTTCAGACTTTCCGTGAAGAACAAGGACGATGCAACTCTGGTCGTGGCCTCCGGCTCCCAGAAGCTTAAGAACGTAACGTCCTTCCCGATTCAGAACTACCTGCACGCAGGTCCTGTGTTCAAGATCGAGATCACCATGCCTGATGTTCTGGACAGCACCGAACTCGGTGAAGCTAAGCGTTCCTATGAAATCTCCCTGGCAATGGATTTGTACAGCAATACCGGTTCCTACGTGAACAGCACCACTTACAAGTTCAACCCGATGGAATACGTTGACTACATTTCTCCGGCAAACAGCTCGCTGACCTTCTATCTTGAATGGTGCGCACCCAATGATTATCCGTTGAGCGCCGAAGGCAAGAAGATTGCAACTGGTCCTTACATTGCCAAGTTCACCACAAAGGCAAAGGGCAAGTACACAGCAACTCGTCCGGATACAGATGACAACACCAAGAGCATCAACGCCAGCGAAACTCTTACAAAGACATTCGGCTTTAGGAGAGTCAAGAAATAAGATGGTCTCTTGAATGTACATTTGATGCAAGAGAATGTGACCCCGAGGGTTCACATTCTTTTGCGTATTTAGGTACTGGGAAAAAAGAGGATTAATTATGAAAAAAACACTTGGATTACTCATTTTGCTAGGTTCAATGTTTGCAGGGCAAGCCTTTGCAGACTTGGATTTTCCCAACATTGACAGAACGGACAAGGTCAGTGACCGTCGCTACCTGGACTCCTTGAACGTCTACAACAGACGTCCCATCCGTGTAAACCAAAGTGGTTTCAGACCCCAGGACCATAAGTACGCCTACGTGGCAGATCCCACCGTCAAGACATTCTCTGTTGTTGACGCCAACACAGGAAAGATCGTCGAAGCTGGCAACAACACATTGACCTTGCTCGATGCCAAGGCCCCGAAGCCTTACATCTGGGTTAACGGTGCATTCAACTCTCTTGATGTTCTGTATGAATTCGGAACAAACGCCGAAACCTCGGAAACCGAAGTTCTGTACAAGGCAGACTTTAGCGGACTTACCACCGTTGGTGAATATTACATCGTTGTAGGCAAGGACACCTCTGCAACGTTCTACGTTCATCCGTCCATCTTTAACGCCATTTTTGAAAACTCCCTGAAGTTCTTCGGCATCCAGCGCTGCGGAAACACAAAGTCCCATATGCACGCCGCTTGCCACTTGAAAGACGGTTCTGCAGTTGGTCACGACCTTACCGGTGGCTGGCATGACTGCGGGGACCATTTCAAGCCTTCCGAAACTATCGGCTACGCTGCTTACGCCATGGCAACAACCTACCTGGTTTACCAGGACAAGGCAGAAGACCGCTACGGCAATTCCTACGCAGACACCACCATAACCGATGGTATTCCTGATATTCTTTACGAAGCCAAGATCGGTGCAGACTATATCTTTAAACTTTACAAGGCTTCCAAGGCAGACGGCCTTATTGCAAAGAACGACATGTACCACACCGTGGGTAGCGAACTGGACCACGAATTCTGGGATCTCCCCGAAAGACAGGATGCTCAGGCTTATACAAAGGGTGGACCGGACCGTGATGTTACTGCAAATATCGGAACCTACGCCGGCGCATTCGCAGCAGCCCTGGCCTACTTTGCTGTAGGTTGGGAACCGTACGATCCCGTTTACGCAGACTCCCTTATTGAAGCCGCCAAGGACATTTACAAGAATGTCATGATCCCCCACACTCCCCTTGGAAAGTATGACTACACAAAGAGCGATATTCCGAGTGCACTCTATCCGGGTGGCAGCAACCAGTCCAACATGAATGATGATGCGGCAGCCGCAGCACTCGCTCTGTGGTACGCCACCAAGGACACCTTGTACCAGTACGATTTGTACAAGAACCTGAAGATTAGCGACAACTCCACCAACTACATGTACAACAATGAACCTGGTGACGCAGGTCCGTATTTCAAGGGTGGCTTCCTTGGACAAATTAGCGGTTTCTATCCTGGCGGATGGATGACCGA
The DNA here is from genome assembly GCA_024399015.1 of Fibrobacter sp. GTDB lineage: Bacteria > Fibrobacterota > Fibrobacteria > Fibrobacterales > Fibrobacteraceae > Fibrobacter. Next base: position 43,855 of record JAKSIC010000005.1, read on the forward strand.
CTACGAAAATACACACGCCTATGTTTTGTTCTCCTTTGTGAAGCTCATCCTTGAAGACGAAGAAGTTGCAAAGACCTACAACGTCGGCACTTTGGAAAGAGATACTCTTATTCAGCGTGCAACCAACTCCCTCCGTCGTTTGACCGATGATGGTTCCCAAGGCAACAACATTATTTACGAAAACCGTTTTGGTGCAGTCAAAGCTGTTCCTCCCTACAACCTTGTCTGGACCTCCAGTGACTGGGGTTTCAACCGTTACAATATTGGTGCAGCAAACGCAATCTTCATGCTTTCTGAAATCACCACCGGCGCAGAAAAGGAAGCATACCTGAACCTGGCCCTGGACAACATCTATTACAACTTGGGAGCCAACCCTTGGGATATTTCCTTCATTATGGGTGCAGGTGACAAGAACCAGAACCATCCCCATAACAGAACTGCAAACCCTGACGGTTATAACGCAGGCGGTATGCCCTACGAATACCGTTGCCCCCGAGGTGCTTTGATGGGTGGTGCAGCTCCCACGAATCCGTTGCTGGAAGACTGGAAGGATTATACCGCCACCGAAACCTGTATCGACTTCTCTGTTCAGCTGTTGATGCCCGCACAGAGCTTGGCAGCGACCCTCCCCATTGACGCAGAAGGCCCCCTGTTCAGCAACATCGCAGGCACTCCCATCACAGACACATCCGCTATCATTAGCTGGGACGCCAACGAAGTTGCTCTTGTCACCGTATTCTACAATACTACCCCCGACGCTGCTGGTGCAAAATCTGTTCAGCAGACTACCGCAAGCAAGGGCGGTGCTTTGACCATCGAAGGACTTGAACTGGGTCAGACCTACTACTTCTTCCTGGAAGGTATGGACACCAAGAGAAACATTTCTACCGACGATAACCATGGTCTGTGGTACCAGTTCACTATGGTTCCCACAGCAACAACCATCAGCGGCGTAACCATCTGCCAGGTGGACAACCGTAGCGCAAAGATCTTCTGGTGGAGCAGCGACCGTATGAACGGTGTGGTGAACTATGGAACATCCATGTCCGCCCTTTCCAACGCTCAGCCTGCAGAAGGTGGCGCAGTGATGTTCCATCAGGCAACACTGACCAACCTTAAAGCAGGAACCACCTACTACTTCAACGTATCTTCCGGAACCACCACCGACGACAACGGCGGTATGGGATACTCCTTCACTACGGAATCCCATTCCACTTATGCTGACCTGGATATTTCCATCAAGCCTAGCTCCTACCAAGACGATGCTAAATGCTCGGACTGGAAGGCCTGTAAGCAATTCATCGTCATCATTTCCAACAACGACACCATTCCGTTCGAAGACTTTGAAATCCGCATGTACCTGAACAACAGCAAGCTTAGCGCCATGAGCAACATCAAGCAGAACTTTGGCGGTAACGGCCTGGCAGGTCCACCCATTTCCATTGACTTTGGTACAGCTCAGTCCGACGGTTTCGGCGGTTACTACTTGCCCATCAAGGTCAACGGTGTTCTGGAAGTTTCTGGTCGTTTGACATTCCAGCTTCTGTTCCATGACTACAACCCCAACAATCCCACAACGAACTTCGGAGAACTTGAAGGTTCCTGGTCTCTCCGTGCACACATGGAAGAAGATGATCCGGAACAGTTCAAGGGTATTGACTTGACCAAGGGTCCGTATTACACAGGAACGGAAACTACATTCCTGGAAACCGTAAACGGAGTTAAGGAAGTCGCATTCACCCGCGATCCGTACATTGCCGTTTACTACCACGGCAAGCACATTTACGGCTATGGTCCGGACTACACTCCGGAAAACGGTCCGCAAGTTAACCGCACAGTCACCATTGATTTCAGCAAGCCTTTCGTTTCTCCCATCAGTTCTGTCGAAAAGGAAGACGCAGCAACATCCTATGTGGCAACTAGCGGCGTAACACCTTCCGGCGTATTAGACGATTTCGAAATGAACGCTGTTTCCCGTTTTGGAAACACCATGTACGTCAAGTCAAACCGTAAGGACTCCCTGCTGTTCGCTTTGGATACAGCCTTGTCCTACGGCAACAACTATATGGAATTTGTCAGCTGGCACAATCACGCAGCCAACATGAGCGGCAGTTACGATTGCGCCTGCGCTGTTGCTCGTACCAACGTTGAGATCGACACCATCGTCAATCCGCCGGAACAGCGTTATCTCGTATTCACCGTGGATACAGTTTTCGCCTACACCGGAAAGATGACCGAGGTTCACGTGCAGTTGCTGGACAGCAACCTGAATCTTATTGACAGGGAAACCGTAAACATCCTTCTCAGCACAGGAACAGGCTTTGCCAAGTTCTACACTTCCGCAACCGCAACAATTCCTACGGAACGTATCGACATTGTCAATGGCGAAGGCGTATTCTACATCAGCTCTGACAAGACAACTGAAACACTCCTTAGAGCCTCCGGCAACAACTCTGCAGCCTACAACTATGCAACTGCATCTGCAGTGCTGATCATCAAGGACACTCCGCCTTGGCCGATTATTGATGAAGCTAAGATGGTCGACCTTGATTGCGATAATATTCCGGACGCAATTCAGATTCTCCTTACTAACGATTACCAGGCTGGACAATCCTTCAGTTCAGTGACCTTCGAATACGATGGCGTTTCCTACGAAACCACGAACGTCATTAGCCATAACGGTAAGGAATTGACGGTCGGCATCACTATTCCGAACGCAAAGGTCAACACCAGCCCGTTCGGAAAAATCAAGCTCGTTTCCAAAGTCGGCAAGGAAACCAAGACACACGAAGACTTCTATCAGGATGGAATTCCCCCGACCCTGTTGTCCGTATCTGTTCTTGAAAAGCTGGAAAGAGCAACAAGTGACAAGGTCTATATGGAATTCAGCGAACCGGTTGCAATTCCCGATGAATACTGGCCTGTGTCCTTGTTTGCAACGGACAAGGTAACTGCAGTTGCCGATCCTAGAATCATCGCCACCAAGATTTACAACGATACCCTCAACATTTGGGAATTTGAAGTAGCACTCGGCGTAGTTTCTGAAGGAATGCACGCTCAATTGAGAAACAACAGCTCCATCAAGGACAAGAGTGGAAACCTGGCAGCAGGCGCCTGCGGCCAGCCCCTCCTCCCCATTATGTTGAAGTTGCTGCCTGTGCCTATGACATTCGCCGCCATCTCCGATCTGGACGACGACGGCCTTGCAGAACACGTTGATATAGCTTTCGAACGCGCTATGGACAGCCGTCATATTCCAGACAGCATCTCCGTGATTTTCGGTACCACTGAACCCGAAACTCTTTGGGTTGCTGGTAGCAAGCTGGTTATAAGCGCTACTGGCACAGAAGCCACCTTAGACCTCGAAACGCCCTTCAGCCTCGGCAAGACCAGCGGTAATTACAGCGGCACTTCCCGTGGCGTGGAAATTGAGAACGCAGGTCTCGTCACCCAGCATCTGGGCTCCGGCGCAACCTACGAATCCAATTCCGTTCTTGGCGAAGATAAGGCTGGTCCGGTCATTGCTTCCGCAACAGTGATGACATCAAAGTCTAGCGGACTTGTCATCTTGAACCTCTATGTCAGCGAACCCTTTGTTGAAACAAATACAGCCCTCCCCTATTACGACCAGAAGCAGGCCGACAAGGTAACTTCGATCAGATCCATTGATGTCAAGACCATGTCTATTATCACTGGCGGCCAAATCACCACTGGTTACGAAGGCAACTCCGACATTGCACCCAACGATGGAGACTTCGTTCGCTTGCTGCCGCAGCTCACAGGCGCCATCATGGATAAGAATGGAAACGTTCCCGCAACCAACGCACCGTGGGTACCCATTTCCAATAACGGAAAGCCGAAAATCAAGTTCAAGGTGGATCTCGTAAACAAGATTGCAAATTCCAGCAACCAGATTGCATCTGGTGTTCCGAACAACAAGAACATCAGACTCTACATTCAGAACCCGAAGACCAAGTCTCTTGACCTCATCCAGAACGGAAAGGTTGTGGCAACCCATATTGACTCCACTGCTCTTCAGGGCGCAATCTGGAAGATCGACCTCACTATTCCTCGCGGTTCCTCCGGTGCAGAATCTGCAGCTTGGGATTCTCTGAGAGTCCGTTACAACATTCCGATCTATTCTAACCTCGGAAGCTACGTAAACCGTTTGGCAGGCAAGTTCAACGTAAGTTCTGCCCAATATCTGTCCACCGCAGGCAAGGTCATCTTCTTTGCCGAATGGGCAAATATGCAGGGTACCGGCCTCCAGTCGGAAGACGGTGGTTCTGTTGGAACTGGCGCCTATATTTACAAGGCTCAGTTGAATACAACCTTTGTTCCCAACAAGGACAAGGATCCTGAACTTGCCAAGAAGTTCTCCGGAAAGAATTCCTATGACAAGACGGAAACCTTCGGTGTAAAGCGAAATTGGTAACATGGCAGAAAGTCTGTATTCAGATTCCCCGTATCTACTGATACTGTCCATCACGGCATTGGTACTGTCGTTCTATTTCCCGACCCTCATGGGAAGTAAAATGACGGTGCAGTCAATGCCCAGTTCCATGAAGAAGTTGATACTTGTAAACATCATCTGGAACGCATGCAGCTGTATCGGCATCATCTTCTTTAGCGGGAATGTTGAACCAGGCTCCGTGGCTTATAATCTTCGTCAAGTTCTTTTCGGAATCCAGGCCCTTGCCTGGGTTCGAATCGGCATGGTTTCCTACGAAATCGGCGAAATGATTATGTTCAGCAAGATAACGACGCTACGAAATGTGACAAACATTTTCGCGTCGGTTCTTATTGTGGCTCTGACCGCATTGTTTATTATCGACCCTACTGTTCTTGAATCTCTCGACATCCAGATTTTCAAGACCAATCCCATCTTCGCCAGTTTTTGCCTTATCTACCTGTTGTTCCTGCTTCCCGTTTTTATTGGAGCCATTTACCAGCTCCTCCACGGATCCATGCAGGCCATAGATCACACCTTGGCTCAGACCGGACGTTACATGGCAGGGACATATGCGTTCTTCGTCTCCATCGCTTGCGCCTTCGACATCATCATTCCCTTTACTGTAAATCTGCAGACTTGGCTGGGCCCGTTCCATTTCATGATCTGGCACCAGTTCCTGACCCTGTTCCTCACCTTTCTTTGCAGTCAATACTACACCTCCATTTCCTTCAAGAACAAAAGTTCCCTCTGGTTCCTGAGGAAAATCATCAGCAAGATGGATGACGGCATCATCTATTTTAATGACGATGGAAAAATTGAATACGCAAACCAAGGTGCCGTAAAGTTGCTTGCCATTCCTGCAGACAACCTTCAGGGAAAATCCATTCGCAGCGTTTTTCCTCCCAACTTGAACTTTTTCAACGAGTTGGTTTATAACGACATTCAAATGGATATCAACGGTGAGCGCCACTCCTTCAAGATTCATTTTTTCAAGGTACGCCAAACGATGACGACGTTAATGAATGTCGCTTATTTCATTGACCAGTCCAAGACATTGCTGCTTCAGAAAGACTTGAAAACATTGAACGAGCAGTACGTGGAATACACCCACGACCTGGTCCGCTACCAGGACCGTTTGAATAGAGAAGCTCGTATCAAGGCAGAAAAGGAAAACGTGCTTAACACATTGATTAACGCACTGCCCTTCAGAGTCTGGTACAAGAATGAACAAGGTGTTTATCAAAAGCAAAACCAGCTTGACTTGGACAACCAAGGTTCTTTGGAAGGTGTCAACGATTCTCGTGAAAGCATTTCTCCTTACGAACGTAACGCCCGCGAAAACGGAGAAGCTGGCGTTTACACCTCCTACGTAAACAAGGACGGTATCGAAGTTTCCCAGGACGAAGCAAACCGACTGACAAAAAATGGGGAACTGGTTCAAACCTTTGACAACATGTACATTCCTATCCTTCAGGGGCAAGCTCCGTTCAAGACGCTTTGCATCAAGGTGGATATGACGAAGCAGCGTCGTTTGGAGCAGGAACGAAACATGCTCCGCGAACAGAAATTCATCCACAGCCGTCTTGAAGAACTGGGCACCATGTGCGGAGCCTTCGCTCACGACTACAACAACATTCTCGGTTCCCAGATTGGATTCTGCCAGCTGGCACAGGAAATGTTGCCCAAGGATCACCAGGCCTACATGTTCATCAGCGAAGCTTTGAAGGCTGCCGAACGAGGCAAGACCTCCTTGGAAGAATTGCTGAACGCAATCCGCGGAAACGCAAAGTCCGCAACACCTGCAATCGTCATTTCTCCCTACATGATCATCGAAGACGTGGTGAAGAAACTGACACTGACCTTGCCGCCTAGCATCACCCTCAACAGCGAGAACATGGATCACAGCATCAAGATCCGCGGTGTTGTCGCATCCCTGGACCGCATCATCAGCAACATGGCCAACAACGCCATTTTCGCCATGAAGGAAACCGGGGGCACACTCACCTTCCAGTTGCTCCGAGACGAACTTGCCGAACAGTTGGTTACGCCCTTCGCCCCGCCCATTCCGGCAGGCAAGTACGCAAAGATCATCATCTCGGATACGGGCTCCGGCATGGACTCCAGCACCTTGGAACGAATCTTTGCACCGTTCTTTACCACAAAAGCACCTGGCGAAGGTCTTGGTTTAGGCCTATCTTCCGCACTTCGACTGCTAAAAGAGGGAAACGCATACTTTACTGTGCAAACAACTCTCGGCAAAGGAACTACATTTAATCTATATTGGCCTTTAGAAACTGAAATCAAGGAGAACTAATGTCTACTATCTTGGTAATTGACGATGACGAACAGTTCAATCTGATGCTGAAATCTGCCCTCGAAATCAAGGGTTACAACGTAGAGACCGCAAGCAATGGCCGTGACGCCAAGGCTCTCTACCAGAACAAGCAATACGATGTTATCATCACCGACATCATCATGCCGGACGTTGATGGTTATGAAGTCATTTTGGACCTGCGCCGTTTGAACATGAGCGACCGCACCATCGCAGTAAGCGGTGGCGGACGTACCGCTGCAGAAGACTACCTGGTCACTGCACAGCACTTCGACGTAGCAGCAACCTTCAACAAGCCCGTTGACCTTCAGGCTCTGCGCTCCAAGGTTGAAGAAATCATCAAGAGCCATTCCTAATAGGATCCTCTTCTAGAAAATGAATATCCTAATTGCGGATTCCGACCAGAAATTCGTAAATGACATCCGGCGTTCTTGGTCTGTGCCGAACACCAATCTTTTGACGTGTTCCGACGAGAGCGTTCTGATGCCCATGGTTAAGAAGGATTCGATAGACCTTGCGTTTATCGAAGTTCCTTTCTTGATGATGGACAACATGGATATGGTGAGTTACCTGAAGGAACGTCACCCTGGGATTGAAATTTTCATTTTGTGCGACGACCGCAACTGGCAGGGCGCCGCAAGCGCCATCACCCGAGGCGCCAACAGTTTCCTTAAGAAGCCCATTACGCTTTCCCTTTTGGAAGCTACCGCCCAGAAAATTCAGGCACAACTGCAGAACAAGTCCAACAGCCAGCTCATGGAATCCCAGGTGCTGGACAGCCTTTTGGGCAACACTGCAGAAATGCGCAAAATCCTCAAGACCGTATACAAGATTGCTCCCACCAACAGTACCGTTCTGATTACCGGTGAATCTGGTTCCGGTAAGGAATTCTTGGCCAACGTCATCCACCGTTACAGCAAGCGTGCTACGGAACCCTTCGTGGCTGTGAACTGCGGAGCCATTCCCGAGAACCTGGTGGAAAGCGAATTGTTCGGTAGCAGAAAGGGCGCCTACACCGGCTCCACCACCGACAAGAAGGGTTTGTTTGAATCCGCCAACGGTGGCACCTTGTTCCTTGATGAAGTGGGTGAACTTTCTCCTGCAACACAGGTCAAGCTTCTGCGTTTCTTGCAAAGTCACGAGATTCGTCGCGTGGGCGAAACAGAAGCCCGCTATCTTGATGTGCGCATCATCGCCGCAACTAACAGGAACCTTCAGGACCAGATGCGTAATGGCAACTTCCGCGAAGACCTGTACTATCGTTTGAATACCTTCCACTTGCAGTTGCCGCCTCTTCGCGACCGCAAGCCAGCCCTCCCCAACCTGATCAAGTATTTCATCTTGAAGAACAAGGAATCTCAGGGCAAGGAAATCATCGACCTGGAACCGGCGGCTCTTTATGCGTTGACCAAGTACCAGTATCCGGGCAACATCCGTGAACTGGAAAACATTCTGGAACACGCAATTGTTCTTTCTGAAAACGGCATTATACGTTTGGAAGATCTTCCTGAAAATGTCCAGGAATGCGCCAAGGAAAAGACCATGGCCATCCCCCACATCAAGGGCGCAGAAAACATCGTCGAAAGTGCGGTCATGGAAGATCAGCCTCGCCAAATCGGTTGCGGCAGCACCGAAACCGCACAGGCAGTAGCCTCTGTTCAAAGCGATGAAATTCTCACCCTGGAAGAAATGGAACGTCGCCACATTCTGAACGCACTCAGCGTCTGCAATGGCAACCGCACCGAAGTCTGCAAGAGGCTCGGCATCAGCCGCGCTACACTTTGGCGCAAGCTTAAAGAACTTAAGATTGAAATGGAAGGCGGCGAAGACTAGCGCGAATTGCGCCGGCCTTAAACTTCCACAAGGGTAGCAACCAAGCAAGAGTCCTTAGTGCTACCGCTCCCCACAAAATCAATATCCTGAGAACGTTTCCAAACGGTTTGTGCATTGGCATGAACCGATCCTACGGCGTCACGTACACTACGAGCAAAAGCGTTCAAATTGAACTCGCTGTAGTTGGAACTGACCATAAAGAATCCCTTGGGATTCAGGAGTGTTGCACAGTCTGCCACCAAAGGCATCAAGTGTTCGCGAACGTTAAAATTCGCACCCTTGAAGCGAGCAAAACTTGGCGGATCCAGAACGATTCCGTCAAACTTCAAGCCCTTCTTCTGAGCCCAGTGAACATACTCCACCGCATTGCCGCGGAAGAATTCTCCCGGTCGTAAATCAAGACCGTTCAACGCATAGTTTTCGCGGCCTTTATCCAAAATCTTTCCGCTAATATCAGCGTTAGTCGCAATAGTAGCACCACCCAGTCGTGCGTGCACAGAGAATGTGCAAGTGTAACTGAAGAGGTTCAAAAAACGGCGACCTTCACACATGTTGCCTACATCAAGGCGCACATGACGCATATCCAGAAACAAGCCCGGATTCACCGTATCCAGAAGATCCACGTTCAGTGTAGCCTTGCCTTCACGCACCGTACCAAGGGAATCCGAGGCGGATCCAATCAGCACTTCCATAGGCGGGTTTTCCAAGGACCTTCCTGAGCTGGAAAGACGTTCCTTGGCAACTAGGCAAACCGGGGCGAAAACTTCACCTACAGCCTCGGCAATGGCCTTCTTTTGGGAGATCAATTCCGACCCAAAGAATTGAATCTGGAATCTGTTTCCGAAACGATCCAAAGTCATTCCAGGAAAGCCATCAGCAGCTCCGTTCACAACACGATAAGCGTCGGTAACGTCAAAAAGAGGGCTGCGTTTTTCGTTGGCAGTCAGCAGAAGATCCTTTAATTCGGTCAATTTCTGGGGCATGGACAAAAGCTAAAAAAAAAGTGGCGAAGCTTCAACATTGTCCGTATTTAAAGAGAGAAGAGAATCATCAAAGCCTTTAATTTCAAGAGGAGAACCAACATGGCAGAACAGGCAAAACAACTCCAGCACAACACCATGAAGTGGATCAAGGAAAAATTCAAGTCTGAGCATCCTTTGTCCAAGGACGAAGAAGACTTGCTTTTTGATCTGGCAAAGAAAGGCAACAAAACTGCAAAGACAAAACTTTTGAAAGCTAATATGAAGTTCGTTATTCAGGTGGCGGCAAGCTACCATAACGATTGCCTGACTCAGGAGGAACTGATTAATGAAGGCGCCATCGGACTTTGGAAAGCCATGGACTATTACGATCCGTCCCGAGGCGTACGCTTTATTACCTATGCGGTGTGGTGGATCAAGGCGTCCATCACTCGCGCCATCAGCGAGAAAGGAAGCATGGTGCGGCTCCCCCTCAATCAGCAGACTCTGCTGCATAAGGCTAGGGCGAAAAGCGGCGGCCAGCAGCTCCCCGCCGAAATCAAGACATTGGAAGCCATTAGCGGCAGGACCGTTTCCCTAAGCGCAACATTTGACGCAGAAGGCGGCGCCAAGCTGGAGGATCTTATTGCAGACAAAAATGCGGACAACCCGGAGGAAACTACGGAGAAAGACTTTATTCGTAAATTCACAACCAAATTACTCAACAAGTTGCCTTCTAGAGAACGGCAGATTATGAAAGACTTAAACGGTGTGGACCGAGAATACACCAGAAGCATTCGTGAGGAAAGCCTTTTCCTCGGGCTTTCCCGAGAACGAATCCGTCAGTTGCGGGATCAGGCCAAGCTCCGACTTCGCCGCATCAATAGCGACGGCCATCTGAACCCAACGTTAATGGAAATCATGTCATAAAAAAAAGGGCCTTCTGGGCTCCTTTTCAAATATTGCGGTGCATGTTTCCGCAAGCCAACTTGCGTTGAAGAATTACTTGTCCAGAGTCTTGATCTGGTCAACGAACTCGCCCACTTCCTTGAACTCACGGTAGATGGAAGCAAAGCGAACGTATGCCACCGGGTCCAACTTCTTCAGTTCCTGCATCACCAGATTACCAATCTGTTCGTAGGACACTTCGAAGTTTTCAGTAACGGTCAGCGCATTTTCAACGTTGATAGCAACCTGTTCCATTTCCATAGTGGAAATGGGGCGCTTCTTGCAGGAGTTCATGATGCCCTTCAGCAACTTTTCGCGCTGGAAGGCTTCATGTTCACCACTACGCTTGATCACAGTAAGGGGCTGAAGTTCCACGTATTCGCGGGTAGAGAAACGGCGACCGCATTCGACGCATTCACGGCGACGACGGATGTAGGAGCCGATAGCGCGGCTATCGACTACCTTGTCGTTATCTTTCTTGCAAAACGGACAGATCATGATTTTCAAAAACAATTATGAAGTACGAATTATGAATTATGAGATTTTTTCGCGCCGTAGCCGCCTTACTTACTCTTGTAATTCATAACTCATAATTCGTAATTAGCCATTGGCCTTCTTGAATTCCTCGACGTTAGCCTTGTATTCAGCCAGGTATTCCTTAGCGGCAGCCACAACTGCTTCCGGAGTGTAACCGAATTCCTTTTCGAGGACGCCAGCCGGAGCGGAAGCGCCGAAGCGTTCCAGGCCGGAAACCTTACCGAAGCCACCCACGACCTGAGCGAACAGGAGCGGGAGACCGCTGGACTTGGCGAACACCGGAGTCCACGGGGTAATGATGGAGTCGCGGTATTCCTTGCTCTGGCTCATGAAGAGAGCCGGGCTGATCATGGAGACCACGCGAACCTTGAGACCTTCAGCGCGGAGAACTTCTGCAGCGTCGTGAGTCAAGAGAACGTCGGAACCGTTGGAAACGAAGGTGAGGTCCGGACGAGCGGAACCGCAGTTGTCACTAACAACGTAAGCACCCTTACGGCACTTGGCAGCGTCAACCTTGCGATCACCCGGGAGGGTCTTCACGTTCTGACGGGTAAGAATGATGGTGGTCGGGCTATCGTTGTTTTCAAAAGCCATTTCCCATGCTGCAACAGTTTCGAATGCGTCAGCCGGACGAAGGACCAGCATTTCGGACTTACCGTTAGCCTTCTTGAGGCCTTCCAGCAAACGAATCTGAGTTTCGTGTTCAATAGGCTGATGAGTAGGACCATCTTCGCCAACGCGGAAGCTGTCATGAGTGTACATGAACTTCACCGGCAGGCCCATGAGAGCTGCCATACGGAGAACAGGCTTCATGAAGTCACTGAACACGAAGAAGGTTGCGCAAATCGGATAGAGACCGCCGTGGAGGGCGATACCGCAGCAGATAGCACCCATGGTAAGTTCGGCAACACCGACCTGGACGAAACCGCCCTTGAAGTCGTTAGCGCGGAAGATACCGGTCTTGTTCAGGAAGGCCTGGGTATTATCGGAGTTAGAAAGGTCAGCAGAAGAGCAAATGCAGTTCTTTACGTTTTCAGCCAGGTGACCGAGGATGGTACCGGAGGTAACGCGGGTTGCAACACCTTCCTTAAGTTCGAGACCGGAGAGGTCAATCTTCGGAGCCTTGCCAGAGAGCCATTCCTTGAGGGTTGCTGCCTTTTCAGGATTTGCAGCGTCCCAAGCAGCCTTTTCCTTCTTCCAGGCTTCGACTTCCTTGCGAAGTTCGGCCTTGCGAGCTTCGAAAGCTTCAGCAACGTCCGGGAAAATCTGGAACGGTTCTGCCGGATCGCCACCGAGATTCTTCACGGTTGCGTCGGTAGAAGCACCAGCGGCATTCAGCGGCTGGCCGTGGGTAGAGACAGCACCTTCAAAGGACTTGCCGTCTTCGGCAATGGCGCCCTTAGCCATGGTGGTATGACCAATCACGATGACCGGCTTTTCGGTTTCAGCCCAAGCAGCCTTGAAAGCCTTGCGGAGAGAGGCGATATCAGAACCATCGGAGTCAATGACGCGGAAACCCCATGCTTCGTACTGCTTCACGAAGTCGTGGCTCATCACGTCTTCGCAGCGGCAGGAAAGCTGGACCTGGTTGGCGTCATAGAAGAAAATCAAGTTGGAGAGCTTGAGGTGACCAGCGACGCGGCCCACGCCGTAAGCGATTTCTTCTTCGAGACCGCCATCGGAAACCAGGCAAACCACCTTGTGGTTCAGGATGTCGCCGAAACGTTCCACCATGAAGCGTTCTGCGATAGCGTTACCGAGGGCAAGACCATGACCGATACCGAGGGGGCCACTGGAGTTTTCGATGCCGAGGGCAACTTCAACTTCCGGATGACCAGGGGTACGGGAACCCAACTGGCGGAAGTTCTTCAAGTCTTCCATGGAGAGCTTACCCTGGAGGGCAAGTTCGGAATAAAGAAGTGCAGACATATGGCCCGGGTCCATGAAGAAACGGTCACGGGCTTCCCAGTTGGGGTTTTCAGGGTCAAAACGGAGGAATTCTGCGAAAAGGAGGGTGGTAGCGTCAGCTGCACCCATGGCTCCACCCGGATGACCGGACTTTGCCTTCTGCACCATGGCAGCGGAAAGAATTCGAACGTTGTCGGCCGCTTTTGTAACTAATGCGTCTTGCACTTTATATATCCTCTCTCTAGTTTTAGAACGATGAGCCGTTCCAAATTTTGAGCCAAATTTAGTTTTTTAACACCACTCTTCAAGGTGAACAAACCTATTTGTACATTAAAATGTAAAGAAAGGTTACTTGCCAGCCGTTAAGCTACACATTTGAACAGGAAATTTGGTAAAAAATCAACGAAATAGACGTTGGTTGAACTCTATCTCGAAGCCTGCATAGGAAGGGGAAATCTTTCGAAGGGCGGAGCACAAACCATCAGTTTTCCCCTGGTACGGGTAATTTCGACAGACTTTCAATTCAGGTGCGCGGGACCGGATTTCATCGATGATTACGTCTGCAATTTTTTTCTCCCAAGGGCGACTGGAATCATAGAGTACACCCACATCGGCATTTCGTTCTTTTCCGTCTAAAACAGGAGTAAAACTATGAATCGCCAGATGGAAAATAGGTGTTTCTGCTGAATTGACAAAATTTTCCAGGGAATCTCGATAATCCAGGTAGTAAGCAAAAGCCTTTTTTCGAAGAGCATAATATTTAGCTACAGTGCGGTCATCAGCCAACGGAGCCGGCGCGCAATGTTCCCAGAACTCGCTGAAAACACTTTTATTCCAAAGGCTACGATTCAGGTCTATAAACAGCCTGCTGTATCTTCCTGCAGAATAGAAATCCGGCTTTAGCTTCCGCACCAAGGCGTCATAAAGTTCCACCGCCCCAATATCGTATCCGCGATGGGTATTCAGAATTTCCTGAGGAATTTCCAAATTACGGGCAAAGGAAGGAACGTCGTTGCGGGCATGTTCGCAAGTAACGATCAACTTAAAATCATCAAACATATGTGTCCCGGAGAACCTTACTCCACGTCGTACAAAGTATTTTCTGCAAGGCAACGGGCCAAGCGACCGTATTCGCAAACAAAATCGTCGCGACCAGGATTTGTCCCCACGTTCTTTACCAGGGTGCTGGCGAGGGTGCCACGGTTGAACATTTTTTGGAGAAGTGCCAAAGAATGGGCGGAAATCTTGGACTGAACTTTTGCGGTGATTTTCTTGACGAGTTCACCTGCCGTGATTTCAGAAGCTTCGATACCAAAGGCTACCAGAAAGTTCTTGTCGCGAATGATTGTCTTTTCGGCGAAGCGGGTGGTGTCCAGCAGGATTTTTGCAAGGGCTTCCGTCTCCAGCTTTTTCACACGGTACAATGCGAAGGAAGAATCCAGCCCGGTGAAGGCACCTTCGGTGAGGCCCTTCAACACAGCCACTTCCCATTCGGCGATGGCGATGTCGGCATCAGGACATTCCTGAATATCCACCAGACGGATTTCCACGGCACCGCGGTCAAAGCGGGCAATGGCTCCACGGCTATTGAGGAAGAAATGGTTCAGCAAATGTTCCGTATCGTAGGGAGCAATATCCGCCTTCACCTTCTCGAAAATCTGCTTGTTGTAATCGTCGTAAGTGAATACAGCTTCCGGAATCACGGAGCCAGCGATACTGGGAACACGATCCTGATTGTGGCGGTAAGTCTCAATACGGCCATCCAAGCAACCGCAGTATTTTCCATCCAGGAAGGGGCTGGATGCGGCGATGGCCGGAATCAGAGGAAGCAAGGCTCGAATGGCAGCATGCAACTTTCCGAATTCAGCATCACCGTTAAAACTCAAGTTAATATGAGTGCTCTGAAGATTCGCCCAGCCGTGGCCTTTGCAGTTGAAAATGCGGTCGTAGGTCTCGTAGATTTCGTTGCAGTCATAGGGCCACAACTGCATTTCTGCAGGATCCATAAAAGGGTGTGCCGCACTAGGCAGGAGCATGGCGTTAATGGACTTCAGTTTTTCGTTGGCCAGCAAAATTTCCTTATGGAAGGCTGTGCCAAGATTCTTCAGATGCTCCACAGGGTTAGCGCACTTGAATTCCAGAACATGGCTCACCAATTCATTGGAAAGTCCAATACAACCGTGTTCCACATCGGAAAGCTGTTCGCCGTTCTTATCCTTTCCCAGCGGCACATCAGCACGAGGGAGGACATTTAAATTGTCTCGGTCAACGATCATGTATTCCATCTCGATGCCGTATTTTTGCCAAAGTTTGAAATTCATAAATAAAAGGCTCTCTCGTGTTGAATGAGTTTTTGTTGGGCTGCGTTCAGGCGGTCTTCTATGCGGTGGCGCAAGGAACGCATGATGGCAGCGTAGATTTTTCTTTTACCGACTTGATCTTCAATCCCCGCGTCGATACTGGGGTTATCATTGACTTCTACTACAATGGGGTGGCCATCCCATTCCTTAAGATCCACGCCATACAAGCCGTTGCCAATCATGCTGCAGATTTTAAGCGCAGTCTTTACAACGCCATGAGGCACATTTTCAATAGGCAGGCAGTCGAACATGCCACAGATTTCGTCCTTGTCTTCGCTGGCCCAGTTATAGATTTGCCAGTGGTCCTTTGCCATGTAGTATTTGCAGGCATAAAGGGGCTTTCCGTCCAGCACGCCAATACGCCAGTCAAAATCCGTAGGGGTAAATTCCTGGGCAATCAGAAGGTCGCTGGTTTCGAACATCTTGTTCAGCGTATCTTCCAGTTCCTCGTGATTCGTCACCTTCTTCACGCCCATGGAGAAGCTGGAATCCGGCGACTTGATCACCATGGGGAACCCGATCTCCTTAGCCAACGTGTGGCGATTTTCGGAATGGGCAATGATGGTCTTCGGCGTATGAATTTTTGCAGCCTGCATCAATTCCTGAAGGTACACCTTGTTGGAGCAGCGGAGGATGCTATCCGGGTCATCAATGACGGCGATGCCCAAGGATTGAGCGCGACGAGCAAAACTGTAAGTGTAATGATTTACGTTGGTGGTTTCGCGGATGAACAGAGCGTCAAATTCACCGACTCGGTGATAATCCTTACGGGTAATCAATTCCACACGGAAACCGGTTTCTTCGGCAGCCTTGATGAAGTTCTGGATAGCCTGAGCGTTACTGGGAGGCTCCTTTTCTTCAGGGTTCGTGAGAATCGCCAAGTCATACAAGTAATCTTCTTCCTTGCTGGTGGCGTAGCGGTTCTTTTCGAAGTATTCCTGGGCAAACTTGTTCACCAAATCCATGTGGGTTTCCGGAATTTCATCCACGCAAATAGGGCGAATGCTCTGAATGAACCATTTCTGCTTAAAGATGAATTTGGCACGAAGAAGCGGAGCCTGGAACAAGCGATAAAGTTCCTGAGAAAGTTCCAAGTACTGGGGGCTTACATTCTGGCCGAAGTAAATACTCAAGACAAACTCGGTACTCGTTAGTTTATGCAAACTCTTCTGGATCAAGTTGTCAATTTCGTCAGAAATATGCTTGATGACTGCGGTAGTCTTGAAATCACGCATATTCTTGACGCCAGGAATCACCTTGTGTCCGCGGGCTTCCGCCAGGAGGGACACGTAGTAGCCCTTGCTCTGGTAACTGTAATCCCTGCAGAGGTTAAAAACGCGAGTATTACGGTCACCGTTGTATTTTTGGGAAATAAGGTAGTCCTGGGCAGAAACAACTTCTACTCCGGGTACATTAAGCTTCCAATTCTTCGGGTTATAAACAACAATTAATTTTTTCATAGGAAATTTTGGGTATGCAGTGGTTAGTGGCTAGTAAACAGGATTGCAGAAAAATGTCCGCAACCACCAATCACTAGTCACTAATCACTTTTCTACTACAAGAACATTGCCGTCGTAGGTCATGACGCCAAGGAGAATGCTGTGGATCAGTCGGAACTTATCCACCTTGTAGTAAGGGCCGTCGCAAAGAGGATTTGCGCAGTCCGGATCCGCCACCAGGAACTGTTTCTTTTCATCAAGGCCGTACAGCACTACGAAATGGCCGCAAGGATCCCCGATGATATCATCAAACACAGAGCGGTTGTTTTCGTTGGTGTATTCCCGCTTGCAACCGTAGAGATATGTGGCCGAAAGTCCGCAAAGAACAGGAACGTTCTTCTTGAAGTACTTCTCGAACATGGACGCCCGCAAGTCTGCAGTCGCCACAGTGCCACCCAGGTCAATAAAGCGGATATAGGCTTCGATAGCCTTCTTCAGTTTTGGAGCATGCTTCGCCTTGTGGAGCTGAACGAGTTTTGCTCGCAACTCCGGCATCTTGAGGTCACTCCAGCTGGGGTCGAAAATCTTGAGATTGTAAGAATAGATAGTAACCTTAAAGCCCCGCTTCAGGGCGTCGATACCCAGGAACACCCCAAGGGTACCGCCTTCTTCAAGGAATTCAATTTCAGAGATGAGTTGTTGAAGGGAAAGGTTTAAGCCAAGATGCGCATAAACCGCGTGGAGGCTCGTGGGGCCGCAAGTCACGTCATCTGGCTGCGGTAGGATTTTGATGTCCATCGTTTGCCTCTGTCGAACGCCCTGGTCAACACGACCTAGGCCCTGAACTTGGCGGTTTCGGTATTACTATCTAGCCGTCGATTGGACATGCATAAAACTACCAATATCAAAGAGCAAAAACAAGGGGGAGGAAATAATATTTTTTTCGTATTATCTATATTATGGGGAACACCAAAGGAGAACAATGAAAAGTTTCATTACAGGTCTTTTAAAGAACTTGGCCCACCCCGGAACAATTGCCGGGTTGGTAGTAGCCATTGCGGTTCCGTTCCTCATCTACCTGGCTCCGAACATCGGCCATAAGGCTACCATCCAGAACCTGGATCTGAACCTTCCCCTCCCCCTGTTCTTTATCCAGCTCATTGCCGGCATTGTCCTCCTAGTTCTTTTGCGCAAGGATCTGAGAGACTGGTGCAAGGATGTTCTCCCGGCAAAGTCCTACTCCATTCTCGCCGTAGTTTTTGCAGTCGCTATCGCCATTTTCGCCGGCACCCAGATTGAAGCCCGTCATCGCGTCCAGAGTGACGAAAGCGTATTCCTTTCTGTGGCCCAGAACATGTATTATAACCAGCAGACAGGAACTTGCAACCAGGGCTATTTTGAAAACGGCAACCTGGACTGCGTCGCTACCTCCAACAGTTTCAAAACCAAGGGTCTCTCCTTCCTGTACCTGTTGGGCATGCCCTTCCTGGGAACCGACCTTCATTGGATATTCTCCGCAGAACTGTTGATGCTCCCGCTGGCAGTGCTTTTAATGTTCCTCGCGGTGGTCGCCTGGACAAAGCAACCCCTTTTGGCATTTTTTGCCGCCCTCCTGACCGGCCTACAGCCCACCGTACTTTTCCAGTTCCGTTCCATGTCCGTGGAACCCCTCTATATTTTCCTCTCCGCCCTCGCATTATTCTCCTTCAAGTGGGCTTATGACCGAAACACAGTCAAGCACTGGGCATTGAGCGCACTGATCCTCGCATTCTTCGCCCAGACTCGCCAGGAAACCGTATTCTGCTTTGCCCCCTTCATTTTGATGGCTCTCCCCAAGTTGCTGGACGAGAAAGGCGCAAAGACACCTGTTTTCTTCGTCATTCTTTCTGTATTCACAGCTCCGGTACTTTTAACCATCAGTTACTTCCAGGGTTTCGGTTTCCAGGGTGGCGAATTTGAAGCCCACGGGCACTTCTTCGAAGACTTCGCCAAGAACTGGGAAGTCATGACTCAGCCTCTCAAGGAAAACGGCGAACTGGCCAACCCCTTCCTCTCCTATTTTAACTACCTGTTTGCAGCCGGCGGTATCTACCTTATCTTCCGTGCCATTTTTGACGCCACCAAGAAAAACTACTTCTACCTGAAAGTCCTCGCATTTGTCGTCCTTTACCACATTCAGACCTATGTAATCCTGGAAAACGTTTCCGGAGACTTCAGCATCGAAATCAACCAGCGTTACAGCTTGGTCATGCTTCCCACCATGGCATTCCTGGGAGCACTTCCTGTTGCCCACCTAATTGAAGCAACCATGAAGTACTCCGTACCCGAAAAGGCTTTGTTCAAGGGAACCTTCATTGCAGGCGTCATCGTAGCTTTGTGTTTTGCAGGATGGACCGCCCACTACAAGGAATCCTTCAACAACAACATCATGTACAACCGCAACCATTTGACCATCGAGGAATACGAGATTCTCAGTTGGCTCAAGGAACAGCCCAAAGCCGAGCGATTGTTCATCTACGGTAGGCCCTGGCATTTTGTAGGTTACGGCATTTCTTCCATCCACTACGAGCGAGCACGTCAGCTGAACGACGATGACCTGAAGCAGCTCATCAGCAAGTACAATGGAGAAGTCTACTATATCCGCGGTTTGGATTGCTGGGATAGCAAGACCTACCACAAGAAGGCTGTGGAACATCGCATTCCCACCACCTGTGATATTTTCGAACGCGAAATGGACATGGACGGCGTGAAAAACATCCTCGTCACCAACAATTACTGGGTGCAAATCGCCAAGTTCAATGGTCGAAAGAATTTCAACCCCAAGAATATCATTGTCATTGACGAGCCCATTCTCAAAAAGGTCGCTCCCGAAGAAAAGCTGAACCTGAACGAAATGGAAGAAAACACCGACGTCAACAAAATCGTTGTTGATTCCGTCAAGTTCAACTACAATCTTAAGGAAAATGGCGAGGCTGCAGACAGCTGGGATTTGCGAATTGTTCTCAACACCAAGAGTATGCAGTTTGGCAAATACGAATTCGGCGAAGGTTCTTTCACCCTCCCTATCGATACTCTTCCGGCAGGTTACAGCAACATCCGTTTCATCATCACCAACCGAAATTCTGGAAAAACCATCGCCAACATCAACAAGACTTACTTTAATGCTGCAGATGGAGTTATCAACCTTGCAGACCTGAAGTACGAGAGTCACAGTCAAGATTGGGGCAAGATTGGATTCAACCAGACCATTGAAGGTCACAAGTTCACAGTCAACAGCACCACTTACGATAATGGACTTGGCACACACGCAAAGTCCGAGACCGTCTACAACATTGAAGGAAAGTACACAAATTTCCGCACAAGCTACGGTCTGGACGATGAATCCATCTGTGGCGAAGGTATTTTCATTGAAGTTTGGGGTGACAGTAATTTGCTGGCCCAGTCTCCGGCAATCCAGAACGGAGTCGTGCAAACGATTACCGCCAACGTAAAAGACGTTCAAAAGTTGACCATCAAATCCCTCCCTGTGGCAGGAATCAATTGCAGCCACGTAGACTTTATCCAACCTGTACTTATCCCGTAGGCAATTATGTTACTCTCTGTAATCGTACCTCTTTATAACGAAGAAGAAATCGTCGCTACCACCTTCAAGGTTCTGGAAGAAGAACTGAAGGATGTTGAACACGAATTGATTTTCGTAAACGACGGATCCAAGGATAAGACTCGTGAAATTCTGGAAAGTCTTCTCCCCACCACTCCGCACAACAAGCTCGTAAACTTCAGCCGAAACTTCGGTCATCAGGCTGCATTCAGCGCAGGCCTGGACAAAGCTACTGGCGATGCCGTGGTCATTATCGACGGCGACCTGCAGGACCCGCCTAGCCTCATCCACGAAATGCTGGAAAAGTGGCGCGAAGGATACCAGGTTGTTTATGCCCAGCGTAACAAGCGCGCAGGCGAAACCATCTTCAAGCGTTTCACAGCATTCGCATTCTACCGCATTATCGGCAAGCTCACCAGCATTGACATTCCCCCTGACACCGGCGACTACCGCCTTATGGACCGCTGCGTCGTAGACCAGCTGAAGAACTTGCCGGAACGTAGCCGTTTCCTCCGCGGTTTGGTTTGCTGGGTCGGTTTCAAGAAGATTGGCGTCAAGTACGACCGTGCAGAACGCACCGCAGGCACATCCAAGTACCCGCTGAAGAAAATGGTCCGCCTCGCCTTGGACGGTATCACCGGTTTCAGTTCCGCACCCCTTAAGATCAGTTTCTACATGGGCATCTTTGCGACCATCGTTGGCTTCGGCATTTTCGTATGGTCCATCCTCGAGAAGTTCCTTTCTCCGGCAACAACCGTTCCGGGCTGGGCCTCCCTCATGACCGCCATCGTTTTCTTCTCCGGCGTTCAGCTGATGACCATCGGTATTCTCGGTGAATATATCGGCCGCATTTACGACGAAGTAAAGCAGCGTCCTCTGTACATTGAAGACAAGAAACAGGATTAATTATGAAAAACAAACTATTTGTAATGAGTTCCGCCAGCGGCGCAGGTAAATCCACTTTACAGAAGGAAGTGCTCCCCGACTTCCCGGATATCAAATATTCTATTTCCGCAACCACCCGTAAGCCCCGAGTCGGCGAAGTAGACGGAGTCCATTATTTTTTCAAGACTCGCGAAGAATTTGAAGAACTGATCAAGAACGATGGCTTGATTGAATGGAACGAAGTCCACGGTAACTACTATGGCACCCCCAAGAGTTTTGTGGAACAGACTCTCGCCGAAGGTAACCGCGTGCTGTTTGACCTGGATGTTTTCGGAAAGGTGAACTTCGACAAGGTTTATCCCGACGCAACCGGCATTTTGATTTTGCCGCCCAGCGACGAAGAACTGGAACGTCGTCTCCGCGGTCGCGGTACTGATTCCGAAGAAGTCATTCAGCTCCGTCTTGCAAACGCTAAGAAGGAAGTGGAATTCGCCAAGACCAAGGGCAAGTACGAATACGTCATCGTCAACGATGACCTCCAGAAAGCCGCCGACGAACTCCGCGCTATTTTGAAGAAATAAAAAACAAGGGGTCAACCCCCTTGCATCTTATTAATCTATTTCGACCTTTATGTCGACGCCAGGAACCCAAGGTTTCGCGCAGTTGACAATTGGATTTAATACTCTGCGGACTGGATTCAGGTCCGCAGTTTTTATATACAGTTTTACCCAATGAACATTCTGGACCATGGAAATGAAAGCATCCACAGGTCCAAGGACCATCAGGGACTTTTCAGCACGCAGCATTTGTTCCAGGCGGTTTACTGCATTACGCAAAAGTTTTTCATCACGACTTCCGCAACTGATTTCTACAAGTTTGCAGAACGGCGGATAGAACGCGTCGCGCCGATCTCCAATTTCCTTCTGGGCGAATCCTTCAAAGTCATGGGAAATGGCGAACTGCATAACTGGTTCCGAGGGCTTTAGCGTCTGGATATACACCTGACCCGTGGAGTCTTCTGCACGACCCGCGCGACCTGCGGTCTGACTCAGCAACTGGAACATACGTTCCGTCGCTCTAAAGTCGGGAATCCCAAGTCCCGTGTCTGCGCCAACGACCCCCACCAGGCGCACACCTGGGAAGTCATGGCCCTTGGCCACCATTTGCGTCCCGAGGAGTATGTTGTATTCGCGGTTGCGGAAGGAGTCTAGTATCTTTTCGGTGGCGCCCACGTTCTGAGTTGTGTCACGGTCCATGCGGACGACTTTGGCGCCCGGCACCCATTCCTGGATTTCTTCTTCCAGCATTTCAATAGCGCCACCGACAAACTCATAAGTCTCCGCGCCGCAAGCGCTGCAGGGAGAGTTTACCGGGTAAAGCGTTGCGCAATAATGACACATAAGGGAGCCGTACTGCTTATGATATACCAGAGGAATATGGCAGTTCTTGCAGTAAAGCGTTTCACCGCATTCCGTGCAAACGCGAATCTTCGAGTAACCGCGACGGTTCATCAGGACGATAGCCTGATCGCCTGCAGCAACACATTCAGACAACGCCTCGCGAAGTTTCGGCGACAGCAAGATGCCTTTCTGCTGACGCACCTTTCCCATGTCCACAATGCTTACATCAGGCAACGGAGCCTGAGTTGCACGTTCCTTCAGGTGTAAAACCTTCAGGTGACCCGCAGCCACGTTATTGTAGGTTTCAAGACTAGGAGTTGCACTTCCAAGAACCACAAGGGCGCCATGCTTATGGGCCAAATGGAACGCCAGTTCGCGGGTATGGTACCGCGGGGCGGGATCCTGCTGCTTGAAAGAGGAATCGTGTTCTTCGTCCAGAATCACCAAGTCAAAATCAAAAGGTGCAAGAATAGCGCTTCGGGTTCCCAGCACCACCCGGGCAGAGCCATTCATAATGGCCACGTAGCCGTTACGTTTCTTGGGGGCGGAAAGCGCAGAATGCAGCACCACCACAGGCACCTGCAGGAACGATTCAAAACGTTCCGCCGTCTGGGGAGTAAGTCCTATTTCAGGAACAAGAATCAAAACCTTCTTGCCCTGCTTCAAAGCCTCGTAGGCCAATTCCTGGTAAACTCTGGTCTTGCCCGAACCCGTGACACCATGAAGCAAAGTTCCGCGGAAACCGGTTCCATTCAAATCAGCAACCAAGGATTGCAGAGCGTTACTTTGTTCCAAAGTCAAGGGAGGCAGGTCCGGTTTCGGCAACATTTTCAGCGCATTCTGTTTCTCAGCGGTACCGGCAGCGTCACCGGAATCATTTTCCGTCAAACTCTTTTCAAAAGCCAGTGCTTCCAGGAACTTCTCAAAATCCGCAGGCCAAAAGACAAACAAGGCCTTCATGGGCGTGGAGATATAGTACCTCGCCACCCATTCCAAATTTTCCATATAACGTTCGCTGAACGCGAAACCCGATTGATGGGGGCAAGCCAGGCGAACATCAAAATTGGGGCGTTCCTGGTGAACCTTGGAAACCACAGCCAAGGCAGGCTTTTTTCGGGTAGCGAACTGGACCCAAACTAGGTCACCCCTTTGCAACGTAGCGCCCTGGGGAACCCCGTAGGTATAAACCGCCGGAGCCAAGGGAATGTACACCTCGCAAAAACTGGTCAACTGAGATGATCTGACCTTGAGATGAACATCCTCGGGAGGGATAATTTTGGGGATTCGCTTTGCCACGGAGTCAAAGATAGTTAAACCCATCAAAAACCCCTATTTTTTAGGGAAAATTTTTTTCAAAAAACTTTTTTTATTTAGATTATAACTATAAATCCGGTATACGGATTTACCTACCTATTGGAGATATTTTATGAGCTTATTTGATTTTATGAAGGCAAACTGGAAAAAGTCCGACCCCGCTGTACGCGCAGCCGCTGTGGAAAACGAGGTGGAAGATCAGGATATTATCGAAAGCCTGGCCAGTTCCGACCCTGATGTTAAGGTACGTACTGCAGCAGTCAAGAAGTTGACCGTCGTTGAAACACTTCAGAAGATTTCCAAATCTGACAGTGACGACAACATCCGCCGCTTGGCAGCCAATCGCTACCTGGACGAAGTGGTTAAGATCCTTAAGAATACGACCAATCCTTCCGAAAAGGAATTGGCATTGGCAATCGAGCTCAAAGATACCCATTACGCAGAAGATCTTTTGAAGTCCTCCGTCACCGGCGAAGTCGTCCGCGCCGAACTGGTGAAGCACTGCAACAAGTCCAGCATCCTGGCCGCCGTGGCAAACAACGACGCCAGCGAAAAAATTGCCTTGGCCGCCGCAGAAAAGGTGACCTCCGAATCCCTCATGCAGGATCTGACCAAGAAGTCCAAGCACAACTCTGTCCGCAAGTTGATCGCCGACAAGATCCGCGCCAAGAAGGAAGCAGAAGACGGCGGCAAGAAGGCCGCAGTACTTCTCCAGAGCAAGCGCGAAGCATTGATTGGCCAGGCACACAGCCTCGCCGCAAGCAAGGACCCGCTGAGCGTCAAGGCTCAGTTCGACGACTTGATGAAGGACGCTGCCGAAATCGGCATGGGCGAATTCCAGCCCACCCTCAACGAAGTTTACGCCAGCTTCAACAAGTTCTGCGACGAACTCAACGCAGAAAAGTTGGCAGCAGCCAAGGCTGAAGCTGAAAAGCAGGCAAAGATCCAGAGCCTCGCTTCTGAACTTGAAGAATTGGAACAGATCATTGCAGAAGGCAAGCTTGCCGACAGTGCAGACCGCGTTTCCGCAATCATGAACGACTGGGCCGAAGGCAAGTCCATTATGGACGCTAGCCTCATCAAGCGTTTCAACAACGCCTACTTCAAGGTCCAGGAATCCAAGAAGGTTGTTGAAGTTGCAGAAGCTACTGCAGAAACCGCAGCAGACGAATCCGCCCGTCCGGAATTGCTGGAACGTCTCCAGGCACTTTCCGAAACCGACGTGAACGAATCCACCGGCAAGCACCTCCACGCCATCGTCCGCGAATGGGAAAAGCTTCCGCTCCTTGAAGGCGAAGACCCCGTCCTCCAGTCCTACAACGCCCTTCGCAACAAGCTCTCCGAAAAGATTTCCTCCTTCAACGAAAACGCACAGAAGGTCGTTGAAGAAAATTCCGCAAAGCTCAAGGCCATCATCGAAAAGGTGAAGGCCCTGGACGAAAACGAAAACTTCACCGAAATCAACAAGAAGGTTCGTGACTTCTACAACCAGTGGAAGGAAATCGTCGGCGAACAGAAGTTCAAGTACCACGACCTGTGGCAGGAATACAAGGCAGCAACCGCCCGCTTCCAGGAAATGCAGCAGTGGGAAAACTGGCACAACGAAAAGGACCGCGATGACCTCCTGACCGAAATGGATGCTCTCACCAACGAAGCTCCCAGCCAGGCTGTTCTCTCCAAGCTCCGTGAACTTTCCAACCGTTGGAAGGAAATCGGTCGCGTGTCTGCTGACAAGTACCAGGCCATGCAGGAACGTTTCCAGGCTAACTACGAAAAGATCAAGACCAATTGCGCATCCTTCATTGAAGAAATGAATGCAGAACGTCTCAAGAACTTGGCCGACAAGGAAGCCCTCTGCCAGAAGATTGAAGAACTTGTTGCCAACGCAGAAATTTTCTGGAAGGACAAGTTCAAGACCATGCAGGAACTCCAGGAATCCTGGAAGAACATCGGCATGGTGCCGAAGGAAAATGTGGCAGCTCTCACCGAACGTTTCAAGGCCGCTGTCAATTCCTTCTACGCTCAGCATAAGGAAAATGTCAAGCAGGAAGACGAATCCCGCGAAGCCAACTACGAAAAGAAGGTAGCTCTCTGCGAAGAAGCCGAAGCTCTTATCGAATCCACCGACTGGAATGCTACTTCCAACAAGTTGAAACAGCTCCAGGATGCATGGAAGGCCTCCGGCCCGGTACCTAAGAGCAAGTCCGACGAAATCTGGACCCGCTTCCGCACCGCTTGCGATAGCTTCTTCGAAAAGAAGCGCACCCACTTCGAAGAAATGGATGCAAGCAAGCAGAAGAATCTCGACGCCAAGAACGCCATCTGTGAAAAGATGGAAGCAGGCGAAGCAACTCTTACTCTGGACGAATTGAAGGCTGCAGAAGCAGAATTCAAGGCTCAGGGCATGGTTCCCAAGGAAGCTATCGAAAAGATCAGCGATCGTTTCAATGCTATCCACAACAAGATCCTCACCCGCCTCGCCCAGGCAGACGCAACCCTCTCCGCAGCCCTCGACGAAGTCAAGGCCAAGAAGCAGGAAATGATCGAAAAGGTCCGTCAGTTCTGCGAAAGCGCTGGTTCCAACCAGTTGGCCGACGCCGTTCGCGAAACCCAGAAGGAATGGCGCGAAATCGGTTCTTGCGGTGCCGAAGATCAGAACCTCTACAAGACCTTCCGCGAAGTCTGCGACGACTTCTTCACTCGTCGTCGTGACCAGCTGGACATTCAGGAACAGGCTCGCCAGAACAACCTTCAGAAGAAGCTGTTGCTCTGCGAACAGGCAGAAGACCTGCTTACCGACCTGAGCGAAGCAACTGTTGGCGCATCCATGAACAAGGTCAAGCACCTCCGCCGCCTCTGGAAGGAAGTGGGTGCAGTTCCCCGCGAACATTCCGAAAAGACATGGAACCGTTTCAACTCTGCTTGCGACAAGGTTTTCGCCTTCGGCCGCAAGGACGAACCGAAGGCTGACGAGGCTCCGGCTGCAGAAGCAAGCGCAGAAGCTCCCGCAGAAAACAAACAAGCATAAAAGAAATCTTAAAAAAATTGAAGAACACCTCTTTTCTAGGAGGTGTTCTTTTTTTTCCAATTCTTGCGCGGGCCCTCTCCCCGCATGATTAATTTTAAACCTTTTAAAAAAGGACGCAATTTTCTAAATTGCAGTCCATGAAATTTCCTCCTTGGACATCTGTAGACGAAGCTGCAAAATTGCTGGCCAACGGCCAGGTTGTCGGCATCCCGACCGAAACCGTTTACGGTCTCGCAGGCAACGCCTATGAACCCAAGGCATTGGCTCAGATTTTCGCCATCAAGGAACGTCCCACCTTCGACCCGCTGATCGTTCATATCTGCGACGTGGCTCAGCTGAAGGACGTGGCCAAGGACATTCCCGAAGCAGCCTACAAGTTGGCAGAAGCCTACTGGCCCGGCCCCATGACGCTGATCCTTCCCAAGAAGGATTGCATTCCGGACCTTTGCACCAGCGCATTGCCCTCTGTTGCCGTACGTTTCCCGTCTCATCCTGTAGCACAGGAAATCATTCGCAAGGCTGGCGTACCTCTGGCAGCCCCTAGCGCAAACCTGTTCAAGCACGTAAGTCCCACCACAGCCCAGCACGTAGCAGACCAGCTGGCGGACCGCGGTATCGCCGGTATCGTAGACGGCGGTCCCTGCGAAGTGGGCGTGGAAAGTTCAATCATTTCTCTCGTCGGCGAAACACCTACGGTGCTACGCCCGGGTGCCATCACCCCTGAGATGGTAGAGAAAGTTCTCGGCAAGGTGGCCATCAAGGAATCCACGTCTAAGCCGGGCCAGCCCATGGCAGCCCCGGGCCAATGCGACACCCATTACCGTCCGCAGGTTCCGCTGTTCTACGGCGAAGTGCCTGCAGGCACCAAGTTGCCGGAACACACCGTGCGCATCGCGTTCGGTAAGCAGGCAGGCGTTATTCCCGCCACCCTGAATCTGTCTGAGTCCGGCGACATGCTGGAAGCAACCGCAAAGCTGTACGCTTTCATGCACGACCTGGATTTGCCCGAATACGATTTGATTCTTGTGGACCCCATTCCTAACGTGGGCGTGGGCATGGCGCTGAACGACCGCCTCAAACGCGCCAGCATCAAGGTCCTTCCCGGAGCTTAAACTTTTTAGCAAATAAAATTTTAGCCGTCCTTTACTGGGCGGCTTTTTCATTGAAATTAAATTTCGAACTTCGTAAAGTTCTCGTAGGTATATTCGCGGGTGTATGCATTGAAATGCCACCACTCGCTATTCAGCGGCACCCAGCCCGCTTTCTTCATAATGGCACGGAGCTTATTGCGGTTATCAATCTGTTCCTGCGTAAGGCGGCCGCTCTTCAAAGCATCAGCCTCCCCTACCAAGCCCGCGCAACGTTCAAAGGAATCAAAATCCGTTCCCATATCCAGCAAGTTTCCTTCAGCATCAGTAATGCTCAAGTCAAGAGCCAAACCGAAGTTGTGAAGTCCACCCTTCACCGGCGAAGAAACGTAATGGGAATAAGGAGTTCCCGCCACCATCCTCTTTAACGCGGCCTGGGCATATATGGGTCGAGCCGCGTCAAAAATCACCAGCTTGGAGCCAAGCATATCCTTCTCCATGATGGCGATGGTCCTCTTCAGCTTGACATAAGCATCCTTACGAACAAAGGCTCGCTGCACACCACAATACAAATCATGACCCGTCACGTTATTGAAAGTCCCGTAACGCAGGTCCATCTGCACACCCTTCAGGCGGGTGATTTCCACAAGGCTGGTATCCGCCTCGGCATAAGCGATCCACTGTTTCACCGAAGAACAGTAACGCAGCGGTTTCTCAGGCTTCGCAGGTTCAAACTTCACATCCGTGGCATAAACAGGATCAGCAAAGGAAACCGCGCTCATCATTCCGAGAGCGCAAGCCACCTTAATCATTGTAGTGAGAAATCTTTTCATATTCGAAGCCTTAGCCGCGAACTCAAATCCTGCTATAATCCAAGATCAACTTCTACACCGAATTGAACGAACAAGCCCATGCCCTTGGCCATGTAGGGTACCAGTTCGTAGCCATTATCGATCTTGCTGTCGTTATCGCGAGTAACCCAGGAGCGTTCGCGGGCATTTTCACCGCCCAAGAAGCGCAGGGCTCCTACGTCAAGATTTGCAAAGAGGTTGTCCACTTCAAGATAGAAGCGGGCGCCATTAAGCAGGAACTTCTTCTTGGTAAGATCAATGTTCACGCGAACATCGGTGCGGAACATATCGGTGAACTTATTCAAGTCCTTCAATTCACGGGTTCCAACTTCACCATCCTTGGACGGAGTAATCTTATAGTAGTACAACGGGCGATGCAATGCAGCGTGGTGAGTCAAGATAATGGAGACAATGGAATCCTTACGAGGATAGTAGCGGAAGTGGGAAACGATATCCAAGCGAGAATTTGCTTCCCAAGGCAAGGAACCATCGCCTTCCAATTCGTATTCACCGTAAACTGAGCTTACGTTTGCTGCCATGGAGAAATGATGGGACGTCTTGTATTCCACAGAACCGCTTGCACCCAAGACCCACGCGTAATCAATCGGCGTGACATCGTTATAGTGGGCATAGGCCTTCGGCAGAGGAAGCAGAGGATTGTGGTAATAGCGACCAAAGGCAGATGCCTGTGCTACGAGATACTTGGAGTTATATCCACCACCAATCTTTGCAGAGGTTCCAGATTCCAAACGACCAACCAGGTCACCATTGTCATAATAAGGTTTCCAGTCACCGCGGAATGCCGCGTTACCAAAGACGCGCCAATATGCGGTATCTGTCTTGGAAAGATTCTGCTGGTAGTCAAAGGAAGCCGTTGGCAATGCATCGTGGCCAGACCAGTCGGCAACAGCGCCTACAGACAAAATCTTCTGTGAGAAGTCTTCCTTCCAGTTCAAACGTGCGGCACCGGAAATAACGCCGGTCATATAGTCATCAGACTGAATGGAACCAAAGTCAGGATAACTGCGATCCAAGATCTGATGCTCATAAAGCAAAGCACCGCTCAGTTCAGAACCAAGGAACGTTCCAAAGTTCTTGTCGGCGCCAGCAGTAATGGTGCTATGCGTATATTCGTAGCTGTCGATAAATGTTCTAGTAATATCCACCGGCTTAGAGGGATCCTTTGCCGGACGGAAACCAATTGTATCGCGCAAGGTATCGCCAAGATGTTCCTGGACAAAGCCAGCATGGAAACTGGTTCCAAAGCGGGATGCGTATTCAGCACCAATGACCAGGTATTCCTGAACACCTTCAATAATATCGATGGTATTGGAAACTTCGTAAGTACGGGAAGTATCCTGATGAATGCTGTAGTCATCGGAGCTATACAAGGCTCTCAAAGCCCAGGTGTTGCCATTGCTATCAGAGCCGTTCAGCTGGGTATAGAAATCCATTGCGTTGAGATCAAAGGGATCGGAATTCTTCACCTTGCAATCCTTGCAATCGTCAGTACGCTTGCGGAATTCGGAGAAGAACTTTTCGCCCAGGTTCTGCAACATGTCGCCATCCAGCATACGGAACGCAAAACGGAAACTGTCCCAGAAAAGCCACGGAGCATCCACCACGACTTCGCGCATGGTAATGCCAGCAGAGCCCTTCAAACCCCAGTCGCCCTTGGTCTGTTCAGGAATATACTGTACGGAAGTAGCCAACCCCTGACCAATAGGACCTTCACCATAGTTGTCGTGGATTTCAATACCGCTCAGGACATGGGGATTCACAATGGACAAATTGCCCGGGAAGCCAACATCCAAATGACGCATGTTGGGAATCCGCAGACGTCCCAAATGGTAAGCCACATCGCCAGCACGGGAGCCATCATAGTACAGGGCGTTGCTAAAATCCTTCTGACCGGAAATGCCCGGCATCTGGCTCAAATGTTCTGTAAGGTCGAAACGCATACCTGCGGCATCTTCCAACTTGTCCAGGTTAACCTTACGTTCAACATTCCACTGGACCTTTTCTTCGCCACCACCGATAATGGTACTTGCACCAAGGTTACGAACATTGGTAGAAAGGGTCACCACCATATCCAGCAAATCGGCATAGTCCTGAAGTTCAACTTCAACACTATCAAAGCCATCCTTCTTGAAAATCAAGGAAGCATTCTTGGAATCCACGGTATACTCGAAACGACCATCGGAATTGGTTTCGCCCACCTTTTTACCAGACTTGTAGGCAATCACCACATCCTTAATAGGGAGATCAGTTTCTGCTTCCAAAGCCACACCCATAATCAGGGTCTTGGTGGCAGCAAAAGTATAGGTCACCGCAAGAGCAATCAGCAACAAAAGAGAACGGACTTTCATATTGAACAAATTAGAATAAATTTTTTATCTTGATGTCTATGTTAGATGTATTCTTGGTACAAATGGATTGTGGAAACTTTGACAAGGTGCGAAAGCTCCTGGCCAAGGCTAATCTACAAAAAAACGGTCTCATAATTCTACCCGAAATGTTCGCCACAGGATACATTCCCAAGAATCCCGCAGACTACGCCGAAGACTTTAGTTGCGCAGCCGCAGGAAACACCGCGCATTTTCTAAGTGAACTGGCAAACGAAACCGGTTGCACCGTCATGGGCGCAGGCATTGGCAAAGGCGCAGACGGCAAACTCACAAATCACAGCAGTGCTTACCAGCCTGGCCAAACCAGCGAATTTGCAAGCTACAACAAGGTTCACCCCTTCTTCCCTGAACTAGGAGAATTCGAATCCGGCGCAGACGTTAGTTTGTTTGAAATTAACGAATGGAACGTTTCCAGCGTCATTTGCTACGATTTACGCTTTCCGGAATTGTTTCGAAGCGCAGTCAAGAAAGGCGCCCAGCTGATCACTGTTCAAGCCGCCTGGCCCAAGGTCAGAATTGAACATTGGGAAACTTTGCTGAAGGCCCGCGCCATCGAAAATCAAGTCTACATTGCAGCAGTCAATGCGGTTTCCGCAGGCGAAAATAGCAACGTCGACGAAAAGAATCGACTGGGCGGAACCTCCATGATTATCACCCCACAAGGCGAAGTGATTTCCCGCGGAAGTTGCAATTGTGAAGAGGTTGTTCATAACTCGTTGGACATCTCGTCATTAATTAGTTACCGAAAGGCTTTTCCCGTCCTGAATGGAATAGTCTAAAACGGAATGATTTAAATCACACTAATTTATCTGTAATTCAAACGCGTTAACACGTTGATATTCAACGTTTTGTTAGAAAACAGTGTGATGCAGATTTCTTTGGAATTTTACGTCCTCATTTTTGACATTGAAATGTCAAAAAAAATATGTAAGTTTGATAGTGTAATTTAAGGCTAACCACAGACGTGCGAGGTTCACCATGTCCCCCAATAGAATCCAGTATGCAAAGGCATTGATCAAGGCCGGCGTTACCCGCGATTTGGTCTTGCGCATCACTGCCATTTCTAGCTATCAGTACGTCCAGATTCAGCGCGAACTTGCCGCCTAGTAGGCTCACGTTGAAGCTTATCCTAGTCATTCCTCCACAGCCTGCCACTCAGAACGAAGAGCGGCAGGCTGTGCTTTTTTCTTGCTACAGGGATGGATCCCTGCTGCTGGAAGGTAAGGACGGAAAGAAGCCCGCACGTTTCTTTTTAACACCCCAGGATCAATTTCCCTGGACCGAATTTATTCAGAAAATGATGGTGGCATGGCAGCTGGGCGACTACTCCGAACTGCCTCAGGAATTCCACCCGAAAAAAAGAATCCCGCCCTTCGTTACCGACGGATTGCTGAACGAGACCATTCCCAACCAAATGAAGATCCTCGCCACCCTAAGGCAGCAGGGATACTTCTGCGCCCTTCAGGCTAGAAAAGAAAAATGAACTCCGAAGAGTTCATTTTTCTTTTCAATTATGAATTATGAAGTACGAAGTATGAGATGAATAATCGCGCCTCCGGCGCCATATCAAATCTCGTAATTCGTAATTCATAATTGATAACTAAAGTTATCGTTAATGTTGCGCCTCGGTCATGTCAAAAACTTCGTTTTTGCCGCGACTCTCGGCTTAGACATTAATTGTTAATACTCTACCGCATTTCATGCGTTAGAGTATTAACATTCCATCGCCGTAGCTAAACAGTTTCAGCTTATTTTCCACAGCCATCTTGTAGGCGGCCAACGTATTTTCACGGCCATAGAAAGCAGACACCAGAAGAATCAAGGAACTCTTGGGCCAGTGGAAATTGGTCAGCAGGCCGTCAATGACCTTATAGCGGTAGCCAGGATAGAAGAAGGCGTGGGTCACGCCGGTCTGGGCGCAGACGGTACCGTCGTCAGCAGCGATAGTTTCCACCACGCGGGTGCTGGTGGTGCCTACGGAAACAATACGGCCGCCAGCGGCCTTCGCCTTGTTGATGATGTCGGCGTTTTCCTGAGTCATCTCGTAGTGTTCGCCGTGCATCTTATGCTGGGTGAAATCTTCCACGGAAATATTCTGGAAGGTACCGGGACCTACGTGAAGAGTAACTTCGGCAACATGCACGCCTTTGGCTTTCAACGCGTCCAGCATTTCTTCGCTGAAATGTAGGCTGGCGGTAGGAGCGGCTACGGCACCGGAGTACTTTGCAAAAATCGTCTGGTAGGCCTTCTTGTCTTCTTCATCGTCAGGGCGGTCAATGTAGGGCGGAAGCGGAACATGGCCCTGAGCATTCATCACGGCTTCCAGTTCCACCGGAGTCACTGCAAAACGCAGCACGCGGGAACCGTCCTCGTTCACAGATTCCACCGTAGTCTTGACGCCAGCGATAATCAATTCGCGCCCTACCTTGAAAGCCTTACCTGGGCGAACCTGCGCTTCGTAGCGGGCGGAGCCATCTTCTGCGGGAATCATAGCCTGCACCAGCAAGGTTTCCACCTGGCCGCCATGCAGCGTTTCACCGTACAAGCGGGCAGGAATCACCTTGGTATTGTTCACCACCAGGCAGTCCCCGGCCTTGAACAAGTCCACGATTTCGCAGGCCTTCATAATGTGGCGTTCGCCGCCATCCCTGGGGCAATGGAGAATGCGGGTCTTGCCCTTACCAGCCGTACGACTAGCAATCAGTTCCGGAGGAAACTCAAAGGTATAATCAGAAAGATTATGTTCCATCTTACGCATCCATTTCAGCCAAGGCTTTCTGCAAATTATTCTTGATGGTTTCCTTCAAATGTGCCGGCTTCAAAATACGGACTTCAGTAGATACACCCAAAAGCCAGATATAAAAATCAGGGGTAAGTCGAACCTTCAAATCCACAATCGTGGTTCCGTTTTTACCGGAACGTATTTGTGCTTCCGGATTAAAATGAGACTTTTTAAACTGAGTCACAAGCCACTGTTCCTTGATTTCCAAGGAAACTTCTTCGGGCTTCATCTTGGCATCCGTATACTTGGCAAAGGTATACTTATAGTGAAGATCCGGATCAAAGGGAATTTTTGCCACAGGAGTGTTTGTGACAACCACATTGGTAATGAGGCCGAAAACAAAATTCTTGAAAGTCTGCGACTCTTCAAACTTGTCATCGGCAGCGATCAAGTACAGCGTATCCATACGCATAATCACCTTCACCGGAGTCACTTCGCTTGTATAAGTGTCATCAGAAGTGGTAGAACGATGATAAGTAATCTTGATCTTGAAACCATCATGAATGGCCTTCAAGACCTTGTTCACCATGGTGTCCTTAACATTGTTATCGCTAAAAGGACCGTGGTCAACAATGTAGTCCGGGTCCAAGGTAATGGCTTCCGGCTTAAAGTCCATGGGATTTGTCTTTTGCAATTCTCCAATAACGGAGTCCAAAAGCTTGATGCTCTTAAGGTCGCTTGCATCAGAGCCTGACAAGCTCTTCTTGACTTTTTCAAGTTGCTTTACAACGCTTTGATTAAAGTTCGTTTCTTCTTCAGTCTGGATAACGTAATAAGTTTCGTTACCACGTTTAAAGCTGCGAAGACCGCAATGTTCTTCATCGATAACATTCAAGTGACGGAAAACAGTACGGGTTCCGCAACCCAAAGATGCGGCCAATTGCTTGACGGTCATCTGGGTTTTGAGTTTAGCTTTCAAGTCATTTATTTTTTGATAACTGGTAGCCATAAAAAGCTCCCTTAAATTATTGCAGCCTCAAACGGTTTTCCACCGCTGTGGTTTTAGCATTTTTAACAACAGACAAGAAAGCCACCTGTTTCTGAATTACAGAAACTACATAGCCTTCCAATACAAACTTCTTTCGAACGTAGGACACTCGGATATGAGCCCCCTGCAACATGGAATGCAGGGCAAGATCCGTTTCCATTTCCTTGCACAACTGAAGATTTTCCACAGAGTCATCCGGGATCACCGTAATGTTGCAGTTCAAGTCAAGGATACCGGGAACTTCTCCCACGCGGTTTTCAAAATCCTTGGTAAAATCAGATTCCAGGCAACTTGCCGTAATTTCTGCCCGACCAAAGGTAACCTTCACCGAGTAATCAAACATACGGCTATTTGATGATTCCAGAATGGACAGAATGGAACGTTCCATCTGAGAATCTGTCACAAAGGAATCCGACTGGATACGAGTAAAGTCAACGCATCCACGAACCTTAGGCAGTCCATCAACGCAAGCCTTCATGGCTCGCTTCATGGAGAGGTTCTTGACATGGCCATGCAGGAACACAATGCCCTGTCCCACCTGGAGAGTAATCTTCTTTACATCTTCCGGGAATACCTGTGTCAGTTTGTTTCGGACAACAGTCTGCAACTTATCATTAGCAGCATTCTGTGCATTTTCCGGCATGGTGATAAAGACCAAAGTCTTGTCTTCCAAAAGAACAGCCAACTTATCTTTTTCACCATCATTCACGAGCCCCACGCAAACACCAAACTGATCTCGAATGGCGTGATAGACATGATCGCCCATCAGGGTTACGGAACTTTGGGACGGCAAAAGACGATATCCATCGGGAGCCTTCTCTTCTTCCACCACAATCTTTTCACATTCAATTTTTCGAGCTGGTCCACCATCATAACTGATGTTGATGATTTCCTTTTCAGGACCTTGGAAAACGCTTTTCACAATTCCAGGTTTGGGCTGACCTTTGAAGTAAAGCCAGTTGCCCGGATTGATACGGTTGTGGCCGTAGATCTTTGCATAGTCCTTGTTGATTTTGTCAGACCTGCAGAACGTGAATTCGTGTGAAAAGGCTACAAAAAGCGTCTGGCACTTTTCGCAGCTACACAATAGCGGAATATGGGAATCCATTCCCCCGTAGGTGGAATAGTTTTCACGAGCATAGATGCCATGCTCCCGCACCTTCTGGCACCGGCGGCAGAACAACTGCTGTGAAAACAACCTATGAGGAAATAAAGGACGCATTGATTGAGTGGTTAGTGGTTAGTGATTAGTGGTCAGTTGTTACTGTTTACTAACCACTGTTTACTAAGCACTATTTGTTATCCCATAAGTGGAAGTGCTACATCAATTCTACGGAGGGTTTCTTCCTTACCGAGGAGTTCGAAAAGTTCCCACAGGCCAGGACCAGCGGTAACACCAGAAACAGCCAGACGGGGAGCACCCACCAGTTCGCCAACCTTGTGGCCGATACGTTCTGCGAGAGCGTAGAATTCCTTTTCGATGACCGGGGTCTTGAAATCTTCGATGGAAGCCAGCATGTTGCGGACTTCGGTAGCAAGGGCGCGAGAGCCTTCGCCGAAGTGCTTCTTGGCACCCTTTTCGTCGTAGGTTTCCGGAGCCTTGAAGAAGTAGGTGGACATTTCAGCCAGGTCCTGCACGAAGTGGGCGCGGGGCTTCAGCTGCTTCACAATTTCCAGGAGACGAGCTTCCGGTTCGGCGCTCAGGTCGAAGCCCTTGGCAGCCAGACCTTCCTTCATGATGGAGAGGAGCATAGCGTCGTCGCACATGTGAATGTGCTGACCGTTCATCCACTGCAACTTCTTTTCGTCGAAGGAAGCGGGCTTCGGGTTGATGCGTTCCAGAGTGAAGCAGTCGATCATTTCCTTGATGGTCATGACTTCACGATCGTCACCCGGATTCCAGCCGAGAAGTGCAAGGTAGTTCACAAGAGTTTCCGGCAGGTAGCCCAGGTCGCGGAAGTCGCCCACAGAGGCAGCACCCTTACGCTTGGAAAGCTTACCGCCGTTCTTGTCGAGAATCACCGGCAGGTGGCACCATACGGGAGGTTCCCAGCCGAAGGCCTTGTACAGCAATTCGTGCTTGGGAGTAGAAGAAATCCATTCGTCACCGCGGAGCACGTGGGAAGTACCCATCAGGTGGTCATCGCAAACACTTGCGAAATGATAAGTGGGGTAACCGTCGCGCTTGATCAAAACCAAGTCGTCCAGAAGTTCGTTCTGGTACACGATGTGGCCACGGATCATATCGTCGAATTCGGTGACGCCAGTTTCCGGAACCTTGAAGCGGATCACAGCCTTTTCGCCAGCAGCAATGCGGGCTTCAGCTTCTTCGCGAGGAATGTTGCGGCAGTGACGGTCATAACCGGTCACAGAAACGCCAGCCTTTTCCTGTTCGGCACGAACTTCCTGAAGGCGTTCTTCGGTGCAGAAGCAGTAGTAAGCGTCGCCAGAGTCAAGGAGCTTCTTGATCTGTTCGTTATAGATGTGGAGGCGTTCGCTCTGGAAGTAAGGACCGCAATCCTTTTCGCAACCCGGACCTTCGTCCCACTGGAGGCCAAGCCACTTGAGGTCACGCATCAAATCGTGCAAAGCGGTTTCGTTATAGCGCTTACGGTCGGTATCTTCGATACGCAGGTAGAAAACGCCACCCATGGCCTTTGCAAAGAAGTAGTTGTAAATAGCAGTACGGGCACCGCCAACGTGGAGGTAGCCTGTGGGGCTAGGTGCAAAACGCACACGGACGGGACGCTTATTATTGCAGCAATCGCACATAGTTTATTCCTTTTTTTTCGCGGCAATTCCCTTTGCCGATTTTCGTCACAAAGGTTCGTCGCGAGATTCCGCGCAGATTACGCGGGGTTAAATTTTTCTATGTCAAAAAATAGCAAAACTTTTTCCTGCAGGCGTAGAGGGGGTAGCGGAAAACTCGCCACGTTGGGGTAAGCTTTTCGGCCCGCTGTAACGCGGCGAGGTTGCAGCGACCTTTGGACACTTGGCCTTTAGGCCTTAGTGTACATGGCCACCTTTAGGTGGTGGGGAGGCCTCCCCCACCTATTGAAAAAAGAGACTTTCCCGTTGGAAATCCACTGTGTTTCCCCTTGGTTTTCGCGATGTTTTTCGCTTTTTACCGCATATTCCTCCGCCAATCAGCAACAACGTAACCCGTTATCCTTCAACGCTTTACTATATTTCTGCCGTATTTTTAGCATAAAGCGGGCATGTGTCCGCGTAGCCAAAGGATCGATACGGAAGCTTTTACCGCTTTTCTTGATACCATCGATGGCTATGTTTGGGGAGTTCCCCTCATTGTCGTCATTCTGTTTGTAGGCCTGCTCCTCACAGTCCGCTTGGGCTGCTTGCAGGTGGTGAACCTCCCCAACGCCCTGCGTTACATGCTCCACAACGAAAAGGGCGGCCAGGGCGAAGTCTCTAGCTTCGGCGCACTTTGCACCGCTCTTGCAGCCACCATCGGCACGGGTAACATCGTGGGTGTGGCAACTGCTATCGGCACCGGCGGACCCGGCGCTCTTTTCTGGATGGAAATGGCAGCCTTCTTCGGCATGGCAACCAAGTACGCCGAAGGCGTTCTGGCCGTGAAGTACCGCAAGATGGATTCCGACGGTAAGGTTCTGGGCGGCCCCTTCTACTATATCGAAACAGGCCTTAAGGAACGTTTCGGTTGGAACATGAAGTGGCTTGCAGTGCTCTTCGCCATCTTCGGCGTCTGCGCAGGCGTCATGGGCATCGGCACCATCACCCAGGTGAACGGCATTACCAGCGCCATGGCTCGTCTCACTCCTAACGCAGCAGAATTCGTGAACATCGGCGGTAACTCCGTCAGCGTTACCACCGCTATCGCAGGTGTGCTGGTCACAGCATTCTCCGCATTTGTGATTATCGGCGGTCTGAAGCGTATCGCCAAGGTTTCTACCTACGTCGTTCCGGTGATGGCAATCCTCTACATTCTCGCATGCTTGCTGTTGCTCATGATGAACTTCGCTGCAATTCCCGAAGCCATCCAGACCATCGTCCGCGCCGCATTCAATCCCAGCGCAGTGACCGGCGGTGTGGTGGGCACCATCTTCATCGCCATGCAGAAGGGTATCGCCCGCGGTATCTTCAGTAACGAAGCAGGCCTCGGTTCCGCTCCGATTGCAGCAGCTGCAGCAAAGACCAACGAACCTGTCCGTCAGGGTCTGGTTTGCATGACCGGTACTTTCTTCGACACCATCATCATTTGTACCATGACCGGCCTTGCCATTGTGGTTTCCGGCGCTTGGGATCCGAAGCTGGGCCTGGAAGGCGTGAACATCACCATGGAAGCGTTCTCCCGCGGTCTCGCATTCTTCCCCGGTGGCGCAACCATCGCTCCATATTTCTTGGCAATCGCCCTGGTGTTCTTCGCATTCACCACCATTCTGGGCTGGGCTTACTATTCTGAAAAGTGCCTGCAGTACCTGATTGGCGGCAAGAAGAAGAAGGCAATCCTTGCCTACCGCTGGGTTTACGTTGCTGCAATCTTCATCGGCCCCTACCTCACCGTAAGCGCCGTGTGGACCTGCGCAGACATTTTCAACGGTCTCATGGCATTCCCCAACTTGATTGCCCTGATTCTGTTGAGCGGTATTGTCGCTCTGGAAACCAAGGACTTCCTGGATCGCTTGCACAGCGGCCAGGTGGGCGAATAATCATCGCAGAATTCGCGCAGGCTGATTCCGCGCAAAATCGCTGATTAGTTTCGCGAAGATTCGCAAAAGAAAACAGATGGTGACGAACCATCTGTTTTTTGTTTTATCAGAAAAAGTCATCGCGTTTGTCATCTTTTGACATCGGCAAAAATGTATTTTAAAAAAGTCTAAAAAGAGGGTGAAAATGATTACCACATTTTTGATTGTTCTAGGGGTTCTTGCCCTACTGGGAGGAGGCAGCGCCGATGTAGGAGACGCCTGCCTAATCACCCTTCTATTGAAGATTTTGCCCTTGCTTTTGATTTTTGGCGGAATTTTAACCCTTGTCATGTGTAGTCACTGACAACTTAAAGGTGATCTGATTAATTTCCTCAAAAAGAACAAAAACTATATTTGCCCCCGTAACAAGGATTGATTATGGCAAAAGAATTTCAGATGCAAATGAACCTGGCTTCCCGCCTGGACAAGTATTCCCTGAAGCTGCAGCAGCTCATGGTGAAGTCTAAGTTTACCCTCAAGGCCATGGAATATGGCGCAACCCACGTGATGCTCCGCGACCTTATGAAGTACGGCGTGGAACTTGACGGCGTGTTCAACAGTGTTGGCGATTTCTGCTTCTCCAAGACCACCCTTCCCCTGGAAGAATACGCCCTGGATATGGAAGTCCAGTTTGACGCAGTGACCTTGGAAGCTCGCCTTATGAGCATCAGCATTTCCAGCAAGCGCGTAAAGGACGGCAACACCGAAACCGAATATTCCTTCAACTTCGAAAAGGACGCCGACAAGGAAGACTTCGACATGGTGATTCCCTACTTCAAGGTGAAGGAGCCGGACGAAGAACAGGACGACCCCAACAAGGTTGACATGGGCGGCCTTCAGGATGCGCTTTCCGAACTGG
Organism: Fibrobacter sp.; assembly: GCA_024399015.1. Lineage (GTDB taxonomy): Bacteria > Fibrobacterota > Fibrobacteria > Fibrobacterales > Fibrobacteraceae > Fibrobacter. Next base: position 84,555 of record JAKSIC010000005.1, read on the forward strand.
AAGGCGGTGGCAAGGGCAAGTTCAAGCGCAAGAAGAAGCGCCCCTTCATCTACTACGATACATACTTCACCATCAAGTAATCAACCTGCGCGGACAACGCAAAAAGTCGACACAAAGCCTTCACCAACCAGATACTTTTATGGATAAAAAATTTGCAGTGGTTCTCCCGGCAGGCGGCCTGGGCAAACGTATGGGCGGAAACATTCCCAAGCAATTGATGCTTTTGGGAGGCAAGCCCGTTTACCGTTACTGTCTTGAGACATTCTTGCAAATGGATGAAATTGTCGAAGTGGTGATGGCCGTGCCTGCCGACTGGAAAAGTCATTTCGAAAACGAACTTTTCGCCAAAGAATCAGAACGCTGCGATGCAGTCAAGAACTGTGAAAGCCTCACTCCGGAAATGCGGGCCAAGCTGAAAATTGTCGTGGGCGGCGCGGAACGTTGGCAGTCCGTGGAAAATGGCGTAAACGCCCTGACTAGTGGTGCCGAATACGTGCTGGTTCACGACGTGGCCCGCCCCTTCGTCAGCAAGGAAATCATTCTGGATGTTTGCAACACGCTGGTAACGAAGGGCGCATGCCTTGTAGCAAAGCCTGCCGTAGACACCATCAAGATTGCAGCCGACGGACGTGTTGAAAAGACCATCGACCGCAACACCGTTTGGATGGCGCAAACGCCCCAGGCAGCACGCATTGACCTGCTCAAGAAATTGTACGCGAGAATCGCCGCAGAACCGCTGAACTTTGTACCCACCGACGAAGCCAGCATCCTGGAATTCTTTGGCGAGCCGGTCTATATCGTGAAGGGAGCCGCAGCCAACGACAAGCTGACCACTCCCGAGGATTTCGAAATCTTCGCAAATCGTGCGAAATAATTCCCATCGTTTCGACGCGGAATAATTTTCGCAATTTTAAGACAGCATAAACATTCCTGCAAGGAACACCACAAGGCCTCCTGCAAAGGAAGCCACAATGTGGATGTAGGCCGCCAGCCATCCGGTTTTGGCGGCTCCTTTGTCTATGCCCTTTTTCAGGGCGATGGCAGCAATTCCAAACAACATATTGGTGACGGTCATGCCCACACAAACTGCTCCTGCGGAAGCAAGGGCCAACGCCACCATGGAATTCAAGAGACAGAACAGAACAATCAAGGCCACAGCTGGGCACGGCACAATTCCCGTTACGGCAGCCACCCCAATCAGTTCCTTCCAGGAAGTATTTTTTGAAACAGCAACTTCGCCGGCTTTATTTTCGCCGATGCGACGGTTTCTCAAAAGTTTCACCAAATCATGGATGGCAATTCCTATGAGCAAAAGTCCAGTGAAGCAAACCAGTCCGTAGCTCACTTTTTCTATTCCCTGACGCCCCAATTCAAAGGAAGGGAACACGGCTGCTTTCAAAATTCCGTACAAAACAAAAAGTAAAATCACGGCGCTCAAGGTGTGAGTAAAAGTAATTCCCGCGCCAAGGGCAATACCATGTTTCCACTTTCCCTTTCGCGCAAGGAAATACCCCACCACAATGGATTTTCCGTGGCCAGGCCCTAGAGCGTGAAGCATTCCGTACAAAAAGCAAATCAGAAGAAAGGTCCAGATAATGCCGGATTCACCATTCTTCATGGCAGTGATTTTCGCGGCAATATTTTCACGAAGTTTCTTCTGCTGGTCTGCAAAATTTTCCGTTAGGCAAAAAACATGAGTGTCATGAATACTTACAACAGACTGATTGTCTTGAGCTACAGTATCGGGGAACGGCGTCGATTCAACAGTTTCAGTAGATGCCGTCGAACCATCCATCGAAAACTTTTTCTTTGTAACGGCAGAAAAAGAGAACTGTGCACAAAGCAGCAACAAGGCAACAAACAATGTGGCTACAGACGATCTCATTTCTTGAACCTCACATAAAGGCCCTCCACATAGGATCTAAAGTCCTGCATCAAGGTCAGGCCTTCAAGACTATCGTCATAATAATCCACTTCTAACGCATCAGGAGCTTTGGCGTCAGAATTACCCATGTCAGAAGTGACCTGAATATAATTCGACGGATCAGCAACAACTATAACCAGGAACTTGTATTCATTTGAAACAGGAACGGAAAAACGAATCAGGTAATCCAAGACCAGTTTCCCATTTTTTTTCCTCGCCTGGAAATTTTCAACATTCAGCGCAGGCAAAAATTTCGTTCCACTCAAAACGTAGTTGTAATAGTTCTGCTTGGCAAGAGGATCCAAAACGGCGATTTTCAACGATTCCAATTCTTTTTTTGAAAGCGAGCCATCATCATTTGCGTCGGCAGCAGCGAACATGGAAGTACCATAAATCTCGTCATATTCCCAATGGTTCTGAACACCGATAAACCCAGTCTCGTCAAACACAGCCTGAACAGTCACATCCGCAAACACATGCGGGTGCGCCCAGGACATGGCGCTGAGCAAAACCAGAAATAAGAAAAAAAGTCTCATTACAAATCAATATATAAAATATTGACATTCTGCAAAAAAGTAGCACTTTTTTTTGCCCACCCTATTTACACAAATGTTAGCTTTAACTAATTTTAATTTAGCAATTTGGGAGTTATAAATGTCCTGCTTATCACAGTATCACGACTTGATTTTATGCATCGTATCCGCATTGGAAGCAAGAGATTCCTATACCAGTTTTCATTCGTCCCGCGTGGCAGAAATGGTGGAAGCCCTATGCAGGTTTATGGGCATCACCGGAGATCAGGAAGAGCTTTTTCACATTGCAGCGCATCTGCACGACGTGGGTAAAATCGGGATTCGTGACGACGTTCTTTTGAAAGCAGGACGCCTTAACGACGAAGAATGGGAGATTATGAAATCCCACTCCATGCAAGGTTACGAAATTTTGCGGAAAGCAAAACTCTTTGAAGATGTAGCAGTCATTGTCCGCGGTCACCATGAACGCTGGGACGGCAAGGGCTATCCCGACGGATTGGCAGGCAACAATATTCCCTTGGGATCAAGACTGATTGCCATCGCCGACTCCATCGACGCCATGATTTCAGACCGTCCGTACCGCAAGGGATTGGACGTTTCCATCTGCAAGGAAGAAATAAAAAAGAACGCCGGAATCATGTACGATCCCGACGTAGTTAAAGCCGCAATGGACAACTGGGAAGAACTGATTAAGGCAGGCACCGATATCTGCGTTATGCAGAAGTAGGCTGCCTAGAAAAAGAACTTTCCCTTGGCCCAGAATTCGGAATTGTGTTTATACATTCCGAAGAATCCTTCATCGCCAAAGACATGGTCATAGCCTCCGTACAATGTAATCTGATCATTCAGAGCATATTGTACAGCAAACCTGCCGAAGAATCCTGATTCGCTAAAATCATATTCTCCAGAAAGAGCCACTTCCATGGTACTTTGCAAAAGGGATTTTGAAATCTGGAAGCTTGCCGAAGACAAATGGTCACCATTGTACTTGTAGGCATACTGAGCCATCAAAGTCCATTCATGAGGAGCATTCCAGTCCACCCCTACAACACCGTTGAAAGTATTCTTATGGGTATAACCCATGCCATCCTTGTTGGCAACAGCTTCATCCAAGTATTCCGCAGCTTCCATACGAATCACGAAGGCATCTACAGGAATGGATACATCACCGCCAAGAACCGTCATGGGTTCATAAACGCCCTTCAAAATCGGGCCCTTTTCAGGATCCATTTCAACATAGGTGACAGGAGTCTTATTGAAAGTATGGAGAGCCGTCAAGGAGAAATCCAGATATTCCAGGAAGAATCGTAAACGAGTTCCGTATTCACAGTTCTTGATTCGTGCTTCCGGAGTTTCCAATTCCAGATTCAACTCTTCAGGAATTCTCACATGCCACGGGTTTGCAGGATCCGTAGGCAACTTGTCGAAACTAGCCACCGGCACAAAGATGAATTCTCCATTAAAGAAATCACCAAGGACCTTCAAATCAACCGCATTCACCGCCATACGAATGTCGTCGTAATCGTTGGCGATAAATTCCGTATAATCCAAGGGAGAAATCAAATCTGTCACGCGAGACTCATCAGCCACGCCCCAGACCACAATCTGCTTACCCACCTTGACTTCAATCCAATCGTTGGCGTAATCCAAGTAGGCTTCATTCAAGCTGAAACCAGTTTCTGATTCAACGATTTTATTGTAGATGGCATTGGCGCTTACAAAGAAGGACGCATTGTCGTAAGAGCCCTTCAATTCCCCACGAACTCGCGTCCGAGAAGAAATCCAATCATGAGGATATTCCCGCTGTAAAGCGTGGTAACTATCCACAAATCCGCTGAACTGAAGAGGAGATTCTTCCTGGGCCATAGCCCAGGAAAAACCGCCCAACAGCAGGGCGAATAAGGTCCTATCCAAAAATTTTGACAACATTATAAGCCTCGTTCCAGCTTATTCACCGTAAAGGTCTTAGGATCAATCTTGATATTGTACTTCACATTGTTGAAGTACAATTCTGTGGCGTGATTAGACTGAACATTGTCAATACGCATCTTGCCGATGGTCCAGAAACCGTCAATCTGCTTGATGTCGCCAGTCTTGAATTTGCGCTGCAAGGATCCCATCTTGTCGAAGTAATCTACAGCCACCACCTTCAAGATATCCTTACGAATCCACATGATCTTCTTGGAGAAAACTTCATCAGCAGGATTCTTGGGAGTAGATTCCACCACATAGCAGTCAAAGCCATCCACCTTTTCGTCACGAAGGTACTTGTGGTTGTCTTCATCCACGTTGCGTTCGCCGATATCGTCATAAGTGAAATCAGAGCCCATGAAGTAATCGGTCTTGGAGCTGCTTCCGCTAATGCGGCGAGTCTTCTTCATGGCAGGGAGATAAAGCCACTGGTCATCAGACTTTCCCACTTCATCGTAATCCACCGTCAAGAAGCCTGTTCCCTTCACATCCTTCGGATAGGTAAAGAACATCACCTGCTTTGTGATCTTGCCTTCTTCCATGGCGAAGGAGGTAATCTTACGTTCACGAACACTGCCATTCTTGCTGATCAATTTCATATCCATTTCAGAAGAACGGGTATCTCCTTCAGGAACGTCGGACACCTTGACCATAATATCACGACCAGTCAGTTCGCCAGCAAAAAGTACAGAGGAAAGTGCCAATACGGTTGTTGCGATAAACTTTTTCATTTTTATTCTCCTTATTTATTTTTTCTTCTTGTTAAAGGGGCGGACAATATAGATGAGGGCGGGAGTCAAAGTGTAGTCCGCAATCAAGGCCGCAAGTAAGCCTGCAATAGAAAGAATTCCGATTCTAGAGAGGGCATTCATTGGGCTGAATACAAAGATAAAGAACATGACGCACAAAATGATGGTGGTCATGGCCAAGGTCTTACCAATGCTCTGGAAAGTAGCCTTAATGGCCATCTTGTAGCTTTCACGATCATTGTTACCAACACGTTCCAGCTCATACTTGATGTGGTTTGTCATGTGGATGGTATCGTCCACGGCGATACCCAAAATCATAGGCATCACAATCATGGTGATCATATCCAGAGGCATACCGAAGTAACCCATGATACCGCCAATCAAGCAGACCGGAGCAATATTGGGAAGCATACCAATCAAACCTGCGCTAACACTACCGAAGGCAAGAATCATCAGGATAGCAATCATGACAAAAGATCCAGCGAAGGAACGAAGCAAGCCCTTCACAAGCCTTCCGTTCATGGTGGCGTAATTCATCACTTCACCAACCACAGAAACCTTGGCGTTAGGCAAGAACTTCGTTGCGGCAACCTTGATGGAATCCAGATTTTTCACAATTTCATTGGCATCATAATTTGCCATTTCCACATGGATGTACGCAGTCTTGTAATCTTCATCGATCTTGTCAAACAGAGCTTCCCCATCAGAGATTTCGTAGAGGAACAATAGCTGGGTCAGCATATCGGCTTCGTCAGGAGTCTTGTAGTATTCCAAGGAGTCCCCGTTCAAAGTACGGTTCATTTCCTTCACCATCTGGGTGATGGAAGTAACACGAGGTTTTTCCCCCGAAATCTTCGTCAAGCTCAAGCCACCCAAGGATTCTTCCAACTGTTCAATGGACTTCATGTTGGCCGGTTCCTTCAAGGCATCCCCTTCCGGGAATTCAATCATGACTTCATAACTGTAAAGGCTACCCAACTTGCCATCAAGCATATCCAGCAATCTTGCCACATAGGGAATCTTTACCCCCATGGTCTTGGTATAGTCCATATTCACATCAATCTTTGTGGCACCAGGAATCTGCAGCAACATCACAACGCCAACTATAATAGCCACAGGAACAGCCTTTGTACAAACCTTCAAGGCCAGCTTTCCAAAATTCATATCCATTTTGGTAGCACCCTGGGAAAGGGCGAAACTGGGATCAGGCTTTCCATCCTTGCCAAAGCTCATGAGAATAGGAATCAAGACCATCACATAGACAAACACCATAAAGACGATGGCAGCCGAAATACCACCAGTCCAACGAATAGGCTTGATACCAGCAAACAAGAAGGAAAGGAGGGATGCCATAGTGGTGACCACGGTAAAGAAGATGGGCCAACCCGTTTCTTCCACAGCTTGAATTGCGGATTCCTTGCGGTTTCCCGACACGCGGAACTTCTGACGGAAGGCATTGATGTAATGCACCGAGTAACCCACAGACAAGGCCATGCCCAAAATCACCGGAAGGGCGATAATGTTCTGATCACCCACAAGGCCAATCCAGCCGTTAATACCCAAAGCAGAGGCAATGGCAAAGACCGTGGAAATGGCAGGAACCACCACACCGCGAAGAGAGCGGACAAAGAAAATCAAGCAAAGGATGGAGATGATAAAGCCAAGGCCCACACGAATGGCGCATTCGCTGCCGGCCACTTCACCTTCTTCCATTTCGGTATAGCTCATACCCGCAGGCAGAAACTTGTACTTGTCGCTTTTAAATTCATCGGCAAAAATTACGTCACGAATTTTCGGGGTGATGTTATTTACGGCAAAGTCAATACCACCATCAAAAGGCAAGTAAGAAAGAACCAGCCAGCATTCCTTACGGTCATCAGAAACAATGTTGTTGACCAGAGAAGTGCGGCTCATAATCAAGTCAACCTTAGCTTTCAAAGAATCCAGATTTTCCGGAATACCCTTTTCAAAAGGATCAATGATTTCAAAACCTTCATCATTTGCCACCGGAATAGAAAGGCGGCTAGTCAAGGATACCACCTTGTCAGCATAAGGAATTTCTGCTTCAAGGCGCTTGCCCACACGATCAATGGCCTTGAGAACTTCGGGAGTCATCACATCGTTGGCCCGCACCATCAAGGAGAAGTAGTCGTCGTTGCCGAAAATCTCCTTGAAATGATCTGTATCCTTTTTTATAGAATCCCAGTTGTCAAACCAGTTTTCTTCGTTGGAAGACAATTTCAACTGGCCCAGGCCAATGCATGAAATTACAGTGAATAGAAAAATGGCCAACAGTATTGGCCACCGATACTTGATTTGCTTTCGGCCCAACTTACCGAAGAATTTATTGATGTCTGAAACAACCATATTTCCCTCCTCAAATCGTTTCCGATCGAGGTTCGCTATAGCATTTTTCTTTTTTTTATCACGCCAAAGCCAAAACCTTGCCCAGTTCCTGGCACTTGGATTTGCCATCATCATCGGGGGCATTTTCAATAGCCAGAGGATCGTCCACCAAAACAAGACCTGCAGAGGCAGCATCATTTTTCCAGGTATTCATGTATTCGCCACCGCCCCAGCCGTAAGATCCGAACAGAACTACCTTCTTTCCAGAAAGAGCAGGTTTAATCTGTTCATACAAGGGCTGAAATTCGGAATCTTCAAGTTCCTCAGCACCCATAGCAGGGCAACCCAAGGCAAACTTATCAAAGACAGTAGCCGCATCAGCAGAGAAATCAGAAGTAGCGAAAACAGAGGCATCGCCACCAGCAGCCTGCACGCCAGCAGCAACTTCCTTAGCCATCATTTCCGTGTTTCCGGTACCAGACCAGTATACAATTGCAATTTTGCTCATTTTTTGTTCCTTATATTAATTTTAGATTCCTGTCAACTTGCGACCGTCAAACGATCCAAGGAAATACCCTGTTCAAACTGATTCCAAAGAACTTCCTTGCATTTTTTAAATACTTCAAAGATATGCATGGAATTTTGCACATCGTTATAGACCTTCCAACAGCCAATCTGTTTGTAATTACGGCCACCATAGGCAATAAAGTCCCGAACATCATCCAAGGGGTAACCCAAAAAGATTCCCACTTCATGTGGAAAACAAACGGACTTTTTCATTCGATTCTGAAACACTCTTAAAAGAGATTCCAAATCAAAGGCCGAATAGCCGAAACCCTTCAGAAAATTCTGAATATCACAGGAAAGGGAAAGTTTTTCCAGATCGCAACCTCTATAGACATAGATGTAGTAGCGACCTCTTTTTTCGGCAATCACCCGTGCGAAAACGCCCTTGGGATTCAAACTTCGATTCCATCGTGCAATAATTTCGCACAGCAGAACACCATCTGCTATTTCCAAGCAGAAAAGGTTTCCAACTTTCACACCCGCAAGAGTGGGTGCGCACTGTCGCACCAAACAAGAATCGAACATTCTAGCCATAATTAGATTAAGCTAACTTTTAAAAAAGGTCAAATATTTCCCGCCCACGGCGCACACCGGGGCGGGTAACCCTTCCAGCTCTATGAGGTAACGAACTTCGAGCTGGGCGGAGGTTTTATGGCAACTTAACTATCCGCTCGCAATTAGAATGCGAATACGGTTTCCAAACCGAGGTTCAGACCAACACCATCAACATCGGAATCATCACCGATACCAACATTAACCATGGCAAAACCTGTAATTTCCAAGCCTTCCACCGGAGTAAAGTAGGCGCGAACACCCAAATCCAAGGTAGACTTGTCTTCATTCACATCGGTAGTGCGAGAATGATATTCAACAGGAACACCCAAGGTCAGGAAGTCGAGAACACCAAAGCTGGGTTCTACATAACCAAAGAAATATTCAGGAATTTCATCGCCATGATCAATTGGAGCCTTGTCATCAAAGAGAGCATAGAACAAAGAACCCTTCACATTGACTGCGCCCAATTCCAAGGACGGTTCCACCAAGAGGGCATGGGTTGCACCCGGTTCATCTTCTCCAAGGTTGTCCATATGGAGACCATAGACCGCATGGAGGCCTACAACGCCGAACTTCAAATTCGCATCGATACCGGCATGAAGTTCATTATGCTTAGGTTCCTGATAGGACTTATAATCCACATAGGGGCGGATTGTTTGTTCACCAAGGCCCAATTCGTAGGCTACATGCGCGTCATAAGCAACGCCTACGCACGATTCTTCACCATCTTCAACAACGCAAACTTGATTGTCGTTGTCACCGCGACCAAAGCCAAGGCCAAAAACAAAGCCATTATAGTCAACTTCAACTCCTCGGATGTCGTGTTCTGCCATACCGGCGGCATTATCTGCCGGGTCATCATATTCATAGTAGTTCTGGAAAGCGCCTTCAGAGAACGTCAGGTCACCAGCCTTAATCACAAAGTTTTCGCTCTTGGTATACTGAACGAAAGCACCGTTATAGATTGCCGCAGGATCGGCCGTTTCACCATCAGCTTCCAGCTGGACTTCCGCAGACCACTGATCATTGAACTTTACTGCAAAATTCAGATCAAAGGTGGTTGCATATTCATGGTTCACCTTGTCGTCATTGATAAGGTCGCCAGTGTAAGCGTCAAATTCCACTTCACCAGAAATTGCGACTTCAGGACCCTTGGATTCTGCAGCGGATTCAGCGGAAGCGGCTTCTTCCGCAAAAGCGTTTGCAGCAAGGAGAGAAGCCGACATTAAACCAAATGCGATATTGTATTTCATTATTTATCCTTTTTTCTTTTTGTTATAAACTTTAGGGGCTGTGTCGGGCATTGCCATCATCTAAAGGATGATTGCCACGCTATTTTTTAGCTTATACAAACTTTGTTAGATTAAGCTAATTAAGAGTTTGTAAATTAGGGCCGTTGGAGGAGACACGTTCCAACGGCCCCGATTTACGTTGTTACAAAAGGTTATTAGTCTTCGAATCTCTTCTGCTTGTTAGCCTTGATGCCGAAGAGCTTCAGGAAGATACCAGTACCGATCAGCACTATGACTGCAGTCACGATCCAGCCGGTGCTACCGCCCACAGGAATCTGGTAGAGAAGCACGGCAATGGCCCAAGCAAGGATCGTCTGAACAGTCGCCATCAGCACGCCAAGACCCAGGCCGATTTCGCGAACCACAACGCCCATGGCAGCCAAGCAAGGCACGTACAGCAGGATGAATACCAGGAAGGCAAACACCTGCCAGTTGAACCCGTCGTGACCGCCGTTATGGAAGTAGGAGCGAAGGTTAGCGTAGATGTCGGCAGTTTCGCTAAGGTCGCCTTCTTCAAGAGCGCCCATGGCGTCTTCGTCAAGTTCAATGCCGGCTGCAGCAAGCTTTGCAAAGACTTCTTCGCGGGTCTTTTCATCACCTTCTTCTTCGCCGAAGGTTTCGATAGCGGCGTATTCCTCGCAAGTCAAAACCTTTGCTTCCTGAATTTTATCCAAGGTTTCCTTCTTCAGTTCTGCAGCGCTTTGGGCTTCAAGTTCGCCAGAGGTTCCCAGGATGTCCGTAAGAGAGCCAAAGACTTCGCTGAGGTTTGCAGGGATAGAAGAGACTGCTTCAATGAATGCAGCCTTGAGATCAGGAGCACCATCTTCCTCTTCTTCTGCAGGGCATTCGTCAACACCTGCGATGAGAGGCTTTTCTTCTTCGGCGGGAACTTCTGCTGCGGTGCTATCGGCGGCAGCCACAGTTTCTCCTTCTGGTGCCGGGGCGGTTTCAACAGCCGGGGCTTCCTCAGCGACAATTTCTGCGGCTTCAGAAGGTGCAGCGGGTTCAGCCTGAGGGCCTTCCACCGCTTCACTCTTCGGAGCCATGGAGTACAGAGAGTTCATAGTGCCGATGACAGCTTCCTTAGCCAGCAATCCGGTAAAGAGGGAAACGGATGCAGGCCAGTTGTCTTCTTCGACACCAAAGGGTTCGAACACCGGAGTAATGGTCTTGCCTACGGAGGAGAGCAGGCTGTTTTCAGAGTCTGCGTTGCCAGCAGTAAACTTGCCGTCCACATAGCCGAAAGCGTTGAGGAAGCCAAGGACAGCCACAGCAATGGTAATCACCTTACCGGCGCGAAGCACATAGTCCTTCAGCTTCAGCCAGGAGTGAATCAGCAGGGACTTCAACTTGGGCAAGTGATAGTTAGGCAATTCCATCACAAAGTTGCTGGATTGTCCCATAAAGAGGGACTTCTTCAGGAACAAGCCATAAATGATGGCGAATAGAATACCAACCAGGTAGAGGGCGAACACGATGGTTCCCGCCTGTTTTCCAAAGAAGGCTGCTGCGAACAATGCGTACACCGGAAGGCGAGCGCCACAACTCATGAAAGGCACCAGGAAAATAGTGAGGAAACGTTCGCGCTTGCTTTCGAGAACGCGAGAGCCCATAATGCCCGGAACGCCGCAACCAAAGCCCACCATCATGGGGACAAAGGCACGACCCGGCAAGCCCAGGAATCGCATAAAGCGGTCTGCCACAAAGGCAGCGCGAGCCATGTAGCCAGAGTCTTCCAGGAAGGTCAGGCACAGGAACATAAAGAAGATGACCGGAATGAAGGTAGACACGGTCTGGATACCGGCGCCAACACCATTTGCAAGAATTGCAGTAACCCAAGCCGGTGCACCGATAACGTCGGAGAGCAAGTAGCCGAGACCATCTACAAAAACAGCACCGAAGAGCACATCGAAGAAATCGATGAAAGCACTACCGATAGTCACTGCAACCCAGAACACCAGGTACATGACCACCAGGAAGATGGGCAGAGAAAGCCAGCGATTCAAGAGAATAGAATCCAGCTTGTCAGAGAAAGTCTTCTTGGAGCGATTGCCGACAATTACTTCGGAAGCGATTTCGTGAGCCATGCTGTAGCGGGCATCGGCCATGACGAATTCAGATTCCTCACCCAGCTTTGCAGTAATTTCCTCGCGATTCAACTTGACTCCGGCAGCAGCAAACTTGTCTGCATAGCTGTTGCTATTGCCCAGGTACATGAGGGAAACCCAACGGGGGTCCGCATCCAGCATCTTTGCAACAGGAGCTACCTGAGGTTCCAATTCCTTCACCACAGTTTCAATCTTGTCGCCGTAGGTGAATTCAGTCGGGATGGCAATTTGGCTCGAGATAACATGGGCCATCTGGCTGATGAAATTGGTAATACTCTTTTCGCTCACTGCAGAAAGAGGGATTGCGGGCACCCCGAAACGCTTAGAAAGAGCCTCAAGGTCAATATGGAGGCCACGCTTTTCGGCAATGTCCATCATGTTCACGGCAATGACCATGGGCTGCTGCATATCCACCAACTGTGAAGTCAGGAACATGTTGCGTTCCACATTGGTGGCGTCCATGATATTCACAATCAAGTCGGCTTCGCGTGTCAGCAAGAAATCGACGGCGGCACGCTCATCTTCGGAATTAGCGAAGATGGCGTAAGTACCCGGAAGGTCCACCACGCGAATGTGGCGGGCGCCCAGATCAAAATAACCTTCCTTCTTTTCGACAGTAACGCCAGGCCAGTTGCCCACGCTTTGGCGGGAACCGGTGAGGGCGTTAAATAACGCGGTCTTACCGCAGTTGGGGTTACCTGCAATAGCAATAGTAAACGGTTTCGGTGCCATTGTTACACTCTCTTCAAATTCAATACGTTGCCTTCTTCCCTACGCAAGGAAAGGCGGTAGCTTAAGACACTCACTTCGATGGGATCGCCCAAGGGAGCAATCTGCATCACTTCCAGAGTCACACCGCGCACAAGGCCCATGGAGAGCAACTTGGACTTGTATCGGGCATCGCCATCGTTGTAGCCAACGATTTCGACCTTGTCACCCTTCTTCAGTTCAGAAAATTTCGGTTCGGCATTCCACTTCTTGGTGGACTTGGGAGAACCGCAGCCGCAATTACAGCTCATTACTTACTCCTTGCAACCTTGGGCTTTTTAAGGCTTGCAGTTACAGTGATATTGGAAGGCTTCATGAAGTCTTCAATTTTCGACAAAGTCTCAGCGGACAGAATATGCTCCATGCAGCAAGCGTCCTTATCGGCAATGGCTTCGGAAACACCGAGACGAATTAAGAATCCTTTCAGTAGGATGTGACGGTTCAGGACATCAGCTGCAGCCTTCTCCCCCGCTTCCGTCAGTTCCACACCACTATAGGGCTCCTGTGTGACCAGGCCCAGCTTTTTCAATTCCAGGATGGCCTTTGCCACAGAAGGCATTTTCACGGAAAGAGCAGCGGCGATATCCTTGACACGGGCGATACCGTGGGCCATACGTAGCATATGAACCATTTCCAGATAGTCCTCTAGGCTCTGCGTGAGTTTGGTGTGTTCGTTTTCCATTGTTACCTCTTTTTTGTTAGCCGAGACTAAAAATAGTTAACCTAGACTAATTAGTCAAGGCTAATTTCAATATTTTTTAGTTATGACTAACTTTTTCTTTTTCAACATTCATTTTTCGTTTGTTTTTCAGTACTTAGCGGGCGATAGCTGCGATGATCAAAGGTATTTATGCTATTTTATTGTTATAAATGAGGCAGAAGAAGGACCTCACTGGAGTTAGAATGAAGAAGATTTTCGCAACATTGGTAGGTCTGGTTTTGGCCACCGGCATCTCGTTTGCAGAGGATTCCGCTAAAAACGATTCCCGTTTTGGTGCAGGCGTCAAGGCTGCCTTTGATTACGGCATGATGTACGGATTTGAAGAAGATATTGACGGAACCGACGGAAACCCCTCCGGTTTTGGTTTCGACGCCGGCTTGATGTTCCGTTTGAACCTGGCCAAGGGTCTCTACTTCGCTCCCGAAGTGAACTTCGCCTACACAAGCACCAGCCACAAGTTTCTAAAAAAAGAACGTTCCTACACGTCCATGGACTTGGAAATTCCATTGATGTTCCGTGCTTCTTTCGCTTTCTTGGAGAAACTCTATATTACTGCCGGTCCTCAAATCGTATTGAACCTGAGCAACGAATCTGACATTCCTCCCATGGCTGATGGTAGCACCTTATTGGGCGGAATGGCAAATGGTGCTATGTCCGCTCTCGGCTATACCGAACACACCGAACAAGGTTTCTTTAACTTCGGCATCGCAGCAGGCCTTGGCTACAATATCGTCGGCGGCCTCAACATTGACGCAAGATTCTACATGGGCTTCATGGAACTGTTCCCCGACACAAAAGCTATTGGATATGACGACGTTGAACCTGGAGACGCCTTTACATACATCAATATGCACGGCGCAAAGATGACGAAGTTCAAGGTGGGCGTTAGTTACTGGTTCATGTAATGATTTTTCGGGGGTGCACGCCAATTATTTCAGCCGCAGCAATGCGGAGTCTTGATAACGAGACCAAGTTGTTCAACACAAGGAACAACGGTTTTGGAAGCTATGGCGAGGGTTCAGAAGCCGGGGCCATGACCGCCATCGAAGCGGGCTACGTGCTGATGAAAGAAGCCGGCGCCGCACTCTTTGAACGAGTCAAGGAAATTCTTGGCGGGCGCCGCGACGTTATAGAGGCGAACCATTCCCACGTGGCTGTTTTCGTTGGTGGAGGCAATAACGGCGGCGACGGCCTGGTTCTTGCCACAAGGCTTATTGAAGAAGGCATTCCCTGTACCGTTTATTCTCTTGCAAAGCCTGAAACTTTCAAGAACGAAGCTCGCATGGCCTTCGAGGATTTCAAGGCAAACCGCGGCAAACTGATTTACGTAAACGGCAACTTGCCCAAGGCACCCCACTTCGACCTCGTTGTTGATTGCATGCTAGGCAACGGCACCTCCGGCGAGCTTCGCCCTGCTTTTGCTCAAGTGGTCGAAGCAATCAACAGCTGGGGCATTCCCGTGTTGGCTGCGGACGCGCCCACAGGTTTTGATTCGCTGGAACATCACCGCGGAGAGGTTTGCATCAAGGCTTCCGAAACCATGCTTTTCGGTTTGCCTCGCCTTGACGCCTTCACCAGCGAAGGATCCGAGGTTTTCGGAAAGGTGAAGGTGGCCCAACTCCACTACCCGCTGGAACTGATACAGAAGTTTGACGAAAATCTCTACCTGGCAGACGAAAGTTTTATTCCAGAACTGCTTCCGTTGCGAAACGAAAGCGGAGAAAAACGTTCCCAGGGTACCGCCATGATTATCGCAGGTTCCGGCAACATGACCGGGGCCGCATTCCTTTGCACAAAGGCGGCCTTGCGCAGCGGCGCAGGCCTTATAACGTTGGCAACACCAAAAGCAATTTTGCCTATTCTGCAATCCAAACTTGTGGAACCTGTTTTCTGCGGTTTAGGAGACAAGAATTGCGACATAATTTCTGTATCCCACATATTGCAGTTGCAAGAAAGGGCAAAGCACCAAAGCGCGATAGCCATAGGTCCAGGCCTTGGAACGGATCCCGAAACCCAGGACGCAATCCGCGTATTCCTAACTGGTTTGAACGTTCCCGTAGTAATCGACGCCGACGCCATCAACGCCTGTGGTTCAGCATTCTTCTGCATCCAAGGCGGGCCAACGCAAGCCATCATCACGCCTCACAAGCGCGAATGGGAAAGAAACTTCGGCCCCTTGCCCACAAACGAAAATTTCTATCCGGAATACCTCCGGAATTTCGCAAAGCAGTTTAACATCGTCATTTTGCTGAAAGGTTCCCCCACCTACGTGGCTCTTCCCGACGGAAAGGTCTTTGTCATTCCTGCCAGAAATTCTGGAATGGCCAAGGGCGGAAGCGGCGACGTTCTCACAGGCATTATCGCATCACTTTTGGCGCAAGGCCTTACCACTGGCGACGCCGCAGTACTAGGCGCATTACTCCACCAAAAGGCCGGCCGCCTGACTCGAAAAGATTTGGGCGCCTACTCCATGCTGCCCAGCGATGTCATTGACCATTTGCATCTTGCATTCGGTTAACAAAAACTCTGCCGACCTTCACATTATTTTTTCTACATTCAAAGTATGGCCGAAAAGACTTTACTACTTCTTGATTCCTACGCTCTTGCGTTCCGCATGTTCTACGCTTACAGCCAGAACCCGCTGAAAAACAGCAAGGACGAAGACGTATCCATGATGCATGGCTACTGGGGTGCAGTGTTGCGCATTCTTGCAAAGCACAAACCGACACACTTTGCCATTGCCCGAGATGTAGCACACACCAAGACTTTCCGCCACGAACTTTACCCCGACTACAAGGCCAATCGCGGCCCCATGCCCGAAGAAATGGCAGCCCAGATGCCGTTGCTTGGCGAAAGCCTTGCCGCCAGCGGAATTCCTCTTTTGTCTGAGCCCGGCTACGAAGCCGACGACGTAATGGCAAGTACCGCCGTAGCTGCCGCAGAGGCGGGATTTGACCGAATCCTTATCATCAGTAAGGATAAGGACATGAGCCAAATCGTAAACGACAAGATTCACTTGTTCCATTTGGAAAAAGGCGCCGACGGCATCGATTTCGGCCCGGAACAAGTCGTTGAAAAGTACGGTTTACCTCCTGAAAAAATTCGTGATTACCTGGCATTGATGGGCGACGCCAGCGATAACGTACCCGGCGTCCCGAAGGTTGGCCCCAAAACCGCCATTACCCTTCTTGAAGAATACGGCGACATGGACAACATTTACGCCAACATCGATAACATCAAGAAGAAAGGTTTGCACGACAACTTGGCAAACAACCGCGAACAGGCTTTCCTGAGCCGCGAACTTGTAACCTTGCAGACCAAGCGAGCTTTCAGTGGAAACCTGGACGCACTGGAATACAACGGCATTCACGTAGACACCTTGGCAGAAATGTTCAAGGAGCACGAAATCAACAGCCTGTTGCGTTTGCTGGAGAACATCCCCAGCAAGACAGGGTTTGTGAAGAGCGAGGGTTCCGATTCCGCAAGCGCCGTAGACGGAGCTGCCGCAGAAGTTGTCAGCGCAGACTTTGACCTACCGAAAGATGTTCCGCCCACCTACATTTGCGTAGATTCCAATGAAATCTTCGAACAGATGAAGGCTGAATTTGCGGCATCCAACTTGATTGGCGTTGATACGGAAACCGACGGCCTTGACCCCATGCAATGCAACATCGTGGGCTTGTGCCTAGCTGCTGTTGACCCCACCGAGGATTCGGCTGAGAATAGCGCGGCCACCGTAAGCAAGGGTTACTACATTCCCTTGAATCACACCGATGAAATCGGGTTCCCGCTCCCCGCGGGCAAGAACGGAAACTTCGACGTAAACCTGGTCAAGGACTGGTTCGTTGAATTCTGGGACGAGAAACATACCTTCGTTTTCCATAATGCAAAATTTGACCTTCATGTTTTGGCACGAGCATTCGGCTTGTCCATCGCTCAAATTGAAAAGGCAAACATTGTAGACACCCTGATCGCCGCCTGGATGCTTTCTCCGGGCGCCACAGGACTTGGCCTTGACAACATGGTGATGCAGAAGCTGCAGCACGAAATGATTCCCATCGAGAATCTCATTGGCCGCGGCAAGAACCAAATTACCTTCAACCGCACCCGCGTTCCCGAGGCCACCGAATACGGCGCCGAAGACGCGGTTTACACCTTGCGTTTGTGGGCGCCCCTCCAGAAGGAACTTCAGAAACTGGACTACGAAAAGTATTTCTTCAACCAGGAAATGCCTTTGCTGAAAGTTCTTTTCCAGATGGAATCTGAGGGCATCGCCATCGACGTTCCTACCCTAAAGCGTTTGGAACAGGAACTGCAACGCCGCATTGAAAATCTTGAAAAAGAAATCTGCGACATGGCCGGTTGCGAATTCAACATCGGAAGCCCCAAGCAGTTGGGCGAAGTTCTTTTCGACACCCTGGGCCTGCCCGAAATCAAGAAGCGCAGTACCGACGCCGCCGTTCTGGAGGAACTGAGTTTCAAGACCGCCCACCCCATCGTTTTCTCCATCATCGAGTACCGCGAACTGAAGAAAATGCAAAGCACCTACATCTCGGTGCTTCCCACCCTAGTGAACCCCGAGACCAAGCGCATTCACACCAGCTTTATCCAGTGGGGTACAGCAACGGGCCGCTTGAGCAGTCGCGATCCCAACCTGCAGAACATTCCAGTTCGTAGCGACTTGGGCAAAAAGATCCGCGCCGCATTTGTCCCGCAGAATCCAGACAACGTCATTCTCGCTGTGGACTACTCCCAGATTGAATTGCGCATGCTGGCACACTTAAGTGGAGACCAGGCCCTCATCGATTCCTACAAGAACGACATCGACATTCACGCCCGCACCGCGGCGGCGATTTACGGCGTACCTCTGGAAAACGTCACCAGCGACATGCGCCGCGACGCCAAGGTGGTGAACTTCGGCGTACTTTACGGCATGACCGCCTTCCGCCTCAGCCGCGACCTGAAAATTCCCATGGGCCAGGCCAAGGACTTTATTACCGGCTACTTCGACATGTATCAGGGCGTTCAAGACTTTATCGAAAGCACCAAGGCAACAGCCCACCGCGACGGTTACGTAGAAACCCTTACAGGCCGCCGCCGCTACATCGCAGGCATCGACAGTTCCGACCGTATGGAATCCCAGATGGCAGAACGTATGGCAGTGAACACCCCCGTGCAGGGCAGTGCCGCTGACCTCATCAAGATCGCCATGATCCGCATCCAGAAACGCATCAACGACGAACAACTCCCCCTCCGCATGATGCTGCAGGTTCACGACGAACTTGTATTTGAATGCCCCAAGGACCGCGTCGAGGAACTGAGCGCCATGGTAAAATCCGAAATGGAAAATGCCATGCAGCTCCAGGTACCGTTAGTCGCCAGCGTCGGTTTCGGCGAAAACTGGCTTATTGCACATTAACCCATTGAACCGAGCCCAAGCGCCCACACCAAAAGAGGAAAATATGGCAAACGAACCCAAGAAGAAAATGTCCACCAAGACCGCCATCCTTTTGATCATCGGATTGCTGGTGGTCTGCAATGCCATCGTGATTATTGGCAGCCAGATGGCTCACTAAACTTCGCGAAGTCAAATTCAAGAACCATTTTGCGCAACTATAACACGGCTCCGTCTACCAAGACGGGGCTATTTTCACGCCAAATAATAACACACTTATCATAGTTTTGAGCTTTTTATTGATTTTTTATCAACGATTTTTGCAAAAAACTATTAATGAACAACATCTTTCAAAACTTATATTACGGTCGGTGTTAAAAAGGGAGTTGTGATGTATTCATTTAAACACTGGACCAAAACGTCCAAATTTTTAGCAGTCCTTTCCGCAGCAACCATGTCTTCTGCCTTCGCTGCAGACCTGCCTACCGCCCAGCAAATTTTTGAAAAAATGGGTTTGGGAATCAATATCGGGAACACAATGGAAGTCCCCGGGAATCCCACCCTCTGGGGAAACAAGTTCCCAACAGAGGCTTATATCAAGGGCGTTAAGGCCGCTGGCTTTAACACCATCCGCATTCCCTGCGCCTGGGATTCCCACGCCACAAACAGCGTCATTAACGAAAGCTGGATGGACTCTGTCCAGACCGTTGTAGACTATTGCGTCAAGGCTGGCCTCTACACCGTTTTGAACATTCATTGGGACGGCGGTTGGCTGGAAGAAAACCTGAAAGACGACAAGAAGACCGAAGTCAACGCCAAGCAGAAAGCCTACTGGACCCAGATTGCAAAGCGTTTCAAGGACTACGACGAAAAGCTTCTTTTCGCAAGTGCCAACGAACCCGCCACTACAGACGAAAACTACAAGAATGAATCCAAGATTCTTCAAGGTTACCACCAGACATTCGTAGATGCAGTGCGTGCCACCGGCGGCAACAACGCAAGCCGCACCTTGATCATCCAGGGTCCCTCCACCAGCATCGACCGCTCCGTGGAAGCCTACCCCGCAAGCATGATGCCTAACGACGTTATCGCAAACCGTATGATGTTCGAAGTGCATTACTACGACCCGTCCCCCTACACCATCGTAGGCGAGCCTGTCAACTGGGGCGCCATCGTGGAACCGCAATACTACTGGGGCGAGGAAAACTACGCCACCGGCGCAGACATCGTCCACAACTGCGGCTACAATCCGTGGGGAAACGCCATGGGCACCCCCTGTAGCGCAAACGACATGCAGGTGGCTTTCAAGAAAATGAAGACCAACTATGTGGACAAGGGTATTCCGGTCATCATCGGTGAATTCGGTGCCAACGACCGACTGGGCATTCTGAAAGGCGATGACTACAATCGCCACCGCAAAGGACGTATCGGCTGGTACAAGGCCGTAGCCCAGGCCGCCTTCGACAACAAGGTGGTCCCCATCGCCTGGGATACCGGTCACGAAGGCGAGAACCACATGACCATCATCCGCCGTCAGTCAGATCCCGACGGATCCGTCTTTGACCCGGAAGTCATGAACGCCATGCGAAATGTCTATGGCATGCCAAACCTTGACGGAAGCAGCAATCCGGTCATCAGCACCGATACAGACAAGTCCATCAAGGCAGAATTCACCATCGCAGACAGCACATACGGTCAAATCGAATTTTCCAGCGTTCCCAAGGACTGGAGCAAAATTTCCAGCGTCTCTATTCGGGCATTCTTTGACGGAACCATTTCCAAGGTAGGTGACGACTACGGCTTTATCGCTCCCAACCTGGTTACCATGGACGGAACCGACTGGAACTGGCAGGAAGCAGGCCTCGGTGAAGTTGAGCTGGGCACCTGGAACACCTACGAGGTCAAGGTCGCTACCACAGGAGAAAGCGGCAGCAACCTGATGGTTCCGGGTAATCCCACAAACATTGTATTCATGGGACTGCAGATATACACTCTGGGCTACACCGGCAATGTCTATGTGGACTGGATCATCTTCAAGAATACCGACGGCACCGCAGACACTTTGGACTTTAACCTGGTCGGAGCCAAGAACGTTGGCGGAGGCATCACCGCAAAGTCCTTGGTAGCAACCGAAAGCGTCAAGGCAACTACGACTGCAATCAAGGCTATCGCAAAGAAGCAAGGGCAGCAAAGCCTCACACGCCAAGGCAACATGCTGGTGGCTCAGGGTACACGAGCCTCTATCCGACTGTTCGACCTGAACGGCAACCTGATTCGAGAAGTTCGCGGCCACTCTGGCTCCGCCACCATGGATTTGGCCGGAATTCGAGCGGGCAGCTACATCGCCAAGAGCGGCAACAACACTCTTCGCACAAATTTGAAATAACCTCCCACCAACCAAGAAGCCGGCAAGCAATTGCCGGTTTTTTTGATTTTTCGCGGTTTGGTAACGTGCTGATTACGTTCGTTGAAAAAAACACAACTGCTTTTCTCCGCCGCGGCAATTATTTTCGACTGTCGTTTTCTTTCGGTATATATTATAGCCGGTGTTTTGGATCTTTACGTAAAGGATCGCTATGAAAAAGATGATGTTTGGGTTGATGTTCGCAGGTGCCATGGTAACTGCTGCATTTGCAGATTTACCGACAGCCGCTCAAGTTCAGAAGAACATGGGCATGGGTTACAATATCGGAAACTCCATGGAAGTGCCCAATGATCCCACCGGATGGGGCAACCCCTATCCCACCCAGGCATTGCTGGACTCCATCAAGGCAGCCGGTTTCAACACAGTCCGCATCCCCTGCGCTTGGGATTCCCATACCCAGAACGGCAAGATTACCGAAACCTGGCTGGATTCCGTAAAGACCGTGGTGGATTACGCCCTACGTAACGAACTGTACGTGGTGCTTAACATCCATCACGAAGGTGAAGGCGGCTGGTTCCAGACCAAGATGGCAACCTACAAAGACAACACCGTCGATACCAAGATGAAGAACTACTGGACCCAGATTGCCAACAAGTTCAAGAACTACGACGAACATCTTCTTTTTGCAGGCGCCAACGAACCGGGCGAAGGCCAGCAGGGTCTCTCCTGGACAAGCCAGCACGCCCAGGTTCTCATGGGCTATTACCAGACCTTTATTGACGCAGTCCGCGCCACCGGCGGCAATAACGCCACCCGTACCTTGATTATTCAGGGCTTACAGACCGACATCGACAAGTCCGTAGAATTTGCCCCCACAAGCATCTTCCCCAAGGACAAGGTTTCTGGCCGTCTCATGTTCGAAGTCCACTTCTACGGTCCCTACCAGTATGTGCTTATGACCAGCTCCCAGAACTGGAACTGTCCTAACGGCGATATCCAGGTGCAGTACTACTATGGCGACTACCAAAAGCCCAGCGAGCCCACACGAAATGCAGGTTTCAACTGCTGGGCAAATTCCGTCGACAAGGACCAGGCTGGCATCGGATTCCCCAACGCCCAGTTCGCCAAGATGAAGTCCAACTATGTTGACAAGGGCTACCCCGTCATTATCGGTGAATTCGGCTCCCTGTACCGTTCTCCGGAACTCTCCGGTTCCGACCTGGAACTGCACCGCAAGGGCCGTATCCAGTGGCACAAGGACGTTGTAACCGCAGCAAAGAACTACGGCCTTACTCCCATCGTCTGGGACATGGGCAACGAAGGTGCCAGCTACGACAACATGGCCTACATCCGTCGTCAAACCAACAAGTTCGGCGGCCCCATGGGCAAGGTGGTGGAACCGGAAATCATCAACGCCATGCGCGGCGTTTACGGTCTAGGAAACTACGAGAACAAGGGCGTCACCCACACGGAAAGATTGATTCCGGGCAGCACTCCCATCGGCAACTCAAGCAGTTCCACAGCAAGTTCCTCCAGTGTACAGCCGGTTCAATCCAGCAGCTCCGTGGCAAGCTCCAGCTCCGTGAAACCATGGCAGCCCCAGTCAAGTTCCAGCAACAAACCTGCGGCAAGCTCCAGTTCCAGCGTTTGGCAGCCAAATCTCAGTTCCAGCAGCGCTTACGTGCCTGGCATGGGCTTTAACGAAACGCAAGTCGCAAAGGCAACCCTCTCTCGCCAGGGCAACATGCTTATGGCCCAGGGCGACCGTGCAACCATCCAGTTGTTCGACATGAATGGCAACATGATTCGCGAAGTCCGCGCCATTTCCTCCCAGGCAACCATGAGCCTCGCAGGTCTTCGTCAGGGAACATACATTGCCAAGAGCGGCCTTAAGACCCTCCGAGTAAGCATCAAGTAAAACTTCGTTCTATTCCATTTTGGAACCACGAAAAGGGCCCTTTTAGGGTCCTTTTTATTATGATTTTTATTGTGATTTTTTCAACACTTGAACAAAAAACGACGTTTTTAGCAAAATTTCGCCACTTACAGGCGTTGTGAATTTTTCATCACATTTTCATTGGCTTTTTAAATATTTAAGTACAGAGAGCCATTTTCAAAGTAGTTTATAGATGAGTAATTACGGATTAGGTAAACAAAAGGAGTCCTCCTAATGAATTTTAAGCATCTTTTTGGCCTCACCTGCGGCTTCGGCCTCTTGGCTGTGACCAGCGCTTTCGCAGCTCTTCCGAAAGCTACCGAAATCTATCCGAAAATGGGTCTTGGTTACAACATCGGCAACACCATGGAAGTTCCGAAAAACCAAGGTGGTGCAACCGGTTGGGGCAACCCGTTCCCCGACGCATCCTACGTCAAGGCAATTAAGGCAGCAGGTTTCAACACTGTTCGTATTCCCTGCGCTTGGGACACTTATGCAACCAACGGCGTCATTGACGAAGCATGGCTGGCTGATGTAAAAAAGGTGGTTGACCTTGTCGTCAACGAAGGCATGTATGCTATTTTGAACAGTCACTGGGACGGCGGTTGGTTGGAAGACCACGTCTTTGATGGCGCAGGTTTCGACAAGTCTGGCGCAGTAACTAGCGCCGCTGCTGACGTTGCCGCACTCCAGACCAAGTACTGGACCCAGATTGCCAACTACTTCAAGAGCTATGACGAGCACCTGATCTTCGCTTCCGCCAATGAACCCGGCGTCAACGACCCGTGGAATGGTGGTGCCGATAACGGTCAGTGGGCATTTGACGCAACCCGTATGAAGGTTCTTAAGACTTTCCACGAAGCTTGCATTAACGCTGTTCGTGCAACCGGCGGCAACAATGAAACCCGCACTATCGTGGTTCAGGCTCCTCGTACCGAAATTGAAAAGGCACCCCTCCTTGCAGCCGACTATCCGAGCGACCCGGCAGGCACAGGCTACACCATGGCCGAAGTCCATTTCTACCCCTACCAGTTCTCCCTCATGACCGGAGGCGACGAAGACTGGGGCAAGATGTTCTATTACTGGGAAGACAAGACTCCGGGTACAGACGCTGCTCACACTTGCAAAAACGGCGCTCTCGGTTCCAAGACCTCTATCGATGAACTTTTCGGCGGTCTCAACACCCAGTTCGCAAGCAAGGGTATCCCTGTTGTGATCGGTGAAATGGGTGCCGTCAAGCGCCTCGATGTTCTTTCCGGCGCAAACCTCAAGTCTCATTTGGAAGCTCGAGCTGCATGGTATGGTTATACCGCAGCATCTGCAAAGAAGAACGGCCTTATTCCCTGCGTTTGGGATACCGGTGACGAAGGCAACGGCAACTTTACCATCGTCCGTCGCCAGACCAAGAAGTTCGGCGGTAACGTCGGCGACATTACCGACTACGAAACCCTGAACGCCATGCGTGCCGCATACGGCATGACCGCTATCGAAGGAAACTCCATCGACGCTCTCGTAAATGCAAGCCTCGATGAAAGCAACAAGATGCTCGAAGTTACCTACAACACAGTCACCAGCGACTCCAGTGAAGTGGGAACACTCCGTTTCAATGTCAGCAGCAAGAACTGGTCCAACTACACTGCAATTTCCTTCCAGGCAAAGATCGATGTAGAAGCAACCGGTCCGTCTGCTGACAAGGACGTCACCTGGATGACTTTGAGCCTGTTCGCCATGAGCGGCAATGATTGGGCTTGGAACGACTACAACTTCGAGGCATCCGACCTTGACGCCGGCTGGGCAACTTATACGGTTCCTCTCAACGAAGAAGGTCTCGACATCGAAAACAAGGCTGCTGTCAACGCATTCGGTTTCAACCTCTACGGAACTCAGCTCAAGGGTAAGATTGACTTCGACAACATCCGTTTGATCAAGGCTGATGGTTCCGCCGTTGTTCTTGCAGACTTCGACAAGAAGCTGGGCGCAGAAACCGATGGTATCGCAAGCGCAACCCGAGTCACCTCCACCGCTCCGGAAATGACATTGGCCATCAAGCCGATTGTTGCCACCACAAGCAAGATGTTCGTGAACGTTCAGCAGGGCTTTGTAAACGCAACCTTCACCGCAACCGAAGCAGTCTCTGCCACCGCAAAGCTTGTTAACGGTCTCGGCCAGGTCATCGCAGGCCAGAACTTCACCACCCGCAAGGGAAGCAACACCGTTCAGCTGAAGGCAGCATACCGCGGCCCCGCAATGCTCGTCATCAAGAGCGGCAGCCAGATGCAGACCCAGAAGGTTATCCTGAAGTAAAATTTGGTGTAGGACCCGCGCTATCTCTGCGGGAATAACAGGGCCGAGTGTTCCTGTCAAAAAAAGCCCCCGGCACAATGCCGGGGACTTTTTTGTTGCGAAAAAAACATCGAAATACATTGCTCTTTGAAATTTTCCAAAAGTTTTTTCTTTTTTTAGAATAGTTTATGGAAAGACAAAAAACAAAGGATCTTCCGATGAATTTCAAAAGAATTTTCAGCATTCCCTGCTGCATTGGTCTACTATTTAGTTCAGCCAATGCACTTCCCACAGCAAAAGAAGTCTTCGCGAAAATGGGAATGGGTTACAACATCGGAAACACGCTGGAAGTTCCCATGAACCCATCCGCCTGGGGAAACGATTTTCCCACCCAGGAGCTGATCGATTCCGTCAAGGCCGCAGGTTTCAACACGGTCCGCATTCCCTGCGCCTGGTACAGCCATTCCAACGCCATCGCCGTAGACTCCAACTGGACACTTTATACTCCTGACGGTGACGAGAACACCATTAATGCCGCCTGGCTGGATTCCGTAAAGACCGTGGTAGATTACGTAGTCAAGCGAGACATGTATGCCATCCTCAACATCCACTGGGATAACGGCTGGCTGGAAGACCACATCGGCACTTCCGTAGACGAAAAAATCAATGCCCGCCAAAAGGCCTACTGGGAACAGATTGCAGCCAAGTTCAAGGACTACGATGAACACCTGCTGTTCGCCAGCACCAACGAGCCCGGCGAAAGCGGCGACGGATTGAAGCAGGACAATGCAAATACGCTGAAGGCCTATCACGAAACCATGATCAAGGCAGTCCGCAGTTCCGGTGGCAACAACGCCACACGCACCATCATCGTGCAGGCACCCGACACCGACGAAAACAAGGCTCACAATTACTTGAAGGGAAACTTCCCTGCTGACCCTGCCGGCACCGACTACATGATGGGAGAATTCCATTTCTATCCCTATACGTTCGCCTTGATGGAACAGGATGCTGACTGGGGCAACACCGTGCGTTACTGGGGCGAAGGCAACTACTCCACCACAGATGCCGCACACAATGTTAAGAAAGGAGCCTACGCCAGCCCCGAATACGTGGATTCCGTCTTCGCCATGCTAGGAGAAGACTTCAAGGACATTCCTATGGTCATCGGTGAATTCGGCGTCATCAAGCGTCTTGAATTGAAAGGCGAAGACCTTCGATTGCATCTGAAGTCTCGCGCCGACTACTACGGCAGAATTGCGGAACTTTCCAAGAAGTACGGATTTGTCCCTTGCATCTGGGATACCGGTGACGAAGGCAACGGCAACATGACCATCATCCGCAGAAACAAGAACCGCGGCATCCTGGATTACGAAAGTCTGAACGCCATGCGTGCCGCTTATGGCCTGCCCAAGTTCGAAGGCAACTCCATCGACGCCCTTGTAGAAAAGAGCTTGGATAATAGCGATCGTGAAATGAAGGTGATTTACAAAGCCCAGAGCGACACCGCAGAAACAGGAACTCTTAGCTACGGCTTTGCCGCCCAGGACTGGAGCCAATATACAGCCATGTCCTTTGACATCAAGTTCAAGGGATCCAGCAGTTCATGGTCTGGAGTAACCCTGTTCAACATGTCCGCAGATTGGAAATGGAACCAGGTGAGCCTTGGGGACTTTAATGACTTTACAGGCGAATGGCAGAATATCAAAATCGCCTTTGATGGCTCCTCGGAACCGGGCATGGATTTTGAAGACATTTCCAAGGTAGTAGCCATCGGCATCAATGTTCAAGGCGTAGATGTGGATGCCTCCCTGGAATTGGACAACATTATCCTGTGGAAGAAGGACGGTACCAAGGTAACGTTCTTGGACTTCAATGACAACAAGGAAATGAAGTGCGAAGGCATTGCCGTAGGTGGCCTTGCTCCTTCTACAGCAAACGCAAACACTGAAGCAATCACGCCAAGAGCAACAGCATCCGGAAAAACAACTTCCAGACTCATCGTCAACATCCACCGTGGTTCCGGTGTTTTCTTTAAGGAATCAACACCTCGAAACAGATCTCCCAGACTAATCAACCCCCTCGGTCAAGCCATCCGCAAATAAGCAGTATATCAAAAAGAGCTGCACCTTCTGAGGTACAGCCCTTCATGTTTTTTGGTTCACTTGCAGCTCAAGCCTGCGATATACAAAATCGCAGACGAGCCACACCAGTTACTTAACCGGACGAGCCTTATCAATACGTTCCTGCACGATAGCGTCGATGACGGCAGCCACAGTCAGGTTGAAGATGTCGTGGACAGAAGCTTCGGAATCGGTGAAGTGAATCGGCTTCTTCAAGCCCATCTGTACAGGACCGATGGATTCGCCAACGCCCATTTCCAGGAGCATTCTGTAGGTGGTGTTTGCAGAAGAGAGGCACGGGAAGATGAGTGTGTTCACGTCCTGGCCCTTGATGGTATTGAAGGGGAACTTCTTGTCGCGAAGGTCCTTGTTCAATGCCACGTTCACCTGCATTTCGCCATCAACAGCGTAGTCGGGATACTGTTCGTGAAGAATCTTCACTGCATCGCGGACGCTGCCGGCGGTACCCAGCTTGGAATTCTTGTCGGCGCCGAAGTTGCCGTAGCTAAGCATAGCCATCACCGGTTCGTGGGCGAAGAACTTCACGGCGTCGTGAGTGAGCTTTGCGATGTCAACGAGAGTTTCGGTATCCGGGTCGCGGTTCACCAAGGTATCTGCCAAGAAGAAGGTGCCCTTCTTGGTAGAGAGAATGTGGAGGGCGCCGAAGTGCTTGTAGTCTTCGCGGATGCCGATCATCTTCTTGGCGAGTCCGATATTGGTAGCAAAGCTGCTGTTGGAACCAGAAATCAAGGCATCGGCGTCGCCGGTCTTCACCATCATCATACCGAAGTGGTTGTGTTCCGGCATTTCGTAGGCGGCCTTTTCGAAGGTTTCGCCGTTACGACCGTTTTCAGCAGCATACATTTCAGCGTACTTCATGCGGCGCTGGTATTCTTCCGGAGAACGGGGGTTCACAATTTCGATACCGGAAACATCCAGCTTTTCGGTAGCGGCAAGTTCCTTGATGCGGTCCGGGTTGCCCAGGAGGATCGGGAATGCAATACCTTCGTCCTTAGCCTGGATGGCAGCCTTGATCATGTTCACGCTGAGGCCTTCGGTGAACACCACACGCTTCGGGTTGCTGCGAGCCATGTTTTCGTATTCACGGATCAGCTTGTTGTCGTAGCCCATCATATCGCGGAGGCTATCTGCGTAAGCGTCCCAGTCCTTGATTTCCTTGCGGGCAACGCCACTTTCGATAGCAGCCTTGGCAACAGCGATAGAAACGTCGGTCAACAGGCGCGGATCCAGCGGCTTGGGGATGATGTACTTACGGCCGAAGCTGAAGCGTTCAGAGTTGTAGGCGATATTCACCACATCGGGCACCGGCTTGCGGGCGAGGGCTGCAATAGCGCGAACTGCAGCATGCTTCATGTGTTCGTTAATAGCAGTAGCGCGAACGTCCAGGGCACCGCGGAAAATGTAGGGGAAGCCGATCACGTTGTTCACCTGGTTAGGATAGTCGGAGCGGCCAGTTGCAAAGATAACGTCTTCACGTGCGGAAGTTGCAACGTCGTAGGAAACTTCCGGAGTGGGGTTTGCCAAGGCGAACACGATGGGGTTCTTTGCCATGGACTGGATCATTTCCTTAGTAAGGATGTTGGGCTTGGAAAGGCCCAAGAACATGTCAGCACCCTTGATGGCTTCTTCCAGAGTCTTCACGTCGTCACGGTCGGTAGCGAAGAATTCCTTTTCCGGAGTGAGCTTGCCGCGGCCCTTGTAGATGACGCCCTTGGAGTCCAGCATCACCACGTTTTCCTTCTTGACACCCAGGGAGAGGTACAGCTTAGTGCAAGCCACGGCAGCAGCGCCGGCGCCGTTCACCACCAGCTTGATCTTGTCGATGTCCTTGCCGGCGATATCCAGAGCGTTGATCAAGGCAGCACTGGAAATAATTGCGGTACCGTGCTGGTCATCGTGCATCACGGGGATGTCCAGTTCCTTCTTCAGGGTTTCTTCGATTTCGAAGCATTCCGGAGCCTTGATGTCTTCCAGGTTGATGCCGCCGAAGGTCGGGGCGATGCCCTTCACGATTTCAATAAACTTCTTCGGATCCTTTTCGTTGACTTCGATATCGAAAACGTCCACACCTGCGTAAATCTTGAACAGAAGGCCCTTACCTTCCATCACAGGCTTGCCGCTGACAGCGCCAATGTCGCCAAGGCCCAGAACTGCGGTACCGTTGGAGATCACAGCAACCAGGTTGCCCTTGCCGGTGTAGTCGTAAGCGGCTTCCGGATTCTTTTCGATTTCCAGGCAGGGAACAGCAACGCCCGGGGTGTAAGCCAGGCCAAGGTCGGTCTGGGTGCTGTACGGCTTGGTGGGTACAACTTCAATCTTACCCGGCTTGCCGTTGGCGTGGTATGCGAGAGCCTTTTCTTCAAAAGTCATGATTTTCTCCTTGTGTGTTTCCGTTGCGGGCAAATTCAGCAAACCCGCCTAGGGAACGTTTTTTCGCGCCCAAAGATAGTAATTTATGCAGGTAATGTAAAGATTTTAAAAAACCGACAGTTAGCCATCGGTTTCCTCAATAATCAACATTGCATTCAGATTTTCTACTGTTCAACCCATCAGTTCAGCGTCATCTTACGAACAAGTGAACTGCCATCGGCAAATCCAGCACGAACAACATAAATACCCTTGGTCCGGAAAAAAAAGCCCGCGACATTCATCGCGAGCTCTCTTTCAAAAGAATTACAGGTCAACCACTTCAGTCCAGCCGAACGGGTCTTCAGCTTCGCCGAACTGGATAGCGGTGTACTTGGTGAAGAGTTCGGTGCAGACAGGGCCCGGATTCTTGCCATCGCCGTAGGTGAATTCCTTGCCGGCAACGGGGTCCACGATCTTCTTGATCGGGGTGATCACAGCTGCGGTACCGCATTCTGCAGTTTCAGAGAATTCAGCCAGTTCTTCGAAAGCCACCGGACGCTTTTCAACAGTGTAGCCCAGGTATTCGGCCAGCTGCTGCAAGCTCTTGTTGGTGATAGACGGCAAGATGGATTCGGACTTCGGGGTAATGTAGGACTTGCCCTTGATACCGAAGAAGTTTGCCGGACCGCATTCGTCGATGTACTTCTTTTCCTTGGCATCCAGATAGATGGTGCTGGAGTAGCCCAGCTTCTTGGCTTCGGCAAGAGACTGGAGGGATGCAGCATAGTTACCGCCAACCTTCACAGTACCGGTACCCTGAGGAGCGGCGCGGTCGTAGTTACGGCTGATCATCATGTCAACGGGCTTGAAGCCGTCCTTGAAGTAGGGGCCAACCGGGCAGACGAACATCATGAACAGGTATTCGTCAGAAGGCTTCACGCCAACTTCTGCGCCAGTACCGATGAGGAGCGGGCGGATGTAAAGGGTTGCGCCATGGCCATAAGGCGGAACGAAGCGAGCGTTCAGCTTGGTCACCAGGTGAGCCATTTCGCGGAAGAGTTCAATGGGCGGAACAGCCATGAGGACGCGGTTTGCAGTGCTCTGCATGCGCTTTGCGTTTTCGTCCACGCGGAACAGACGGACCTTGCCATCCTTGCCGGTGTAAGCCTTCAGGCCTTCGAAACCTTCCTGACCGTAGTGGAGGCAGGTAGCGGCCATGTGAATGCTGATGTTCTTGTCGGAGGAGACTTCAATCTTGCCCCACTGACCATTGCGGTAGTAGCAACGAACGTTGTAATCGGTATCAGAGTAGCCGAAAGGAAGAGTCTTCCAATCCACGTTATTCAAATCAATCTGCATATTGCGACCTTTTATAAGGCGTCACAAGGCGCCAGAGTTAAAAATTTCTGCTAGAAAGATATAAAAGTATGGAGAAAAAGAGCCCGAGTTTTGAAAAAAGTGGGACGAAAAGCAGCCTTCTTGATGTTTTAGCATAATTATGCTAAATTAAGTACATCCATTCAAAGGAGGCCCTCATGAAAAACATTCGCCCTGTTTCCGATTTGCGTAACAATTTCGCCGAAATTTCGCGTCAAGTTCACGAATCAGACGAACCCGTGATCCTTACAAAAAATGGCTACGGCGACATGGTCGTGCTCAGCATGGAGGCCTTTGAAAACCTGGCTTTCCAGTGCGAAATTTTGAATAAACTACAGGAAGCAGAACGGGAGGCGGAAATAACCAAGAAGCGCTACTCCACAAAAAGCGTCCTTAACGAAATCAAGGCCATGTTCTAGGAATACCATGTACTCCATTGAATACTTACCCCTGGCCCTAAACGACCTGAAGGAAATCGCAAGGTACATCGCAGAAGTTTTCGGCAGTCCGCAAACGGCAATAAAGGTCGTTACGGAAACAACCGACAACCTGGAAAAAGTTCGAGAATTTCCATATTCTGCAACATTGTTTACACCGTTAAAACCACTTACTCACGAATATCGTCAATTGGTGGTAAGCAGCTATTCCGTCTTTTACTGGGTTACTGACGCGACCCAGACAATCACAGTCGCACGAGCCCTTCACAACAGAAGAGATTCAAGCGATCACCTAAGCGACAACAAGGCAAAGGAATACCGTTAGAAAACGAAAGTTGTTCAATCAACCAAAAAACTCCGGTTCAAAGCCCGGAGTTTTTGTATAACGCCATTGAAAGCAGGGTTAGTTGTCCTTGAGACAACGAACAGATATCAAGCTATTCTTGCTATCGCTGCTCAAATCCGCGTCCTCTTTGTAGTAGAACAAGGACATGGCATAAGCGCCGCCGATATCTTTCTCTGTACTAGACCAAAAATGAGCATTATAGCCCATAGCATAGAAACCTGGTTCCATGTAGTTACTGTAGAAGCCGGCAGGCAATGCAGTAAATCCATAGGAATTTGTGCCGTTTTTGCGCCATCCCCTGGCGGCCTTCAAGTTTGTACAGGCAGTACTCCCCCCCCCAACAGCATCAAACAGAGTTTGCCATTCTTTTTCACTAGGCAAATGCCAGCCTTCGGGACATACACCACGTACCGGTTCACTAGCACTGCATTCTGCTTCGTGGCCGCAATCCTTCCCTCCCTCACTGAATACAGCGGCAGAATCCATGGCTGCAGACCAGGTGTACAGGCGACCATTCAGCTTACAATTTTCAGGATTATTGTCATAACACCAAGACTTGGCAGTTCCATTGTTGTAATCATATTTCAAGTTCTCGGCCATCCATTCCTGTTCACCAATTTTCACGGATTTGTAAACCAGACCATCACGTTCATCCGTTATTTCACCATAGCTGATATTCGGATTCATATAATCCCGAGCTTCTTTCTTTACACTGGAGCTTGATGCACCGCAGGCAACAAGCATGGACACTGCCATGGACACCACGGCAAAATTCTTTACGACTTTCGGGAAAAGCGCATTTTTCATATATTCTCCTAATTTATTTCCAACCTTCACAAAAATATAGTAAGAAAGGGAACTCTAAAAATTAAAACACTATCCGTACGGTTGCAGATTTTTAACCGTGGACGCCTACATAAACGCGGTTCCTTTTTACAAAAAAAACGGATTTTGCATGCTAGGGTCAGGAAGAGACGACAATCCCTATACTCGTCTAATGTTCTACGATCTAAATGAAATTGTGGCGTAGCTTACCCCGCCCTAAAATCACATTTTTCTTACAATCAAATATTGTAATACAAATTGTGAAAGAACCGCACATTTTTTGCTCGTTCTGGGGACATTTTCTGGGCTTTTAGGGTTTACGAAACCGGCCCGTACCTTGCGAGTGGGGTCAAAAAAAACTAAATTGCCCCCGGTTAAACTAATTTTTCAACAGGAAACGAAAAATGAACTACAATCCTCTCGCAGTTGCCTTGAACGCCGAACTTTCCGCAAACGGCTGCAAGGTCCTCGATATGCTCTCTGAACAGGGCAAGGCCATTTTCTTCCCCCGCAAGGGTATTCTTGGCCAGGGTGCCGAAGCCAAGGGCTCCGACATCAACGCTACCATCGGTACCGCTCTCGAAGACGACGGTTCTCCGCTGGTTCTGGATTGCGTTCTCAAGTCCCTGAACCTCCCCAAGAACTCCTTCCTCTACGCTCCCAGCTTCGGTAATCCGGACCTGCGTAAGGCATGGAAGGAACAGGTCATCAAGAAGAACCCCACCCTCGCTTCCAAGCAGTTCAGCAACCCGGTGGTCACCTGTGCTCTGACCCACGCTATCAGCTGCGCCGGCTACATGTTCCTGGACGCTGGTGACGAAGTCATCATTCCGGACCTGTACTGGGACAACTACGAACTGGTTTTTGAAAACGCCCGCGGCGCAAAGATCAAGACTTTCAACACCTTCAAGAACGGTGGTTTCGACACCGAAGCTCTCAAGGCTGCCCTCGCTGCAGGCAAGAGCGACAAGAAGGTCGTGCTCCTGAACTTCCCCAACAACCCCACCGGCTATACCGCTACCGAAACCGAAGCTGTTGAAATCGCAAAGATCCTTACCGAATGCGCAGCTGCCGGCAACAAGGTCGTGGCCCTCATGGACGACGCTTACTTCGGCCTGGTTTACGAAGATGGTGTAACCCGCGAATCCCTCTTTACAAAAATTGTCGACGCACACGAAAACCTGCTGGCCGTAAAGCTGGACGGTCCCACCAAGGAAGACTACGTCTGGGGCTTCCGCGTCGGTTTCATGAGCTTTGGCTTCAAGGGTGCAACTGACGCCCAGCTGAAGGCTCTGGAAGACAAGGCCGCCGGTACCGTCCGTGGCAACATCTCTAACGGCCCGTCCATTTCCCAGAAGATTCTTCTCGCCGCCTACCAGTCTGCCGAATACGCCGACCAGAAGGCTGAAAAGTACGCTACCCTCAAGAAGCGCTACGACATCATCAAGGAAGTCCTCGCTTCCCATCCGGAATACGTAGAAGCCTTCGACGCAATGCCGTTCAACAGCGGTTACTTCATGTGCGTCAAGCCGAAGGGCGTCGATGCAGAAGAACTCCGCCAGAAGCTCATCAAGGATTACAGCACCGGCACCATCATGCTGTCCGGCCTTATCCGCCTGGCATTCTCTGCCGTTCCGACTGAAAAGCTCGGCAAGCTCTTCGACAACATCTACAAGGCTGTGAAGGACCTGCAGAAATAGGCTCGAGGCTCGAGGTTCGAGGCGCGAGAATTGTGCTAAAATTTTACTTCTTAGTATAATGGCATAAGTTTTGCTTAATAAATTTGAGCAAGAAATCAAACAACGGTTTCAATCCTGGGACCTGGAACCTGGGACCTGAAGCCTGAAACTGGAGGATCAATGTCCGATAACGCAATACTGAACTACGGCGGAAAGAGTTTCGAGCTCCCCGTCTGTGAAGGTACTGAGAACGAACACGGCCTCGACATTTCCAAGCTCCGCAAGGAATCTGGACTTGTTACGCTGGATTACGGCTACCTGAACACCGGTAGCACCAAGAGCTCCATCACCTACGTGAATGGTGAACAGGGCATCTTGCGCTATCGCGGTTACGCCATCGAAGACCTGGCCGAAAAGGCCACCTTCCCCGAAACCGCATGGCTCCTGATTTATGGTGAACTGCCGAACCAGCAGCAACTGACTCACTTCCGCACGTTGCTTACCGAAAACGCACTCCTCCACGAGAACCTGCTCCACTTCTTCCGTCAGATGCCGCCCAATGCTCATCCGATGGGTATTTTGAGTTCCATCGTGAACGCCGTGGGCTTGTTCACCCCTCGTTTCTACGACGACGAAAACATCGCCAGCGCCTTTGAACTGACCACTGCAGGTTTGATTTCCAAGATTCGTACCATCGCAGCATTCGCTTACAAGGCAAGCATCGGTGAACCGTTTGTGTATCCGGAAGCAGAACGCAGCTACTGCAGTAACTTCCTGAACATGATGTTCAGCAGTAAGGCCCGTCCTTACCACCCCGATCCGATTATGGAAAAGGCCCTGAACACTTTGCTCATCGTTCACGCCGACCACGAACAGAACTGCTCCACTTCTACCGTGCGTATGGTGGGCAGCTCCCAGGCAAACCTTTACGCATCAATCTGCGCAGGCATTTGCGCCCTGTGGGGCCCGCTCCATGGTGGTGCAAACCAGGCTGTGCTGGAAACCCTGCTCCGCATCCAGCAGAGCGGCATGACCATCGATCAGGTCATGGCAAAGGCAAAGGACAAGAACGACCCGTTCCGTCTCTCTGGTTTCGGTCATCGCGTCTACAAGAGCTACGACCCCCGCGCCAAGGTGCTGAAAAAGCTCATGTACCAGGTCTTCGAACGCGAACACGTTCACGACCCGCTGTTGGACATCGCTCTTAAGCTGGAAGAAGCCGCCCTGAAGGACGAATACTTCATCGAACGTAAGCTCTACCCCAACGTGGACTTCTACTCTGGCATCCTCTACCGCGCCATGGGCATTCCCACCGAAATGCTTACCGTGATGTTCGCTATCGGCCGTCTGCCGGGCTGGATTGCACACTGGAAGGAAATGCACGACGATCCCAACTCCAAGATCAACCGTCCTCGCCAGATCTACACCGGCGAAAACCTCAGACCCTGGGTGGATAGGGATAAGAGATAACATTGAAAAAGCCCCGCGATTGCGGGGCTTTTTCTTTTTGAAATTTTGAGCGGTTAACTGCGCGGAACCTCGCTCCAACTTTTACTGAATCAGGCTGTTTTTCTTTTCCACGAACTGCAGGAATTCGTCCATGGGAATAGCCTTGGAGAAGTAGAATCCCTGGATATAGTCGATTCCGATTGCCTTGAGAGCGTCAGCCTCGGCAGCAGTTTCCACGCCTTCGGAAACAACGTGGAGGCCCATTTCGTGAGCCATCTGAACCACTGTACGAACAACGTGCTTTGCCTTTTCCACTTCGAAGAAAGCCTTTGTCAAATCGTAGTCCATCTTCACGATGCAAACAGGCATTTCCACGATGTACATCAGGTTGGATTCACCCTTGCCGAAATCATCCAGGGAGAAGGAGCAGCCAAGGTCCATCAAGGTACCCATGTTGCTGAGCAAGTTCTTCTTCACGTTCAGCGTTGCTGTTTCAGTGATTTCAAGATTGAAGGCGGAAGAGGGAACCTGGTATTCTTCCATGATGGCGTGCAAGCGGTTTGCCAAGTCCACCTGTTCGCATTGCAACACAGAGAGGTTCACTTCAATGTACTTGACGCCAGCCTTCTGCATTCTGCCAGTTGCGATAAATTCGCAAGTCTTCACAAAGACGCGTTCGCCCAAAGCCAAAATGCTACCGGATTCTTCAGCCACCGGAATAAAGTCGTTGGGGTAAATCAAGCCACCGTCTCTGCGGCGGATACGGACCAGAGCTTCGGCAGATTCAAACTTGCCACTGTGAACGCTGAAAATGGGCTGCAGGAACACTTCCACACGATCTTCAGTCAAAGCCAGGTTGATTTCTTCCTGCATGTTTTCGTGCAGAAGGAAGTCGTCAATCATGTCCTTGGAAATTTCGATTCCAGTATCAGGAACCTGACCATTGAACTTGTTGAAGAAGTACTTGAACACCTTGGTCAATCTTGCAGATTCCACCACGTCCAAGCCGTTTTCCATACCCAGGCCCTGGATGTTCTTAAAGTAATCAGAAGAACGCTGCTGTTCGTTATGGATCCAACGAATCAAGCGGTTGTAGCGACGACGGTCCTCAGTAATCATCATAAATTCGGGACCGAGAAGCTTAAAGAACAAAACACCGTCACGCACATTGGAACGGTGCATCAAGCGGTAAATATATTCGGAGGTTTCCGGGGAAATATCGTCCATGGAGAACTGAATCACATGGAACTTTTTCTTCAGGTTGAAACGCTGCTTGAGGTAAGCTTCCAAGGCGTAGCCGTTAAAGCATCCCAATTCGCGGTTCAAGTTCACTTCCGGGTTTTCCAAGGCGGCATAAAGAATCATCATGCCCAAGGAAGTGGCAAAGCCCACTAGCAACTTTTCCGGATCAAAGAACTGCCAAATGGCGGCACCAATCCAAAGCAACATCCAAATGACGATTGCAGACCAACGAAGCTTGGGAATTCTCTTCTTTTCGGAGAAAGCCACCACCATAATGGCAATAAAGTTCACGGCACAGCATCCGTAGGCGAAAATTGCGCCGGGGCCATAGGTGTACATGATTCTTCCGCTGGAATAAATATTCAGCGGCAGCAGGAACATGGCCAAGCATTCTACACCAATGACACCAAAAAGGATCTTTGTGGCCTTCCAATGGCGTTTTTCATCCACCACGTCGTGCAACAAATAAAGCAGAGCTGACCAACATTCAATAACAAGGGTTGCGATGTACAATTTGCAGATACCCATCACCACCATAGGGTCCCAAGTATCCTGATGCGCAATGCCAACGAGAGAAAGAATATCCAGGACCAAAAGGATAATGGTCACAATCAGCATATTCTTGAAGATTTTTTCACCATAAAGGCCGAGCTGTTTTCTTCCGGAATACAGCACCAGCAGCAATATGCTGACGACAAGACCACAACATTGACATTCAATATTCATACACAACCAAAACTTTTGCAAATATATAATAGTTTATTCAAAGAAACCCTGTCAACGATGGATTCGTTAACAGGGTCTATTTGTATGCCTAATAAAGAGATATGTGATTTATCTCAACTTTTAGCGGAGGCGGCGCAGGCCCTTGGGCATGGGCACTTCGGTTCCATCTTCCTGCAGGAGGTAGATGTTGTCCAGGCTGATGTAGCCAACGCCGCTATGACGGGCGCGGAAATTAATGGTCTTGATCTTTGTAGGATCCAGCTGGGGAATGGTCTTGCCCCAACCTTCCTGGCTCATGTTTTCCCAAATGAGGGTGTCACGAACCCAGCTGCCGTGAGTATTGCGAAGGCGAACCATGAACTCGTCGTAGTCCTTCACCTGATCGCTCTGCACCTGAACTTCGATGTAGCCATCGGGATTGTTGTGGTTGGTGGCGTAATCAAACACCACACCTACAGACTGTTTGATTTCCTGGGGAACAACGTAGTAGGCGCCAGAGTAGTTGGGCCAGCCAAGAGTAGGCGGCTGCTCAATGTGGAAATCATGACGGATAAAGCCACCATGGGGCGGATTTCCGTTGAAGACCTTGGCACCCATTTCTGTATTGCCTTCGCCCACCACCGAGAACCAATCCACGGCATCGACGCCGTTATCAAAGTTCTGCAGAATGCTTGTGGTACGATAGGCGCCACGCACGCGGAACGGAATCTTCTGCACAGTCTTTTTGCCGCCAAGGCCCGCAACCGTCAATTCAATTTCAGTACCCTTGGCACCGGTACCCTGCACCACCACAGGCGTCGTCTTTGCATGTTCGGGCACGGGAACCTTCACATGGAAACTTTCGATGGAGGCGTCCCACTTGCCGTCATCAGGCGTAACGTTCACAGTCATGGCGCTGCCGTTCTTTCCAAAGCCAGGAATCTTGAGGGTAGCGCCCGTCAGCTGACCATTCTGCTGAGTCACGGTGCCAAACAAGTCCAGTGTATCGCCACGCATCATGACCTTCTTTTCAAGGGCTGCTGCAAGCACCACGGGAGTTGCGGCATTCTTTGCAGAAGCCTTATCACCACCAACAATGCGGGGGTTAATCTGGGCAACCGCAAGGCCAAAGGCCGGAATGGTAATATCACGAAACTTGGTGGGATCCAGGCGACGACCACTGGGACCCATCTTCGGATAGGGATAGGCGTTCTTCTGGTCGCCAATCCACTTGAACTGATCTTCGCCAAAAACGTTCACTTCGGTACGGACATTTTCGGCCTTGCTGTCGGCACTAGCGGAAGCGCGATCAATTTGAACAACCTGGGGAGTATCAGACAAATTCACCATCAGCACTCGAGCAGAATCCGCGCCATTAGCGCCCTTCTTCGCCAGGGCATAAGCCACAACTTCAGAATTGGAACTTTCCACAGGAACCACAGCAAAGCCGTCTTCCAGGAACTGCTTGAAAGTCATATACACGCCGTAGTATTCCGCGGTAGGCTCCAGAGATTTCCACTTGTTCCAGGAACCTTCCTTCAGAAGGGCGGTCATACTGATGGTGCCCCAAGTATCGTCCGGGCTCTTGAAGAGGTTTCCGAAAGCGTCCCAAGGCAGCACCTGCAAGCGGTCACCAAAACGCACCGCATGCTGCGCAAAAATCATAGCCATGGCCGTTGCCTGGGGGTAATCCATCAACAGGCTGTAACCCTGAACGTTGGTGCTGAATTCCGAAAGGAATACGCGGCGCTTTTCTTCGCCAGAAGCAGAAGGAACCTTGTCCACGCCAGGCAAGTGACGCTTCATCCAGACATCCAGCGTATCCATATTGGGGCCCACATCCAGCATCGCCTTCAGCATGTCCTTGGCGTTGGCGCCATTGGGAGTCCAGTACGGGTAATTATGCAAGTCCACTGCATCCAGGTAGCGCTTGCCATCGGCAATTTCCGCCTCCCCCACAATGCGGAGGAATTCTTCCATCCAGTACTTTCCATCCAGAATGCCGGCGCCCTTCTGCATCATCTTGTGAGTACTGAGCAGCGGTCCATGCAAAATGATCGTGGGGTCCACCGCCTTCATGGCGCGGGCGTATTCCAAATAACGGGCCGCATAATGGCGTGCAGAAATAGGGCCAGATTCTTCCCATTCGCCGTCCAGTTCGTTACCGATTTCCCACTGCTTAATATTGTAGCCCTTAACCTTGTTTGCGTACTTCACCCAGGCAGCAGCTTCCTTAGAAGTACCGGTACCGGCGTTCACGCAAATCACAGCCTGGGCAGGCTTGCCGTCAGCAGACTTGGGCAGGCCATTAATGTAGGTCATGAATTCTTCGAAATGCCAGGGAATGTTGGTCCAGTCGGTGCGAGCCTTGTCGCCATTGCGGGTGGACATGGCATACATCTTGTATTCATTACCGGCCAGCAAATCCGTGCCATCGCTGAACATCTTCATCTCGCGAATCTGCACGCCCTTACCCGGCAAGTCCTGCAACTTAAAGCGGATGGCCACATAACGAGTGCGCACAGACTTGCCCTTGTACAAAGTTTCCGGGCCAGTCACCTTCACGTTGGCTTCCAGCTTCAAGTCGTTGGTCAGGGCCTGATGCACACCCGGATATTCCGCATAATCCGTAGTCCAGTATTCATACCGGAATGCCTTGGGGCGCAAATCACCCCAGCTAATCTGCAGGGAATCAATGTTTTTCTTTTCGGGGAATTCCACCACAACCCAAGGCGGATCGTTGGGGTCTAGAATCTCGCCCCACCACATGGTTTCCATCTTGCCATCGGCCAAATGACTGCGACGCACAAAACCGTAATTGTCCTTGGTGGTGCCGCGGTAAATAGTTTCACCCAAGAAACCCGGAGCATACTTGCCCTCTTCTTCCGTAGTGATCCAAAGGCCCGTGCTATCGTACTTGCCAATACCATTCCAGTGGTAGTCATTACTCAAGCTGCCGTTGGGGAAACGGAACAAAGTATATCCACCGTCCACCAAGGCATCCGTCATATCGTAATAACGGCTAGGCGGATTCCAGATGGCCAAATCCGCAGACATCATATTATTCTTGTTAATCACCACACCCGGCTTGGTATCATCCACCTTAATCACCGTCTGTGCCGCTTGGGCGGTACCCGCCAAACCAAGAGCAGCAATCATCGCCGCCGACAAAACAAATTTCTTTTTCATAAAACTTTTTCGAATTTTAAATTTTCAGATTTTATAGTATCAATCTAAAAATAAATTCTTTAATAAAATCCGAGCAGCCTATCATATCAGCCAATACCGCCCGTACTATGACCATTTAGAATGTAACGAGAGGCCAGTTGCAAAAATACGAACCTTTGGGACGCTTGATATTCAAGGGGCTTTATCAGAACCACAAGCACCATGAAGCAGCAATACATTATAATTTGTGATACTTTCCATCGGTTTGCCAAAAGATAAAATCGCCAAACAACCTACAAGAAGTAGGCTTTTAAGAATCAACTTTTTCATCTTTTTTCCTTAGTAGCTTACGCGCTCGCCATTCACACTTAAAAATTCAATTCCATATTGCCTAGAATAAATCATTGTGATGGGATCTTTAACAATTTCTTTTATTCTATAGTCAATTTTTTGAATTGTTCCATTAATTTCCAATACATCTCCCCACAGAGAAAACACCCTATGTTCCAAATAACTTTTGGACCATTCAGGATGTTCTATCACATCTTTTTCCTCGCCATCCACCCAAAGACTTATTCCTAGTGAGTCACTTTTCAAGGCAATGCAGAAAATTTCATTACCCCAAGCCCGCAAATCATCACATTTTTCGATCCATTTCAAATTCTTATCAAAACGCTTATACGTAATAGTTCTTTCATTCGTATCTAGGATTGCATATTGGCAAGAGTCGCCCGAAAAAGCCATACTTTTTCCCATTGCAAAAAAATCACCATTCAACCAAACACGAAGTTTCTTTGCATAGAATCCAATCGAGCAGGATTCAAAAATTTCCTTAACTTTTATTTTTTTACACTCATCTTTAATTTTCCAAAAAGAAAAATACGTATCGGAGCTACCACCCCAAACCGTTGAGTCATTCAATTGTCCTTCAAAACTTCCTTCGCCTTTTTTATTATCCAGGGAATCACACCACACGGGGCCTTCTTTTTGGGCCTGATAATTATAGAGGCATAATCTATTGTGGCCACAATCTCCTATTTCATCGTACGAGCCATTCCACCCTTCTGTAACTTCGCTCCAACATCTATAGTCATAAGCCATAGCCAATGAATCATCAACAAAACCAATAAGTTTCGATTGAGTACGACTTTGATTCCATTCAAAAGTCACATCATCCGCACATCCCCCCAGCAGTCCAACTACAGTCAGGCTCATCAAGAAAATCCAGGCTATACTCCATCTACCCATACAGTCTCTTGATTTTTTAGCACACTCTTTCCAAAAACAATAAAAAGAAATCTTCATATTCTTCAGTCATCTTGCCTAATTCAAGGATGTTCTTTGCCGTATTATCACCAACATGTTTTTCAAGAAATTTATACATGAATCCGTTCAACAATCCTCTCTAATCATAGAAAATTTTCAAGTCCCTGGACTTGTTTTTGGTTAGCCCTCTTATTAAATAATTTGCGTTTTTATATCCAGCTTGTAACACAAAGGAGTAAATATGAGCAAGATTGAAGTTATGAATACCGAATATATTGGGGAATGGGAATCAATCTATAATCCAAATTTTAATTATACCGAATTCGGTACAATTAAAAATGCCGCCGGTTCCAACAATTTCGTTCTATCAACAACTCAGCAACATGGAATCGTTAAACTCCGTCCTGATTAATACCCATTAAATTAAAGATGAACCGTCAACTTGTGCAAAATTTGCACAAGCTCCTTTTAAAGGGAGCGAATTCGCCACATTTTAAAGTTGTCAAATTTGACTTCTATCTCTCCAGATTATTGACAAATTTCAGAAGGCCTTCACAGATTTCGTGAATGTCGTTATCAAGCCACCTTTGTCTAGAATTTCCAAATCTTTTTATGTATTGCGAGTCCTTAAACGTAAGATCCAACCGCTTAACAATCTCGTCAAAAGAACCTTCCCTCATTTCTTCATCTTCAAAAATCAGGATTCTTACAACGGCAGCAAGTTTAGACTTATCCACAACATCCTTAAGAAAGAACATGTCAAAAACGTCCTTAAATCTTCTGCTGTAAGGTCCAAAAATAAGAAGGGAACGAAGTTTTTCTGCAAAGGCCTGCTCCACGGAATTTTTCAGCAGACAAACACCCTGTTCATCAAAAGCAACATCAAAACAAAATTCCTCTTGCGTCAGTTCCAGACGTTTGTGCACACCAAAATCTATTTTGCATTTGAGGGTCGTACCAAAATTATCAGCAATCTTTAAAGAAGCACTTTTTCCATGATAGTCTTGATGCTTCAGTTCTTCCAGAACTCCGTCAATGACTAACGAAACTCCATCCAAGCAATTCAAGCTTTCAACAAATTTTTGAATGGAGGAATCCTCCAAAGAATAGTGGATAAAATCCAGATCAAGATCTTGTGTGGAACGGCGGATGTTTTGCGTTAAACTTTGCATAACGACTCCACCCTTAACAGTCACATTCTTTCCGAACGGACTCAAAGAAATCGCCTTAAGCACAACATCTTGACAAACTCGTGCAGAAGCAAGTTCAACAGACAAACCGGACTTCTGATAGGAGGCTATCATTTCTTTGAAGTTAAGAATCACAGAACCTCTTCATCAAGGGCTTTTTTGATCATCTTGCTTTTAGGAAACTTTTCTGCATATTCCTGAATACGCCACAGCTCAAGAGAATTGACCAGCCCACGATACTTCAGCAAGATTTCCTTATACAGATCGTAAGGCATGGTGTTCTTATTACGCAGCAATTCGATTAACATCCGTTCGCGATCATAGATTCTGAACTCGTAGCCATCAACAGACTGCGTCTGGGCTCCTAGTTCCAGCAAATCATCACGAACATAAATTTGAAACACGCGGGGGTCCGAAATTTTCGCAGCCTTTGACTTTGTCGCCATACTGTACTTTTCCGGAATCACATCGGTAAACCCGTGATAATAAAACGCATACTCCCCTGCAATAATCGCATTGGGATACTTCGCAGAAATCAAG
Organism: Fibrobacter sp.; assembly: GCA_024399015.1. Taxonomy (GTDB): domain Bacteria; phylum Fibrobacterota; class Fibrobacteria; order Fibrobacterales; family Fibrobacteraceae; genus Fibrobacter. The sequence goes on from JAKSIC010000005.1 coordinate 128,785, forward strand.
GCAATCTCGGGGACATTCGGCTCTGCAGCATAAACGCCCTCCTCAACTTTAAAGAGCGAACCTGTTTCGACAGCCCTTTGCACCTGATATTGGCTACCACACTCTCTTAGGCATGCACTATACGTTTTTACAACTTTATATTCGTTCGCCATATTTTTCTCTATGCGTTCAAAATATAAAAGTAAACCTTAGCTCCGTCAATACATTTGTCGGTAAAAGTTAAATTTTTACCGATATTTAGAAAACTCATAAAATGCAACTTGTCGGAATTTCCAACAAGTTCATGTTAGAAAAAATATCGAACGAGAACAGTCTCGTTGTGTAAGATTCCGTTTTTTTCGTTGTTGTGAAGTGGTTAGAAATTCTCAACGAAACATTTGAGGTTCCACCCTCCATATTTTCACAACCTATGGATTTAGCGTATTTTCGTAATAGGTAATTACCAAAACATTGGGTGCGAATATGAATAAGAAAATCTTTCTTGCGGCAACGCTTGTGTCCGTTTCGTCCATGGTAATGTCATGCGGAGACGATGAATCCGTAAACAAGAACCTTGATGACGACCCCTCTCTGGAACTTCCCGAGGATACACTCAACCCGGAACAGCCCAAGGATTCCCTCAATCCTATTCAGCCTAAGGACAGCGTCTCTCAAGAGCAGCCTAGCGACCCTCTCGACAAAGATGATGGCATAAAGAACGTGGCGAAGTACGATATCGCTCTCACTATTGAAGATATCATCGTGGACTGGTTTGGCGGCGGCGGCGAAAAGGACACAACTAACAACAGCTTTACCTACAAGCAATACGCCAACAACTATTGGGATATTCACGACCTGGACACGGACGTTTTCACCAAGGTTGAGATAGCTTTTACCAAGGCCGTTGAATACGACAATATTGACGTAATCGCAACCTACAGCGACGAAACCAAGACAACGGAAAGAATCTCTAGCGGTGCAAAAAATTTTGCATTGACCTTTGAACCGGGCAAAACTCTCGTTAGCTTGGCACTGGTCGTAAGCCCCAACACACCTAGTGATGCAGCGACCATTAATTTCGGTAAAATCATTATCCGCGCAAAGGACTCTGACGGCACAGTAAGCAAGATGCCAGTGAAGTCCCCAAAACTGGGCGTGGGCAATGGCAACCCTATTCTGGATTTCCAGTACTGCGCAGACCCGACCGCCATTGAATACAAGGGACGCCTCTATGTGTATGGAACCAATGACCATCAGCAGTACGAAGAAGGCGTCAGCAATACTTACGAGAAGATCAAGACTTTGGTAATGATGTCCACCGACGATATGGTCAACTGGACTTACCACGGGTTGATTCCTGTCGGCGAGGTGGCTCCCTGGATTATGGCATCATGGGCACCAAGCATCATCAGCAAGGAACAGGCCGATGGCAGCACCCTCTTCTCCCTCTATTTCTCCAATAGCGGTTTTGGCACCGGTGTTATCCAGGCAAAGTCTCCGGTAGGCCCGTGGACATCTCCTTTGAGCAAGAGCCTTATCGATGGCGACCATCCTGTTGTAAAGGGCAGCGGCTCCATATTTGACCCAGGTGCTGTAATTGACGACAATGGCGATGGATGGCTTTCGTTTGGTAATGGTCAAGGCTGGATCGCCAAGCTCAAACCAGATCTGCACTCTCTCGATGGGGATCCGGTCAAGCTTCCGTCCCCGTTCCATTTCGAGGCTAATGAGCTCAATTATATTAACGGCAAGTACGTGTACACCTTCAACAACGACTGGGAAGATCATAAGCCCTGGGATTGGGGTGGCGAGGCGCCAACAGCCTGCAGCATGAATTACTTTACCAGCACCGAGCCGCTGAATCCCGATTCCTGGACCTACGGCGGAAACTACTTCAAGAACATGGGTGAAAACGGCATGACCTACGGCAACAACCACACCCACCTCCATAAGTATCAGGACAAGTGGTATCTGTTCTATCAGGCAGCAATTCTTGAGGCTTCCATCGGTTCCCATGGCGGTTTCCGCAGCATCTTGGTTGACGAAATCGAGGTGGACGAAGCAAAGGTTGTCATCAAGGAAGCTAAGCCGACTTACAAGGGCGTAAAGGCTATCAAGAATCTTGACCCCTATATTGTGCAGCAGGCATCAACAGCTGCGGCTACCTTGGGCATTCGCTACGTGCAGACAGAGGAACCGGGCCACATGGTGGCTACAATCGGTACTCCCAGCAAGGACGGTCCCGCACCTACAGAAGGCATCATCGAAGTTCGTAATGTAAATTTCAGCAGTGCAAAAACTCTGAAGGCCTTGGTGAAGGGCAAGGGTTCTGTAACTCTCCGTCTTGATAAACGGGATGGTGCAAACGTTGCCACAGTCAACAGTTCTGCAAGCGACTGGCAGGAACTGGAAGCAAAGTGCAGTGGCATCACAAGCGGCGTTCACACCGTCTACTTGATAATCAAGGGTGATGTGCAGTTCGATACCTGGCAGTTCGCGAACTAGTTGCTCAAAATTTCCTACAGATTCTGGTAGAATAAGAAAAGAGTAATTTGCATTTTTTGCAAATTACTCTTTTTTAATTTCAAACGACCACTTAAACGATTTCTTCTAGCATACTACTGGAAATTCACGCGGATTTCGTAATGTCCCATCGGTAGCTTATTTTTCTGGATATTCAGTTTGTTGTATCCCGTATGAACTTTACCGCTGAATTTTCCAACCAATCGGCCTGACATGTTGTACACTGCAACTGTAGCAAAGCCATCACGAGTCGCATGCAGAATACCGCGATTCAAGTCGAAGGTTGCCACGGCTGCGTGGGTCAGGGGAACAGTGGTGGCAATAGCCTGTGTATCGCTCTGGTCGCCCTTTTCCACGATGATTTCATTGGCAGTTTGCTTGACGCCCGCAATATCAAAACCAATCTGGTCCATATTGGGTCCGCCATCGGTACTGAGGGATTGCAGCTTCAGCACATTGCCCTTGGTCACAAGATCCGCCTTCACGGAAACGCTATCCCAGGTCGTCCATGCTCCGGTAGGCGGAAATTCGATAATCCCGTAATTTACGTCGTTGATGAACAGTTCCATGGGGCGGGCCGCCTTACCGCCATTTGCAAATCGGAATGTCACGACAACTCCGGCCTTGCCCTTTTCGGCAACCAGATTCCACACGCCATAGCTTTCTGCAATGTTGGAGAAGTTGTAGTAGCCTTCATCGCGCCAACCGGCGTTGGTTTCCTCGTAAACACCGTGAGCGTCATTGGGGTAAGCCGCATTCACGTCACTAACAACCTTTGCATCGGCAACAAGTTCTGCGTTAAACTGCACATTAACGGAGCCTTCCACCACAACGGTTTCGCCACCATCGTCAATCGTCTTCACAGAGAACTTCTGGAGGCCGGTCTGAGTAGGCGTTCCGCTCAAGGTAATTGTCTTTGCAGTTGCATCCACCGTGGCCTTGATTCCGTCGGGAAGGTCCATGGCCTGGGCACCACCGCATTCGTCGTAAGCAAGAACAATGTCCTTCAGGGCTTCGCCCTTGAACAGTTGCTGGTTCATGCTTCCAGACTGCACCACCAAAGAAGGCCCTGCAGTCAAGTCGCTATTTTCTACGAGAACTTCCACCCGTCCGGTGTATTCCGTTCCGTCATTGCCCTTGACGGTATACTTAAAGGCGGTCAGCCCCATAAATCCCGGATTAGGCGTAAAGTGTGCGGTGTAACCATCGTCCAGCAGCGTGACTGATCCGTTTTCCAAACTCATGACGCTGTACTTGGGAGCCACAGGCAGAAAGCCCTTGGTAATGGATCGCAGGTCAAAATCGACAGAACCGTTCTTCAGCACGCGGGTGTGCATAGCCCCAAGCCAGTTGATGTACTTTTCGATGTTGGCATAACCATCGCTACCGATGACCATGGCGTCATCCTTGCCTATGTTAAAGCCCATGGCTCCTTCAAAGTAGTCAGGCATGCCATCCTTATCGGTATCCACTTCGGGCTTGCCGGCGATGACTTCGCCCCAGCCATCATTTTTCGTTAGGCCCATAGCGCCAACGGATTTGACCAAGGCCCCCTCCTTGCCCAAGGTACTTGCCTGGTACCAAATCAAGGAATCAATGTCATCGTAGGGCAAAACGCCGGACTGGGAATTCACCAAACGCCAGGCGGTTGCCGCGCTATAAACCGGATTCTTATTGGTCATCTCGTTCCAGGGTTCCTTCAGTTCCTCGCCCGGGCCCTGGTAATAGTAAATGTTGGAAGCCCCGCCGTTCAAGATACCGTCGCGGTTGGTGTCGATCATGTTGCCGCTGGCGTAAATACTTTGGTTCTTATCCACCTGGAACCAGGGATTGCTCCCCTTGGGGCCATACACAAAGTAGTTGTTTACGATATCGTGCTTGAAATGAGTGGAGGTGTGGGTGGTGTAACCCGCTTCAAAGTTATAGTGGACGTTGTTCACGAAAACGTCGTTGATTTTATCCAGGGGATTACGATTGTGGGTATTGATGAAAGCATTATAATACCAAGCCCAGGTGCCATCCACCGATTCAATATGAGCACCGAACTGCTGATAAATAGGATTCGCCACCAATGTGTTCTGCACTGTAACGCCGGTAATGCGGTAATTTGCGTTATCGGAACTGCCGCCAAAGTTATTCCAGGGAGCAAGTTCAATGGAGCAATGGTCCACGATGATGTTCTTGGAATCGTAAAGGTTCAGGGCGTCATCGTTGTTGGATGCAGTCTTTTCGCCGGGGCGGATTCGCAGGTAGCGGATAATGATGTTGGACTGTTTGCCCGTAGAAACCTTACCGCCGTGAATGGCGATGCCTTCGCCAGGAGCCGTCTGGCCAGCAATAGTAATGTTGCTCTTGACCGAAACTGCTGTTTTAATGTTGATGATGCCACCTACGTCAAAAACCACAATGCGGTTGGGCGCGCTTACAGCATCACGGAAAGAACCCTCGCCAGAATCGTTCAAATTGGTTACGTGGTAAACAGTGCCTCCGCGGCCACCTGTAACGAACTCGCCAAAGCCAAGCGCCTCCGGAAAAGCCTTTACAGCATCAGCTGCAAAAACGGAACCCGCAATAGAAACGAGCCCGAGACCAAACACCCATGATTTAAATCCCATACAAAACTCCAATGACAGTACACCAAACCGTCACCTATGAATATAAATCAAAAAGCGCGTGAAGGGCTAGCCGCCCCATAGGTAAACCGTAGTCTTTAGACAACAATCTGTACAGGAACTTGCTATTCTAAAATTACCGATTCTCGTAGCGATTCCCGAAAACCAAGGTGTTATCCTTGGCGCCGTTCAGGTTCACCAGGCGGTTGGGTTCATAGCGCAGGCTCTTGGCGATGCTGCTCTTCAGCATTTCCTTGCGTTCGAAAAATTCCTCGGGAGTCTGGGCGGTGAGCAACGTCTGACGGACTTCCATGGCTGCTGACGTACCTGTCTGCGGTTCGCCTGCGGAACCTTCCGAGCCATCCACAAATCCTTTGCAAAGTCGTGCGGCCAGCTGCTTTAGGCGGCCCATGGCGCCCATTTCCGTGCGGCCTTCTTCTTCCAGGAACTTGTAGTAGATGGAAAACACATCCAGCGCCTCTTCGGCGGTAATCACGTGGGCGGGCTTACCTTCCCAGGCGTCGGCGATCTGCCCGAAAATCCAGGGGTTGTGCATGGCGCCCCTGCCAATGCTTACGCCGGACACACCATAGGTATTGATGCGTTCCAGGGCACATTCCACACTATTCACATCGCCATTGCCAACCACAGGAATCTTTGCAGCAGCGGCAACCTTCCCGATCCAGTCCCAGTTGGCCAGACCGTTGTAGCCCTGCAGGCGAGTACGGCCGTGAACCACCAGAAGTTCCACCCCCTCCCCTTCGGCAATGTTCAGGGTTTCCATCACATTAATAGATTCGTCATCCCAGCCAATGCGGCACTTCAAGGTCAGGGGAATGTTCACTTCGCAAGTATCCAGCGCGGCCCGAACGTCGTGCAAAATCTCCTGCAAACGAGGCAAATCCCTCAAAAGACCGGATCCGCTACCCTTTCCCGCCACCTTAGGGGCCGGGCAGCCCGCATTCACTTCTATATAGTCAGGATGGAGCCCATCTGCGATTTTTTTGGCCGCAGCGGCCATTTTATCGGGATAACAGCCAAAAATCTGCACTCCGAAGGGCTTTTCCTCGGGGAAAAACTTCAACTGTTTGTGGCCCGTAAGGCTGAAAACCTCGTCCGCATTGGTGGGAACGAACTCAGATACCAACAGTCCCATGCGGTTTCCGGACAAAACACGGCACAAACGGCGGAAAGGAGCATCCGTCACCCCGTCCATGGGGCTCAAAATGGTGTTGGGGAACACCTCTAAGTCACGGAGTTTAAAGGACTTAACGGCCGGTTTTAAACTTTCAACATCTTTCAACATATTAACAACAACTATCCACAAAAAGTCCGCAATGTCTTACCCGAAAAAATATTTAATTTCATGGGCAGGTATACACTAACTCATTGATAAACCTATATTTACGACGTGCCTAATATTACTAAACAGACTCTCATTCAAGAAATCGCCAAGTCCACCGGATTTGTGCGCAACGATATCAAGACCGTCATCGAACAGTTCCTCGACCTCGTGGGCGAAAAGCTGATCGAAGGCAACACCATCGAAATCCGCGGTTTCGGTACCTTTAGCTGCAAGCCCCGTAAGGCTCGCCCGGCCCGCAATCCTCGCACTGGTGAAACCGTCCTCATCGAAGACCGTCTGGTACCCACCTTTAAGTTCAGCAACGAAATCAAGGACAAGATCAACTCCCTGGAAGCTCTGGTCGAAGGCGTCAACGCCGAGCTGGAGTCCAAGGACAGCGATGTCATGATTTCCGTGGCCTCCGTCGACGAAGACGAAGAAGCCTAAGCTGAACCGCTCCTGAATTTATGTTCCGCCTGTAACAAGCAGGCGGGACCAAATCTAGCTATTCATACTGAGAAAAAGAAGCCCCGGTGAAAGCCGAGGTTTTTTCTTTACGTATATTTAACCCCATGAAATACGTTCTGGGAATAATTCTGGCCTTCGCACTGATTCTGCCCTGCAAGTCCTTGGCTGGTAATTCCCCAGATTTCATCGTAGCCCCTTGGGGAATTGCGGTTGGTGGCGGTCCCGAAATGTTTTCGACAGGATTAGACATTTTTTTTGGAGACTTTAGCTCTATTTACCCATTGGGCGAACTTAAATTTGAGGATGGTTCAAAACTGCTTTGGACCAACCGATTCCGAATGATCTATGATTATGAAAACCATCAGTATGGTTTTCTGTTCCAGCCTAATTTACGCTATATATGGAATTATAGTGGAAAAGTAAATTTGTTTTCCGCAGTATTGGGACCGGAAATCGGATGGGAAACAAAAACAGGATTCGAGTACGGAGCATCCCTTCGTGTAGGTGGTGTTCCTGGCCTGATGGCAGGAAACTACGAGGTGGGATATTTAGTGAATTCCAAAAGATTTTACTTTACGGTTTCATTCGCCTTGTCCATCTTAGTCTTCACATTTGCATCGGCAAAATGAGTTAACCCCATGAAATATTTTTTAGGAATTATTCTGGCCTTCGCCCTGATTCTGCCCAGCAAGTCCTTGGCTGGAGATTACCCCGCATATCTGCCTTTTCCTTGGGGCGTAGCCGTCGGCGCCGGCCCCCAGATTTACTCAATGGGTGCAGACATTTTTTTTAAAAGCTTTTATGCAATTTATCCAAGAGAGGATTTCAAGCTTAGAGATGAAGGCAAACACATATTACTTTGGACCAATCGTTTCCGAATGATTTATGAATTCGAAAATCAACAGTACGGATTTCTGTTCCAGCCAAATTTACGCTACTTATGGAATTCTCATGGGTATATGAATTTGTTTTCCGTGGTATTGGGGCCAGAAATCGGATGGGAGACAAAGACTGGTTTTGAATACGGGGCCTCCATACGCTTAGGTGGTGCACCTGGTCTATGGGCTGGAAATTACGAAGTGGGATACTTAGTAAATTCAAAAAAGCTCTACTTTACATTTTCTCTCGCTATTTCCATTTTGCCCATAGCGTACATAGGGGACTACCGTGGTTAAGCAAAAGCCAGCACAATCGCTGGCTTTTTTGATTACTTGGTCAAGCTAGCCACCTCTTCATCAGTCATGAAGCGCCAGCCGCCAGTACCGAGAGTTGTATCCATCACCACGGGGCCGATGGCTTCGCGGGAAAGAGTCATCACATGGTTGCCAACGGCGGCGAACATGCGGCGCACCTGATGGTACAAACCTTCGCCAATGGAAATCACCACGGTATTTTGCACAGTGCCGTCCGCGGCAGTCACCTGTTCCTCGGAAAGTTCGCGGGCCAACACCGGACGGCGTTCATCCTTCAGCATCACGCCCTTCATAAGTTCAGCCTTCTGTTCGGCAGTGAATTCACGGGCCAAAGTCACACGATACTTCTTCAAGTAACCCTTCTTAGGGCTTTCCACCTTATGGATGAAATCGCCCTGGTTGGAAAGCAGAATAAGTCCGGAGGAGTCGGCGTCCAGGCGGCCAACAGTCTGCAGGCCCATGGCGGTAAAACGGTCCGGAAGAATGCTGTAGATAGACTGATGGTCGCGGGCATTATGGCTGCATTCCACATCAAGAGGTTTGTCCATCATGATGTACAGTTTTTCCACCGTGGGAACTTCCTCGCCATTGACGGTAATGACTTCGGGGCGCGTCTTGAATTCCACGAACGGGTCGTCCACCACCTCGCCATCCATTTCCACCATGCCGGCGCGGATGAGAGCGCGGGCTTCCTTACGGGAACCGAAACCAATTGATGCCACCAGGCGTTCCAAAGTCAAAGCAGGCATTATTCCTCCGCCAACATCTTAACAATCTTACTACGAATCCAACCCAATTCAGGAAGTTCATGGGTCTTCAGCACGCGGGCTCTGCGACGCCAGAACTTGAAGCCGAGAATCGCGCCAAAGAAAAGTACGGTCACAATCACACCAAGGATTCTAAACAAATTAATGGAAGCAAAAATCTTACCTTGGGCGCACAGCTCATGATCGCGGGTCCAGTCCATGCGGAGGTCCCAGGCACCGACAAAGGGGAAACTTTTCAAAATGCCATTGAGGGCGGCACCGTAACCCATGGTCACGTAGTCACCGCGAATCCCTTCCACAAAGCAGTCCTGGAACTTGACGCGGAACAGCTTGAGGATGGATGCCAGAAGTTTTCGAACAGCCCAGAAAGCGGTCTCGTCAAATTCCGGAGTCAACAAGATGGTCCAGAATTCTGTTTCAGTGAGCTTGGGCTTTTCCTTCGGAGATACGCCGGCATCCGGCTTATCAGAATCGTCCAGCGAAGGCGCGGCCGGCACAGCATCGGAGACGGTCTCCTGAACAGGCTCAGCACTCGGAGTTTCCGGCGCAGGTTCCAAAGGCTTTTCTTCCGCAGCCTTCAACGCGGCAATCTTCTCCGCGCTCTTGGATGGTTCGGAATTTTCAATGGGAGCAGCAAGCTTTTCCACCGGGGCCTTGGGCGCGGAACTCACCACTTCCTTTTCTTCAATCTTTTCTACAGGTTTCTTCTTTTTAGGCGGAACATAGACCGGCGCAAAATCTGCGTCGTCCAGATCATCATCAGGCTTCTTATCGGAATCTCCCTTGAAAGATTTTTTCCCTTCACACAGAAGCTTCTTGAACAGGTAGACCCGGCCATTGCAGCCGTACAAATCTGCCCTGAATTCGATTCTAAAGAGGAACGGAAAAAAAAGGACGACCAGCGCCACCAACAAGATGATAACGCCAATGATCGTCCAGATGGAAATTCCAGCCAAGGGAATTACTTCTCCGCTTCGTCAGCCTTCTTGCTGATAACGTCGATCAGTTCAGCAAAGCTCTTGGTCTTCAAGATCTGGCCGAACTGTTCCTTGTAGTTACGTGCGGTGGACAAGTCATCAATGACCAAGTCCCAAGCCTTCCAGTTGCCGTTTACCTGGCTCATCTTGTATTCAAGAACAGATTCCTTGCCCTTGTTCCAAAGGTGAGCAACAACGGAAGCTTCCTCGCCACCCTTCTTCATCTTTGCCGGTTCGTAGATAGTGGAATCAGCACGATAAAGTTCCAAGCGCTTTGCACTGGAGTTGCGGACCATGCGCTGGAATTCAGCCACAAACTTTTCCTGGGAAGCGGCGTCCTGCTTTTCCCAATCGCCCTTGGAAAGGGACTTCTTTGCCAAAAGTTCAAAGTCGAAGGATTCGTTGAGCAAAACCTTCACGCGTTCGGTTTCCTTGGCACTGCGGCTGGACTTCTTCAGCAAAGTCTGAAGTTCAACGTCCTTCTTCTTGATAGCGGCAACAGGATCTTCTGCGGCAAAAGCCATCAAGGAAGCGCAAGCGATTGCAATCATGATTTTCTTGAACATCTTAAACACCTCACTTATTCATATAGTCTGTATGGAAGTCCTTCAAAGACATACCCATGGCGGAAATCAGCTGAGCATATTCAACATTGTACTTGCACACGGCAAAGTAGTAGTCCTTCTGCATCATCACGTTCTGCGTATAGGCGGAGACCAGGTCTCCTGTCTTGGACTTGTCCAAATCGTACTGCATGGCGGCACCCTTCAGGATTGCTTCGGAAGCACGGAGACTTTCCTTGAGAGCATCCATCTTATCCTTGGCAGCCATCAGCTGGTAATACTGTTCCTCAGCCTTGGCCTTCAAGCCGCTGGCAGCGTAGTTTTCCTTAGCCTGCAAACCACGGTAGTCCGTTTTTGCGGCGCGGTACTTTTCAAGATTCTTCCAGAAGTTCAAATGGTAGCGGACGCCAACACCAATGGCACCTTCCAGCTTGTTCACGGCATCTTCTGCGAATGCACTCTTCTGCATCACGTTACGGTTGCCAGCCCAGCTCTTTACGTATTCGAACTCACCCATCACAAAGAATTCCGGAGCAAGCTTTGCTTCGGCCAGGTCCACCTGGATACGGCGGGCACGAAGACCGGCAGAAAGTTGCTTCAGTTCGGGATGGTAAATTTCAGTCAGGCGAATCACTTCATCCAAAGAGGGAATCGGTTCAGAACGCGGGACCAAAGCAGAATCTTCAGAAGCAAAGGTATCTTCTTCACGCATGTTCAGGGAGAATCGGATGGCTAGCATCACACGCTTCATTCCCAAATCCGCCTCGATGACACCTTCCTTCACAGTGTGCATCTTGGCCTTCAAATTCAACAAGTCCATCTGGGAAACATTGGGATCGTCGTCATCCAAGGCCTCTTCCAGCTGGTCGTAAGCCTTATCCACCATAGACTGAGCCTGCTTTGCAATCTTCTGCATTTCCTTTGCCAGCAGGTAGTTGTAATAGTAGGTCTGAAGTTCCACATCCTTCTTGTGGATCTGATGCTCAATCTCGTAGGTTTTCTGTTCCAGGTCTGCTTCCAAAGCCTTTTTACCAGCTTTGTACTGACCCAAATTCAAAGGCTGAACAAACTTACCCTGGATTCCCCAGAAAGGACCCATTTTCTTAAAGTCATACACCTTGGTGGTGTCAAAGCCATGAATTTCGTCGCCGGAAATATCATCCTTCAAACCGGGAGCCGGGCCAACCATCATGGCAATATTGAAGGTGGGCAAAATAGCCTCGGCCTTCAATGCGCTAATCTTGTTTTTCTTGGATTCGGTGCCCAAGCGCATTTCGGCTACCTGGGGGTCTGTGGCAATACCTTCTTCCACAAAGCGATCCAGGTCATAGCGGACTTCACCCGCCATAACTACGCTTGACAAAAGAAATAGTATTAGACAAAACACCATGGTATAAAAGTAGCAAAATGGCAAGGTCCACGGCAAACGCACAACGCCATTTTACCATTCTATAAGAAGGAAATCTGGGTCAAGTCCTTGTATTTGGAAATCACGTGGTCGTAGTAACGCGTCGGAAGAGGTTCACCCTTTTCAAGCAGGCGATCCACAGCGGAATGGCCCAGGTTGTAGGCAATCAAAGCCTCCTTCCAGCTCCCATATTTTGCAATGAGGCGGATCAGGTAAGCGGAGCCCACCGTCACGTTGATTTCCGGCTTCAGCAAGTCCTCTTCCTTTTCGATTTTCAATCCGAAATGGGAGCCCATCATCTTGGCAGTTTCGAGTTTAATCTGCATCAAGCCCAAGGCTCCGGAAAATTTACCGGACTGCATGCGGCCACGGGCGTTAGGATTGCCTCGGCTTTCCTGGGCAACCACCGCCAAAATCAAAAGCGGGTCCATGGCATAGGATCTGGAAATTTGCCAAATCTGTTCCGTAAGCATGGTGCGCTGTTCTTGAGTCAAACGGTTCTTGGAAAGGTAAGCCAGCGCCTTGTCGATTTTCACATAATCCACAGTCCACTTGCCCCAAGTGGAAAGCTGTTCCAACTCCCCGCGAAGCACAGTTTCTTCCTTCGCCAATGAAGTCTGCTCCATCTGACGGGTAAACCAGTACGACGCAAAAAGGCCAAGGCAACCAAGCCAAAGCATCACGCCGATACACAGTGTCACGGGAGATATGTGAAGACTACTTTTCAAGTCTGGTATTCTCTAAGTATTCCAAATAACCCACCCAGTCCTGAATCAAGCCAAAGGAGCTGAGCATCGTTGTATCTTGAATAACGCCCAGTTTGCGCAAGGGACCAATGGAAGATTCCAACTTGTCGATTTCGCGGATGTAGCGTTCCTTCTGGTTCTGCAGAGCGATAATTTGAGCCTGCTTATCAGAAATATCATGTCCCTGAATAGACACGATTATAAACAAAGTAACAAACAGACCCAACATCAACGCCAAGAAGGACACGGCAACGCTGGGGCTCAGGGAAATACCAGAGCGGGAACCATAGTGAATGCCAATTTGCTGGAGCTGCTTTTTCGTACCGGACTTTTTATAGGCGGCACGGGTTTCGTAAATCTCAAAAATATTTTGATAACGTTCAAAATACTTGTACAGTTCCTCAGAGTAGAAAATCAAGATCAAGGTGGATTTTTGTGACTTGACCCGGCTCAGCAATTCCAGGAAAAAGTCGATGTAATGATCACTGGTAAAATGAGCGTTCTGCAAATTCAAAAAGAAGAAACAGCCAGGACCGTCCACCAGCATGGCAAGCTTTTCCTTGACCGCGGAAAACTGCGGAAATCCAAGAGAACCTGACAGGGAAATTTCCACGTCGTTTCCGCGAGATTCCACCTGAATATCAATCAAATCTGACTTCATGGATTACCTCTTGGAAATATGGGCGGAAAGTTTGAAAGTCTGTTCTTCGGTGCCAGCGAGGCTGATCTTCCAGAAGGGGAAGAGGCAAACGCCCTGGATATCTTCAGGGGCGGCAGAAGCCGAAGCGCTGAACAGCGGTGCCACCAGAAGAGCCACCGGCTGTTCAAAATCAAAACGCAAATGACTGGATGTAGTCTTGTCGTGAATTTCCACAGACTTTGCATCGGGGTAAATCAGAGGCTCGCGGAAATCGAACACCAGTTCCTTGCCGTCGATCTTGATGCCGCCCTTCTTTTCGCCGCAAGCGAGAAGGCTCGTTTCTATAAGGGTACCAAAGAAACCCTTGAACGGAGCAAAGGCTGTGTTCTGCACATTGTAACTCAAGGTGAAGTCAGAACCGGCGGCGGCAAGACCATATTCCTTTCCTACATGGACAAGGCCTTTCTGTTCGCCTAGTGCAAAATGCTGTTCCGAAAGCAACTGGATGTCGGTGCCATCGTCATGACGCTTGATCTGGTAATCGTAGGGAGAGCACAAAACCCCTTCGCGGTCGGACAACATCAAGTCCAGCTTGGATGCCGAGAAATCGGAATTGGGCAACATGAAATCCATGAATCCCAAGGCGGGTTCGCCGTCATCGCGCCAAGCGCCCAACATGCTGACTTCAGAAGCTTTAGTATTCAGGATTCGCAGAACACCACCGCCGAAATAATCCAGCATAAAGGAATAGTCGTGATTTTCCGCCCAGATCAGTTTGCGACCTTCCAGCATGAAGTCCGCAATTTCAAGGCGGATGCCGTCAAAGGAGGACATTTCTGCCAGCTGGTTTGCTGCTTTCAGCAAGAAGCGGGACCCCCACCAACGAACCATGGGGGAACGCATACCTTCGCCACTAGGCAAGTCTCTGTAGAAAATAGGAGACATGGCAGGCAGAAGTTGCTGGAAAAATTCTTGCTTTTCTTTTCCCTGAAGGTTGGCGTCCGCACGACGGAACAAGGAAAGGAGGGACTTGTGCAACAAGTTCACTTCGGGACGGCGGACCAAAAGTTCACGGCAGGTCTTTGCCTTGCTGGGCAAGCCAATGCGGCGACCAGCAGAAAGAAGGAAACTGATACGGCCTTCGGAACTCTGCTCGTTCACAACGCTACTTACAGTCTTCGTCTGCAAATCGTTTGTTTCCACAAAGTCAATCAGACGTTCGAAGAAAGGAACGATGTCGCCTGGTTTCGGAGGAATATCAAGAGCAACAACAGCGGTCTTTCCGCCTCTGCAGTAAGGTTCCGCAATTTCCTGCCACTGGAAATCGTCATTCTCGATGGCCTGCGACAAACTTTCGGATACAGGCACTACTCGCAGGAACGACCCCTTGTCTTCAACAGAGTACCACCCGGACACAGGCGTCGTTCGGCCCAGCGCATCCTGCAATGCAGATTCCTGAACTAAAGCATATTCAAAACGGTTCTTCTCCAGAAGTTCAGTCATCTCCATTTCCCACACCATAGAGGAATTGAAGTAGCCGCTGGGCTCGATGCTGAAATGCTTCCAGAGGAGTTTACGATGTTCGTCGAGCTGCATTGCCTGCAACTCAGACGGGAACAGCGGTAACATGGGATCATGATAACCGCCGCCAAGAATTTCAAGATAATCTTCTTCGATGGCACGCTTGAATCGCCCGAACATCAAGGGACGAGCCGCTCTGTTTGCGGCCTCAAGAGTAGGACCATCCATGAAAATAGAAAACCGGACTTTGCCCGATTCCAGCATCTTGCTCATGCCAGAAAGGATGTTGTGAGCCACTAAATCAAGTTTCTCATACGCTGTAGAAGGGGGCAACAAAAGTACGATAGATATAACCGGTTTCATAAGAGTAAGAATAGCAAAAACTATGGAACCGTGCCACAAGAATCTGCACGATATTGACGCAGAACAAACTTAGGCAATTAGACACATCACTCGTGGTGTTTGTCTTTACGCTTACCTACAATAAACGCTGCGATAAAGGAGAGAATAACTACAAGCGGCTGAAGGAAGGCCACCC
>JAKSIC010000006.1 GCA_024399015.1 Fibrobacter sp.
TATACGCTGCCATTCTTCTTCTGTGTGTTTCTTATACATGAAAACCCCGAAAGTTATGTCCAACTTTCGGGGTTCACATCACTTTCGCCAAGGGGCCTTTTAAAAGCTTTCTACCAATTAGTTCTTTTCTCTGCGGTAGCCGCGAGTATAGACATTGGAGGTTCTGGAGTAAAGAACGTTGCCTTCCTGAACCTGACCGCTGGTCTTGATACAGGGGTAGTATTCTTCCTGAACCACGGTCACCTGGTAAATGTAGACGCCAGTTGCCAAAGCGCGACCATTCTGGGAAACCGGGTACATCTTGACAGTTGCAAGGAACACACCGGTCTGACCATAAAGCGGAGTATGGCAAGAGGACTGCGGTTCCGGAGCCTTCTGCTGAGAGAGAGCTGCATGGAGCATGTCTTCAGTAACGACCTGCTGGTACTGGCTTACGAAGTGACCAAGGTGGTCAAACACGCGAACGTTAATGCGGAACGGACCCTGCATTGCGAAGGACCAGCTAGAGCAGCTTTCAGTACCATCAGCGAAGCACATGGAAGCATCGGTCTTAGCCACACCGCCAACGATAGCAGTAGTGTTATTGGAAAGAGCACCACCAACACCTGCAGAACCGAAAGTCTTGGCATCGTCGTCGGTCAGGTTAAGCGGGTTACCATTCTTACCAACCAGCTTGCCATCCGGACCAACTTCCGGGAGCGGAGCAAGGAGAAGGTCAGCAGTAAAGTTCATCGGCAATTCGCCACCGTTTTCTTCAGCCTTCTGAGTCAGCTGTTCGGCCTGTTCGTTGAAGTCCGGACGGGTAATTGCAGTGTCGAGGGCAAGGGGCTTAACATCGGTAGCACCGAAGAACTTAACAACAGCCCAATCAATCGGAGAATCCGGATAGCCAACCACGTTCTTACCAGAAGAAGAAGCAATGGGGAATGCGAGCTTTTCGTTCCAAGCAAGCAGCTGATCCCAGAGGCCCGGAGAAGCAGCTTCATAAGCAGCTCTCAAGTCGGTATCAGCAGCAATGTCCTTGTCGTACGGGAAGTTGAAAGCCATCTGGTCGTTACCAAGGATACCGCCCTGAACAACCTGACCATTTTCGTCACGAAGTTCACCGGTCATCTGGTACAAGATACCGTTAGCACCCTTATCCACGTCACCGGAGATAGAGGTGATGTAGTAACCGTAGGTCTTAACAGATGTAGTACCATCGGCGTTGGTAACAGTACGGATCACAACCATTGCCGGCTGAGCAACAGCAGGATTTGCTGCGGCAGCGTTAATGTAGGCGATGGTAGAATCAGCAAGCTTAGTATTCAGCAAGACACCAGTAACCTGATTGCCTTCTTCGTCAACCTTCACAGTCACGTTACCCACAGACGGCTGACCATAGCGAGACGGAGCAACTTCTGCAAGAGAAGAACGGATGTAAATGTTGGAACCATCGGTCTGACGGTCAGCATAGAAGAAGTGCAAGTGGTGCCAGGTGTTGTCAGCCCAACCGGCAGCGTCGGTAGCGCCATCGCAGTTGGTATAAGTGGAAAGGGGTTCACCAGCATGGCAACCATGGTTGTTCTGAGCCAAGGTCAAAATGTTCACGCTACCCGGAGCGGAAAGGTGGGTACCACCAAGGTCAACGACGAGCACACCGTCAACGAAGATCCACATGTCATCGTCACCAGCGAATTCAAAGACTTCCGGCTTGATAGCACCGCTCTTGTCGATCTGGTTTGCAACCTTGTACTTGAACTTAGCATAGCCCATCATGGTGAATGCATAGTTACGGAGGTGCTGCAAGCCCAAGGTGCCGCTAGCGCTAGCAGCAGCAGATGCTGCAGTAACATTACGAGGGCCACCATTCTTCAACCAAGACTGGCAGAGGGAGTAAGTGTTCTGCTTACGGTAGTCAGTCTGGGTGTTAGCATACTGATAGTTGTAAGGCGGGCAGAAAATGGAGAGGGACTGAGGGCCAAACTGTTCGCACTTGCCGTTAGGCTGAATACCTTCGTTACAAGCCTTCGGACCAACCCAAGTTCCAGTAGTCGGGTTAATGGAATCCAGCGGAGAATAACCACCGTTATTGTAGTTATAGTCGTAGATGTAGTAGCCACTAGCCTTGTCTCTAGGAATATCCATGGTGGTGTTGGTTCTCAGGTTGATACCCGGGAAGTCCTTATACCACTGAGCGAAGAAACGGTTGTCGCAAAGTTCGCCGAGCTTCACAATTTCAACGCCATCATACATATCGTATTCACCGGTAGAGTCAGGCGGAGCAAAATTCAAGAACTGGCCGACCATGCCCGGAGTGTAGTACACAGGGTTTGCCCAAGCAGTGTTGTTACCGGCGCAGACGAAGCCCTGAACCAACGGATTGCCGGAGGCATCCTTCAAGACCTGCTTGTAACCACGCTGAGTAATACCCGGAGTGGAACTGTTCTGGCATTCACCATATTCAAGAACTGCAGCAGTAGAAGTGCCCTGCAAATAGGCCGGCAAAACGGGGTTTGCCTTGAACGGCTTACCATCCATACCAATCATGGAACCGGCCTTGGTAGCCATGTTACCACAGGTTGCGTGGTAAGCTGTAGCGCCATACCAGTCAGCATCGAAGCCATTAAGAGACATCGGCTGTCCAGCGTAGGAGTAATTAAAAATCTCGTTAAGATGAGAAAAAGCTTCTTCGGAGAAGTTTTCAAAGTCAGGGTGATTCGGCTGGAAGTCACGAATCACGATATCAAGCTGAGTAACATCGTTTGCTGCAAAGGCCACAGAAGAGCAGCCCATCAAAGCGCCCAGTGCCATCAATTTCTTTGCGTTCATATAATCCAATCTCCACCTATTATATAGGTTACGAATATTCAAACCTAAATATACACCATTTTTGGCCATTTTAATAATGTAAAATTCTAAAAAAGGGGTATTTTACGATTTTTGCAATTTTCCGTGACCATTTTCAAGCAATTTTCCCCAAAAACAGCCCTAAAAAGCTAAATAATGGGGTATGTCTTTCTCAACAATCTTTACAATCGTCATCGCAGCGATCATTTTAAGGGCTCTTTGGCTCAGGCTCAAGGCTTCAGGAACAAAAACCGACAGCTTTAAGCAACTCCCCCTCAAGGACCAACTCTCCGTACTCAAGGAATGCCTGCTCAACAACCCAACCGAACGAAATCTCCAGAATTTGAAGAAATTCGGTGAAGAAAACGGTTTTTCCTTCGATGTGGAGACCTACCGACCCTTCATGTCCAAGCAGCTGGAAATTTCCAAGAAAAAAGACGCTTTGGTAGAAGACAACGAGTTATTCACCGAGGAAGCCCGCTGGTTCGACGCAATCCAACCTATGGAATTTGCCGAAGCCGAGGAAGCGAAAAAATCTGGCGACACGGCCGGCTACATCGAAAATTCCCTGGAAGGAATCGCAAGGCTTTATTCCGACGAAGCTATCAGGTCCGCCCTGGAAAAACTGATTCCCGACTACAAGAAGGCTGAAAGTCTCCTAAACGACTATAATATATTAGTTGAGCAGAGAGAACAAAGCGGAGCCGACGAAGAATCTTTGGAAAAGCTTCGCAAGCTCCGAAACAAGTGGGACGAGGATCTGCTGAACATCAGCGAAGAATAATCTTAACAGAAATAAAAACAAAAGAGACCGACGTTCATCGGCCTCTTTTAATTTCTCTTGAACTTACGCGCTCATCTCCTGAAAAGCAGCGAGGGTCGTCACAAGTTCTTTGCTTGACGAAAAGCGAGCGGTCTCCTGTGAGCCCAAGCGACAAATATCAATTTGTCGCGAAGGCGAGAGAACTGGCTTACGAGACGACTCTTGTCGGAACTCTAGCCAGTTCGGTCTTTATTAGAACCAGCGCCAGGTCACACCGAAGAGAACCATGCTCTTGTACTGTGCGTCCTTGGAGTGGTCGAAGTCGTAAGCCATGTCGAAACCAGCCTGGAGTTCAACGCCAGCGGTGAGGATAACGGAGAGGAGGTTTTCCCACTTACCGTCGATCTTTTCAACACCCTGGAAGTTGGTGAAGCCCCACAAGCGGCTCTTGAAGCTAACAACGTCAGAGAATGCATACTTGCCTTCCAAGATAACTTCGAGACCCGGTTCGTCACGGAAGGTTTCAACCTTGTCTTCGGTTTCCGGATCGTCAGCAAAGCCGTAACCATCAGAAATGGTCATACGGTTTGCAAAACCACCACGAGCGGAGAAGTTTTCGTTAGGAATGTAAGCGATACCAGCAACCTGGGTTTCGTAAGCCGGATCCATGAAGCAGGAAACAGCCTTAGCATGAGTCTTGCCATCGTCATCGGTGGTGTAGTTGTAGCCGCTCATGATCTGAGTTTCGAAACGGTTACCGATGTAAGCCTTGATAACCGGGGAGAACGGCATGTTGAAGTCAACCATGGATTCCCAGAAGAGCTTATCGTTAGACTTACGCCAACCGAGTTCGTCGGTCCAAGTCTGACCGAGTTCTACGTCGATGAGGTTACGCCAGTTAGCAACAGACCAGTTTCCCTGGAGGTCAGCATGATAGGTGAACAACCAGTTGTAGTTGGAGGTACCACCGCCCTGCCAGTTGTCACTGAAATTGTACCAGTTGATCTTAACAGCGGTAACAACGTCTGCCTTCCAGTTTTCCGGAAGAGCACCTTCGAAAGTGCCACCTTCAGCCATTGCGGGAGCGGTCATTGCGCAAGCAGCGGCGCAAGCCATAAGGAAAGATTTCAACTTCATATTGATCCTCTATTTTGTCAAAGATTTACTTTGATCGTGATTTGTCTGGAAAAATAGGAATATTTAAAAAAAGGTCAATTGAAATAAAAAGAAACATATCTTTTCGTGATAAGTTTCACTTGAAAATCTGTCCAATGCTATATTTAGAGCAATGAAAATCCCGTTCAACTTCAAAATTCTATCTGCCGCGTTCGTTCTGTTGTTTGCAAGTGTTGCAAATGGCGCTGAAAAACCGTGGCATTTTGAAGCCGGCGTGGGAGTCCGCAATCTGACACCAATGGTTCTTGTCGGGGGTGTTTCTTACGACAAATGGACTGTTCGTGTCCAAGGACTTGGTTTTCACAATGACGACAGGGATTTCTGGTGCGGGTTCCGTAGCAGTTTTCTTATGACTTTCTTCAGAAACTCCCCGTTCCACATTAGCCTAGGCATCGGCGCTGGTTACGAATACGCACAAGCCCCCAACAACATGCACCAGGCATTGAATCAGGCAAACAACGCCCCCTACCTGTACCCCTATAACAACCGCGAAATGTTTGATGTGTCCGGAGAAATTTGGACCTACCTCCGCGGACTTTACACACAAATTAGCATTCCCGTCTATTACTTTATGGAACACAATGCTCCTAGACTTTCTTGGGGTATGGGTTACATGTACAACTTCTAGTTTCCCTAATAAGCAAACTACATTGAACAAAAAAAGAGCCGCGATTTCTCGCGACTCTTTTTAAGCTTTTATAGCCTTACGATTACTGGCACGCTTCGCGTGCAATAGACATCGGCTCGGAAATGCGAACACAAGTGTTCGCGCTTCACTCGCCTTGCGATTACTTCTTCGGGAGCTTGACCGGGGAACCGAAGTCCACGTTGGTCTTGTTGCCGAGGAGGAGAGCACGGGTCTTCAGCGGGAGGCCGAAGCAACGGATGAAGCCAGTTGCATCCTTCTGATCGTACATTTCGACGTCAGAGAAGCCACCCAGGTTCATGTCGTAGAGGCTGAAGGGGCTCTTCATGCCAGCCGGGATGATGTTGCCCTTATAGAGCTTGAGGGTAACTTCACCGGTAACAACCTTGTTCACTTCGTCGAAGAAGGCGTCCATGCACTGACGGAGCGGGGTGAACCACTGGCCATTGTAGACGAGGTTTGCATAGGTCATAGACATCTTCTGAGCTTCGAACAAGGTTTCCTTGTCGAGGACCAGCTGCTGGAGGCATTCGTGAGCCTTGTAAAGGAGGGTGCCACCCGGAGTTTCGTAAACGCCGCGGCTCTTGAGGCCGACGAGACGGTTTTCAACGATGTCCAGGAGACCGCAAGCATTTTCGCCACCGATCTTGTTCAAGGTTTCGAGGAGTTCGACAGCGCCCATCTTCTTGCCGTTGACAGAGACCGGAGTACCCTTGTCGAAGCCGATGGTAACGTGAGCCGGCTTGTTCGGAGCCTTTTCATAGGTAACGGTATGCTTAAGCATATCGTACTGGTGTTCCTTATCCGGTTCTTCCAAGATGCCACCTTCGTGAGAGAGGTGCCAGAGGTTGCCGTCTTCGGAGTAGATCTTCTTCTTGCTGATGCCGTTCAGAGGAATCTTACGGGCCTGAGCGTAGTCGATAGCATCTTCGCGGCTGTGGATGTTCCACTTCGGGTCCTTCCACGGAGCGATGATTTCGAGCTTCGGGTTGAGAGCGGCGTAGGTCAGTTCGAAACGGACCTGGTCGTTACCCTTACCAGTTGCGCCATGGGAAACAGCGTATGCGCCTTCCTTTTCAGCGATCTTAACCTGGTACTTAGCGATAAGCGGACGAGCGAAAGAGGTACCCAGGAGGTAGGTGCTTTCGTACTTTGCACCGGCACGGACGGTCGGCCATACGTAGTCTTCGAGGAATTCCTTCTTGAGGTCGAGAACGTAGCACTTGGAAGCGCCAGTTGCGAGAGCCTTCTGTTCGAGAGCCTTTGCATCCGGGAAGTCATTCTGACCGAGGTCAGCGGCGAAAGCGATCACTTCGCAGTCGTAGTTTTCCTTGAGCCAAGGAATGATGATGGAGGTATCGAGGCCACCGCTATAAGCGAGGACGACTTTCTTCTTGGATTCTTTCTTTGCCATTGTTATTGTCCTTTTTTTAGACAGTTGAATTTTGACTTGCAAAATATAGTATCTAGTGGGCGGTTTGTGCAGTGGGTTTCCCGTTGCCACCCGTGGAAAGAGGTTGTACAGGCGGAGCAACAAGTTGCTTCAGGGAATCTACAAGCAAGCTATCCCTCTTGGGGAACATGTTCTGGTAGATAACCGCACGTCGTTTAGCCATAAACTGGCTTTCACGCATTCCCGGATGATGCTTGCCCGGACTTGCAAGAATCGCCGCCATGTTGATGGCCTGGTCCAGGCTGATTTTTGAACAACTTTTCTTGTAGTACAGTTTGCAGGCTTCCTGACAGCCAAACACATCCTTACCCCACTGGGCATAGTTCAAGTACAGTTCCAGGATACGGTCCTTACCCAGTTCTCGTTCCATCAGCACTGCGTAAGCCAGTTCCTTAAACTTTCGATTGAAAGAACGTTCACTACTCAAGAAAACATTTTTCGCCAACTGCTGCGTAATGGTAGAGCCACCAAACTTGGTCCTGCCGGCATTCTGATTTGCATCAAGAGCTTCGGCAATGGCACGAACATCAAATCCCGGATGGAAATAGAAGCCAGCATCTTCGCTGGCAATCACAGCCTTGCGCAGGTAAGGACTGATAGAATCCAAGGGCACATAGGTATGCTTGATCTGGATAGACGGATTGGAATCTACCAGAGCCTCCATGTACTTGCTCATTTCCGGTTGGGTTTCTTTCAACTGCTGCACGCCATCGTAGATTTCGTAACCGTAGGTAAACGCACGATAAAGCAGATAAGAAGCGCCAATGGAGAATGCAGCCGAATAGATAATCGCAATCAGCAAAGCCTGGCGAATAACGAAGTTGATGGTTCGGTACAACCACTTAAAAACGAAGCAGCAAACCTTCGTAAACTTACACTGGGAAAACCAGCAGAAAAAATCTTTCACCTTCCCCATTATTTTTTTCCCCCAAACCAATCGTTAATGTCCTCGCCTTCCTTCATTGCTGTAGGCAAGCTTTCAAGGCCTTCTCCAAGGACAACGTTGCGGATACCAGCTTGATTAAACAAGCCTCCGATGTACTCCATGCCACTTCGCCCCGCTTCATCGTGATCCAGGCAAAGGACTACATTCTTGTTCTTGAACAGAGGAAGCCATTCCACTTTGAATGAGCGGACTCCAGGTATCCCCACCGCATTAATTTTCTGTCCAATAAAAGTCAGCGTATCAATGCAACCTTCGCACAGGTAAACCCACCCAGGAGTTCCATCCAGAGCAGCTACATTGTAGGGATAGGGAACTGTGCCACGCAAGAGCATTTCCTTAGGAACAATTCCACTTTCTATGGCACGAGCCTGGAAATACCAAGCACGGCGCTGAGCATCCAGATAAGGGAAAATCAAGGGGTATTTGTAATAACGAAGATTGCCCTTGTCATTATACAGGCCCACATATTTCAAGACCTCTTCACCAAATTCTTCACGCAACTTACGGTTCAATTCGCCATAGTCTGTAATCGTACGAAGAAGCATTTTATCCCAGACAGGCTTATAAATTCGACGACGAGCAAGCCAGGCGGCCGCGGGGGTGTTATCCACCGGACTCAGATGTTTCAAGAAGGACAGAATCACACGTTTGCGTTCATCTTCCGAAATGAGTTCCTTCTTTTCTTCTACAGGTGGCATTTCCTGAAGAACGGGAGCCGGGCGAGAATTTACAACCTTAGGAGCACCAGCTTTTGAGGCCGCACCTGTTGAAAAATTTTGAGCAGCAGGACGCTTTGCGCCATTGGGCACAAGGAAAGGATACTGTTCCATAAGCCAGTCTAGAGCTTCGGTGAAGGAGCAGTCCTTTATAAGCTGAACAAGGGAAATGACGTCACCACGAACATCGTCGCAAACCCAGCAACGGAAAGTTCCTCGTTCCTCGGAAACGGAAACAGAAGGTGTGCGATCGCCATGGGAATGACGCTGCGGAAAGAAACATCTGCATTTTCCGCGCACGACGTCAACCCCCAGTGACTGGGCCACTGCGGTAATAGATATGGACGCCTTGAACTGTTTCAGCTCTTCGTTGGTCATTTCCCATAAATATATAACTAAATTTAAGGTATGGAAATCCTCGAAAATGAACTTATGAGCAAACACACCTCCTTTAAGGTGGGTGGTGCGTCCCGTTACTTTGTTAAGGCCGAATCCGTTGACGACATCAAGGATGCCAGTAAATTTGCAAAGGACAAAGGACTCCCTCATTTCATTTTAGGAAACGGAACCAACCTCCTGGTTTCCGACAACGGTTTCAATGGTTTAATTACAACCTTGGGCAGAACCTTCTCCGAAGTAACGGACTTGGACAATGGAAAGTTCAAGGTGGGCGCCGCTACTCCCCTGGGAGGATTCGCCCGCAAAACCATCAAGTTTGGATTTGCAGGAATCCATAAGTTGGCTGGCATTCCCGGCACCTTAGGTGGAGCCATCTACATGAACGCAGGAGCCTACGGCCAGGAAGTCAGCCAGACCTGCGTAGAAGTGGAAAGTCTTTGTTCCGACGGAACTGTACGAGTGAGAACTGCAGACGAATGCGGTTTTGGATATCGTCACAGCCTGTTCCAGGAACTGGCAGCAAATCCGGAAACCGCGGAAATCATTTTGTCTGCAACATTCCAGTTACAGTCTGCAGAAGTTTCCGGCAAGGACAGTTACACGCTGGAAACAGAAATGCAGGAATGCATGGCCAAGCGCAAGGCAAGTCAGCCGCTGAATATGCCCAACGCAGGCTCCACCTTCAAGCGCCTCGACATCGGCGCCGCAGACATGCCGCAGCAAATCGCACCCGGCTACTACATTGAGCAATCCGGCCTCAAGGGCTATCGCATTGGCGGCGCCGAGGTCAGCACCGTCCACGCCAACTTCATCGTGAATGCTAGCGGGGCAACCGCAAGCGACATCAAAGCCTTAAGCGAGTACGTTCAAAAAACGGTGGCAGAAAAATTCGGAATCCAGCTGAAGCGAGAAATTATACTGCTAGGCGAATTCTAACGTGCAAGAGGATTCTTTAAGAGGAACCATGATTTGCAAGAAATGCGGGCAACATTACGAAGACGACATGCTAAAATGTCTTTGGTGCGACGCCCCTAACGAGAACTACGTCGCTCCTGAAAAAGAGCTGAGGAAACTAGCGAAAAACACCCAACAGCAGTCACAAAACATCCCGCAGGGGAATTCATGTGGTGTGCGTTCATTTTGGGATTTGGATATCTCAGCTACTACATAGCACCTCTTTTTATCGCTTTTTTCCATCGTGAAGAGCTAATGAAGAGAGCGAAAACAAAACGTTTTGTCTCTATAGGTATTTCTGCAAACACTGCGCTTATCCTCGCGACCAATAAAATTGCAGAACTAATCACAAAAACTGCAGTCGACATTTCTATTTCAGAAGAAACTGTCGCTATTATAGATGAAATTTCCGGATACATCGCAGATTTAGCATGTCCTATCCTCATCGGATACGCCTCCGCTTTTCTGCTCCGAAGGATGACTCCAGGCTACGACGCCAACGAATACAAGTCAAATTCAAGATCGGCAGTTTTCTATTCAATCCCATTCATGATTGCCACGACAATCATTATTGACAAACTAATAAAATAACTATTCCTCTTTTTCCGGAGTAGGTTCCGGAAGGGGATCAAACTTATTTAGAAGTTTGCAAATCAAAGCGTAGACAGAGCCACCGATAAGGCCTCCGATAGAATCCGCCACAAGGTCCATGGCATCGCAGAAGCGGCCTTCCACATAACGCTGGTGGAATTCATCAGTGCAGCCATAAGCCAAAGTCAAAATCACAATCACCAAAATTCGAAGCCAGATCTTCTTGGACCATTCCGCACGAGTCCACCACAGGCAAAAACATCCTGCAAGCGTTGCATATTCGCAGAAGTGAGCCAACTTGTCCCAAACCTGGGGTAAGTCCTGCAAATCATCGCCCGTCATGGAAGACAGTTTAAAAATCACAGCCATGCAAAGAATTGCGGGGATGGTACGGAAGAAAGGGTACTTGGCAAACAGGGATTCGAACATTTAGGCTCCGTGCACGAGGCTCCAGGTACGAGGCTCGAGGTTACCACTAAATTAGAAATTTTAGACGTTCTGGGGGAAGCATCCAATGGACTTTACGCGCCCCTTCAATGTTATTTTATTTTTAATGGCGAGTATGGTAAGCTAAGGTAAAACCGACGAGAACAAAACGTATTCTTGGCTAGGATGAAAACTAAGGCAAACAATCCGCAGCAAAGCGAGGACCGTTTGGCGTGTTTTCTCCTAGACATTATAACCTGCATTTTCTTGATTTTCGACTTAGTTTCTATATTTCTCCGCATGAAAGCAATTACATTGAAAGCCGGACGCGAAAAGTCCGCACTCCGTTATCATCCGTGGATTTTTAGTGGCGCCATTGACGAAGTTGTTGGCGACCCCGCCCTGGGCGACGTTGTCGAAGTTTATTCCTATCACAGCGATTTTCTCGGCCTTGCAGCCTATTCCCCCAAGTCCCAGATTCGTGGACGTTTCTGGACCTTTGGCGAAAAGCAGAACATCGACCGTGAATTCTTCAGCGACATTCTGGATCGCGCCATTGCCTCCCGCAAGAGCCGCGGTTTTGACATCGCCGACAAGGAAATTGCTTTCCGTCTGGTTAACGCAGAAAACGACGGCATTCCGGGCTGCATCATCGACAAGTATGCAGACATCTACTCCGTAGAAATCCTCGCAGCCGGCGCCGAAGTCAACCGCAAGATTATTTACGAACTGTTGGCCGAAAAGACCGGCTGTCGCGGCATCTACGAACGCTGCGATTCCGACGTCCGCAAAAAGGAAGGTCTCCCCATCCGTACCGGCGTGGTCTACGGCGAGGTTCCCGACGAACCGGTCATCATCAACGAAAACGGCATTCTCTTCCCCATCGACGTGAAGAATGGCCACAAGACCGGCTACTACCTGGACCAGCGCGACGCACGCCGCCGCGTGGGCGAACTGACCAAGGGCAAGAAGGTTCTCAACTGCTTCTGCTATACTGGCGGTTTCGGCCTCTACGCACTCCGCGGTGGTTGCGAAAAGGTTTACCAGGTGGATGTATCCAAGGACGCTCTGATGCTTGCCAAGGAAGGCATCATGCGCAACAAGCTTTCTACCGCCCACGCCACCCATGTGGAAGCCGACGTGTTCCAGTACCTGCGCAAATGCCGCGACAAGGCAGAAACCTTCGACTTTATCGTTCTGGACCCGCCTAAGTTCGTGGACTCCAAGGACAACCTGCAGAAGGGTTGCCGCGGTTATAAGGATATCAACCTTCTCGCCATGAAGCTTCTGGCAGAAGGCGGCATGCTGGCAACCTTCAGCTGCTCCGGCCTCATGGAAATGGATTTGTTCCAGAAGATTATCGCTGACGCCGCAGCAGATGCCCACCGTCGTTTCCAGATCATTGAACGTTTCGGCCAGCCCGCCGACCATCCGGTGAACACCGCATTTCCCGAAGGTCAGTACCTCAAGGGCTTGCTGGTTCAAGTCATCTAGTTTCCTCGCAGGAGATTGCCACAATGAGATTTTCCACCACAAAAAGATTTATTCCCTTTCTTGCGGTAGCATCTCTTGTGGCCTGCTCCGACGACAGCCATTCCGCTTCTGGCGATTCCGGATTTAATGAGAAAAACACGTTGAAGTCCATGGTGACCATCGCGGCCACAGATTCAACGGTTTTCATCGGTACAAACAATCCCTCTTCCAAACTAGAAGAACGCCCGCAAATGGCTGTAAAGTTCACTTACGACTACAGTCTTTCCGAGCACGAAGTCACCTGTGGCGAATTCAAAACTCTTATGAGAAAAGAATTCGGCAGCGACCTTGGAACAACAAACTGCTCTGGCGACTCTCTACCCATTACCAGCGTCACCTTCTACGATGCAGTATTGTTTGCAAACGCTAGAAGCAAGGCTGAAAAATTTGACACAGCCTACACCTACACAAAGCTTTCATTCAACGATGCAGGCAATTGCATTAGAATGGATGGATTCAATTTCCATCCAGACAGGGAATCCTATAGACTTCCCACAGAAGCAGAATGGATGTACGCCGCCAGCCAAGACTGGAATATCGACAATTCCTGGAACGGCAGCAATTCCGACTACGTTGCTCACAAAGTTTGCTCAAAGCCCGCCAACAAATTCGGGCTTTGCGACATGTCCGGCAATGTGAGGGAATGGGTCAACGATTGGAAAAGCAGTTTTAAAGACACCACCCTGCAAAATTTCATTGGAGCACCTGATGGAGGAAGCATTGGCGAAAGAGTCTTAAAGGGGGCCTATTATTTCCAGCCCACTGAAGCCATTAGCATTTTCTACAGAAGCGATGTCTACACTGTTACTTCAGTAACACAAAACAGTTATATCGGCTTCCGTCTAGCACACGGTTCTATTCCGAACCCATCATGGCTAGACAAGAAAGGAAATTCCAGCAACAGCAGAATCGTCTCGCTGGTAAATTCCGCCACTATGCAAAATCTGACAGGCACATCAAAGGTAAAGCTTGCCTTCAGAAACGATATGACAGAAAATCTTGTCTACATAGATTACAAGGCGGGAGCAACGTCTGTCCATGAAATTCAAGATTCGTTGTCTGTGTACCATCCAGAAATTTCCCCCGACGGAAACAAGGTCGCATTCTGCACCATGCTGGAAAGCGTTGATGAACCTTCCGAACTTTATGTTCGCGACCTAAACGAAAATGGGGATCATCTTGTCAAGCTCGATGTCGAATCCGCAGCAATTCCTCGCTGGCGCGTACTTGACAATGGCGACACCGCAATCGTGTACGTGTCCTCCACCATGTCTACAGAAGAAGAGGCCGCTTTCAAGTCCGCTTCCACCTGGCAAGTTATTTTCAAGGATGGAAAGTTCGGTACTCCCGAAAAACTTTTTGACGGGAACTATCATGGCGGGATTAGCAGCGACAACAAGTTGGCTGTTTCCGGAGCCCCGTTCCTCCGCGCAAGAATCGCAACAGACAAAGACATTTTCCAAAGCTCAGCCATAGACACCGTCTGGTACAATGAAGAACAGGCATGCAATGTAAGCCTCGCCAAGGACCAAAGCAAGCGCACTTTGTTCTTAGATTTTAGTGGGAAAACCGGACAAGACTTTGTGGGCTCCCGTTACAAAGTCCACGAAAGATTGTTCATCGCAGACAGCAACGGGAAAATCATCCAATCCATTAAAGCTCTGACAAACTACACCTTTGACCACACGGAATGGGCATCAAGCAACCTTGTTGTTGCAACACTTACAAATAAGCACAGTGCACACGATAAAATCATTCTTATCGACATTACCGATTCCTCCATCACAGAATTGGTAGATGGAGACGAACTGTGGCATCCGTCCCTCTGGGTGAACACAGCAAAACTCGATTTCGAAACGGAACTGGATTTAGACAGCGCAGGCATGTACTTCTATTCCGGCGGCAGCGAACTTGCCATGATGCTTCGCTACAAAATGGAAATTCTCTGGGGTAACAGAGATTCCAAACTTGCCATTGTCGGCTCATCCAGATCTCAAAACGGACTTATCCCTCTTCAAATGGATCCGTCGTTAAAGGCAATTAATCTTTCGCACATACCCAACTCCATTTTCAACTCCAGATACATCTTTGAAAATTACTTGTTGAACAACCTCAAGGATTTGAAATACCTGGTCCTTTCGTTAGATATTGACATGTGGTGGAGAAGCAAGAATGATAGTTACGATTATTTCTTCGGCTCCGATTACAAGAAATACATCGGCTACGTCTACGATGAAAACCACAACTTCTGGAAAGACGGCTATCCAGAAGGACTGCTGGAACTCACCCACGAATCCCCCGGTTTTGAACTTTTTGAATCAAGATTTATGCCCACGCTTGGTTTTGACGGAGCAGAAGCTGGTGGCTGGGAAAGCGAGCCCTCTGTTGATTACGACAGCACCTGGGCAGACAAGGGAACTCTATACCAAGAAAACTTTGACGAACTAGAAACCATTCTCAGTTTAGCAAAGAAGCACAACATTACTGTTATTGGAATCATCTTCCCACAAAGTCCTGGTTACAAGAACACAGGTTCTTTCGCTAGGTATGGTTTCCGCAGAAGCCAGGCCAATGAAAGGATCCAAAAGATTTCTGATTTGTCCAAGGATTATCCGAACTTCATTTTGATGGACGAATATAAAATGGGTGATCACGACTATACAGATGATATGGCCATCAACAAAGACCACCTAAGCATAAAGGGAGCCGAAGTGATTACTCACCGTCTCGACTCCCTCATAAGCACACTTGAATAGCTAAAGCGTCAAAAAACTACTTATTGATTCTGCGACCCTTAAGGTTGTAAGCTTTAGCTTCACCAAATTCCACATAGAGCATTCCGTTCTTGCGGAACACCTGGCTTTGATAAACACGGCCTGCGATATCGTTATTGCCGCGAAGTTCACGAACACCAATAGACAAAGTGGAGTCCTGAGCCGTGGTATCCTTTACTGTAGAATCCGGCTTTGATTCTTCCGGCTTATATTCCGAAGGCTTCATAATACGCCACTTCTGGTTCCATTCCCAACTGGTATTCCAGTCCTGAACAACGCGCTGTCCATCAGAAGTAGAACGCAGATAATGACCGCTATGAAGCATCTTCAAACGGTACTGATTGCTGTACTGATTTTCAAGTACAACTTTCTGATGGTTCTTGCCGTTCCAAGTATAAACTCCTGCAGTAACACCCGGATCAGTAGTTTCGTTGGGCATTTCCACCACCATATCACCGAAATTGATTCGGAACGTTGTAGCGGATAACGGAGTAATCAAAGCAACAGCAGACTCATCAGCGCAATCACCGAGAACCAATTTCTTTTCGCTGTTAGGCATCATACAAGTCTTGAAGGCTTCATTATAAATCAAGACCGTATCTGGCTTTGCCGGCTTAGCCTGCCACACGCGAACCCAGTCCGCTTCAAAGTAAGCAGGATTATTGGCTGTAACTTCAATATCATCTCCAGCCCAGCCGCCAATAGCCAGGTTCACAATGATATACTGAGCAGACAGCTGCTTAATTTCTGTGGGGCGATTATAGCTTGCAAACTTCTTATCGTCAAAGTAGAAGCTCAAGGTAGACTCATCCCATTCCACAGCGTAAGTGTGGAAGTCTGCAGAACGGTCTACATCATCATCCTTGTGACCACCGAAAGAAGCTTCGTGATCCCAGGCGGAGCCATGGCTATTGTACCAATCCGGAGTGGTGTAATGCAAGTAGTAATGGTGCTGCTTACGGGAGGCAGGAATTTCAAGAATATCAATTTCCGGAGGCCAGCCATCCTGCAGGGTCCAGAAGGCAGGCCAGGTTCCCTTATGCTTCGGAGCCTTGAATCGGCCTTCAATGTAGCCGTACTTCACTTCGAAATGGCCCTTGGTATCGATAGCTGCGGAAGTGTAATCTACAGGAATTTCCT
The DNA here is from genome assembly GCA_024399015.1 of Fibrobacter sp. Taxonomy (GTDB): domain Bacteria; phylum Fibrobacterota; class Fibrobacteria; order Fibrobacterales; family Fibrobacteraceae; genus Fibrobacter. Next base: position 16,347 of record JAKSIC010000006.1, read on the forward strand.
TGCCGTTGAACTTGGCAGTGCCCGTTGCCTTGGGATGCTTTTTAGCTTCGCCCTTCAGCATCAGTTTGCCATCTTTCACAATGACGTTTTCTTCTGCACAATAGGCACGATGGTTGTGAGTGTGGCCCCAGTTGTAAGTGGGATTCCATTTTTTCAAATCAAGAGCATCGCCATCGAAGTTATCTTCGAAGACCAGATCCCATCCACTGTAATTTGACGGAGGATTGGCAACAGCAACAGCAGCCAATGCACAGATTGTTCCTACGAAAGCCTTTGCACAAAGGCTCTTCACTCCAAAGTTTTTCATACCCATCCTCGCCTGCATCACCCATAAACACCACAATCCGCAGGCAGTACCCTAAATATAACGTCTAACGCGGACTTTTCAAAATGTGGACTTTTTCGTACAAATAAAAAAAGCCCCCTTTTCAGGGGACTTTCTTAAACTTTGACCGTGAAAAAACTAGCGCTTTCTCTTGGGCAATTCCTTGGCATGCTTTTCAAGCCAAACAGCGTCTTCCAAAGCGCGTTCTGCTTCGGTAGCCCAGTCGGAATCCGGGAACTGCTGCACCACTTCGCGGTAACGAGTAACGGCACTGTGGAAGTCACGCATTTCGCGATAGATGTTACCCATCTGGAGCATAGTGAAATAACGTTCTTCTGGATTCTGTTCTGTTTCCAGCAAAGTCTTGTACATCTGAAGAGCAGCTTCCAAACTACCAGAAGTTACCAACAAATTAGCGTTCTTCACAGAAGGTTCTACAGGAGCTTCAGCGGGAGCTGCTTCTGCAGTCTGTGTTTCAGTGGCAGCGGCCTGAGGCGCATTCTTTGCAGCAGTCTGAGCAGCCTTGTCCTTTGCAGGAGCTTCAGCAGTCTTGGTCTCTGCAGCCTTTTCTGCAGCTGCGGCCTTTTCTTCTGCGGCAGCCTTGTCTGCTTCAGCCTTTGCAGCCTTGATGGCAGCCAAACGTTCTTCAGCATTTCTGCGATTCTTTGCAGCAGGACCAGCCTTCTTCAAGTAAGCAGCCAGGAACTTCTGTTCCTGATCCACCTTGGAATTTTTCTGATAAATGAGAGACAAGTAGTAGTTGGCTTCGTTGCCTTCTTCCTTGTATTCCAAGCCCTTCTTCAAGTTGTATTCAGCCTTGTCCATTTCACCCATTTCAAAACGGGTAAGACCGGCATAGAAGTAAGCACCAGCATGACCCGGTGTCTTCTTCAAAACTTCGCGCCAAGCCTTTGCTGCTTCGGCATAATTCTGTTCTGCAAAGAGAGCCTTACCTCTTTCAAAAGGATCAATGGGAAGGGCCTTTTCTTCAACCGGAGCAGGAGCGGCGGCCTTCGGTTCTTCCTTCTTGGCTGGAGCAGCTTCGGCGACCTTGGCCGGTGCAGGTTCTGCAGCCTTCACCGATTCTGCAGCCTTTGCGGGAGCGGGTTCAGCAACCTTGGCAGATTCAGTCTTAGGTTCGGCCACGGGAGCCGGTTCAACCTTAGGTTCCGCCTTCGGAGCTTCAGCAACCTTCGCAGGTTCTGCAGCAGGAGTTTCTACAGAGGAAGCTTCAATCGGAGCTACGACAGGAGCTTCTGCCACTTCTTCCACCGGACGATTCTTCGGATCCTTAGCGCGTTCATCTGCAGCCTTGGACTTCTGGCCCAGAGCTTCGTAGACCTTGGCAGCACCTTCGTAGGCTGCGCTCATGGTCGGATCAAACTTGTATGCCAAACGGTAGTTGGCCAAAGCACCACTATAGTCCTTCATCTTCACGCGGACTTCAGCGGCAGCAAAATATGCTTCGGAGTTCTTGGGATTTTCAGCCAGCATGGCACGGTATTCACCCAAAGCCATTTCATAGTTTCCCTTTGCCTCAAAAATTGCCCCCTGTTCCATGCGAGGGTCTGCGGCAAAGGAATAGCCAATCAAAAGAGACAAAGCAATTGCAGAAATTCGAATATTCATACTACAAATTTAACTAATTTCCAAACACGCAAGTCATTGACACTCAATAAGTTACACGTTTTGCAGGTCTTTTTCTTGAAATCACCAGTTTCTCCCTATCTTACACCTTTTATAAAATCTTTTTACCCATAAAAACGGCGTTTTTTTGCCCATTAAAAGCTAAATTACAGGTACAACTTTCGACGTTAAAGGTTTTTTAATGGGTAGACTGATTCAATACATCCTGGCGGGAGTCCTGGTGGACATCATCCTCTTCGCATTGCATTACGCCATTTCCGATGACTTTTTCGCCAATACCATCGGAAACAACATCATGTTGGTTCTCTACCTTCTGGGCATCATTGTTCCCTGCGCCATCTATTACATCAAGATGCCTCCTGGACGAGATACCAGACCTTAAAGTTTAAAACCTCCCTCCTCGGGAGGTTTTCTTTTTTTGCCCACGAGTCAAAACAAAAAACGCAATCCCAAGGACTGCGTTTTCATTTTCAGCTCAACTCTGCGAAATGTCGCGGAACGCTATAGGCAACCGTTATGCCTTGCGGCTACGGACTGCAGCGAACACGCCAAGGCCAGCCAAAAGAATCAAGGCAACAATGCTCACCTTGACACTGGCGTGGAACGGAGCGCTTCGATATTCCATACGGACTTCAGACCTACCTGCAGGAATTTCTACAGCGCGAAGAGTTCCAAAAGCCTTGTAAACCTTAGCTTCAGAGCCATTCACATAAGCCTTCCAGTAAGGATGATAGTTGCCAGCAACCACCATAAAGCCCGGACGGTTAGCTTCTACACTAAACACCTGGGTATCCATCTTAGGACTAGCGATAAGCTTTGCTGAACCTTGGATGGGGCCGTTTGCAGCGACGCTTCCCTTATAGTCATTGGCGGGAGCTTCAGACAAAATAACCTTTTCCTTGAAGAAGAACTTTCCTTCTTCATCAGCATACTTCGATGCAGCAGGCTTTGCAGCAACAGGAACAGCAGCAGTAGAATCCGCGGAGCCTTCAGCAACAGTGCTATCTGCGACATTTTCAGCAACCGGCTCTGCGACCGGTTCTTCAGTCTTTTCCACGCGCAAAGCAGACTGTTCATGCAAAGTCTTAAGGGCTGTTTCATCATCCATCACAACAGCTTCACCGAAGAGGTAAGCCTCACCCATTGCAGTAAAGTTTACGGTAACAGGCATATTCTGAGAGAAATCCTGAACGATAAATCTGATGTTCATCAAGTCAAGGAACGGACGCGGAATATTAGGATTGAGCGCACCCTGATTGATGTCATTCATGGTAAGGTTCATCAAGTAGTTGGCATTTCTCTGACCGCCACGGAATTCGCGGTAACTTGCAAGTTCATTATCATGAATACCGTCGGCATTGCGCAGGTGGTACTGCGGAAGAATGTTACCACTCAAAGCCTTGTTGCGGGAAATAGAAAGAATGCGAGGAGTATTCAGAGAATCTGCCTTATAAGGAGCCTTGATTGCAGCAGCAATGGGATTGGTGGGCTGCAAGTATTCAGAAGCAGGAACGTTCTGAACGAAAGCTCCATTGATAAAGAACAGTTCTACACCAGCAAAAATGGCGAGTACAGCGGCCTTTGCAGCAACACCAGCCTTCCACTTGAACACGCCCCAAGTAGCGGCAATAACAACAAGAATCAAAATGAATCCAGGAATCACCTTGCCTGCAGTTGCGTTCATCACCACTTCATTCAGAGGCTTGAAATAAGGAGCTGTAATAGGATCATTCATCAAGTTCTGACCGCTCATCAGCATCACGCCAATGAATGCGAAACCGAACAAGATGCAAGCCTGAACACCGCGATGAGTTCCCGGCAAACCTGCCTTATAGGCATCCATAAGATTTGCAACAGAGAATTTCTTACCCTGGTCATCCATACTCATGACACCCAGGCAGAGAACCGCGTAGGCAATCATCACTACGAGACCGACGGGGCCGATAAAGGTGGTCCACGCAAAACGGGCAATCACAGCAAGCACCAGCAAAATCACATACATTACAGAACCGTGCATCAAACCACGGCGGTCCTTTTCCAAAGCAGCAACTTCTTCCGGATTTTCTGTAGAAGCGGTTGCAGTCAAGGTCTTCAGCACAGGTCCGGCCATCATCACCAACAAGAGCGGCAACCAGAACAAAGCCATACCCGGGGCACGGAAATTCTTGACACCCGGCAAAATATTGTACCACAACTTGAACAAAGGAGAATGGTCGCCCATACCATAGCTAAGAGCAACCACGGCACCCATACCCCAGAAAGCGGCATAACGACGCTTACCCGGCAGGAACAGGCAGAGGAAACCAAGGAAAGTCAAGAGAGCGCCAGCATTGTTGTGGTCCAGCTTAAAGGCATTGTGACCCCAGTAGAACGGGGATCCTCCACCAGAAGCCATGCTGCGGTATTCATCCATGGTCACGTTCACAAAGGAACTGCCTTCCAGGTCGCCAGTCTTTTCATTCTGTTCGTAGACATCAACGCCGACAAAGCCCGGCAAAAGCATCTGAGCCATTTCTTCCTGATGCAGGGACCAGCTCACTGCGTGACCATAATTGGTATGGCTATCATCACCACGGACAGACTGAGTGGTGGTGTAAAGATAAGGCGGAATAATCTGGAAGCAGGAAATTGCCAAGCCGAAAGCGAGACCGATAGCAGCAAGACCAATACGCTTGCCGCGGGTCTGAAGACCATTGCAATGGAAAGCGATTTCATAAAGAGTATAAAGGCCAGCGCCCCACAGGAACAAGTAAGTCAACTGCAAGTGGGAACCCAGAATCATCCAGGCAACGCTCAAAGCAAGCACAATCATATAAGGAATGCTGCCGGTACGAACCACCTTACGGATTGCAAGCAAAGCCAAGGGAGCGATGGCGAACACCATCATCTTACCATCGTGGCCACCGTAGAGGTAAGTGAAGAATTCCGGGGAGAAGGCATAAAGCATACCCAGAAGGCCAGCCCACCACTTGTTATCCGTCAGGTTCCAGGCCAAAGCCATGGCACTCATGAAAGCAACCCACAGGGTGAGGATAAACTTGAAACCTACGGCACGAGCCGGATCCATAAGGAACTGCACCCAGACCAGGGGATGATAGGCATCGGCGAAGAGAGCGTCGATAGTCGGCACACCGCCCAAGCGGCTATCGTCCCATTCTGTAAGGACAGCATTGAAGGTACGGAGGATTCGGCTACCGATACCATTCAGCTGGTCGCTATTCAGCATCAACTGAGTAGAATCAAAAGCGAATCCACGGAACACCACCAGAAGGATGGCGAAGAACAGCACGGACATAGCCGCAAAAAACGCAGGTTTCTTTTCAAAAATCTTCATGGCAGACAATTTAGTAAAGGTGCGCGGGAATAAAAAAAACGCCCCGTTTTTAACGAGGCGTACAAAGAACTATTTGCGGGACCAATTAGTCAACGGTGTTTTCGTCGGTCACGGTAGTCTTCATGAGGCAATAGACACCAAAAGCGGAAATAACGCAAGCGGCGATAATTGCAACATACTTAATGATTCTGGCCATACTTAAACTCCTTAATGTTTATTTCTGTTTCACAAAATATTTGTTTTTCCAAAAAAATGCAAGTCGGGTCTGTTAAAAATCACACTTTTTAATCGTTTTTCGTCAAAATCATGCAAATAACAGGCAACTTCTTGTCCACCTCGTTTTCGCTGGGGATGATTTCGCTTTCGAGAACGGTGCAGTTCAGTTCCTTCACGAAAAATTCCAGCTGAGAACGGTCGAAACCAAGCCAAATATGACCGTGGGTGGTGCGGAAGGATTCTTCCTTGTGCTGAGCCAAGTCCAGCAAGGCAAGCATTCCACCCGGTTTCAAGATGCGGACGGCTTCCTTGAGAGCCAGTCGCGGGTCCATAGCATGATGGAGCACCTGACTCATGAGGACCAAGTCCGCAAAATCTGCAGGAAGGCCAGTCTTTACCATGTCTGCAACCTTGGGAGACACATTGGTAATACCCTTCTGCTTCAAGATCTTCTGGAAGCCACTAATGACCTTGGGATCGCAGTCCAGGGAGGTCACGTGCTTGCAACGTCCACAAAGCATCAAGGACAAGTCGCCGCCTTCGCCGCAGCCCACGTCCACAGCGTTTTCAAAAGGCTGCATCAACTTGCTGAAGAGGCTGATCTGGGCCTTGAGGCTACCGCCTGCCTGGTCCAGCTTATGAATCTGGTTCTTGGTGTTATCGGAACGTTCTTCCAAGGCCTGGGCAGCACGGCACTTAAGGATTTCCTTGTCCGGAAGTTCCTCGTAGGCTTCGCGGATCATGGAAAGCATGCGGTTGCTCAGGTAAAGTTCTTCACTCAGGCGATAGTAGGCCTTGATACCGTCGCGGCGGTCCTTCAGCAAGTTGCAGGAGGAAAGCTTGGCCAGGTGGCGGCTGGCGTTACTCTGGTGAATATCCAGAATATCCTTGATTTCGTTGACGGTGAATTCAGCCTGGTCCAACAGCAAAAGAATCTTCAGGCGCATTTCGTCGGAAATGGTGCCGAAGAGGTCCATGCTAGGAACGATAGGTTCGCGAGTGTAATTTGAATTTGCCACAAAAACTCCGTAGGAAGTTATACTGCCAATATAATTTTTTTAGTTTAGGCCTGTGGAAAAACGAAGTTCAATCATACGCTCTCTGGCCCTATCCGCCATTTTATGCCTGTGGTGTACCCCATCCAAGGCTTCCGCAGAGATTGAATACGAACTCTCCCCCACCTTGGATATTACACTTTCTGTATTAGGAGCCGCTGCCCAGGGAATCGGTTCCTACCTTCACAGCCAGATGGAAATCAAGGACCGCGACGCTTTGCGCCCTGCCAAAGACTTCCTCCCCTGGGATAGAAAGTTCATGGGCCGTTACAGCGAAACTGCAGATTTAATGAGCGATATTGGATCCGTTATCGCAGTTGCACCCTTGGCCATCGGTGGTTATGCATGGTATAGTGGAGCGTCCAACGGAAAAGAATTCGCCACATTCTCCCTTATGTTCTTCCAATCCGTATTATTCCAAAGCGGAATAAACCTGGCGACCCGCTCTTTGGAAATTTGGCCGCGCCCTTACATCTATTCTGAATGCGAAAAGGGAAAAGAGGCAGCCCAAAATGCCAAGGGGGAAGCCTACGGTTCCTTCTTTTCGGGCCATGCTTCCGCCGCTTTTACGGTAGCGGTTTTCGCCTCGGAATGGTATGACCAAGTCTTCCCCAACTCAGCAAATACGGGGCTTGTACGAGCATTGGCATTTTCCTTGGCAGGATTCGAAAGCGTGCTTCGTGTAGCCGCAGGAAAGCATTACCCCACCGATATTCTTATAGGGGCATTAGTCGGAACCGGTGTAAGTTACGGAGTTCTTACATTGCATAAAAATCGGAACAAAAAGTTCTCCTTGTGGGCATTTCCAGGTGTAGCAGGCGCCACATTTTTGTTTTGAAAACTTTTTATAACAACTAGTTTCAAAATCCTCGGTATATATTAAAACCAAGATGGCGCGGGACCGTAAGTTTCAGTCCACAATGTGCGCCTTAAAGGATTAGGCTAGTATGTTCGTTATTTCTCCAAAGCACATCGTTACCGCTTTAGTCGTGTCTGCGTTTTTCGCAAGCACAGGCTTTGCTGCACCCCACAAGATGGGCGTAAAGAAATCCGTGAAGATGAGCAAGGCTAAGACCCAGATGACTCACCAGAAGAGCGAAGCCTTGGAACAGCCGGCCGCAAATATGTCCGAAGAAGAACTTTTCAAGATGGCCCTGGAAAGCAAGAACATTTCCATGGACGGCAAGACCCTCACCGACAAGCGTGACGGCAAGAAGTATTCCATTGAAATTCGCGGGGACAAGGCTTGGATGAAGAAGAACCTTGCATTCAGCATTTCCACTCCCCGCCAGTGCCTCATGGAAAACGAAGATTTCTGCAAGAAGTATGGTCGTTTCTACAGCCACCAGGAAGCAAACAAGGCTTGCCCCGCAGGCTGGCACCTTCCCGACGATGGCGAATGGCGCGATTACCAGAAAGATCGTTCCAAGCTTGATTGGAAGGATCTTGGCCAAGGTGGCTGCAAGGATTGGGACGGCTACTGCGAAAGCTCTACCACAGGTCACTACTGGTCCGCTTCCACCGTCAAGAAGAACACCGGCCGTTCCTGGGAATTCAAGAGCGAAGCCAAGAGCATCAACCGCACCGACGAAAGCGCAAGCAAGGGCCTCTACGTTCGCTGCGTCGCCGACCTCCGCTAAAACGAATTTTTCTCTCCTCCTATAGAATAAAAAGGCTCCGCGAAAGCGGGGCCTTTTTTTATCAATGATTTTGTTATCTATTAATGTTCGTGACCATGCTCGTGATGGTGTTCATGATGATGTTCATGATGATGTTCACAGCAACCCCCGTGTGTGTGATCATGACTGCCCAAAACGCGATGAGGAATACCATGGGCAATCAAGTCCACTTCACAGCCATAGGCATCGGTAATCATTTCGCGAGTAAGGTTGGAACCTTCGTGGTAATGGACATCCTTGTTGACGCAGACGATGCTCTTCACGCGATTGGAAAGAGCCATCAGGTCGTGTGTCACCACCACAATGGTCATGCTGGAACTGAATTCAGCCAGCATATTATAAAGGTTTTCCTGGCCGGCAGCGTCGATATTATTGCTGGGCTCATCCAGGAAGAGAATGCGGGGATTACACACCAGGGAGCGGGCAATAAGGACACGCTGGCGTTCGCCGCCGCTCAGTTCCCCAAGACGACGATCCAGGTAGCCCTCCATGTGCACCTTGGAAAGAGCGGCGGAAACCTCCGGAGACTTCGGCTTAAGACCGATTTTGCCCAGGGCAACGCACTCGCCCACCGTTATGGGGAATTCAATATTCTTGTTGGTATTCTGGGGAACATACCCCACCGCCACCTTGTTGGACGGAACCTTTTCGCCAAAGAGGCGAACTTCACCAGACTGGGGTTTGAGAAGACCCACGATCAAACGCATCAAGGTAGACTTGCCACCGCCATTGGGGCCGATAATGGCAACGAAATCATTTTCCTCGATTTCCAAGTTCACATTGGAAAGCACCGGGGTCTTGCCGTAGGCGAAAGAAAGATTCTTGATTTCAATGGCGTTCATCGTTTACCAATATAGTTAGTCCTTGCGGTTTCCGTCTATGGCGAAAAGCAAAGCCCTGATGTTCTTTTCGTATTCAAAGGACAGCGGGTCCGTATCCAGAATGACGGCATCCAGTTCACGGGCGATGGTTGTGGCGGCACGCTTGCTGAACTGAGGCTGCACAAACACGATATGGACGTTATTTGATTTGCCCGTCTTTGCCAGGTTGAACAAGTCACGGGGCTTCGGTTCCTTGCCGTTCACTTCCACAGTCAGCTGCGTCATTCCGTAGTCCCGGGCGAAGTAGCCGTAAGACGGATGGAATACGATAAAGGTTCTTGCCTGCTGGGGCAGCTTTGCAATGGAGGCGCGCAACTCGGCATCAAGCTTTTTCAAACGTTCCGTCAGGTCAAACCATCTTTCAATATACAAATCAGCGTTTGCAGAATCCAATTGCACCAGGGCATCGCAAATATTGCGAGCAACCTGCATCATCTGCAAGGGCGAAGTCCACAGGTGGGGATCCAGTTCCTCCCCTTCGTCGTGATCATCATGTTCTGCGACGGATTTTTCACCTGCGTGAATTGCGGCAGATTCTACTTCGTGGTGATGATGTTCGTCTTCCTCCATCCAGTTGATATCCTTGGACAGGGAGACAATTTGAACGTTCTTGTTCACTCCCTTGAAACGAGGAAGCCAGGCTTCGTCCATGCCGGAACCATCGCTGAAATAAACAGAGGCCTTGGCGAAATCCTTCAAGGTGGATGGCTTAGGCTCAAAGGTATGGGGATCGGCCCCAGGAGGCAACAAGGTTACCACCTCCAGCTGGTCACCGCCGATTTCAGAAACCACGTTAGCGTAAGGCTGCAAAGTCACAGCCACAGTCAACTTGGCTGCGGAAACAGAAACGCAAAAAATTGCGAGGATGACGGCAACAAAAAAGCGCACTAAAGGCGTCCTTCGAAAAAGCCTTCAAAGTCGATATCGCTGACCATTTCCACCACATACTCGGGCTTTTCGGTCAACTTTTCCAGGTCTTCGCGCTTGGTTTCGCCACAGAGGGGCAGCACGAAACGGCAGCCAGAACGGCGTGCCAGTTCGTAGTCCGTGTAAAGGCGGTCGCCCACAAAAAGGATTTCTGACCGTTCGTACTTTTTCAAAAGGTCCGAAAGCATGGCCGGGTTGGGCTTACCAAAACTCCTTTCCGGTTCCACACCGTAGGCGGTCTTCAGGAGGGCCATGAAACTTCCGATATCGGGCACAGGACCGTTGGCATCGGGGCAAACGAAGTCCGTGTGGGTCACCCAGAAGGGAATCTTGCGCTGCACGCGGAAGGAAAGTTCGCAAAGTTCGCGGTAGTCAAAGGAGTTGTGGTACGCAATAAGCACCAGTTCAGTATCGGCCACGCTGGGGTGCAAGTTCAAGCTAGGATCCTGGGCAGCGAACCATTCCGTAACTTCGGGGTTGGCAAAGAAGAAAACGTTCTTGATGCCTTCTTCGTGAATCGCATCCAGGGAAAGGTACAACGCAGAGATAATAGCCTCGTCAGTGAGAGGCAGGCCCATAACCTTTAAACGGTTCTCGTAGAACACCGGGGACTTGCTGGTGTTGTTACTCAGGTAGTAGACCGGAACCTGGCTAGCCACACGGTTCACCGTCTTTACTGCCTTCGGGTACGGGCGACCACTGAGGTAGAGGGTACCGTCCAGATCAAACACCACTGCTTTTACAGGCTTATGACTTTGCATGGGTTCAAAGATAGCAAAATAAGCTATCTTTAACCCTATGAAAACTCCTGACAGTCGTTTCTATTGTCCCTTAATTACAGTTGGAACCCTGGTGCTGGACGAAAATGAAAGCACCCACGCCATTCGCGTCTGCCGCGCAGCCATTGGCGACGTTTTACAGCTTTCCGACGGATTGGGCCATTACGCCGACGCAACCATCGTCAAGGCCGACGCCAAGGCCTGCGAAGTCCAAGTGAACGTGGTAGAAAACGCATCTGCGGAACGACCCAAGGTTTCCCTCGCAATCGCTTGTCTGAAAGACGACGCATTGGAAGAAGTGGTTTTCCATGCAGCACAGACAGAAATTGACAGCATCATTTTCTTGCGCACCGACTATTCCCAGGAACCCAAGAATTCCGACCTAAAGAAGACCGTACGCCGCGCCGAATTGAAGGCGCTGGTCAGCCTGAAGCAGTCCAAGAAGCCCTGGCTTACCAAGGTGGAAGGTCCCATCGAGTTTTCCGAATGGTTAAAGAGCTATAAAGGCGACCTGGTCCTTTGCGACATGGACGGTGATGCCGCTCCCAGCGCCCAGGACTTGACCACCACAACCACATTGCTGGTTGGCCCCGAAGGCGGATTCTCCCCCAAGGAAATCGACGCCGTCAAGAATTTCGGTGCCGGCAAGGTTCATCTCATGAAACTGGGCAACACCCGCCTACGCGCACGCACCGCTGCGATAATTGCTCTAGGCAAGATCGTTTGCTAGTTTTTTTGTAAATAATTATGTATAATTTCTTACAGACGTGATTCTTTTCACGTTTTAGAGGAGTTTTGTTTTGATTTACTATTTGCTGGCTGCGCTTATTATATCGTTCATCAATATCGGCTTGTTGATGATCATCAACTCCAAAAGAACAACATCTTACTATACAGCAATGTTCTATGTAATGACCATTCAAATCGCTGGTCATTACTTCCTGGCCCAATCGACCAATGTAAGCGAAGCTTTGCTCGCAAATAAGATTGCCTACGTTGGTGCAGTCTACGTGCCACTCCTGTTTTTCCTTGGCGAATTGACCATCTGCAACATCAAGGTCACCAAGGCACTGCGAATTACGCTTTTCGCCATCAGCTCCATTATCTTTGCGTTCGCCTCAACCGCAGGCTACAGCGATATTTTCTATAAGAGCATTACCCTGGTACAACGCAACGGAATGACGGACTTTATCCCGGTATTCGGTCCTACCCACATTCTGTTCAACATCATGCTGTTCGGTTACCTGATTTCTGGCAGCGCAGTTCTCATTTACTCCCTCCTGAAAAAAAAGAACTTTTCCTACCGCAATCTCTGGGGTCTTGCCGCCATAGGATTTTTCAGCATTGGTTCCTTCTTCATTTTCAGAGAACTTGGTTGCGACATGCTGGCCATGCCCGCCATCTATATCGCCGTTGAATTTATCATGCTTTGCATTATCCATCGCATCGGCCGTTACGACATTGAGGGAACAATCCGAGACACCCTTGAATACCAAAACGAAAACGCATACCTGTCCGTTTCCACAGACAAGGAATACCTTGGATGCAATGACATCGCCTCTCACTACTTCCCTGTCCTGAAGACTTTCCGCGTAGATTCAAAGATCCGCGAAGCCGATGAATTTGGCAGCATCCTGATTCGGCAGATTGAAAAATTCAATCCACAGGACGGTTGCCTCATTGATTACTTCCAATACGGGAACAAGCATTACAAGAGTGTCTTAAGACCTCTGCATCACGGTCCCAAGGCGTGCGGTTATCTATTCCGCATCGAAGATGACACCAAGATCCAGCGCTACATCAAGCTTCTTGACAAGTACAATACCGACCTGGCTACCGACGTTCAAAACAAGGATGAACATATCCAGGTGATCCAGGAACAGATGATCATCGGCATGGCCAACATGGTGGAAAACCGCGACAGCAATACCGGTGGTCATATCAAGCGCACCAGTCAGGTTGTTAAGATTCTCATCAACGAAATGAAGAAGGACGAAGCCTACCGCAACATGAACAAGTTCTTCAATGCTGTGGTTAAGGTCGCTCCCATGCATGACCTTGGCAAGATCGCTGTCGATGACGTCATTTTACGTAAGCCCGGCAAATATACCGCAGAAGAATTCAACAATATGAAAACCCATTCGGAAAAGGGAGCCTACATTGTTGAAAATCTTTTGAGGGATGTGGAATCTCAGGAACTGGTGAACATCGCAAGAAACGTCACCCATTACCATCATGAACGTTACGACGGTTCCGGTTACCCCAACGGATTGAAAGGCAACAGCATTCCACTGGAAGCTCGCATTATGGCCATTGCCGATGTTTACGACGCCCTCGTCAGCCGTAGATGCTACAAGGAAAAGATGTCTTATGCAGAAGCCTACGACATCATCGTAAGCTCCATGGGAACCCATTTCGATCCGGGTCTGAAGAAGTACTTCATCAATTGCCACAAGGAATTGGAAGCCTTCTACGAAAGCTGCGGAGAATAAATAACGAGGGAGGGGCGATCTTTAATTATGAAGTACGATTTAAAAAGTATGAGATGACGTAAAAAAGCTCGGCGAGGCCGAGCTTTTTCTAATTACGAAGTACGAATTACGAGAATTCGCGGGTCCGAACCATTTTTTACAACGTGATTTTCACCTTTTCACGCATAGCCATGACAGCGTCCTTGGCTTCGTCCACAGTGCCCCTGCGAGCCAGGAGAACGCCCATACGGCGGTGACCCTTCAGCTCCGGCTTACCGAAGAGGCGGAGGCCCGTATCCGGTTCTGCGAGAACTTCTTCGAGACCGCTGAACTTCACCTGAGTGGAGTTGCCATCGCAAACGATTGCCTTGGAAGCGCTGGGGCCGTGGAAAGCAATGTTGGGAATGGGCAGGCCGAGAATAGCGCGTGCATGAAGAGCAAATTCAGAGAGATCCTGAGAAATCAAGGTCACCATACCGGTGTCATGGGGTCTCGGGCTCACTTCGCTAAACAAGACTTCATCCTTGCAGACGAAGAGTTCAACACCGAAGATACCGCGGCCACCGAGAGCGTCGGTAACCTTCTTAGCGATCACCTTGGCCTGTTCCAGAAGTTCCGGCTTCATGGGCTGGGGCTGCCAGGATTCCTGATAGTCACCGCCAACCTGATGGTGGCCGATGGGTTCCAAGAATGCGGTACCTGCCACGTGGCGGACAGTGAGCAAAGTAATTTCGTAATCGAAGGGAACGAAGCCTTCGATAATCACGCGGCTAGCCTTACCGGTGCGGCCTTCGTTCTGGGAAATGTTCCAGGAATTTTCGATGTCAGCTTCGGTCTTGATGACGCTCTGGCCATGACCGGAAGAACTCATTACAGGCTTGATGACGCAAGGAATACCGATTGCCTTGACGGCAGCCTTGAAGTCTTCGAAATTATCTGCAAACTTGTAGGGGCTGGTCTTGATGCCAAGTTCTTCGGCAGCGAGACGACGGATGCCTTCGCGGTTCATAGTCAGCTTGGTAGCCTTGGCAGTCGGAATCACGGTGTAGCCTTCGGATTCCATCTGGACCAGAGTATCGGTAGCAATAGCTTCCACTTCCGGAACGATGTAGTCCGGCTTTTCCAGTTCAATGACGCGACGCAGTTCTGCACCATCCAGCATGTTGATCACATGAGAGCGGTGAGCCACCTGCATGCCCGGGGCATTTGCATAACGGTCAACGGCAATGACTTCCACGCCGAGACGCATCATTTCGATGATGACTTCCTTACCCAGTTCACCTGCACCGCAGAAGAGAACCTTAGTTGCACTAGAGCTAAGCGGGGTACCGATTTCAGCCATAAAAAACTCCTGTTAAAGGCCCTATAAAGATAGATAATAATGATGGATGGGCCAAGTACGAATTACGAATTATATTCTCATAATTCATACTTCATAATTCACAATTAAAATCTGTAGTCCACAGGGTTGAGGATAAACTTCACGCCGGCACGAATCCAGCCATCGGCGCCATTTTCACCCTTGATGTGGTCCAAATTATCATAAATGCGAAATCCGCCACCCAGATAGTATTCAAACCAACTTTTGAGTTTATCCTTATACAGGACATCAAAGACATACTGGGTTTCTTCCACACCGGAAGTAGAGCCCTTGGTATTTACAGCAGAAGTGTAGTCAGAATAAAGTTCCTTATCACCTTGCTGCAACCATGCAAAGCTAAAGTCTACGGACCTGTTCTTGTACTTCCAATTGACATCCAACCACAAATCCAAGGCATCGGGACCGCGGCGATAACCCACCGGATAATCTACGAAATAGGAATCAGCGTAGTCCACATCCTTCTGTTCACGATAATTGCTACGGTACAACTTACGGCCGGTATACTTGAGCAAAGGCATCTTGCTGTTATTTGAAGCAGGATCTGTAAGCACTACGTCCAGCCGTGTCGTGAAGAGGCCGTACTTTTCCGTAGGAATTTCCTGGGTGTAGCCGACCATATAATTGATGATGGATCTGCTGGTTCCATAGCCATCATCCTCTCCCACCGGGCTGTTCAAATCTTCCATATTCATCTGGCCATAGAATTTTGCACCAGGAATAGGCTTGAAGCCCACTTCAAAAGATGTAGCGGCCGAAGTATAGCCGGAGCCATAGTTATCATGCAAGAACATGAAAGGATTGAAAGAACGGAACTCCAGAGGCTTTCCGCCCACCATGCTGGTTTCAATAACGTAAGCCCAAAGCTTGGAGGTTTCCAATCCAAAACGATGGAACACCAAGTTCTTTACGTTATCACCATAAATTCTGCCACGTTGGTTATCCACCTGCTGGCTGGGCTCGGTGCATTTCTGAACATAAGCTTCGGTACCCTTGGCCGGACAGCCCGTAGTGCGATCAATCATATCACCATAAAGCCACGGGTTGAGAGAGCTCAGCATAAAGTCATAGCGGAAAATGCCCGGATTGAACTTCCAGTGGATACCGTCATGATAAGGGATTCCGCTTATGGTAACGTCATTGGGCGATGTTGCCACATCAGCCACAAATCGGCCAAACTGAACATAACCCACAGGATTGTTCCAACGCGCATAGGCGTTTGTCGGCACATTGATGTCCAACTCGCTGGGCTTATAGGTCAAATTGGTTTTAGTGGTGCTGTTATACCAAGCTTCGATATCCTTACGAAGGGGGGCTTCCAACAGGAAATGGAAATCCTTATAGCCAGCACGGAAACTCAAGGTAAAGAAAGGATGAATACTTTCTTCGTAATTACGGCCTGTTTCCAAAGGAATCTGAAGACCGCGCCAGTTTCCGCCATAGCGTTCCGCCGTATCCGCGGCAAAATAAGACGCCGTGGGACCGCCATTAAAACCGAATTCAAAATCTGTCCCAACCTGCACGTAACCTTTGTGCTTGGAGGAATCCTGCCAAAGGCCGGTGCGCCACTGTTCTACAATTACGGAACTATCTACAGAAACGGCAGACGGAACAACCGTAGATGCCTGAACAGCGGAGGCAACTCCTAAAAAAGCAAGTGAGATTTTGAAAAAATTGCGAATCATTACTTTGAATGTAGAAAATCTACAAAAGCAAAAAGGATTGCCCAGGCAGGGAGACCCAGGCAATCCCTTTGTGTTGTGTTGAATGCGCACTCGCGCATTCGTGTGTGTGTGTGTTCCTTTTAAGGCGCATTTGGCGTACCCTGCCGAAAGAAATTCAGCAAGGAACAGGGAACTAAGCCAAATGGTCTTGATATTTTTTGATTAGAAGTCCCTTCCGGAGTTCATACGCATGTATGCGGGCAGGCTATAGTCAACGTCAGCCTGCTTCAGGGAGTCTTCCGGTTCCTGACGGCCAGCAACAACTGTCTGACGTGCTGCAACAGCAGGTTC
This sequence comes from Fibrobacter sp., assembly GCA_024399015.1. GTDB lineage: Bacteria > Fibrobacterota > Fibrobacteria > Fibrobacterales > Fibrobacteraceae > Fibrobacter. Next base: position 33,054 of record JAKSIC010000006.1, read on the forward strand.
AGCAATGGTGTTCTGACGCTGCCAAGCCGGAACTTCCAAACCAGCGGTACCGCCGTTCATGACATCGTCATCAGCGACAGCGGAGAATTCGGAAGTTTCAGAACTGCGGAAAGTTGTTTCTTCAGCAGTTGCAGTGGCGTTGAAGCCCGGATCTGCAAACATTGCTGCGCCAACAGCGCGCATTACCTGGGAATCGGTGAGAGACGGAAGTTCCTGTACAGGAGCCGGTGCTACGGGAGCAGCCTGCTGTGCGGGCATCTGGCGAGTGAACATTTCAGGAGCCGGTGCCGGAGCTACGGGAGCAACAGCGGGAGCAGCCTGAGTCTGAGCCAGAGCAACGAAGTTCATAGAAGTGGGACGAGGACGAGCCTGCTGAACGCCATTCTGAGCAACCGGAGCCTGAACTGCAGGAGCAGCAACAGTCTGTGCAGTCGGGATAACCGGAGCACCGAAACCGCTCTGCATCATGGTCTGCTGCATTGCGCTCATTGCGGGAGCCTGCGGAACCGGAGCTGCAGAGGTGCCACCGCAACCAGTTGCGATAATGGTGATGCAAACCTTGTCGCCCATTTCCGGAATGGTGATGTCGCCGATGATGATGTTCGGATCGCCTTCTTCACCAACCTTTTCATAAATGTGTTCCATAGCTTCGCTATGTTCGATCAAGGAGTAGTTTTCACCATGAGCCACGTTGATGAGCACGCCGGATGCACCCTTGACGTCAATATCTTCCAGAAGCGGAGAAGCGAGGGCCATGTCTGCTGCCATAATGCCGCGGTTTTCACCCTGAGCGAAACCGGTACCCATGAGAGCGCTGCCGCCCTTGAGCATAACCTTACGAATATCAGCAAAGTCAACATGGACGAGGCCGTGGTGGAACATAATGTTGCAAATGCTCTGCACTGCGTTGCCGAGGATTTCGTCAGCCATCTTGAAGGCTTCTTCCATGGTAGCCTTCTGGTTGGAAGCCTGGAGGAGGGTCAAGAGTTTCTTGTTTTCAACAACGATGATGGTGTCCACTGCTGCGCGGAGGTTAGTGATACCCTGCTGAGCAATCTTGGAACGTGCATTACCTTCGAAGCGGAACGGCTTGGTCACAACGCCGACAGTGAGGATGCCAAGTTCGCGAGCAACGCTAGCAACGATCGGAGCAGCACCAGTACCGGTACCACCGCCCATACCAGCGGTAACGAACACCATGTCAGCACCCTTCATGGCTTCCTTAAGTTCTTCAATGTTTTCTTCAACAGCCTTGCTTGCCTTTTCCGGTTCCATACCAGCGCCGAGACCCTTAGTGGTCTTTTCGCCGATGGAGATCTTATGATCAGCCAAGCTCATGTCCAAAGCCATGATATCGGTATTGACAGCGTAGTATTCAACGCCTTCGATATTCATCTGCTTCATACGGTTAACAGTGTTACCACCTGCGCCACCGACGCCGAACACCTTAACCTTAGCGTTTCTGAAAGAGTTGTCGTCACCGACGATGCGGGACTTGGCCTCGAAATTGATATTGTCGAATTCACTCATGATTTAATCTCCCTGATTTTGAGTGTTGATGTTGTTATAGATAAGCTTTGATGATGTCAACAAAACGTTGGAATCCTTTCTTGACGGAAACTGCAATCTGGGTGCCTGTTTCGTTTCTCTTCTTTTCGCGATACTGCTTATTGGCGTAGTAAAGAAGGCCGATACCTGTTGCATAGGACGGATTCTGGTATGCTTCCTGAATACCGCTCATGCCCTTGGGGCGACCAATACGAACCGGCTTGCCAAATGCCTTGGAAGCCACGTTGTCAATACCATCCAAAGAGCAGCAGCCGCCAGTCAAGACGATGCCACCGTTGATGATAGAATCCAATTGATGTTTCTTGAGGTCCTTTGCCAGCAACTGGAAGATTTCATTTACACGAGCCGTGATCACCTGAGCCAAAAGCTTGCGGGAGCACGGAACGTCACCACGGTCACCAACAGCGGGAACCGGGAAAGTTTCATCTTCAATCAGGTTGCTGATAACGCAGGTACCATACTTTTTCTTGACTTCTTCAGCCTTGGAAAGAGCGATAGGAACCTGCAGACACTTACAAATGTCACTGGTAATCACGTTACCAGCCAAATCCAGAGATGCCGTATAGCGAACAGAGTCATTGACAAAGACGGCAATGTCAGCAGAGCCAGCACCGATATCCACCAAGGCAACGCCTAATTCGCGTTCGTCATCGGTAAGAACTGCGCTAGCTGCTGCTAACGGTTCGAGCACGAAGCCTGCCACATTGAGGCCAGCCTTCTGAATGCACTTTGCCAAATTCTGCATAGCGTTCTGGCGGGAGGTGACCACCTGAACGTTAGCTTTCAAACGACGGCCGGAACGACCCTTCGGGTTGCGAATGGGGCCTTCGTCGTCGAGAGTGTATTCGCCCGGGAATACATGGATAATTTCACCAGCAGAAGCCGGAAGGGTGCTAGCCTGCTTCTGCACGTTTTCAATATCTTCTTCACGAACTTCGCCAGTAGGCAAAGTAATGATGCCTTCAAAACCGATGGACTGGACATGCTTACCAGCAATGCCCACATACACGTCACGGACGTCCACACCTGCGGAAAGTTCCAGCTGAGAAGTAGCCTTCTGCAAGGTTTCGACGATCAAGTCGAATTCCTCGGCATTTGCCAACGGAAAGTCACCGCATTCGACGACGCGAACGGAACTTCCTTCGGAAATACCGACAAACAGATTCACCTTGGACGCCCCGATATCAAGGCCGAAGATGTAATCTTCCTTCTTTATGGTTTGCTTGTTATCATCCATTGACGCACCTCTTATCAAAATTCCTTACATAGGCAAAGCCATGAAATCTCATGTCCACCTCCCCTGCGCAATGCAGGTCCTTGGCAAAACCTTCACCCAAAGATTCATAAAGGGCGAAATCTTCCTTTTGCCAACCTGACGCCGGATAAAGAACACGATATCCGACATCTCTAAAAAACACTTCCACGGCCTTATTCTCTTCATCCCAACCCACCTGGGAAACATCTTCGTACAAGGCGTTATCCATCTTCCTCATGGTATCCAGGAACGTAGCGATCACTTCCACCTTGTCCAAGGATCCGTTGTCCAGGACCGGCAAGCGCATTGCTGTTGCCATGGAGAGAGGCATGGAAATTCCCTTTTCAGAGAAAACCTTGGCCTTGCCCTGATCCAGCACGGAAAGCACCGGTGAAGATTCCTGCAGCTTGATGTACAAAGAAGACGGGAACCTCTTTTCAACTTCCACAGAGCTAATCAACGGAATCAACATCAAGTTGGAAGCCACAGAATCAGCATTCAGTTCAGACATAAGCATGCCAGTTTCCACCTGAGCATTCTGCATCACGTCTTCCCAAGAAAGCATTCGGTTGCCTTCGATTTCCACATACTGCAAATGACGAAGTTCCAGAGGATTGAAGCGCTGGAGATAGAAACGTTCCTGCCAGAGGACAACAGCGATAGCTACGACGGCTACGAGCAAAACCCAGCCACCACGCTTAAACCAGCGAGCCACGCGAGCCGTGCCAGACTTTACCTTCTGGACACGAGCTTCCTTGCGCTTACGCTCGTTGTAGCCAATTCTACGGCCAAGCAATGTAGTATCACGTTGACTCAAGTTCTTTGTTCCTGTATCCTAGATGCATTCCTCGAGAATAGTTTCGCCAAGCTTGTAGATGCTGCCTGCACCCATCAGAACAACCACATCGCCTTCGCGAAGTTCTTTCTTCAAAATGGGGAGCAAGTTCATCTGGTCGCCAATGAAACGGGCATCGCGGTGGCCGCGGGCGGTGGCGCTATCAGCAACCAAGGCACCGGTAACACCTTCAATGGGCTTTTCACGGGCAGGATAAATGTCAGTTGCAAGCAGAACATCGCAGTTGGCAAATGCGCTACCAAAAGCTTCGTGCTGGTCGCGGGTACGAGTGAAAAGGTGCGGCTGGAAAGCAACGATGATTCGCTTGTCCGGGAAAGCATCGCGGAAGCCAAGCAAAGTTGCGGTTGCTTCAGTCGGATGATGTGCATAGTCATCAAAGACCATTACACCATTCTTTTCACCGATAAATTCAAAGCGGCGCTTGACGCCTTCGAAGGCTGCCACAGCCTTGCGAGCAATATCCGGGGAAATGCCTTCTTCCACAGCCAAAGCCACAGCGGCAGTTGCATTCAGCACGTTATGACGGCCAGGAATCTGCAGGCGGAATTCGCCGAGGCTTACGCCATCGTTCAAAATTTCGAATACCGGGAAACCCTTTTCGAAACGGAGGTTGTCCACGCGGTACTTTGCCTGACGAGAGAAACCGTAAGTAATCACTGGCTTCTTCAAGCGTGCCAAAATCTGCTGCACATTGGAATCGTCCAGGCAGAGGATAATCTGACCGTAGAACGGGATCTTGTTAGCAAACTGTACGAAAGCATCCTTGATGTCTTCGATATTTTCGTAGGTATCCAAGTGGTCTGCGTCAATGTTGGTAATGATTGCAGAAGACGGCATCATGGAAAGGAAGCTACGGTCAAATTCATCGGATTCAGCAATAAGGTAATTGCCCTTACCGACCTTAGCGCCACTACCGTGACCCTTCACCACACCGCCCACGATGATGGTGGGATCCAAACCAGCTTCTTCCCAGATCTGGCCAACGATAGAAGTGGTGGTAGTCTTGCCGTGAGTACCTGCGATAGACAGCGTATACTTCATACGCATCAATTCGCCCAGCATTTCTGCGCGCTTGATTACGGGAATACGACGGTTGCGAGCTTCCATCAATTCCGGATTGTCATGAGGAACTGCAGAGGAATAAACAACCAGGTCGGCATCTTCAACATTCTTTGCATCGTGCTTCGGGTCAACGCGAATGCCCAAACTTCTAAGGTAGTCCACGACAGCGCTTTCGCTCATGTCGGAACCGCTAACAATAAAACCATTAGCGTGAAGCACTTCGGCGATACCGGACATACCGGCGCCACCGATACCCACGAAATGCAGGCGGCGAACACGTTTGCAATCATTAATCTGCATTATGCATTCTCCTTATCCAGGATAATTTTTGCAATCTGGTCGGCAGCATCAGGCATACCCAAAGTCTTTGCTGCAGCAGCCATATCGGCCAAACGTTTTTCGTCGGCCAGAAGTGTTTCCACCTTTTCCCACAAATGATTTTCTTCTGCATCCAGTTCAACGAGTGCTGCACCAGCCTTTTCCACAACGCGAGCGTTATGTTCCTGATGGTTTGCAGTAGCGTGCGGGAACGGAAGCAAGATAGACGGCTTACCGAAAGCCAAAATTTCAGCAAGAGCAGATGCACCAGCACGGCTGATGATCAAGTCTGCATGTTTCATATAAGAGTAGATGCCATCAAGGAAGCCGCGAACAGCAACATTGGGCATTTCACCGAGGCGAGCGTTGATAGCGTCAACGTTCTTTACGCCAACCTGCCATACCACGGAAACATCTTCACGAGCGGTAATGGCCTTGATGCTTTCTTCAATCTTGTTGTTGATGCCAGCAGCGCCCTGAGAGCCACCAACGATAAACACAGCCTTCTTGCCAGCAGCAAATTCTGCCGGACGAGCCAAGGAGTCTTCGGTCGGCAATTCGCGAACCGGGTTACCCAAGATGCGGATCTTTTCGATGGGGAAAGACTTGCCAGCTTCTTCGGAGGTTACAAAGATTGTCTTTGCATAGCGAGAACCAACCTTGTTTGCAATACCAGCAACAGCATTTTGTTCCTGCAAATAAACAGGAATACCCATAGAACCTGCAGCCAGAACAATCGGCAAGGAAACATAGCCACCAGTTGCCACAACAACGTCCGGGTTCACTTTCTTAATAACGCTCTTAGCGCGAACAAGAGACTTGGTCAGCTTAAAGGGCAAAGCCAAATTCTTAAGGAACGGACCACGGTGAAGAGGTTCGGCAGAGATATATTCATAGGGCCAGTTCTTTGCAACCAGGCGTTCTTCCATAGAACCCTTACGGCCAGCAAAAGTAATGTCGGTCACGCCCATCTTCTTCAGGCTATCGGCAATAGCTACTGCCGGGAAAATGTGACCACCGGTACCACCGCATACGAAAAGAAACTTCTTCATACGCCACTCCTTGTAAATTCAAAATTCCTGAGTACGCTGCTTTCAAGGGAAGCTCTGCTGGAAAAAGATTCCTTGATCTTTCGACCAGAGCTGGGGCGAGAAATGTTCAGCAAAATTCCAATTGCAGCAGATGTGTAAAGCAAGTTGGTTCCGCCAAAGCTGAAGAAAGGCAAAGGCTGACCCGTTGTGGGGAAAAGACCAACGCAAACACAAACATGCACGCAGAAGTTAAAGAACAGAGAAAGGGTAAGACCAAGAGCCAGATACTTGCCAAAACGGGTAGAAGCATTCTGAGCAATCTTAAAGCCCTGGGCAAACAGCAAGGTGAACAAGATCAGCACGAGCATGGTTCCTACAAAGCCGAATTCTTCACCGATAACCGCATAAACAACGTCCTTATGGGATTCCGGCAGGTAACCCAATTTCTGGACACCTTGGCCAAAACCGGTACCAAAGAGACCGCCGTTTCCAAGAGCCTGCAAGGCATGATCGCCCTGCCAGTTGGAAGCAGCCATTTCACCATCTTCTGCAAAGAATGCAAGAATTCGTGCACGAGAATGGGTCGATGTCATCAAACGAATCAAGGCCAAAGGAATTGCGCCTGCGGCAACATATCCCAAATACTTCATATTCACGCCAGCCGTAATCATTACGCACACCACAATTGCAGTGACCATGATAAGCATGGAGTAGTTCGGCTGCATAATAAGAACAAAAGCGCAAAGTACAAAGGGAATTCCCGGCTGGACCAAAGAGCAGGCGACACTCTTGATGTTATCACCAGCCTCGGAAAGCTTGGCACTGATCCAAATGATTAATCCCAACTTCATAAATTCAGAAGGCTGAATGCCCCAGATCCAACGGTTTGCACCTTTCACGGAACCGCCCTTAAGCAAGGCTGCAACAGAAAGAACGAAGAACAGGACAAATACGACTCGACCCAGCCATTTCCAATGGCCATAGTCAACAAAGCGACCAAGAACCAACATTCCCACAACGCCGCCAATAGCCTTGGGCAAGTGAGACAACATGTAGTGTTCTGCAGGACGGCCGTTTGCCAAGGCATAAGGAGCGGATGCGGAATACACCACAGCCACACCAAAGCTGACAAGGATCAAGACCACCACTAGGAGGATCTTGTTCATGCCGTTATTTTGAGCAGAATTACTCACGATTATCGATTCCTTAAGCCTTTACAGAAGTGAGACGAAGCATTGCATCCACAACTTGTTCCATGTGCATGCCGCGGCTACCCTTGATCAAGAGGACATCGCCTTCAGCAACAACTTCGGTCAAGCTGTCAATAAGTTCCTGAACACTGTTAAAGTGATAAGCCTTCTTCATGCCCTTGGACTTTGCGCCCTTCACATAGAGCTTTGCCTTTTCACCAACAGTAAGCAGCATGTCAAAGTTCATTTCGGGAACAAGTTCACCCATTTCAACGTGAAGCTGGTCGGTCATCTTGCCAAGTTCCAACATATCACCGAGAATTGCGATACGGCGAGAAACCTTCATGTTACCAATGGTCTGCAGAGCCATCTTGGTAGAAGACGGGTTTGCATTGTAGCAGTCAGAGACAATCTGGAAGCCGTTAGCCTTCTTCAGTTCCATACGCATGTTTGTGGAGCGGAAGCCAGCCAGAGCCTTGGCGATTTCAGTCTTGGAAATCTTGAAGGCTTCACCAACAGCGATTGCAGCCAGCGCATTATAAACATTATGAATGCCGGGAACGTTCAAGGTGAACTTGGTACGGCCCAGGTAGAATGTTGCGCAGTTATCTTCGTTGTAGCTAAGCTTTTCAGGCTTGTAGATGCCACGCTTGATACCGAAAGTCACCACCTTGTAGCTGCTATTGGTACGGCACTTGCAAAGACGAGGATCATCGGCATTCACAATGAGAACGCCACCCTTCTTAAGGCCTGCAGTAATAGTTTTCTTTTCAGCAAAGACACCGTCCAAATCGCCAAGACGTTCCAAGTGGCTAGCGCCGATGTTGGTAATCACAGCAACATCGGGTTCAGTAGCCAGGGAAAGGGGGCGGATTTCATCGGGACCGCTAGTACCCATTTCAACTACAGCAGCTTCATGAGAATGCTTCAACTGGAACAAGGTCATGGGAACGCCAATATGGTTATTGAAGTTACCAGCAGTAGCATGGGTGTTGTACTTGGCAGAAAGAACAGCCTTGGTCATTTCCTTGGTAGTAGTTTTGCCATTGGAGCCGGTAATAGCAACTTTCTTGACCTTGAAGTTACGCTGATAACCCTTAGCGAGCTTCAACAGAGCCTTGGTGGTATCATCCACCGGTGCATACATCTTGAAAGTTTCGATACCTGCGGCATCCTGATTCACAACGCTCATCAGCGCTCCATCCTTTTCCATCTGAGGTACAAACTGGTGGGCGTCAAAACGTGCGCCCTTGATCGGCCAAAAGACAACACCCTTGGCCGGTTCTCTGGAATCCATGCAGAGATTCACCTTGCGGTTCATGGTACGTCCGTTGACGCCCACCGCGGTGGTCTCCAGGATTTCAAGCATTTCCTTAATTTTCAATTCAAGCTTAAACATTTGCCATTGCCTTCACCACTTCCTCGTGGTCGTCAAAATGATGCTTTGTCTTGCCGATAATCTGATAGTCTTCGTGGCCCTTACCGGCAACAACCAGCCAATCACCATCCTTGAGCTCAGCGCAAGCGCGAGCGATAGCTTCGGCACGGTTTTCAACAACTTCAAACTTTTCAGTTTTCATACCAGTGCGAACATCATTGATGATGTCGGCGGGATTTTCGGTACGAGGATTATCGGAGGTGAGCCAAGCCTTATCAGCCAGCTTTTCTGCGATAGCACCCATAATCGGGCGCTTGGTCTTATCGCGGTCGCCACCACAGCCAAATACGGTGGAGAGTTTGCCGCGGCAAAGAGAACGAGCAGTCATCAATACACGTTCCAAGGCATCCGGAGTATGAGCGTAGTCCACAACCACATGGACACCATTCTTGTTCCAGACCTTTTCAAAACGACCAGGAACACGGACAGTGGCAAGAGCCTTGTCCATAGCATCCTTGGAAAGACCGATTGCATTTGCCCAGGAAAGAACCAACATCACGTTGTCCACATTGAAATCACCACAGAGAGCGGTTTCAAAATGAGCGTCAGCGCCAAAGCCTGCGGTACCGAAACCTGCCAAATCAAACTTCAAGCCGTCTTCAGTATTTTCCACAACGCCATTGGGCTTTACATCAGCCTTTGCTACACCCAAGCGAGAAACACCCACAACCTTACGGCCAGCAGCTTTCAGTTCTTCACAAAGCTTTGCGCCATGTTCGTCATCGATGTTAATGACAGAAACACCATCGGCAGCCTGATACTTTGTAAAAAGCAACTTCTTTGCTTCAAAGTAGGCTTCCATGGTCTTGTGATAATCCAAGTGATCCTGAGTCAGATTGCTGAACAATCCGCTCTTGTAGCTAATGCCAGCCACACGGCCCTGATGCAATGCGTGAGAAGAGGCTTCCATCACCAAGTCAGTACAACCAACTTCCACAGCCTTTGCTGCAAAAGCGAACAAATCCAAAAGGCCCGGGGTAGTCAAGTTGGCAGGAACGGAAACGTCACCCACCTTGTTCTTGATGGTACCAAGAAGAGCAACCTTGCGACCGGATGCGGTAAGCATGGCGTCCATAAGGAAAGCGCTGGTAGTCTTGCCGTTGGTGCCTGTGATTGCATGGCAAGAGAGCTTAGCAAAGGGATCCTTGTAGAAAATCTTTGCTGCTTCAAGGCGTGCTGCGCGAACGTCGGAAACCTGAATCCACTTGGAGGTCAAACCCTCGGGGGCTACGGTTTCGGCAACGACAGCAACAGCACCCGCAGCAATTGCGTTACGGGCGAAAACATCGGCTCCTTCAGCAGGAATCGAGAAGAACAAATCGTTTGCCTTCACGCGGCGGGAATCGTCGCACAAACCTTGAACATTCAAGTTCTTCATCAAAGTATCAGACAGCATTAGCCTCTCTCCTTCAACGTCAGTTTGCAAATCTGCCCTTTACGTAATTCTTCATCGGCTTTCGGGGATTGGGCAACAACGCGACCCTTGCCTGTATATTCAACATTCATGCGGATGTTTCCGGCAATTTCCAGAGCATCCTTCAAAGAAAGACCTTTAAGATCCGGCATCTTGCCTGCGGTCATTTCACCAAGCATCAAGGTGAGTTCGAGACTATCACTCATATCCCTGCGTTCGGAAATAACGCGGCTGCCTTCACCTTCAAATTTCACCGGGCAATTTCTGGATGCGGCCAAGGACTTTGCTGCATCAGCCTTCATACCAACGAAATCACCCTTGCAACGATTCTTGGAATCCACAACGGCCAAGCCATAGGAAGCAGGAGACAGTTCCGGATGATAGTAGATGCCTTCCATAATGCGACGGAAAATCGGTCCAGCGGTGTTACCACCGTGCTTCTGAGCGGTCTGCGGATCGTCCACAAGAACCATGCAAACAAAGCGAGCATTTTCAACAGGAGCGAGTCCAATGAAAGAAGCTACCTGATGATCGCGGTCATACTTGTGGGTTTCCTGGTTGTACTTTTCTGCAGTACCAGTCTTGCCACCGAAAACCACATCCGGAATCTTCTTGCTCATGACCTTCTTTGCAGTACCATTGTTCACAACACGGTGAAGCATCTGGCGAATGTCTGCAGCAGTCTTTTCAGAAATCACACGACGAACTTCCACCGGTTCTCTCTTTTCCACGAGATTACCCTTGGAGTCACGCCATTCCTTCACAATCATGGGTTCCATCAGCTTACCACCATTAGCCACTGCAGAGTAAGCCATCACCAGCTGAATCGGCGTAGCCATCAATGCGTGACCAAAGCCCATGGTTTTCAAAGTACGGTCATCACGAGTCAATTCATAAGGCTGAAGGATCTTTCCGGATTCTTCACCATAGAATGCGTCAGAAGTTCTCATGCCAAAGCCGAAGTTTCGAGCCATGAGGTAAAGCTTTTCTGCACCAACCTTGTCTGCGATCTTGCCATAAACAATGTTGGAAGACTGAACCATGGCTTCTGCCATATCCATATCACCATAGATGTGGGTATCACAAATCTTTTCGGATTTTTCGCTCCACTTCCAGCACTTGCCTTCGTTTTCAAAAACAGAATCCGGAGAGACCACGCTATTTTCCAAGGCAGCAGCAGCGGTAATAACCTTGAAGGTAGAGCCCGGTTCGTAAGACATGGCGACGATATCATTCTTAGCCATGCTACCCACACCCTGTTTTTTGGAATTGGGGTCGAAAGTGGGATAGCTCGCCATGGCAAGAACTTCTCCGGTATAAGGATCAATAACAACAGCACTTGCGCTTGTTGCCTTGAATTCGCTAACGCCAGCCTTCAATTCCTTTTCAACGATTTCCTGCATATTGCGGTCAATGGTCAGCACCAAGTTGTTACCCGGCTCAGCCTCGGCCACGTTTTCAGAACGGCCATAAATTTCACGGCTCTTTGCATCCTGAATACTGACGCGGAAACCTTCGCTACCACGGAGACGCAAGTCGAAGATGCGTTCCATACCCATGCTACCCACGCCATTGTAACCAACCTTGCCCACAATTTGGGAAGCAAGCTTGCCCTGCAAAAATACGCGGGTAAAATCTTCAGTCTTCACAGAATCACGGAGGTTATCTGCAAAGACAACTCCGTTGCGGTCCATAATCTGGCCGCGTTCTGCATAAATGTTCTTGGTACGGGTCACCATGGTCTTGGTTTCGGCCTGGTAAACTTCACGATTGAGAACCTGGATAAGGAAGGTCTGGATAACCAGAATTCCAATAACCCCGTACACCACCAACTTGATGAAGAACAAGGGACCAATATTGATCATTTTCATTTTGATCCCCCGGACAAGCGCACCTTGGTAGGCACAGAGTTCAAGTCATAACCGGCTTCTTCAGCGAAAACAGAAAGGTTTTCCAAAGAAGTCAGCTTGTTAATTTCAAGTTCCTGCAAAAGGATCTGACGATTCAAGAGGCTTACCTGCTTGGTAAGGTCATGAGACTTTTCGTACAAACGAGTCAAACGGTTCTGCATATACAACGGCAAAATCAACAGGAAGGCCACAAGAGTGACCACACCAACGAAGCCGTGCACGATGGAACGGTTGGATCCGGAAATGGTGATGTTGTTTGCAGAATCACTCATACCCTTTCGTAGACCCTCAGTTTTGCAGAGCGAGCTCTGCTATTCACGGCAATTTCATTTTCAGAAGGAAGAATCGGTTTGCGGTTCACCTTCTTAAGGCGCTGATGGTTGCCACCGCACATGCATACAGGCAAGTGTTCCGGACAAATGCAGGCCTTTTCAAATTCAGCACAAACATCCTTGACGCAGCGGTCTTCTACAGAATGGTAGCTCATGACCACCAGACGGCCGCCCACCTTGAGGCAATCCACTGCAGAACGGATGCTTGTTTCAATCTGGCGAAGTTCGCCATTCACTTCCATACGGACTGCCTGGAACACACGAGCCATAAGACTGTTGGCATCACGACGCTTATCCGGGAAGACAGCTTCCACAGCAGCCTTGATATCGCTGGGCAGAATGTCGCGGCCTTCGCGAGCAGTTTCTGCAGCAATTTCAATAATGCGGGTAGCAAGCTTAAATGCACGATCCATATCGGCGTTCTTACGAAGAGCTTCGGCAAGATCATCTGCACTTACAGTGCGGAGCCATTCCTGGGCGGAAACTTCTTCACGACGATCCATGCGGAGGTCCAGCGGATTGTTACCAACGAAGGTAAAACCGCGAGAGGAATCATCAACCTGATGGCTGCTGATTCCAAGATCGTAGAGGACACCATCAATAGCGTCGGCAGAAATTTCGTTACCCAATTCGCTGAACGGAACCGGATGGACAATAAACTGAGGGGCAACACCTGCGAGGCGCTTGGTAGCAAACTTTACAGCGTCATCGTCGCGGTCGAAGGCGTGCAAAGTACCTGCAGCAGTAAGGCGAGTTGCGATTGCGTAAGAGTGACCGCCACCACCGAGGGTGCAATCAACGAAAGTACCGTCAGCGAGAATTTCACCGGACTTGTTCAGTTCGGCACCGCTTTCAAGACGGAGGCCTTCGAGGCACTGCTTAAGCATCACGGGATCGTGATAGAAGATGCCATTTTCCACACCGGCAGTTGCAGCATCGGTGCAGGAGCGAACCACGCCACCGGCGCTATTCAAAATTTCATTTGTCTGTAAGGATTTTACTTGAGGATCACTTTTGGACATTCAATCCCCCCGCAAAACCAGCATTGAAACAGAGCTTGTTGAAACGAGCCTTGGCTTCTTCTGTATGAGAAGCACGACGAGCTTCGTACTTGTCTGTATTCCACAATTCCAGAGACTTGCCGCGGTATTCTACGAACGTAATGCTGTTCGTAAGACCGGCATATTGGATTTTATCCTTAGGGAGTAAAATGCGATTCTGAGCATCCAGTTCCACCAAAGAGGAACATAGATCCAGTCGGAATTGTTCTGCGGTTTCACGGTCGGGCCATTGGTCCAACTCGTCCATGAACTTTTCGTATTCAGACCTGACGAACAAACGGAGTCTACCGTCTGCCCAAATGGTCACTACGAATTCAGTACCATCTTCAACAGTCATTTGACGACGGAATTCCCGAGGGAAGGCGCACCTTCCCTTTCCGTCGATAGCCGACTTGGCCTGACCTATGAAGCGTTTACTTTCGTTCATTACACACTATTCCATCACAATTACACAACACATGGAATTATATACACACAAGGTAAATATACCCACTTCACCCCACTTTGGCAAGATAACCTACCATTTTATTGCACAATAGCCCCACTTTCACCCACCAAATTTGATTTCACCCACTTTTCACCACCAAAATCAGAACCCAAAATCGCACCGCGACCCTAGGTCCGCCCAATTTTGTACTGCACAAAAAAGCACATTCGTGTCATTTTTTTGCATGCTTTTATTTCTATATTGCCACCGACAATGGATTTTGGATTTTCCGGAAATACTTGGTGGAGCAAAAAATGGTTGGAAACTCTGTTGCAGGATGTACAGAGCGAGACCATCACTACAGCCCTTAGATACCAGGGCAGGGGCCAGCTCGTCAGCCTCCAGATCAGCGATAACAGGATCATCTCCACCGTCAAGGGCCCCAACGGAGGCTCCCACGACAACTACATCGTCTTCCCCAAAATCCCCAAGGAAAAGACCGACGTCTTTGTCAGCCTTTTAAAACAGCAACCCACCGAACTGAGGGCTCTTTCCAACGACACCCTGAATCAATCGTTGGAATTGCTTCTGGAAAAATGCGGCATCACGCTGTTCGATACCGCCGATGCAGTCAAAATGGGCTGCGATTGCAAGGACCCACAACCTTGCAAGTACGTCATCACCACATTCCTGGGTATCGCCAAGGAAATGGTGGACAATCCCTTCGTGCTGTTCAAGATTCACGGAATGGACATTGAGTTCCTAAAGGATTTTAAGATTGAGCAGTCTGAAGTTATGGAAGCACCTTATGAAAGAGCCCTTGTACAAGGAATTAGGGGTGTTCCCGTAGGAACGGGCGAAAATTCGGAAGACACCCAAAGTTCAAGTGGCCGAATCCCCGAAATCAATTTCGACGAGTGGCACGACTACTCCAGAATCCTCCCAGCCATGTTGCAGAACTGTCCGGACTTCTGCCCCACCGGCAATTTCCGCAAAAGCTTCGCCGATGAAATGGAGTTCTGCCGCAAATACTATTCCGAATTCGAGACCTTCTACGATTTCGCGGAACAGTTCCGCCTATATAATAATAAGACCTTCATGATGGAAGGCGAATCCCTGCAGGTGGTTCACTCCGACGGTTGGAAATGGCATTTCATCCAGGCCAAGGACGGCCAGGTCATCAGTTCCGATCTTTCCGTAGAAACAGCCATGGGCGCCCTCTGTGCCTTGAGCCGGGGAAACTTCTTTATGCATCACGTGACGGTGCGCTTTTTGCACCGTGCCCTGATGGCAGCATTCCATCTGGTAAAAACAGGCGCCATCTACCCCCAGGTTTTCTGGATCGGCAAGGATGTAGCCCAAATGCGCTGGCTGCCCGCCGAGATGCTTCCCGACGTTTTGGCTGTTGTTGCGGAATTCGAGAAGTTCGCCCCCGCAAATATTGCGTTGTTGGACAGAGACGAAGATCGCCAGCTCCTGGTCTCCCCTGCCGAACACATTCTTTCCCTTTTCATCGGGCAGCTGTTACGATTCGCCCGAAAGTTCAAGCCCCAAAACCAGAAGAGCAAGCACGAAAACTTGCTAGTGTTCTTCTTCAACTGCATTTCCGGTAAGTTGGCCAACAACGCCCACGCCATTCCTGGAAAAATTCAGCAGTGGTTCTCCGTCTACAGTTCCTTGGATTTCCGCGCCCAGATTCTTTTTGTCTGTTCCGAAGTCGGCAAGGAAATCGCACTGGATGTTTTCGTTCTCGACGATACAGGAACCGGAAGCGTACGCACGCCTCTCGCAGCACTATTCGAAAGCAACGATTCCAGACTGCTTTCCATCCTCAGCATTTTGAACGGCATCGCCGAAGCCTTCAAACCCATGGAGAAATACCTGGAGCGCAAGGCCAGCAGTTCCATCATCATGCACGGTGCAGAACTTCTGGACTTTTTGCAGAACTCCCTCAAGAAACTGGAAGTTCTTGGAATCCAGACGGAACTGCCCAAGTCCTTGATGAACGTGGGACGTCCCAAGACCCAGATGCGTGTGCAGGGCACCATGAGCTACGGCGCTTTCAAGGCCCAAGACCTCCTGGATTTCGATTGGGAAGTGGCCATCGGCGACGAAGAAATTTCCGCTGAAGAATTCTTGAAGCTTGCAAAGAATGCCGAAGGACTTTTGAAATACAAGTCCCAGTACATCCGCATTACCGACGAGGATTTGAAGAACCTCCAGGAACGCGTCGAGAAGAAACAGTCCGGAGAGCCGGACAAGGAAATCACCCAGGCAAAACTGGTACAGGCATGCCTTACCGGCCAATGCGAAAGCGTGGGCGTCACCCTCACCGACCAGATGAAAAGCCAGATCGAAGCCTGGCGCGGCGAATCGGAAATTGAATTGCCCACAGGTCTCAACGCCACATTGCGCCCCTACCAGTTGCGCGGTTATTCCTGGATGTACAAGAACCTGGATATGGGATTCGGTTGCATTCTTGCCGACGACATGGGCTTGGGCAAAACCTTGCAGGTCATCACCTACCTTCTGAAAATCAAGCAGGAAGGAAAGTTCAACGAGAACAAGGCCCTGGTGGTGTTGCCCGCAGGTCTTTTGTGCAACTGGCAAATGGAAATCAAGAAGTTCGCTCCGGAACTCACCTTTATGCCATACCACGGTGGCTCCAGAGATTTGCAGAAGTTTAACGCCGATGTTCTGCTTACCACCTACGCCACCTTCCGCAAGGATGTGGACAAGCTTAAGGAACGTCAGTGGCAGGCCGTTATCATTGATGAAGCCCAGAACATCAAGAACGCAGACAGCGATCAAAGTAGGTTGCTGCGTTCCATGCAGGCCCCCATGAAAATTGCCATGAGTGGTACTCCCGTGGAAAACCGTCTCCTTGAATTCTGGACCATTATGGATTTCTGCAACCGCGGCATCCTCCCCAGCGCTTCCGAATTCCATGAACGTTTTGAAATTCCTATCCAGAAGAACGGTAGCCAACCTGTAGCAGAACAGTTCCGCAAGATTACGGCACCCTTTATGTTGCGCCGTCTCAAGACCGACAAGTCCATCATTAGCGACCTGCCGGACAAGATCATTCAAGACGAATACGCTGAACTCACCAAGTCCCAGGCGATCCTGTACAAGACAACCTTGGACAAGTTCCTCGCCGACTTGGAACTTGAGGAAATGATGCGCGAGCAAGCCGCAGCCACATCCGGCGTAAGCGACGGCGGCGCTGGCAACTCCTCCTTCAAGCGCAAGGGAATCATCTTGCAGATGATTCTTGCCCTCAAGCAAATTTGCAACCACCCCGCAACCTATTTGAAGCTGGGTCGCAAACCTGCTCCGGCAACATCTAACAACGGAGACGCAGCTACCGATCTCGAAGCCGCGCCCACGTTGGAATCCGGCAAACTGCAGATGCTTATTGACTTGCTAAGAACTATTCAGGAACAAGGCGAAAAGACCATCATCTTTACCCAGTTCACCGAAATGGGCAAGTTGCTGCAAAGTTCCATCAAGGAGGAACTGGGCATTGACGCAAACTTCTATCACGGCGGTTGCACCCAGACCCAGCGAAACTTCATGGTGAAGGACTTCCAGGAAAATCCAGAATCCAAGGTTCTGATTCTTTCCCTGAAGGCTGCAGGCACCGGCCTCAACCTTACCGCAGCAAGCCAGGTCATTCATTACGATCTTTGGTGGAACCCCGCCATCGAAGCCCAGGCTACCGACCGAGCATTCCGTATCGGCCAAAAGAAGAACGTCCAGGTTCATCGATTCATCACCAAGGGAACCTTTGAAGAAAAGATCAACGCCTTGCTGGAATCTAAGAAGGCCATCGCAGAACTTACGGTGAACGCCGGCGAAACCTGGATCGCAGATCTGGACGACTCCGCCCTCAGCGAAGTCTTCGGTCTGGACAACAGTGTGGTTTAAACAAAGCTATCCAAACAAAACAATTGACTTTCCACAAAAAAAGGACGCCCTTCGGCATCCCTTTCTTTCTTAATCGTTAGCACCAAGCGGAACTTTCCGCTGCACTTCAAATTACGGAACGTTAATGCGCTGGGTGGCTGTTTGGCTGCCGACGCGAACGCGAAGCATATAGACACCGCGCTTGGGGACAACCAATTCGAAGGCGTTGGAGCCGGCAGCCGTTGTGGCCTGCATAGCGGCCTCAACCTTGCCGGAAATACTGACGAGATCCACCTTCATATTCTTTCCGGCAAGAACAGCCGCCACGTCAAAGCGGACATCGAGACCGTTTCCAGTGCGAGCCACGTGTAGTTTTCCCAACGGATTCTTCAGTAGTTCCATAGATTCTGCAGTGACAGTCACCTTTGCTGTTACAGAGCCCTTCTTCAAAGCAACCTTCAAAGAGGAACCTTCCTTCATTTCAGTGGTGTTGCCATCAATGGTTACATAGACGTGCTTACCATTACGATTTACCTGGTCAACACCATTCAGTTGCAGATAGACGTCACCCACAGTAGTAGCACCAAGTCGGATAGCCCATTCCATTTTTTCCGTTTCAGGCTTCAGGCTCTTTGCCAAGGCTCGCTTACCTTCTATGATAGCAAGACTTACATGGTCGCCCATTGCCGTTGGCGGTTCCGGATTTTCAACAACACAAGAGCTGGTACCCATCACATTTCTGGAATCCTGCTTACCATATTTGTCAGTAAGGATTGCTCGCAAAGACCAACCATCAGCAGACTTGGCCTCAGCCTTTTGTGCAGCCACTCTCGGTGCCTTGGCAGTAAATTTCAACGGTTTATGAGAATCGGTCCAAACCCAGGCTGCCTCGAAAGGCTTCAGCGACCTGGCATAATCATAACCACTACCATCATAGCGGAAAATTCTTTCCGGGTCGATGCCGTCGATCTGAGAAACATCAATGGTCCAGGCATAGGGATTAGCCACCATATTCCAACCGCTATAGACGCTATCGACATTCCATTCGACTTTGAGTCCTTCGGGAATAGGTCCGACTTCCTCAACAGTAACTTCGTCAGCGGTGTAAACCCAGGCGCCACGGGACTCCTCGATTTCGTCGCCAGTTCCATAAACCTGGTACTGCCAGAATTCGCCTATGGAGTTGGATTCATCCCACCAGTAAATGGGAGATGTCGTACTAGGAACCACACCTGCATTTTCCAAGCCCTTAATAGAGGCCATACGCCATTCAGCCTTTTTTTTAACGCTAGAGGAACTAACCTGAACGTCATCAGAAGAACTGCTAAACGAAACCACAATACCATTACTGGAAGAACTGTTCCCAAGATTAACGCCCCCACTACTGGAGGACTCAGGAATTACAGCCCCACTGCTGGAAGAAGCGGAGTCAGCACCGCCATTGGGCGATTCAGGATCAACGACAGGCTTTTCCACAGGAAGCAGTTCCAGCAAGTACGGCAGATCATCGTTCTTCCCCTTTTCATAGCCCCACGTCTTCGTTCCATTTCCATCCTGAAGATTCCACGCCGCATTCAGGGACTGCAACAAATTGGACGGATCCTTCATCTGAACATCATTAATGGTTCCGTTCTCATAGTTACTTACATCATACTTGGAACCATTGCGGTAGTTGTACCAGATATCCCAACAAGGATAACTAGAACTGCATTTATTTTCAAATTCGTACCATTTTGAGCTATTGCCAGTATCAAAGAAACCGATGGCGTCGTTTACAATAACATAATCATCGCCAAAATGGTAATTGGACTTTATGGTATAGGGAACGCCGTTCACTCTCATACGAATTGCGCCAATCAAATAACCCAGTTTCACCCCACCCTGGGAAACTTCGGAAACACTAATTTTGCCAACATGATAGGTATTCGTAAGATTAAACTCAAGGTTATTGCTACCATTCGCACCAGTAGTCACCCCACCGAGGATACCGCCCACAAACAGGGAATCACCAGCACCAGCGATACTGCGAGAAATATCAAAGTCACCCTTCACTTCAATATTATCAACGATTCTCGGAGTTCTACAGAAGCCGCACAAGCCGGCGGCATATCCCGAGTTCTTGGCTCCAGAAGCGGCTCCTGCCAAGGTGATCAAGGGAGAACCAGAAATCCTTACTTTTTCAAAGTCAATAAAGTTTCCCGACTCGCCCGTATAGAACCTGCCGATACCGCCAGCGACATAGGCCGCAACAGCATCGCCGTCTATCTTGAGTTTGCCTTCGAAAATGGATTTTTCCACCTTCAAGCCGGCGTTCATATTTTGATGAATGCCAGCCTTTCCCACAAAGCCGCCCACGTAGACGGAATCAGCCTTTGAAGAACCATTCAGGGCCACACTGATATCGACCTTCACCGTATCTTCAAAAATTGGACTGGCATCAACAGCAAAACCACCATAGCCAACAAGTCCGCCAGCGCTGATTTTTTCAAAGGCCTGGGAACTTTCCGCTCCAGAAGCAACATTGATCGAACCCATCACACTTGACTGGGTAATGGAAATCAATTCACTTTTGCCGGTTCCTGTATTAATATCGTACATACCGCCAACGACACCGCCAAAATGGTGGTTCTTACCCGAGGCAAAACTGGACTTCAAGCTAATATCGCTAGTACACTTACTGATCTTGAACGCAATATTGGACATGGCGTTAAAGCCCACAAGACCACCAACATAAACATCGCCATTGGTATTCGGGTCGGACAAATCGCCAACAAAGGAGGATTCCTCAATATTTATATCCGCAGTAGCGGTAGTCTTCTTGATGTAGCCGATAAGGCCACCCATGTGGGCACCACCGCCAATAACAGCACGTGCGGTCTCGGAACCAACTTTCACGTTCTTGATGAATAGGGGGTCAGTAGCCTGATTGTGAAGGAAATAACCCACGACACCGCCAATAGCGGCAACCCCATCAACATCCTGGCTTTGCATAACCACATTTACGTCAATGTCGGAAAACGACGGATCAGCAATAAAGCCGGCAACACCGCCCAGGTAGGCCGAATAATTGGAACCGTAAGATGTGCCCTGAACGCTACCCACGCTAACCATGGATGCACCAGAAATAACAATCGGGTCGGAACTGGTCACATTGTTGATGGAAGTATTTTCGCCGTAGCCCAGAACGCCACCGACCATCACGCCCGTCAGCTTAACATTTTCCAGGGAGACTCCACTTATCCGGGATTCCTTGACATTACCGGCCAAAGTGCCCATGGAGCGGAAGTTTGCAGCGGAAATCGCAGTGGCGCCAGCAACCTTGACCGTCAAGGAGATATTCTTGAAGCCCACATTGGAAACCTTGACAGACTGAAGACTGCCGAAGAAGCCCACGGGAACGCTCATGGTGGAAGTGGAACGAACCGTCTGGTCGTAGCACATATTGCTAATCACATTTCCATTTCCAGCGAATTCATTGACGTTGCTAGGCAATGCCAGAGGTATATGGTTCCTGACGCAGGAGCCTTCGGCATTCAATTCACCCAAATCAAGGGACGATTCCAGGTTCAGCGTTACAGGCTTACTGGGTTTCCAATTTTTGAGAAGAGTGTTGAGGCCAGAGGAAACGTCCCCATCCGTGATTTCCATGGAAACTGCACAGTTACTGCACTTATCTGCGGATTGGGAAATAAAACCATTGCCGGAGCTGTCTTCCCTAAGATTCAGATACACGGAATCCTGGGCCACGGCATACGTGGTCAACAAGCTAAACAAAATTCCAGAAAAAATGTATCTACTATTCATAGGCACACGACTCACAACACTTAAATAAAGATACTTTATTTAAAAAAGTAATCAAGTACATACATCACACTCTCTATTCCAAAGTGATGTAGTCTAAACAACTTAATGGGAATTCGCGTGATCCAGCTTACTCCGGGAACGGCGAGCAAGTTTTGTAAGTTTTGCGTAAGTAAAAGTTATATCGTTCGGGAATAACCTATTCCGCCCAATGGTTGCCGTTATAATTACGGGCTGTATTGGCATCCATGCCAATTTGTCGGACCAGGTCATCAATGCTTCCGAATTTCTGTTCCGGACGCAGATAAGCCATAAGATCCAGAACCAGCTGCTGGCCGTAGATATCCTCATTGAAATCCAGCAGGAAGGCTTCAATCGCCATAAAGTGGGTCCCCGGCGTCGTAGGCTGGGTACCAATATTCAAAACGGAACGGAAAATGCGGCCATCAGCCAAGCGGGCATTTGCAACATACACGCCACCCTTGGGCAGGAACTTGAATTCCTCCACCTTCAGGTTTGCTGTGGGGAAACCCAGGGTGCGCCCCATGCGTTTGCCCACCACCACTTCACCAGTCAGACGATACGGGCGGCCAAGATAAGTCTGGGCACGTTCCACGTCACCCATCTGGAGGGCGGTTCGTACAGCGGAGGAGCTGACACGTTCACCCTTGTGCAAGACAATGCTGAGCATCTGGGTGGAAAGTTCCGGGAATGCTGCCGTAATGGTTTCGTAGTTGCCCTTGCCGCCGGCGCCAAAGTTATGGTCGTGACCAAAGAACATGGAGCTGACGTTCAGCTTTTCAATAAGTTCCCTTCGGATAAACTCGTCGAAAGGCAAGCCCATCAATTCGCGGGTAAAGGGCAACACTACAAAATCAAGACCAAGGCTTTCAATAAAATCACGTTTTTCCGCAGTTGTCGTCAGCAGCAACGGATCGCCGGGACCTCGAAGAACGTAATTGGAATGAGGCTCGAAACTGATCACCGTGGGGCGCAAATTATTGGCTTCCGCAACCGCCTTCAAGGAACGGAAAAGAGCCTGGTGGCCAAGATGGCAACCATCAAAGTTTCCCATGGTCACTGCGCGTTTTACGTTCATCTTTTGTCTCTCATCCTTGCCCGATTCTGCGACTATTCGTCCGCAGCCAGGTAAATCTTTGGCCGAATGCGGCCCGGTTCGTAGTGGCAATAGCTAAGGACTTCGCCTTTGAGGTTCGCCACAAAAACATTTCCCTCGGCGTCAACGCCTTCAATCGGCGTTTTCCAAGGCAGGTAATTTCCCTGACGGATCACAGCCACCTGGGAATCGTCCAGACGCACCACCGGGAAATCAAGAATCTGGTCCACAGGAATAAGGTGTTCGCGAGTCAAATCTTCACCGCGTACGGCCCTGTCCAAGGTGACGTTGCCAATACGGTGACGGCGGATTCCGGAAACACAACCGCAAGTGCCAAGAGCCCGGGCAATATCACGGCCCAAGGCGCGAATGTAAGTACCCTTGGAGCATTCGCAGATCAGGTCGAAAGTAGCGATGCACTTACCGGAGCAACCTTCGGTAGCGTCGTTCGCCACAACATCCAGAACCTTCAGGGAGCTGATGTTGATTTTGCGGGGTTTCAACTCAATGTTGCGACCACGTTCCATCAGGTCACTGGCGCGGACGCCGTTGATCTTGACTGCGCAATACTTGGGAGGAATCTGTTCGATGTCGCCGGTGAACTGGGGCAACACAGCCTCCAGAGCCTCGCGGGTAATCTGAACAGCGGACGCGCTGGCACTATCAGCGGCGCGGGAATCCTGCTCCAGGACTTCCCCATCCCATTCCAAAGTGTCGGTTTCATAACCCAAGTGCAGTCTAAAGCTATAGCACTTGTCCTTCGCTTCCACAAAGGGCAACAATCGGGTGACACGACCTGTGGCTGCAATAATCAAGCCGGAGGCGCGCAAATCCAGCGTGCCGGCGTGGCCTACCCTCTTCGTAGAAAAGACCCTTTTCAGAGGGAAAAGGGCCTTAAAAGAAGTTTCACCAGCAATCTTGTCTAACAGGACAAAGCCAGAGTTGGACAATTACAAATCCCCTTTCTGCTTCAGTTCTGCAAGAATGCTTTCGATATGCATGGCGTGTTCCAGGTTTTCGTCCAACACGAAATTCAATTCCGGAATCTTACGGATCTTCAGGGCCTTGCCCAGGACCGTGCGGATATAACCGGCAGAATTCTTGAGGCCGATGAGGGAATCACGCTTTTCCTTGTCGGAGCCCATCACAGAAACCATGATCTTTGCATAGCTCAGATCATCGGTGATTTCCACGCGGGTGATGCTCGCAAGGGAGCTGACGCGAGGGTCCTTAAGACCCTTCTGCATCATCTTGGAGATTTCCTCACGGAACTGTTCGTCCAAACGATCGGTTCTACGACTCATTAAGCGTTATCCCCTTCGTTAGCCTTCTTAGCCTTTTCTTCAGCTTCTTCACGAGCAACATCCTTCAAGGTACGAGCAACAGTGACTTCCTTGAAGAAGATCAAGCTATCGCCTTCACGAATATCATCGTAACCCTTAAGACCGATACCGCATTCAAAGCCACGAGCAACAGACTTGACGTCGTCCTTCATACGCTTCAAAGACTGAACCACGGTAGTACCCAGTTCTACGCCATTGCGGTATACGCGGACGTGGCTTTCGCGGTCCACGGAACCATCGGTAACCATACAGCCGGCAATGAGACCAACCTTGGGAACCTTGAAGACCTGACGGATTTCAGCTTCACCGCTGAGTTCTTCACGGAGGGTGGGCTTCAAGAGGCCTTCCACAGCGTTGGTGATATCTTCAATGCAGTCATAAATCACGCGGTAATTACGGATTTCGATGCCTTCCTTCTGGGCCATTTCACGTACGGAAAGAGACGGCATCAAGTGGAAGGAGATAATGATAGCCTTAGCGGTAGTTGCCAAGAGAATATCGGATTCGGTAATGGTACCCACACCCTTGCGGATGATGCTGACCTTGACTTCCTTGTTGGAAAGCTTTTCGAGAGAAGCGGCCAATGCTTCTGCAGAACCACCCACGTCGGCCTTGACGATAAGGTTGAGTTCGGAGAGCTTGCCTTCCTTCTGTTCGTTGTACATGTTTTCCAGGGAGATGGTGCTACGAGCACGGAGGTCGCGTTCACGAGCAGCCATACGACGCTTGGAAGCGATTTCACGTGCGGCCTTTTCGTCGTCAACAACGATAAGGTCGTCACCTGCCTGAGGAGTACCGTCGAAACCAAGAACCTGGCAAGGAGCGGAAGGCGGAACTTCCTTCAGCTGTTCGCCACGTTCGTTAAACATTGCACGGACACGACCTGCGTAGATACCGCAGACGAACGGGTCACCCACATGGAGGGTACCGTTCTGCACGAGGATGGTAGCCATGGAACCCTTACCGATATCCAGCTTGGATTCAACAACGGCACCGCGTGCGTGAGCATCCGGATTTGCCTTAAGTTCAAGCACTTCAGCTTCAAGAGCCAAAGTTTCCAAGAGCTGTTCCATACCCTGACCGGTACGAGCAGAGACTTCGATACAGCTAGTGGTACCGCCCCACTGTTCCACTTCCACACCACGTTCAGCGAGCTGGGCGCGGATCTTGTCCGGGTTAGCAGTCGGGAGGTCAATCTTGGTAATAGCCACAACCATCGGAACCTTTTCGCGCTTGGCAAGTTCGATGGATTCAACAGTCTGGGGCATGACCATAGAGTCAGCAGCCACAACCAGCACGATAACGTCGGTCACCTGAGAACCACGGGCACGCATAGCACTGAATGCTTCATGACCCGGAGTATCGAGGAAGGTAACCTTACCCTGGCTGGTGGTAACTTCGTATGCACCGATATGCTGAGTAATGCCGCCGGATTCGCCAGCCACAACGTGGGTCTTACGAATCCAGTCGAGGAGAGAAGTCTTACCGTGGTCAACGTGACCCATCACGGTAACCACCGGATGACGAGGCTGGAGGTTTTCTTCCTGTTCCTCTTCAACACCGAGAGCTTCTTCTTCGTATTCTTCCATCAACTGTGCTTCGAAGCCGAATTCATCGGCAAGGAGCTGGATGGTTTCAAAGTCGAGACGAGCATTGATGGTCACCATCATGCCCATTTCCATGCACTTTGCGATAACGCGTGCAGGCATCTGTTCCATAAGGCCAGCGAGTTCGCCAACGGTAATGAAGTCAGAAGTCTTGAGGATCTTCTTTTCATCACCAGTTTCGCCTTCGTTCTTTTCCTTACGGTAAACTTTCTTGACAGGCTTCTTGGAGAGGTCAGCCATCACACGGGAAACGTTCTGACGAACTGCTTCCTGCTGCTGTTCTCTCTGCTGTTCCATGCGGTCCTTGCCATTGCCACGACGGTTCTTGTCGTTCTGGCCATGACGACCATTCTGCTGGCCACCCTTGCCGCCCTTACCGCCCTGGCCTGCGCCAAAGCCGCCCTGGGCTGCGTTGTTGCTAGCATTGAAGGCGTCCTGCATGGAGGAGCCAGTAAAGCCGCTGGTGCGACCGGTAAAGGTACGGCCGCCATTATTGTTGTTACGATCGTTGTTACGATCGCCACCCGGACCACCCTGGCCAGGACGACGGTTGCCGCCATTGCGATTGTCCTGACCGTTGTTCAAACGGCCGAAGGTACCAGTATAGCCCTGCTGGTTGCCACCGTTACCACGGGGGCCACCCTGACCAGGACGACGGTTGCCACCGCGATTTGCTGCGGCAGCCTGCTGGGACTTCTGGATACGGGCAAGGATAGCTGCATCAGGCTGGAACACCTGAGCCTTCATAGGCGGCTGCTTCAATTCAACATTGGAAACATTGGTAGCAGGTTCAGCCTTGGGAGCAGCGGCAGGTGCAGCCGGTTTTGCTTCGACAGGCTTCGGGGCCGGTTCAGCCTTAGGTGCGGGCTTCGGTTCGGCCTTCGGGGCAGCGGGAGCTGCGGCAGGTGCAGCAGGCTTGACTTCAGCGGGCTTGGCAGGTTCTGCCTTAGGTGCTTCAGGAGCAACGGCCTTCGTTTCAACAGGCTTTTCAGTAACAGGTGCAGCGGGCTTTTCTGCGGCAACCGGTTTGACTTCAGCCGGCTTAACTTCAGCCTTCGGAGCTGCTGGAGCTGCGGCCTTCGGAGCAGGAGCTTCAGTCTTTGCTGCAGCAGGAGCTTCAGCCTTTGCGGCAACAGGCTTAACAGTAGCCTTCACCTTGGCGGCCGGATTTGCACCCTTGATCAAAGTAGCCTTGAGAGTGCGACCACCGATGGTCACACCAGACTTTGCCTTGCTAGTTGTTGCGCTAGGAGCATCGGATGTAGTGTTCTTCTTCAAGTTCTTGTTGCGAGCTTCAGCTTTCTGTTTTTCAGCTTCTGCAGCGGCTTCGATCTTCTCATAGTCCTTGGCATCGACCTTGGACATATGGGTACGGACAGTGACGCCCGCGTCGCGAAGCAACTTCATCACAACGTCCACCTTAACGCCGTGAGATTCAGCCCAATCTGTTGGTTTTATTTGATTTTCACTTACCATGAATTGCCTATTCCAATGTTCCTTTTATTCTCAAACCTTTCAAGACCCACACCCCTTGTGTGGGCCTAGTATAGCCTCTGGTTAGCGGCTGGCGCGACGGCCGTTTGCGTGAGCGAGGTCAGCAGCAGACGGAGTGGTAATCTTTGCCTTGGTTTCATCGTCCTTTTCAGACCATTCCTTTTCACCAAAGACATCGAGATTACGCTGGACCAGTTCTGCAGCCAGCTTAACGTTCTGGCCATTCTTACCGATGGCGAGAGCGAGGTTTTCATCGCTGATGATCACAACAGTGCGGCGGGTTTCGGGCACGTGGATCAGCTTGATGACGTTAGCCGGTGCGAGAGCACGCTGGATGAACACGTCCAGATCCGGGTTCCACTGTACGATATCGATACGTTCGTTGCCCAGTTCACGGACGATAGTCTGAACACGAGCCCCCTTCATACCGACGCATGCGCCAACCGGGTCGATCTTTTCGTCGCGGGAGTAAACTGCAATCTTAGCGCGGAAGCCCGGTTCACGAGCAACGCCCTTGATTTCAACAGTGTTTTCGTAGATTTCCGGAACTTCCTGACGGAAGAGTTCCTTGAGGAAATCGCCGTTGGAGCGGGACAGGATAACCTGAGCACCGTTCTTGGAAGATTCTTCGACGCGAGCAATAACAGCCTTGATGGAGTTGCCCTGAGCCCAGCGTTCGCGCTTGATCTGTTCGCGGTACGGGATCATGGCTTCGGTCTGCTTGCCGAGGCGTACGATGATGTTACTTTGTTCCAAACGGATCACTTCGCCGCTGACCATAGAACCGATACGGCTGCGGTAGGTGTCCATGATCTTCTGACGTTCAGCGTCGCGGATCTGCTGGTTCAAAAGCTGCTTTGCAGTCTGGATAGCCTGACGGCCAAATGCTGCAATAGGAATTTCCATTTCGAGGAAGTCACCCGGCTGAGCGTCTTCGTTGAAGTCGCGAGCTTCTTCAACCAGCATATAGCCCTTGTCCAGTTCTTCGACTTCGTCGGCGGTCATGTTCGGGTCGTAGTCCGGATAGTCATCCACAACGGCCACGCGGAGGAACACGTGCACTTCGTTAGCTTCTTCATCGAAGTCCACTTCAATCTTCTTCTCGATGTGCAGGTACTTGCGAGCTGCGGTGATCAAGGCTTCCTTAAGGGCGTTCAGCACCAGGGAATCTTCCATGTCCTTAGCTTCGACAACCTTCTTAAGCACGTCAAGCAAGTTTTCTTTCGGTTCGTTTTTCATAACATGACCTTCCTATTAGATTTGTACATCCACTTTTGCCACAAGCACTTCGTCACGAGGAATGACTTCTTCCTCTTTCTTGCCCTTAAGTGCCAGGGTTAAATTCTTTTCATCCACTTCAATCAACTTACCGACCACCGGCTTACCTGCGGGGCGGGTCACACGAATAAAGCGGCCCTTGTTTCTGATGAAGTCAGCGTCCGACTTCAAGGGGCGGTCCAAGCCCGGGGAAGAAACTTCCAGGGTGTAGGCGCCTTCAATAATTTCGGGATCAAGGTCCAGAGCATCAGACAGGAAATGACTTACGTTGGTGCAGTCATCGATGGAAACACCTTCCGGCTTGTCAATATAAAGGCGGAGCGTCTTGCGCTTGCCAGCACGGAACATGTCCTGTTCCACCAGAGAAACTCCGGCGGCTTCGCATGCCTGAGCGATCAGCGAATCCAACTTTTGGTTTGCCAAATAAACCTCTTATAAAAAATGCCGTCCGCTAACGGTCGCGACTCCACCTGAAAACTCGTTCTAGGTAAGGCTACGACCACGGACAGTCTTAAAACCAGGAACAAATAGAGAAAAAAAAGAGGTCTCGGGCAACTACGCTTTAAAGAATAATACCCTTTATAGGCTCATTTTTACCTTTTTTGAATGTGAAATAACTATTTTATGGCCACTATGGCATACGTATTAGTTATTCTCGCATCTCTTATCGGTCTCGCAGGCTGCGCCTACTACTGTCGCATCAACGTTCTCGCCATCAACGAAAAGAACAAGAACGAGCCCAAAGCCTATAAGCGAGTTTGGAACCACGTATTGAACGCACTTTGGTACGGCTACTTAATCATTTTCTTCGTAGGCCTTACCGTGAATAATCTTTTCTTTTAGGCGCGAGGCACGAGGTTCCAGGCACGAGGTGCGAAACTTGATTTGGCGCCTTCGGCGCATTATAAAAAAAGCTCGGCAACGCCGAGCCATTATTTTATCTCATACATCATACTTGCTCAAGGCTTCTGCCTTGAGCGCGTAGCCAGCGTTCGTACATAAACAAGGCAATCAGATTCTTGCCGTCCACAAATTTGCGGGCGGCTTCTTCGTAAGGAAGCACCTCGGTACGGATCCATTCAATTTCCTCGGTGTACTTCTGGTCTTTACCATCCATGGCTTCCAGCTCTTCGCGGGTCACATCACGTTCGATTGCATACAAACGAATACGTTCATCCAGAAGACCGCAGCTACCGGCAAATCCAACAGAAGCACCCTGGTACCAGAATTCCGTTAAATCGATGAGTTCGGAATCTTCCGCCACAATCTGGGCTTCCTCTTCCAATTCAGAAAGAGCCACCTTGCGATAGTCACCAGTCCAATCCAGAATGCCTGCGGGAATTTCCAGGGAAGCCTGTTCGGAAATTGCAAAGCGAGGCTGACGAACCAGCAGCAAGTAAGGCTTGCCTTCGCAACGAAGCACCACGAGAACGCCCACCGCATTTCCGCGAACAAGAACAATACCGTGAACCGGACGACCATCAGGCAGGAACGCAGTTGCCTCCAGCTTAATGAACAAGGGCTGACGACCCTTCAGCAGAAAATCCGCAGAAGCGAAGTGAACCTTCTTCACCGTAAACTTCTCCTGGGACTTTTCCAGCCATTCCTTATAAATTCTGGAATTCAAGAGAATGGACTTGTCAGCTTCAGCAATTTCAGCAGCAAAGGTATACTCAATCATCCTACTCTTCCTTAGCGATCAAGGTGTCCGGAGCAACGGCAGCATTTTCCCAGGACTCAAGCAATTTTTCAACAACTTGAACAGAATCCGAGTCTAAAACCATCCGACCATTCACATTGAAAATCATCCATTCCGTAGCACTTGACGGACCACAGGATTTTTCCGTTTCGTCAGGTATCATCAACTGACGGCTAATCCGCCAATTCTGGCCATAGCCCGTTGTACTTACGCTGAAACTATTGAAAGATGCGCACGTGGGAATCTTCTCCACGAAGTAAGTGGAGTAATACCAAATCGTATCGGGGCGCTCCTGGAGATCACCTAGAGATGTAGAATCATTTTCCCATTTATTATTAATACAGTACATCAAATTGGAATCGGCACAGGAGTAATGTATCGGCACAAGAATTGTGTCATTGATGCTCCAGCTGCTTGGATAAACCGTATCCGCCACCACGTCATCACACATATCTACTCGGTGTGTACAATTGGAACGCATTGTTCGCCAATAAAACACTCGGGGAGTCAGAGAATCCAGCACACGCAAAATCGTCGGAACCGAGTCACGGCCTTTCAATTCCTTTGTTCGAAGAGGGAAATTATGGGCATCAGCAAAGGAGGAGTCTACAAACACACTGAACGTATCGTTAACAAAACGGCCTCGACGGACCAAGATGGAATCCAAGGTAGAATCAACGTCGTTCTTCACATTGATCTGAGCTACACCATCCAATGTTCCATCATCCAGCAAAAGCTTGAAAACAGAATCCGGTCTATAGAAAGGAGCAGCACATTCCTCTTCGGTTACACGGATGTCGATAGTCGGCGCAATCCAAAGGACCTCTCCCTGCTTATCAAAGTCCAGATCAATGGATTTCAAAGCGCAATTGGAAAAGGACCAGATATTGCCAAGTGTCAGGAACAACGTATCAGAAACGAGATGAATAGCCTTGCCCGAGTCAAGACTTGCCGCTCGGAAAAAGCCCTTGCCTTCATATTCCTTGTCGGTACTGGAGGGTTTAATAGGACCATCAGATTCGTATTCACAGCCAGCAAGGAAAGCAAGCAGCAAACCGAGGCAAGCTGCTAAGACAAAACTTCTTTTCTGACGACTTTGGGACATACTCTAAAACTACAAATTAGAAGCCCAAGGATTTTTCGAATTCAGCCACCACGTTCTGCTGTACCGGATGTGCAGCCGCGTAGAAATCATTCCAACGGACAAAAAGCCCATTTTGACGGACGGTCAAGAAGAAAGCAGAACTATCCTGGGGAGACAGACGGCCAATGGTTGTTCCCGCCTTGATGGAGTCACCCACCATCAAATTTTCCTTCAAGAATCCCATACCGGAAGTTTTGCTCGTAACGTTGAAACCGTGATCGATTTCCATAAAATAGCCCAACGAATCCTTGCCCATGGAAAGGATGATTCCCGGAAGAATGGGCTGGATGGGAGCTTCGCCAATACCACGGAACACGTCCATGGCAATCAGGGATTCCTGGCCCTCGAAGTCAAAGCCATCGGAAATCGGCAGAGCGGACCATTCCATAGGAAGTTGCGGGCAAATCCCCGGGAAACGGCAGCCAGTCTTCTTGGAAACCCAGACATAGCTGGAGTCCTTTGTCATCAAATGCAAATACTCGTATTTGTTTTCATCTTCATGCAAGACAAAACGTGCATTGGAAAAATCCTCGATAGGAGCTACCCAATGAAGCTTGGAGGTTTCGGAATGACGAAGAGAGGCGACATAGCGAAGGAAGGTATTCGGCAAACGTTCAACAAAAGTGGAGTCGTTCAAAATCCAGGAACATTGAGCCAATCCATGTTCCAAGGCGAACGGAGTACCGCCGTGACTCTTGCAACGGCTTTCCCAGTTATCCACCACCACAACTTCCTCGTTTCCGGGCAGAGGCAAGGCATCGGCAATCTTCTGGGCAAGGCCCGACCAATAGGCTAGGAATGCCGCTACAGCAACCAGCAGCAGGCGAATTAACGGAAACTTATGTTGAGTCTTGATTTTTTTCCGTCTACCCTTGTATTCTTGGAACTCAACGGACATCGGAAACTAGAAGTAGAGGAATGCCAAGGTTCCGCCAATGGCGGCAATGAGCAGGAGAATGACGAAGAGAACAGTGCGTGCAGAAGACGGTTCTTCGTCGAACGGCATATCCAGGCCCTTCTTCTGGTTCTTCTTATCGTCCTTGACAATTGCGTTGAAGCTCTTGGTAAAGCGACGGTGGGAACCAGTATGGCGTTCTGCGGAAGCACTCTTAATTTCGGAATTGATGTTCTGGGAGGCAACTGCGGCAGGTGCTTCAGGTTCAGAAACTTCAACAGTTTCTTCAGACTGAGCCGGAGCCTGTGCATGCAGGGAGAAGGACATCAGGTCTGCTTCAAAGGAGAAAACCTTGATGGTCTTGTCCAGACCGGCCTTCTTAAGGCCATCAACGATGATCTTGTTGTTGGTAAGAACCGCAAACATACCACCACGGCTGGACATTTCCTGCTGGAACATGATAAATGCGTTGTAAGCATCGCTATAAACGAAATCCAAGCCCGTCAGGTCGACAGCGAGGAACTTTTCGTCCTGCTTTTCAGCCAGAAGTTCGCGAACATCTTTCTTGAACTGTTCAGCATCAAAAGCCCCAATCGGATTGAGGGGAGCTGACAGCAAATCAAAATTTCCAACTTCGCGATAATTCTTTAACTGAGGCATGTCAAAAATATAGCCTATTTATTTGCAAATAGTGAAGCTAATCACGTAAAAACAACCGTTTTTGAGGGCGATCTATTCCAAAACCTCGTCATCGGTTTCCACAACAACGCCCTTGGAAGCCGGTTCCACAGCGGCCGGCTGAGAATCTTCAACCAGTTCCTGTGCAGGGACCTCAGTTTCTGCAGGGGCGCCTTCAATCTTTTCTGGAACAATTTCGGGGATTTCTTCCGAAACCTCAGGTTCAGATTCTGTAGCCTCTTCGGTCAAGACCTTAAGTTTGCGAGCTGCATTTTCCGCTTCCGGAGTTCCAGCGCGAGGCTTCTTGGCAAACAAGTAAGGGCTCAAACTGACACTCACACGATGCACCGGAGAAAGTGTCGGATGGGATTCAAAGGCGTAGTCCACCTTGAGGAACTTGGCGATCGTAAGACCCGCACCAGCAGTTACGCTCTGGAACGTGGTAAAACTGCTCAAACCGGCTCGCAAGGTAAGACCGAAATCAAAGGCAAATTCAACACCGCCATGACCACCGGCAAGCCAATCCAGCGGGCTTTCCCAAACGCGGCCACCACGGTCGTCATCGTCAAATCCCATAGCTCGGGATTCCTGATGGAACAAACCTGCACTCTGCCAATACATTCCCAACTTACCATAAAGATAGGGAACAGGCAACGCATAGCTTGCAGCCAAGTAGATTTCCGGTGAGGTGTATTCAAATTCTCCGGAGGCCCATACTGCAGCAGAAGAAGTCCAGCCTTTCAACATACCGGAAACATAAAGTTCATCCACTACATTATAGCGTAGAGCGACATCGGAACGGAAACCAAAACCGGACTGGTCCATGTCGCGATAAATACCGTGGAAAGACACACCCAGGTCCAGACGATCAAAAAGTTTCTTACCGAAAGAAACGGAGAACATCCAGTCGGCTATGGAAAGGGTGTTATAAAGGTTTCCAGAAGGAAGAGGTTCGCCATCCTTGATATAGGGAATGTCATCGGCACCAAAACGGGCGAAAGCGACACCTATACCCTGTCCCTTACCCAAAGGGACCACAGCGGAAGCGTAGTCATACTGCGTACCTTCGTAGTATTCCGTATGGGAGAGAGATGCCCAGCCATAATTCACATTGGCGAGCTGGTACGGATTGGAGGTCAAGCCAAGATAATCGCCATCAATGGCCAATGCTGCGGAACCAAGAGCCGCAGAACGGGCACCAGGTTCAACTTCCAGCGAAGCGTTTGCACCGACCACACGGTCAGCAGCAAAGGAGACATTCGAAAACAGGAAGGACACTGCGCCAATCAAGGCGACACGGAGACCCTGTTTTTTAAAAGAATATTTTTTAACGAATGTCATAACTTGACTTTCAAGATAGATTATTTTTGGATTACTAATTCTCCATAGAATATACAAAATGAACCTTTCAGAACAAATCCAGCACTTTTTGACCCATATTGAGGTCCAGCGCCGCTTTTCGCCGCGTACCGTGGACACCTATAGAAAGTCCTTGGAAAAATTTGTTGATCATCTGAAAGACGGTAAACAGGATTCCGAGCCTCAACTAGGTTCATTTACCGAGATCAATGTCAAAGGTTTCGTCTGGAATTTGAAAATCAAGCAGGGGCTTGCCCCCACTAGCATTTGCGAACATCTGGCGGCATTAAAAAGTTTCGGCAAGTACCTGGTCCGTTCCATGGTCCTTCAGACGAACCCTGCGGGGAACGTACCCATGCCCAAGCGCCCCAAGCGCTTGGTGTCCTTCATGAGCCAGAAGGACCTTGCCGAAGAGAAGTTTCCTGAACTTGAGAACCCCACGCTACCCCAAGTACGAGCCCGTCTCCTGCTGGAGCTTATCTACGGGTCCGGCCTACGAATTTCTGAATGCCAGGGCCTCTGCTGGAATCAGATACAGGAGAAGGAACACTTGGTACGCGTCTTCGGTAAGGGAAGCAAGGAACGTATCGTCCCCATTACGGAAGCGCTCCTCAAACGCATCGGCGAATTCAAACAGATGGAGATTGAGGCAGGCCGCTTGCCCTCCCCTACTGGCTACGTGTTCTTGAGCGACGACGGCAAACCCTATGGTTTAAGAACTCTGCGAAACGACATACACAACCTGCTTCGTGAAATCGGTTGGGAGGGCAAGGCAAGCCCCCACGTTCTTCGCCACAGCTTCGCGACGCACCTGCTGGAAAACGGTGCAGAAATCATGAGCGTCAAGGAAATGCTCGGTCACGAAAGCATTTCCACAACGCAGGTCTATACTCATGTCAGCGCAGAACGTCTGAAAGAAGCGTTCAAGAAGACCCACCCCCGAGCGTAAGATGATGCAAGGGGCTTTGCGCGTCCACAAAGTGGACAATTCTCACTAAGGGCTGAAGCCCTAAGTGTTCATTAGCTTGGAACCCCAACTCACAAAAGTTCGTGCCCAAGGCCCAGACTTTTTCTCGTGTCTGAGTGGGAGTAAACTCCCTACTCAGGGGGCCCCTACCCCTAAATGCGTCCCAATTATTCGAAACAAAAGAGGGCGTCCTGGCGAACGTCTTCTTCTTAATTCCATCAAGTAGCGATTTTTCGAGGGCTTTGGGACTGGACTGGAGGGAGTCCGCAAAGCGGGTGTAGCCCAAAGGGCGGAGCCTCCCGACAGGACAGCATTCCAAAGCCCGCCAACTCGCCCCCACTTACCAATTAGAGGAAGCTTCCCTTCACGCCCACAGCAATAGTCCACTGCTGTCCCAAATCACTCCAGTCCGGAGCGTTCCATTCGCGCATAGGCTTTTCATCGTACTCGTTCTCCGGATTAGCGGCATTAGCCTTGTCGTGAATAGGAATAGACAAAGCAAGGAACACCGGGAAGTCCGCGTCAGAAAATTCGATGCCATAGGCAAATGCTGCAGACCAAGCCTTGTGATCAGGGTCCGGACGCGGGTCATAAGTTCCAGTCTTTTCAGAAGAAATCCATGCAACACCGAGCGGTACGGAGAAGTTAAATCCGAAGGATTGCACAATGCCAGCACGGCCGCGGTAGCCGTAGGCAATGGAACCACCCACAGTAGGCGGAGTATAAGCACCAAGATCGTTTTCGCCATAAGGCTTGAAGCGATAATTGAAGCGATCACCCTTACGTTCAATGTTCTTCCAGTAAGTGTCATTGAAGGCATTTTCACCGGAGAACAAATGCATTGCAAAAGGATGAGTATAAGTCAAGCCATAGAGCCAAATGCCCTTGTCTGTATCGCGGCTATAGTCCCAGCCCAAGGTCAAGCTATAAAGGCCCGAGCCCTTCTGGAAACTGCTTGGCAAAATAAGTTCGGCAGCATCGGTACCGCGCTTAATATCATACTGACCCGTCGGCAAGGATAGGCTTGCAGAAAGGGATGCTGCGCCACCGCTACCAATAGTCTTGCTAAAGTCCAAGGACAAATCGCCAAGGCCACCCGTAGAACGATCAGACGGAATCTGGTTGGTACGGTATTGAACTTCGCCCTGATGGCTCATCCAAGGAATGCTAAGTCCCAGCTTAGTAGACCAAGTGGGCTTAATAGACAAATGGGGGGTCAAAGTCATTCCAGAGAAATTCTGGCCCACAGAATACTTGGCAAAAGCTTCCACTTCAAGGTAGCCACCGGAAACTCCCTGGCCGATCCACTTGATGCCATCACCAGCACCACCGCCAGAACCGCCAGCACCGCAACCACCAATAGATTCCCACGGTGTTGCAACTTCAACCGGAGCCTTAAAGCCAACAACAAACGCAGCGGTACAAGCCGCAGCCAAGGTCATCAATCCGCAAAGTTTCTTAGAATTCATCTTCATTTTAAGCCTCACGGAAGTTTAACCAAAAAACCCTTGCTGTCGCCAGTGGCAAGGAATCGACCATCAGAAGAACGGCCACCAATAGTGGGCACAGGAGAAACCTGACGAACATCACCAACCCATTCAACGGCGAGATCAGACGGAGCACCAGGCATCAGCATCACTTCACGCATAGCGGTGCGACCATTAGAACCATCGTGCATGGATTTGTCCAACAAACTCTTCTGCTGACCAGTCATCGTTTCGCCATCGGGGAACTCAGCCCAGGAAACAAACAAGCGGCCATTGTAACTGAACCAATGAGGTTGAGCCGGAGCAGAAATCATCCCATTCATTTTTTCAATCATTATAGGAGAGGATGTTTCAGAAACTTCCTGGACATAGGCGTTCCAGCTAGTCATCGTATTTTCAATGACATTGTAGACAACAAACTTTCCATCCGGAGAGAACAACTGGCTTTCAATATAGCCGTCCTTGACATCAGCAGGAGCCGCCATCTTCTTCGGGTTTGCCAAAGCCTTTTCCAAGTCCTCGTCAGAGTCCACACCTGCAAAATCAACATACAAGATATTTTGTGCCGTGGAATCCACATAGGTCAAGCGAACATTCTTTGTGCCAAAGAAGCCTTCGATGGTAGAAGCATCAGCACTGGTGTCCACTGTGGAAGACGGATCAATCCAAAGATGCGGCGTAGCAGTTTCGCTAATGTTCTTGCTATAGAAAGTAAAACGTTTCTTGTCACTCATGCGGATTGCAATGATTCCGTAATCACGGTTTTCCTGCTTGCACTTTCCGCCAGTTTTATCATAAGCACGGAGGGAGACAATAAATTCGCCCTTGGTACTCCATTCCGGGTCCTGGAATTCGCAGTCCCCATTAGCAGTGTCTATTTTGGTAAACCAAAGGACTTTATTGGCAGAATCAGAAACAGTCAATCGATCGTGTTCTCCAGCCTTCTTCACATTGTAGCTGGAATCGTCAGATGTAACACCCAAGGAACCCGAGAAATTCAACCACAACATTGCACCGGGATACTTATCCATATCCTGGCTTATGGAGGGATTACAAATCTGAAAACCATCGTTTACTGCAAAAATGGTACCCACACTAGTTTCACCGCTAGTATTCTCGTTACCAGTTTCCTTGGCAATAAACTGTTCCGGCTCATAGACACAGGCGGTAAGGCCCATCAGAGCAACGAATGTTGTCAATAAAATCTTTTTCATCAAAGGGAAATATACAAAAGTCCCTAAGAATTTTTGGTCCACTCCAACCGAGTTTTCCTGATAAAGCGCAGGTAAACACAGAATATAATGGTTCCCGTGACCAGCCAACTCATGGGATAGCAAACCATAAGGGCCGCAAAAGTATTGTATTTCGGGAACATCAGGAATACCCAGGTAATTCGGACGCCACAAATGCCGAATACGCAAATCATGGCCGGAACCATGGACTGTCCCATTCCGCGAAGAGCACCGGAGCAAGCGTCAATCAGAACGTTGATAAATTCCAAACCAATGACAATATAAACGCGGTAAGCTCCGGTCTGGATAATAGCTTCATCATTAGTAAAGATGGACAGGATAGGGTGATAGAAAATAGAAGTCAAGGCACCCAGCAGGAACGTGGAGGACGCCGCCAGGAGAATGGTCCAGCGGACAACCTTTCTGCAACGATCCAAGTTTTTCGCACCATAGTTCTGGCCCACGAAAGTTACGCAAGCATGGCCAAAGGAACTGAGCCAGAAATACACAATCAATTCCGGGTTCATGGCCGCAGCAGAAGCAGCCACCGCCGTGGAACCCAAGGTGTTAATTGCAGACTGGATGCAAACATTGCTAAAGGAGAACACTGCCCCCTGCACACCCGCCGGCAAACCAATCTTGATAATTCGGCCGAGAATGTAAGGTGTAACACGAAGTTTCCAAAATTCAAACTTGAAAGGGCCTGTCTCACGTTTCAAGAAGAACAACAAAGTCAGAGCGCTAATGACATTGGCGATTACCGTTGCAATGGCCACGCCATCCACATCCATGTGGAAACCAATGACAAAAATGATATTCAAGACAAGATTGATTGCACCCGCAACAAGGAGCACATAAAACGGTCGCTTGGTATCGCCCTTACTTCTCAACAATGCCGCACAGAAGTTGTACAACATAATAAAGGGCATACCCACGAAATAAATTTTGAAATACAGCGCAGCGGCATCGATGATGTCTTCTGGAGTCGATATCAGGGAAAGGATCGGATGGGCAAAAATGATTCCCACAAGAGCCAGCAAAATACCGCAAACCAGGGAGACCGCAACTGCGGTATGAACACCTCGGGAAACAGAACGGGGACTACGTTCACCAAGAGCATTTGCAACAACCACATTGGCACCAATGGAAAGCCCCACAAAAAGGTTTACCATCAAGTTGATGACAAAGGTGTTTGCACCTACGGCAGCCAAGGCCTTATCGCCAGCAAACTTACCTACAACGGCGACATCGGCAGAATTGAACAACTGCTGAAAAATGGAACTCGCAGCCAGAGGCACGGCAAACTTCAGGATTTTATCCCAAATCGAGCCCGTCAGCAAATCCATATTTTTAACAGTAGCCATAATCGGGCGGCAATTTAGCTTTTTAATGATTCCGCGGAAACCCTTTTTTACTAACTTTGTTGCGTAAATTTTGGGACGGGACAATCCGCCCCCATAAACGGAGATTATCATGGGTTTTAAATGTGGTATTGTTGGCCTGCCGAACGTCGGCAAGAGCACCATCTTTAACGCAATCACCAACGCAGGCGCAGAAGCCGCAAACTATCCCTTCTGCACCATCGACCCCAACGTGGGTATGGTGAACGTTCCGGACGCACGTCTGGACGCTCTGGTAAAGGTTTACAACCCCAAGTCCATCGTTCCTGCAGTCACTGAATTTGTGGACATCGCAGGTCTCGTAAAGGGTGCAGCAAACGGTGAAGGCCTCGGCAACCAGTTCCTCACCCACATTCGCGAATGTCAGGCTATCATGGAAGTGGTCCGCTGCTTTGACGACGGCGACATCGTCCATGTTCACGGTTCCGTGGATCCGGTCCGCGACGTGGATATCATCGAAACCGAACTTATCTTGAAGGATTTGGAATCCGTCGAAAAGCGTCTCGCCACCGAAGCAAAGAATGCACGTATGGGCGGTGCCGAAGCTAAGGCACGTCTCGCCGCTTGCGAAAAGCTCCGCGACGCTTTCCAGGAAGGCAAGGCTGCCCGCGGTCTCGCTGGTGAAAGCGAAGAAATGGACCAGATTATCAAGGACCTCGCCCTCCTTACCGCAAAGCCCCTCTTCTACTGCGCCAACGTGAAGGAAGACGACATCCTCACCGGTAACGCCTACGTAGACGCACTTAAGGAATACGCAGCAAAGAATGGTCACGAAGTGATTATGATCAGCGGCAAGATCGAAGAAGAACTTTCCCAGATGGAACCGGCCGACAAGGTTGAATTCCTCAAGGATCTCGGTCTCCAGGAATCTGGTCTCGATGCTGTGGTTCGCAAGGGTTACGAAATCCTCGGCCTCCGCACCTTCCTCACCGCAGGCGAAAAGGAATGCCGTGCATGGACCTTCGAAGCTGGCTTCAAGGCTCCTCAGTGCGCAGGCGTCATCCACTCCGACTTCGAACGCGGCTTCATCCGCGCCGAAACCTTGAGCTATGCCGACTTCGAAAAGTACGGCAGCTGGAACGCAGCTAAGGAAGCTGGTGTACTCCGTACCGAAGGTAAGGAATACGTGGTGCAGGACGGCGACATCATGCTGTTCCGCTTCAACGTATAAGAGAAATACGGCACAGCCGTATTCTCTTATACGAGTTATGATTTATAAAGTATGATGTACGAGAAAAATCCGAAAACGTTTTTATCCGAACGTCAACCTTCTCAATTCATAATTCGTAACTCGTAATTCGTAATAAAAAAAAGGACTGCCCAGCAGTCCTTTTTTGTTTATCCTTTAACCTTTATCCTTTACGCTTTTCTTAGCTGCGCGGCGAGCCTTGAGTTCTACAACAATAGGCCTGATGATTACCGCCAGGTTCATTGCTGTACCAATAAAAATCAGTATCGTTGCAGCATTGTAGCCAATACCCGGCTCTACGCTTAACAGGGGAACGCCCATATTAGCAATCAACTCAGCCAATTTCGCATAGAACGCTCCCATGGAAACCATCGTCAACATACCAATCGCAATGGAGCCCAGCGGAGTGAACCAAGCAAAAACCGCGGCCAGTAAAGCACCAATGAGAAGAGCATAAAGAGCGGGCATCGGTTCCATCAGCGGGAAATTCGGCATTGTCAAGCGGAACTTTTCGATAGTCGCAGGATTGCCTGCTTCCATTTTCTTCAGCATGCCCAAGGCAGGCTCCTGCAATTCGGTTTCAAGATTCAGCCCTGAAGCCAATTCATAGACATTGGGAGAAGCAATCACCTTGTCATCGTTGCAAGAAACATTGGCAAGAGGCATAAGCAAGGCAACAATCACCAGCAGATACGGAATCGCAGTGATGCGTTTAAAAAGGCGCAGAGCCTTGGATTCTTTAGTTTCAACCTTAGTTTTGTCGTTCATTATTTTTCCTCAAAAGTGCTTCGCGGGAAGGCACAGCGGAAACCAATATGGTCAGACCAGTAACGAGGATCTTCATCGTCGTAATCCGTCAGATTCAAATACTTTTCCTTGTCCTTCCAGGAACCGCCCTTGTAAATCTTGTGTGAGCCGAACATAGCTCCTGTCGGGTTAGAAGCCTCGACGAAAATGGAGAACATAAAGTACTTGTCCTTCGTCCATTCGGCCACGTTACCGGACATATCGTAAATACCCCATTCATTGGGTTTCTTACTTGCTACCGGCTGGGGACCATAATTCGGGGAGCGCTTGCCAAGCTTATAGGAGTTATCGCGGAATACGGCATAAAGGGTCGGATCCGGTTCTTCATCAAGATTCCAGAGGGAGCCTTCGTTATTATCGGCGCGGCCAGCAAATTCCCACTGTGCTTCCGTGGGCAGGTCTCCGCCAATTGCCTTACAGAATTCCTGGGCATCGTACCAGTTAATATCATGAACCGGCTTCTGAGCATCGGAGTACTTGGACTTGTCTATTCTACGCTTGGATTCTTCCATACGGTCCATGACTTCCTGGTAGAACAGCTGAGTCACTTCAGTAGTATGAATTGCAAAGGGAGAAATGGAAACAACCTTGCCCTTATAACGGAAGGAGCCGGAATCAATCAAAGCTACCGTTCCGCGATTCACGTCCTCAACAATACGAGGAGCCTTGACTCTGGCAAAAGGATAATCGTCATCATCATCGTCTTCAGCAACTTCAACCTTCTTGACAACTTCAATGACAGGTTGCTCTTCTGCAGGCTTTGTAGTATCTGCGGCCTGAGCAGTTGTATCAGCAGCAGAAGCAGCGGTGTCCGCAACTACGGCTGAGGAATCAGCTACAGGTTCTATCGTTTCTGCAACGGGTGCTGTAGTGTCTGCGACAACTGCGGAAGTATCGGCAGCAGAGGTTGTCGAATCGATAGCTACGGCGGCAGAATCTGCAACAGGGGGAACGGAGCCTGCAACGGCAGCTGCGGAATCAACCACAGGAGCGCTCGAGTCTGCGACCGGGGCGGAGGTATCAGCGGCAACCGCAGAAGTATCGGCAGCGAGAGCAGAAATATCTGCCACAGGAGCAGCACGATCTGCAGCAACCACAGTAGAATCAACAACAGGAGCAGTCGTATCGACAACAACAGGAGCCTTTGTCAACCACTGCTGGACTTCAGGCTGTTCCGCAATGTAAGCGGGCAACTTGAATTCTCCCTTACAGACGAAAGTTTCATCATCAATAATCAAGCTCAGTTCATTATAAGTGTACTGATGACGACCTGTCAAAACACCATCCGTGTAAACCCAAACCGGTTTGTTCTTTTCCAAGGACAAATGAGCGTAAACCGTTTCTGACGCATCCAGAATAGCGTACAAGGTATCCGGAACAATACCTTCTGCATTGCCGACCCAGGACACATCAAATCGTTCATGTTCCTTTCCAAAGTTCAAACGGATTGCAACAACCTTCTTTTCTTCAGAATCGGGAATTGCTTCAAGAACCGGTTCAATTTTTTCAGGGACCATGGTTCCAGAAATAGACAAATTCTGCAGGCTATCCATTTTCTGAAGCAAAGCCTTATTCACTTCGCCCGCAGCACCGAGCTTACTTGCTCGCCAATATTCCTTGGCCTCTTCACGACGGACATTGTACTGCTTTGCATAAGTCACGTATTCTTCTGCCGTGTCAGCAACACCCAGTTCTTCTGCCGTTTTCAATGCCGGATACAAGGAAAGGAATGCGTTGGAATCAATCAACGCAACAGTTCCCTGAACTTCACTGATAAACTTGTCGTACAAAACTTCAACATCTTCCAAATATTCTGCATTGGCAACAGAATCCAACGTAAGAGTTGTAGTGACATTAATGCTGGAATCCTGGACAAAAATCGGCAATTGAGGTTTCAGTTCAACAATTGTAGATTCCGGAACAGCAATCGCATCTACGTAGGAATAGTAACCAGGAGCAGAAAATTCGAAGGCATACAAGCCCTGCTTCACAGGGTAAATTTTTTCCACCTTCCTCTTCAACTTCTTTGTCAAGGAATTCACCTGCAAATCAGTAATGGAAGTATCGATTTTGATTACACAGGGACGAGCCGTTTCCTTCAGCATTTCCCAACGACCGTTTTTCCAGAAGAACAGCGTGGCAATACGAGAGGAATAGATGTATTCCTTATCAAAATAAATGTCTGTTTCATCCTGGAAAGCCTTACTCATTTGAGAACCATAAAAGCGCATATAGAGCACTTCTGCAGGCTTCAAATAGTTGTCCTTCATACTAAAGGCATGAAGCTTTCCAAATTTTTCTTCGTTCATCTGGCCTACATACCAATGAAATTCCTTTGGTCCTTTTTTATGACGCAAGTACATGGTGTGGGCACGAAGCGGAAGTTCCGGCATTTCAGAAATGGAGTTCAAGCCCTCGTTAACAATGGCAAAATTGGAGTTTTTCTCCAACAGCAAGCCATCCTTGTACTGATCAGGCGCAATTTGGAACAAGCGATCGCCATTGGCGATAGCCATTGCCGGAACAAGCATCAAAAAGGCCAACAAACGGTTTAGGGACATAATATCTCCTATATGCAACAAACAAGGAGGCGCGAGGCACCCCTTTTTCTTACAAAGATAATATTAAAACTAGACATTGCTGCCCATTTGGAGCAAATGGCCCCCGTTTCCGCCACCCACAGGACCCAATTCCACCTTCCAGTCAGCAAGGCGGATAATGTCCGGATGGTGTTCGATAACAATCACAGTATCACCACGAGCAGAAAGCCTGCGCAGAAGGTTCCAAAGAATCTGAATATCCTTCAAGTGCAAGCCCGTAGTCGGTTCATCCAGCAAATAGACCGTTTCCTTGGCATTCTTGCGGGAAAGCTCTGCAGCCAACTTCAAACGCTGATTTTCGCCGCCACTAAGGGTCGTCACTGGCTGGCCCAAACGAACGTAGGGCAAGCCCACATCACGAAGAGCTTCCAACTTCGGCAAAATCTTGGGTTGGTCCTTGAAGAATTCGCAGGCCTCGTTCACCCGCATGTCCAGCACGTCGGCGATGTTCTTGCCCTTGAAGGAAACAGTCAAGGTTTCCTGATTGTAGCGCTTGCCTCCGCAAACGTCACAAGGCTCCCAAATGTCGGAAAGGAAGTGCATTTCTACGGAAACCGCACCACGGC
Organism: Fibrobacter sp.; assembly: GCA_024399015.1. Taxonomy (GTDB): domain Bacteria; phylum Fibrobacterota; class Fibrobacteria; order Fibrobacterales; family Fibrobacteraceae; genus Fibrobacter. The sequence goes on from JAKSIC010000006.1 coordinate 77,489, forward strand.
CTTCGCAAGCAGCGCAACGACCACGGGCAAGGTTGTAGCTGAAACGGCCATAGTCAAAGCCCTTGATCTTGGACTGTTCCAATTTTGCAAACAGCTTACGAATATCGTCAAAGACGCCGGTGAAGCTTGCAGGTGTACTGCGGGGAGTTCCCGAAATGGGGCTCTGGTCCACCAGCAGGACTTCGCCGGATTCCTTCTTCTTGCCGCGAGCCTGAAACTTGCGCTTTAAAGCCGGGTAGATTTCGTCCATGACCATGGAACTCTTGCCGGAGCCGGACACACCGCAGACAACGCTGACAGCGCCCTTGGGGAACTTCACGGAAATGTTCTTCAGGTTGTTATGGGACAAATTCTTGAATTCATAGAATTCAGTGTCCTCGGTAATGGGCTTCGCCTCAATCTGGTTGGCAATGGGATTGCTGCGGGTCAAGTACTTCACCGTTTCGCTTCGCGGGAACTGCTGAAGCGCATAAGGTTTTGCAAGGGCGGCCGGGGCGCCCTCGGCGACAACCTCGCCGCCGAATTCTCCGGCGGCAGGTCCCATATCAATGATATGGTCGGCCGCCTCCATCATCTTCATGTCGTGTTCCACCACAACAAGGGTATTGCCCAAGTCTCGCAGGCGGTACAAAGTATCCAACAGCTTTGCGGTATCGCTTTCGTGCAAGCCTACGGTAGGTTCATCCAAAACGTAGAGCACACCTTCCAAGCCACTGCCGATCTGGCTTGCCAAACGAATACGTTGGGATTCGCCACCGCTCAAGGTATCGCCGGAACGATCCAGGCCGATGTAGCCCAAGCCCACACTCTTCAAGAAGTCCAAGCGACCAATGATTTCACGGAGCAACGGTTCTGCAATCTTAGCCTTCCCCGCCCCATTCTTTTCACCATCAAAGTTCACATTGGCAAACCAGTCGCGGGCATCGTCAATGCTCATGTGGTGAACATCCATAATGTTCATGCCAGCGGCAAGGTCTGCGCGGCCCTTGCAACCGCCACCAATGCGGACCGCCAAATACTCAGGCTTCAAGCGTTCGCCATTACATGCTGGGCAAATCTTTCCATCCTTGAAATGTCCAAGGCCAAGGCAGGTTTCGCAAGCGCCCCAGTGGGTATTGAAACTGAAGTGCTTGGGATTCAAGGCGCTGTCCATGTACCAGCCACATTCTGGGCAGCCAGGCTTTTCGCTGGCAGACAAACGCTCGTGACCTTCAGAATCCAAGAACAGAATTCCGTTACCATCTCGATAGGCGCGTTCAAAGGCTTCCACCAGGCGGGCGCGATTTTCTTCCTTCACAATCACCTGGTCCACAACAGCAAGGATTTGCTTTTCGCGAGTGGGAATCTTGGGCAACGGCAGTTCCACAAGCTTATCGCCCATATAGACCTTGCGGTAACCCTTTTCCGTGAGGATCTTGGAAAGCTTCAGAATATCCTTCACTTCAAAAGGAGCCAGCACCGTCACCATCTTGTTCAGGTCGCGGTCAAAGGCAAGCTGCATCAAGTCGCCGGCAGCGTAGGAATCCACAGGCTTACCGCAATGCAGGCAGTGGGGCGTACCCACGCGGGACCAGAAAATACGGAAGTAGTCGTAGATTTCAGTCAGTGTCGCCACAGTACTGCGGGGGCTCTTGCTGGCAGACTTCTGGTCAATGGCAATTGCAGGAGCCAAGCCCGTAATAGAATCAATGCTACCACGATCCGGGCGACCTAAGAAACGGCGAGCGTAGGTGCTCAAGGTTTCCACAAAGCGCCTCTGGCCTTCGCTAAATAAGGTATGGAAAGCAAGGCTACTCTTACCGGAGCCCGAAACGCCAGTCACCACCGTCAGCTTATGGCGAGGAATCGTCACATCAATATTCTTCAGATTGTGCTTGCGGGCGCCATGGACTTCAATATCCAGGGACGGGCCGTCCTTTCCGGAAGCCTTCGCCACAATATCGTAACGAGCCTTGTTTTCGGCGACGCGTGCAAATTCGCCAACCTGCGCGGCTCTGGTAGAAGCAACCTGAATAGGCTTGTAACCATTATTGGCTCTAGCAAGTACGGGAGCCAGGTAGCGTCCGGTTTCAGACTTCTTGCATTTTGCAATCTGTTCAGGAGTTCCCGTAGCAACAATCTTACCGCCGTGTACGCCGGCGTCGGGGCCCAAATCGATAATCCAGTCAGCACACTTAATCACGTCAAGATTATGTTCAATGATAACGATGCTGTTGCCCAAGGTGCGCAAACGGTTCAGGCAATCCATCAACTTGCGGATATCCTCAAAATGCAAACCGGTGGTAGGTTCGTCCAGCAAGTACAAGGTCTTGCCTGTACCCGGACGACGCAATTCAGAAGCAATCTTAATACGTTGAGCTTCGCCACCGCTCAAGGTAGTAGAAGGCTGGCCCAAAGTCAAGTAGCCCAGGCCCACTTCACAAAGCAAGTTCAACGGTTGGGCAATGCGGGGCTGATCCTTGAAAAATTCTGCAGCATCGCTGATGCTCATATCCAGAATTTCAGAAACGTTCTTTCCCTTGAAGTAAACTTCGCGGGTGGCGTCGTTAAAGCGCTTACCGTTACAGACTTCACAGGTCACCTGTACACTTGGCAAAATGTGCATGTCGATTTCCTTGACGCCAGCGCCTTCGCAAGCGTCGCATCGACCGCCCTTCACATTGAAGCTGAAACGACTCTTGGTATAGCCACGAATCTTACTTTCTTCCATGCCAGCGAACAAGTCGCGGATATCATCCCAAATCTTGGTGTAGGTGGCAGGATTACTACGAGGAGTGCGGCCAATGGGAGTCTGGTCAATTTCAATGACCTTATCAATATTTTCAAGACCTTCCAAATGGTCGAACTTGCCCACCGGTTCTTCGGAATTGAAGAATACACGAGCCAGTTCGCGACGGAGAATCTGATTCACCAACGTACTCTTACCGGAGCCGGAAACACCCGTCACCACAGTCAGTGCGCCATCCAACGGAATTTCAACATCAATGCTCTTCAGGTTGTTTTCGGCAGCACCGCAAATCTTTAACTTCGGCGTATCCTTGTCAATCTTTTTGTGCTGCTTGGGTACTTCAATTGCCTTACGTCCACTGAGGTAGGCGCCAGTCAAGGAATCCTTGTTCTTTTCAAGTTCATCAACAGTACCTGCAGCAATAATGCCACCGCCTTCCACGCCTGCACCAGGCCCCACGTCAATGACATAATCCGCATGACGCATGGTGTCTTCGTCGTGTTCCACCACAATGAGGCTGTTACCTTGGGCTCGCAGGTGATCCAGCATTCCCAACAGCTTATCGTTATCGCGGGGATGCAAACCGATGCTAGGTTCGTCCATCACATACAGCACACCCTGAAGGCCTGCGCCCACCGCACTAGCCAAGCGAATACGCTGAGCTTCGCCACCGCTCAAGGTAGATGCCTTGCGGGAAATGTTCAAGTAGCCAAGTCCCACCGCATCCAGGAAATTCAAGCGTCCGCGGATTTCCTTCAGGATTTCGCGGCCAATGCGCTGTTCCTTTTCAGAAAGCTTCAGGCTATTGAAAAATTCCACAGACTTTTCCACAGACCATTCCGTCATTTCCGTCAGATTATGGCCATGGAAATCCACTGCGTTTGCAGTACGGTTAATGCGGGAGCCCTTACATTCGGGGCAGACGCCAATCTGCATAAACTTTCGGAAGTGGAAAATATGCCACATATCCCAAAGTTCTTGAATGATATCGATGACGCCACGTTCGCTCCCGCTGGGAGTACCGTACAGAATAGCATGCTGCTGGGCAGGCTTCAATTTATTCCAAGGCGTATCGAAGGTAAACTTCATTTCGTTAGCAATGGTGCGCAAGTTGCGCCAACCATAATCGCTAAACAACAAAGTTCCCGTGTCCTTTTTCTGGACAGCTAAGGCGCCCTGCTTCAAGCTCAAAGTCTTATCAGGAATAATCAAGTCCAGGTCAAATTCGCAGGACTCGCCCATACCCTTACAAACGGGGCAGCGACCCTTGGGATCGTTAAAGCTGAAGAATCGCGGTTCCAGTTCCGGAATGGAAACGCCGCACTTGGGGCAAGCCAACAGCGTACCCTGCAGGCGGTATTCTCCATCACCAAACAAGAAGCTCACCAACTTTCCATCCGTCAGCTTGAGAGCTCCTTCAAGGGCTTCGCGCAAGCGGCTTATGTTCTTGCGTTCCAAAGTCAAGCGGTCAATGACAGCTTCGATGGTGTGCTTCTCGTAACGCACCAACTGCGGAACTTCTTCAATACGATAAATTTCACCATCTACGCGGGCGCGGACAAAACCATTTTCCTTAAGCTCCGCCAGTTCCTTACGGTATTCACCCTTACGTTCCTGAACGATGGGAGCCATCACCGTCACTTGGCGAGGAACCCCATTGATTTCACCATCACCGGCATAAAGACCATCCACAATCTGGTCCACGGTCTGGGCCTGAATCACGCGACCACATTCCGGGCAGTGGGGCACACCCAAGCGGGCGAACAGCAAACGGTAATGGTCCAAGATTTCCACCACCGTACCCACCGTACTACGGGGGTTGCGGTTCACAGTCTTCTGGTCAATGGAAATTGTAGGAGAAATACCACGGACACTTTCCACCTCAGGATGCTTCATACGGCCAATGAACTGGCGGGCATAAGCAGAAAGTGATTCCACAAAGCGGCGCTGGCCTTCCTGAAAAACCGTATCGAAGGCAAGGCTACTCTTACCGGAGCCAGACACACCTGTGACCACCACAATGGAGTCGCGGGGAATATTCAAGCTGACATGGCGAAGGTTATGCTCGTGGGCGTCGCGGATATCAATGGACTTTGTCATATAAAAACTTCAAAATTTGCGCAGATACTTCTGCAATTTATACGAAACAAAATATAGTGAACATTTGAATACTTTTCAATAGCCGTGACGGGCGTTCATACCATTTACAGCACATTCCCAAGCAGCAACGTCCACCAACCTCAAAAAATTTCCTAAGATTGGGCAAAACAATTAATTTGGAAAAACAAAAGGATATTCGTTCATGAAAAACTGTCTCGTCTCCATTCTTGTTTTGACCGCAGCTTTTTTCTTTCAATCATGCAACGAGGTTCAAAAAGAGAATAAACCAAAGGATGATTTTGGTGACACCAACGAAGTGTTTTCCGATGCTCTTCCTGCAGTTCTCGATAGTTTCTCTATCGAAGTTCCATCCAAAATTGTTGTAAAAAAACAGAGCAGTTCCTCAAACAACGCCGTCTACTCTTTCATCGAACCGTCCGGCAAAAAGATGATGTCCCTTTATATCGGTGAACATCCCATGACTATTAGCCGCTTCGGAAGGATCCTCTCCTCCAACAAGGGCCAACTGAACTTTGTGGGAAAGAAAGAAATTGCATTGAAGCCTAAGAGCCAAAACAAGGATGTCCGCACCATCCACATGATTTCCGTGGGAACCCAGAAATCCCAGATGTACCTCGAATTCAATTACGCACAGGACAACGCCAACGCAGATCTTCTTGAAAAGATCGTTACTTCTGCGAAACTCATCCCCCAGCAGAACTAAAACACCTTTGGGGGTATAGCTCAGTTGGTAGAGCGACAGGTTCGCAATCTGTAAGTCAGGAGTTCGACTCTCCCTACCTCCACAAACTTTAAGGACGACCATTGGGCCGTCCTTTTTCATTGATTACTAGTCTCTAGATTTCCCACTTGAATCCGGCTTTCAATTCCGTCAACAAGTTTCCTTTGGAGAATAATTTCTTATAGTAATTGGACAAACTGTAGCCTTTATAGATCTGTTCTAGGCCCAAGTAAACTGTTCCAAAATTTGGTTTCCAGCATGCCATAAGACCCCAATTACCAACAAACTTCTGTATTTCCTCGTATTCAGGATCTGGTCCATCAATTACAAATCCGTAGAATATGTTCAATTTCGCTTCCACGGAAATATTGTTCCTAAATTTGTACGAAATCTTTGAACGAAGGGTTGGACCAATCCACTTTCCATAGTAGCGAGAAACGGGCACTACAATGGAATCCATAAGTTCATCAATACGATCTTCCCAGTACAGGGAATCAATTGCATTTTCATCCATAATGGGACATTGATCACCATATTTTTGCATACAGTAGGCTACAGTCAACGGCATACCAACTTCACCCCAGCCATTGTTCACCTTAACAGTGCATTCCTCTCGAGTATCACTGGTAGAGCAAATTTTCTTCGCCTCTTCCTTTAATTTTCTTTCATAGTCCGCAAGGAACTTCTTGTAGTCAGAGACATAGTCCGCCTCGAAGCGCAGCCCCAGGTAAGCCGATCCATTCAAACCATAAGTGGACGTTCTATTCCAAGAAGCAAACAGAGCATAGGACATCGGCCCCTCGGAATCGTAATAAGCCCAAGCTGCGGCACCAAAACGATCCTTTCCCTTTCTATAAAATTCCTTTTGCAACCAGCCGTAGAATGTTGCAGAAACATCTTCGCCTTCAGCAAAATTCAAATCAATTCCCGCATTCAGCAACACGGTCTGACCAACCAAGGAGTATTCCGCACCTAAAGCCAAAGTCCAATCATTGGTATCCAAAGCCGGCATATTATCATTCATCAAGAACCAGTCACCGGTAAGCCCCAAACCGAGAGAATGAATCCAGGAACCTGAGGAATAATCCATAAAAGGCGTAAGCGACAAGTACATATCGCCGCCATATTCACCCTTATTTTTTGCTGAACCGAACTCATCATAACGCAAGCCATAAAAACCTGCGTCACCTAAAATGCGAAAAGACAGCGCACCCGATGCACTATCGTCCTTTACACCCAGAGCATCATAATAACTCTTTAAAATTTCCTGAAGTTCCGCGGTATAAGGACCAGGCAAAGCCACAGCATCTTCAAAAGCCTTAACAGCGGAAGACACATCCCCCGCCTCTTCGGCCTTCATTGCACGAAAATAAGCCTCCTCCTGGGTTTCAGCCCAGAGAAGAGTAGAAAGCAATAGAAGAACTACTGCTATCCGATGCATTTAGTGGTGATTTCGATCCCCTTCATTAGGGCGGGGATTCTGGAAATCTCGCGGACCCATGGGCATCATCGGCATCATCGGCATCATCGGATGTGCACCCGGTCTGTCGTAGTTCTTCTGATGTTCGCGAGAATTATTGGGCATTTCCCCTTCGAAGCGAGGACGAGTTTCCTTCTTCTTGGAAACTTCCTTACGAATTGAATTCTTTTCAGCAGCGGAGCTAGCGCGCAAATCCGAAAGGATCTGCTCACGAGCTTGACGACGTTCAGCACGGAGTCTCTGCCAATCTTCGCTTTCCTTTGCACCGAGAGCAGGAGCATCCTTGGATACAGCAGCCCTTTCAGCAGGGGTCGGGATAGAGGATTCGGGACGATCCAAAGGCTGGGCGACAACCGCAGTTGCCGTCATCATCAAGAAAATCGATATGAAACCCAATTTTTTCATTTTCGTCTTCATGCCTTAGCTTTTGCAAATTCCGTGCCAACTATCCGTTTAGGCTATAATTTAGACAAATTCATCTAATTTCGGTTGATTTTTATACTTAATATAAAAAAACAACTATTCATCCAAATTGATTTTTTCGGGAATTCCGGCCCCAGCGAGACAAATCACCCCGAAAAATCGCCTAAACGAAACAATCTCCTAATTTTTAAAATCTTCCTTCTTCATTTCCAGGCGCTCCATGATTTCACGGAGGACCTTTCTGTCGATACCCAAAATCGTCGCTGCCAAAGTCAAATTGGCATTGCTATCCTTCAGGGCTCGTGCGATAACGTCTCGTTCCACCGCTTCACGGGCTTCCTTCAGTGTGCGGGGAGATTCCTTGGCCTGGGACTGAACATCACCAAGTCCAAGATCCTCGGGCTGGATCACACCATGGACAGCCATGACCAAAGCCTTCTGGATTCTGTTTTCCAGTTCACGGACGTTTCCCGGCCAATGATATCCAAGCAAGGCCTTTTCGGTGTTGCGGCTCAAGTGGCACTTGCCACGGCCATATTCCGCGCCGTATCTCGTGAGAAAATCTTCAGCCAACAACACAACATCCTGGCCACGTTCACGGAGGGGCGGCAACACCATAGGCATCACCTGCAGTCTGAAATACAAGTCTTCTCTAAAGCGTTTTTCCCTTACCGCTTCTTCCAAGTCCACATGGGTTGCAGAAATCACACGGACATTCACCGGGATTTCGCGATTGTCGCCAACGCGGGTAATATGCTTTTCCTGCAACACGCGAAGAAGTTTCACCTGCATGTTCATGGGAAGTTCACCAATTTCATCCAGGAAAATGGTTCCGCCATCGGCCTCTTCGAAGAAGCCCTTACGATTGTCAATAGCACCAGTAAAGGAACCCTTGGCATGACCGAACAGCAAAGATTCCATCAAGTTCTCAGGAATGGCTCCACAGTTCACCGCAATAAACGGTTTGTCGGCGCGGGGGCTATGCCTATGGATGTACTTGGCAAAGACTTCCTTACCTGTACCCGTTTCACCGCGGATAATCACAGGCATGGGAAGCGGTGCAAGTTTGTCAGCAAGGCGCACAAGTTCTGCCATCACTGCAGAAGAGTAAACAATGCCGTCCTTACGGACAACGTTTTTCAAGACATCCAGAGATTCCTTGTCGCGGAGGCGGTCATAGACTGCAAAGGCAAACTTTTCACAGACAGCCACAAAGGAATCGAACAACTTAACATCTTCGTCAGTAAAGGGTTCTTCGCGAGCGGCGCGCTGCAGGTACAGGTAACCCGCCTCGGAGTCCGGCGTTCTAAAGGGCGACACCATAATGCTTGTCAGCTGGTTCTGCACAATGGACTTGGACAAGTCCGCAGAATCATCGTCCAGCTGGTTCCAGACCACAGCCTTGTTCTCGGACTTGGCCTGACGCACCGCAGAAATGGAAATGGAAACTTCTTCAGGGTTGCTGAGGTGCAGAGGTTTCTCGCCGGCAATGTCAAGTACTGCGGCGTCGGCGCGGAGTACGCTTCTGGCCACTTCGAGAATCTTCGGGAACAAAGTTTCCGGCTGGTCCTCATCCAAAAGTGTCTTTACCACATCCAACATCTTTTCTGTGGCAAGCATTGATTCCGTTTTCAAGTCAACCTCGAATTAAAAATTTTTACTCTGAAGCAGGAATGGGCAAGTTCTGTAGCATTTCCTTTATCTGCGCCGAATCCGCTGTTACGGGTTCAGAAACAGAGTCGGCAGCATCCACATTCAAGCTTCTTGACTGTTTCAACAACATTTCACCTGTGGCATCAATATCCGGCCTTTTTGTACCGAAATAAAGTCCCAAGGCTACAAGCAGAAATATAGGAACAAGTATCACAAACAAGATAACCTTGTTCATACGCTTTTTCTGCAAAGCACCACAAACAGCGTACGGCAAATCACACTTTGCAGCAGATGATACTTTTGTTCCCGTTTTTGGCAAAACTTCCTGCTGCAGGAACTTCTGGATTCCACTCATCAAGGCAATTTCGCCACCAGAAACCTTTCCTATGGCGATTTCCAAAAGTTCGTCCAGTTCATCGAAATCTTCCACGCGGTTTTCTGGATCCGTTGCAAGCAAGCCTTGCCACAAAGGTTCCAAGACACTGATAAATTCAGGATCCAAATTCAATCCCAAATACAGTTTTTCAGAAATATTGACTTCGCCAACCGCGGTTACCTTAGAGGCAAAATCGTCGTAGCCATTGGCCTCAATCAAATCCGAACCAGAAATCCAGCGGTAAAGTAGCAAGCCCAGGCTGAACAGGTCGCTTTTCTCGGAAGGCTGTTTCCCCAGAAAACGTTCCGGAGCGGCATAGGCCAAGGCTCCAGGGCCAACGATACCGAAGTCGATAAGTACCGGGAAAAGTTCACGGGAACCATCTTTTTCTACCACTGTGAAAATTACATTGGATGGGTGCAAATCACCATGGGATACATCCAGCTTACTTGTTCTGCCAAGAGCAAAAGCCACGTAGCGCAAAGCTTGCAACGCCACAGGTACCGGCATTCGATTCAAGTTATTGGACGGAACACCATCTACAAAATCATAGACCAGGTATGCGGAACCATCACGTTCACCAAATTCCACCACTCTATACAAGTTGGAAATTCGGGAGTTTTCCAAAGTTTCCAAGACATCCTTGTCAAAGGAAATTCCTGGTTTGTACCACTTCAGAACACAGTCCCTGCCATCAGCAGAAACCTTGTAAATACTGGACTCGCCGCCAGAATGCAGCAAGTAGCAGTCCGTCATCGAATCAAGAACAGACGGCTTGCCAGAAGGATTATCCAAAGTACTCAGACTCATAATTCTTCCGACAAAATTTTAGCCTTGAGGGAATCCTCCGCCACCTTAGTCCAATGAGCAAGAGCCCTATCCTTGGGCAAAGCTTCATGACCCATGGACCAGATATCCCAGGCGGATTCAACATCACCTTCTTCCCAATAGATGTTACCCAGGTTCACGTAGGCTGAGGCAAATTTCGGTTCCTTGGTAACCACGTAGATAAAAATATTCTTGGCCTCGTCAACTCGGCCCTGCCTTGCCAAAATCAAGGCCTTCAAGTTATAGCTGAAGAAATTCAAGCTATCCAGCTGGATGGACTGGTCTAGCAAAGGCAACACGTTTGCCTTGCGGTGCTGTTCCATAGTGGCCTTAGCCAAGTAAAACAAGCATGTGGAGTAATTGGCGTCAATCTTTCCGCTGCTATCCACGCGGGACAAGATTTCAAACTCCTGGGTAGTTCGTTCCCACAGCTTGAATGTGGGACCATTCAGCTTTTCTTCATTTTCGGCAACTGCATAGTAAGAAAGAGCCAGACCATAACGGGCGTTGCGATGAGCGGGCTGCTGATCCAAAGCCTTGTTGAAATTGGCGATAGCTCGGTCGTAGTCCCCGATTCTCAGGGCATCGTTTCCACGGGCCACATCCTCATCGACACAAGCACAAAAACAAACCATAGCCGCGGCGGCTACGATTTTCAGCAAAAAATTCCTGATTTTTGGGGATTTTCTATCCCAAATGCTCATACACCCACAAAATAACTAAAAATTTTGGTTTTAAGCATAAAAAAAATCCCTACCCGAGGGTAGGGACTTTTGAAATCGATTTCAATAAGTAAAAGAATTACTTGTCGAGTTCGCGCTGAGCAACAACGTTGCCATCCACGTCAAGAGCGCGGACAACGTTTTCATCGCGCTGGAGGGTCAGGTTAGCCTTTTCGCCAGCAGCGGTGGTGATTTCAACGGACATAGAACCGTCGGAGTTCTTGACAGCAGCAATTTCGTTGCCCTGTGCGTCCTTTTCATAGTAGGAGTCGCCAGCAGCGAGCGGGTTTGCACCAGTCCAGAATTCAACAGTGTTGAGAACGAGACCATCGATCAGCCACATGCTGACTTCGTAAACCGGGATAACCCAGAAAGCGAAGTTGATGATGGAGTTCATCCACTTGTTGCCGAAAGAACCAGCAAAATCGTGAGCCTTCTTGAAGCAAGCATTCTTACCATAGCAACCGGTGAGAACGATCATGCTTGCGCAAGCGAGAGTGATGAGAGCTTTTTTCATTGTAATACTCCTTAAGGATTGAGTTTTCGCTTTTTTTATGCGATGCCCGAAATATAATTAAAAAAAAAGTTTGTCAACAAGATTTTGCTACAAATTTTCTAGCACTTTGATAGATGTCACACAGGCCGGAGACAGTCTAAAATGGGATAATTCCTTTATTTTCAACCACTTACAACGAGAATATCCCTGGACGGACTTGATTTTTTCTCGCAATTTCACACCACACAAAAAAATTCTTACAGAAGGATTTCCTTCCATGGTACGGGCCCAAAGGCGACCTAAACAAGAAGACTGCACAGAAAAGCACTCAAAAAAGTTCCTTTCCAGGGAATCCTCGGCGGTCTCCCCGTCCTCTATCTCAAAAGTAGGGAACTCCCAGGAGCCACAGTAGAACATTCCCGAAGACCTTCGGCACACAAGAACCCGACCATTCTTTGACACTATTCCAGAAACAGCAATCACCCCCCCCCTCCTTTTACATTTTTTTTGATTTTTTCGCGTTTTTTTTGTTAAATTACAAAAGAAGCATATCCTCAGGCCAGTGGTGTATCCTGAGGGTTCATAGGAGTATTACGCATGTTGGGTAAATTGAAAGTTTCCATTTTTGCAACAGCATTGGTAGCAACAGCCGCACTGGCCGCACCAAAGCCATTGACTGTTTGGATTATGCCCAACGGTGCTTCTCCTCAGGAAAAACTTGAACAGCGTCTTGAGCTCTTCACCAAGAAAACAGGCATCCCGACGCAGGTGCAAGTTCTGGACTGGGGTGAAGCCTGGAACCGTATTTCTCTCGCACTTAGTGGTCAGCAGGAAGCACCGGATGTATTGCAGTTAGGTACCACCTGGATCCCCTATTTCGCATCCCGCAAGGAAATCAAGCCTCTTAACGGATGGCTCAAGGATATCAATCCCAGCAGATACGTTCCTGTCAGCTGGAACACCACCCACATGGATGCCGACACCACCATTTATTCAGTGCCTTGGTTCATCGACATTCGTCCGGTTCTCGGCAATAAGAGGATCCTCAAGAAATACGGCATCACCAAGGAATCCGTCTCTACCTATAGAGGCTTCGTCGACGCAGTCAAGAAGATTGAACACGCCAATGAAACCCTGGAAGATGGCACCAGAATCCACGGCTATGCTTTCCCTGGCAAGAGCGACTGGAACATTCCCCACAACTTTGCACCTTGGGTATGGAGCAACGGTGGTTCTTTCGTCAAGAAGGACGAAGACGGCAAGTGGCAGGCTAACATTCTTTCTGAAGAAACCCTCCTCGGTATCGCAAGCTACCTCCACTTCGTGATCGACACATTGGTTCAGGCCGAAGTCCTCCAGACCAACACCGCACAGGTGGCACAGCAGTTTAATAACGGCGAATTGGCCTTCATCGTCAGCACCACTGAAATCATGATGCAGACCCGTTTCGACGGTTCCATGGGCGGTCTTTCCAACGCTCGTATCGGTGCCGACAGCGTCATCGCCATTCCGTTCCCCAGCGGAACGGCCGGTAGTTCCAGCTTCATTGGCGGAAGCAACTTGGCAATCCCCGCAGGCAACAAGCGAGCCGAAGCCAAGGATCTTTTGCTTTTCCTCGTGAACGACGAAAACCAGGATGCCTACACCAAGCAGATTGGCCTCCTTCCCACCTCTAAGAAAGTGCTTGCCGACTGGGCCAAGGACGAAGACTACGCCGAATTGATCAAGGCTCTGGAAACAGGCAGAACTTACGTTACCATTCCTGAATGGGGTACCATCGAACAGCAGTTGGTGGCTATGTTCAGTTCCGTCTGGGAAATGATGGAAATTCCCTCCCTGTACTCCGAAGAAAAGCTTTACAGCATCTTCAAGCAGTACACCATCGAAATTAACAAGACAGTAAACCATCCCACCGCAAATGTCATGACCGAAGCCGAGTTCAAGGCAATGTGGGAGAACCTGTTCAATAAGAAGATTCACAACCATGGCGAAAAGCCCAGCAAGGATACAACGTCCAAGGACAACCGCGACGAAATCGTCAACAGCAATTTGTCCAAGGCTCCTTTCGTATTCATTGCAATGGTTATTCTCGGATTCCTGTTCAACTTCCGCAGGAAGAGAAAGCAATAGTTTCTAACGGTACCTTATGCGAGATTCCGCTATCCTAAGATTTTCCCGAAGCATCATTTTCAAGTCCATCTTGATTTTGACCGTGGCAATGACCTTGGTGGTCACTGGCGGCATCTGGCTCTATACCCAGAAACAATCTGCTCTCATGTTGGAATGGAGTTTCAACAACAACGCTGCTCAGCTGAGTCAGATTGCAGCAACCGCAAGCAACGAAATGAAGCAATTCGGCGACCGTCTTTCCCTTTTGGCAAAAACCTCTGAAATCCAGGGAATGGACCCGACTGCCGCAGCCAGTTACCTAAAGAGCTACAACATTTCTACTCTGTTTATTTCTGGCGAAAACATTTCCATTTACGACCGTTCTGAAAAGTTTGTCTGCGACAACTCCATGACCGGAATGCAGACGGGCAGTAAGTATCCCATCGATTTTTCCAGAATTACCCCCCATCGTCCTTATGTGACTCCTTGGTACAAATCCAGCAAGGAATCTGCACCGGAACGAATTTTCGGAATCAACATTACCAACCGCGCCACGGGTGATGGAAGCCTTGTAGCAACCTTCTCCCTCCGCAGACTTTGGAAGAGCTTCGCCGATTACAAGATTGGCAAGAATGGTTTTCTGGTGGCAATCAATACCCAGGGCGAAATTCTTTACCACCCTGACTTAAAGACTTGGTTGACCGACACCCACAAAATTTCTGAACTCGGACTTGCCGATGTGGACCCGAGAAATTTCAGCGTTCAGAAGCCCACTTTCCAAAAGCTTTCCGATGGCAAATCCTACCTGGTAAACTACGTCTACGACAACAACTACGATTTCGGCATCTTCGCATTCCAGCCCAAGAGTGAAATTGATGGTCTTGTAGCATCCGTCCGCCAAAGCAGCCTGCTCATCCTTGCTGTAGCAATCATCTTCATCTTTGGCCTCGCCGCCTGGATGTTCTTTATGCTTGGTCTCCCGCTGAACAAACTGACCAACCACATCCGCAAGATTTCCGATGGAAACATGGATGTTGAACAAATTCACGTTGGCCACCGCAAGGATGAAATCGGCACTCTGTCCCAGGCATTCAACCTGATGCACAGCACCATCCTGCGACAGTTGAAAGAACTTGAAGCCCACCGCAACATGTTGGAACAGGAAGTCCGCGACCGTACCAAGGAATTGGAACTGGCCAACAAGAAGCTGGACTTGATTTCCAGGACCGATGAACTGACAGGCCTGCCCAACCGTCGCGACATGAACGAAACTATCGCAAACGAAATTGGAAGAAGCCAGCGTACCCACAAGCCGTTCTGCTTCATCTTTATCGATATTGACCACTTTAAGGCCATCAACGACACCTACGGCCATGCCTGTGGTGACGTTGTGCTGAAGTCTGTAGCACAAACCGTCCGCGGTCTCCTCCGTAAGTACGACGTGTTCGCTCGTTACGGTGGCGAAGAATTCCTGACCCTGCTTCCTGAAACCGACCTGGAAGGCGCAGCAGTGGTTGCAGAACGTTTCCGCAAGAAGATTGAACGTATGACCGTCCATTACGGTGACTACACCATCAACGTTACGGTAACACTGGGCGTAGCCAAGTTTGACGAACGTCTTGGAGCCGACCGCAGTATCCAGCAGGCAGACAAGGCTCTGTACCAGGGTAAGGAAGGCGGCCGTAACCAGGTTGTCATCTGGAAGCCGGAATGGACCACAGAAACCGATTACGAAATGGCAGCAATTGAAATGGCCGAGGCAAAGAAAATGTCCGACACCCAGGCCATGAAAGCCATTGAACAGGCGGAACAGATCATCAACGTCGAATTCAGGGACGAAGAAGATAAGTAATCAAACACGAGATTGATTCGGGATTGATTGCCCCGTCGTAGCAAACTCCGCGCACGACTCAGGAATTAAAAAAAGTCCGCCGCTTAATGCGACGGACTTTTTTATCGGGATGACTGAATTCGAATCAGCGACCTCTTGAACCCCATTCAAGCGCTCTACCAGGCTGAGCTACATCCCGAGGTCTTTTTAAAAGAGTAGACCAAAGGTAGTTAAAATTTCTCTTTTGGCAAGGCAAACCTCCCAAAAAATGTCAAATTTTACTTCCAATAGCCGATAACCAGCACCTCAGGAGTGGCATTCGGGTATTTCTTGCTCTTAAAAGTCACAATTTTGCGGATGCTCTGCTGCTTCAGCTCCCAGCCTTCACGAGAGAGGCCCTTGGTAGAGAGGGTAACCTTCATTGCAGGAATCTTGCCACCTTCGGAAACTTTGCCGTTTTCATCCACCTTCACCTTCACGTTCTTGGTCTTGATGGTGAAGTCCTTGGCGGATTCGTCTGCTAGGGTCAAATCCGGACGGGCCTTCTTGTCGGTTTCCCACACGTAGAAAGACCATTCACGAGATTCGCCAGCAGTGTAGAAACCTGCATCGAACATCTTTTCACTGAAGAACACCGGAGCCTTGACCGTGCCTTCCAAAGCGGCGGTGTAAGGTTTGCCATCGGTGCCTACGAGAACCACAGTGGGGCTCACCGGACCTTCCATACCAGAGAAGTCCATATCGAATTCGATGACCACCGCGTTCTTGGGCTGAATGGATGTGGGATACTTGAAGTTGGACATGCCGATGCCCTGTCCCATCACTGTTTCCAGCTTGATTTCCTTGCCAGAAACGTTGGCTCCCTTCAAAACAAAGTGCTTTACATCGCCCTGGTTCACTTCACCAATCTGGTAAATGGCAGGGGTAAACAAAATAGCGTCGGCAGCGAATGCCTGGGTTGCGAGGGCCGTTGCGAAAACGGATGCGCGGAGTACGCTGCGAGGTGCGCGAAAAGTTGCGCGGGAATTAAAAATTTTCTTCATGGCTTGAATATACAAACTTTATATAAGTTGAGCAAATCTATTTAGGATAAGGTTGAGCAAATTTGAATGAAGCGGCGCAGATTACGCCTTGGTGTAAATCACCACGAAGCTTTTGCCTTTTACGATATCCTTGATCTGGATATTTTCAAAGCCGGCCTCTCGACCAAAATCCATCAGTTGCTCTGGTTCAAACTTCTTGAAACCCTTCTTGGTGTAGGAAAGTTTATCCAGCCATTCCTTGGTGTAGACCACATTGTAGAAGGCGGCACCCGATTTCAGCACTCGACGAATTTCGGAAAGACCTTTTACGGTATCAGACCAGAAATAAATGGTATTGATGGAAGAGACGGCTGCGAAGGTTTTGTCGTCGAAGGGGAGCGCGCAGCAGTCCCCCACTTGCAAATGAAGGTGACCATTGCTAGCGGCAGTGGCGTTGCGGCGTGTGGCTTGATTCATCATGTCCTGGGAGATGTCGATGCCGTACAAATCTGCCTTCGTTTTCTTGTACAGAAGCTGCAAAAGATAGCCGTTGCCGTAGCCAATATCCAGCACTTTTTCACCGGGCTGAACATCCATCAAAGCCACCGTATTCTTGTACATGGCATTGTTAATGACATTCATGATGACGCAGCAGACCTTCCCCACGAAACCGCGAGGATTGCCGAACTGGGAGCCGATATAATCTGTGAATTTTGACATGATTGCGCGACCTTTTAACGAAGGTAAAGCTAGCATTTTTTATTTTTGTAAACCGATATGAGTCCGAATCCAAACACAGTTCATCCTATCACTGGGTACGATAAAGAAATCTACGTCAAACCCACCATCAAAAATCCAAACATCGTCGTTGGGGATTTCACTTATATAGCTGATTCGGAATTCGAAAGTCATGTCACCCATTTCTACCCCTGGAGCAGGGATAAGCTGATTATCGGCAAATTTTGTCAAATTGCCGCAGGCGTTGAATTCGTCATGAACGATGCTAACCATCAGATGAATTCCGTTTCCACATTTCCTTTCTATACTCTTGAAGGTTGGGACATGAAGCCACCAAAGGCCGAAGACATGCCTTTCAAAGGCAACACTGTCATTGGGAATGACGTATGGATCGGTCAAAACGTCACCATACTCCCGGGTACACAAATCGGAGACGGAGCCATCATCGGAGCAAGCAGCGTCGTGAGTGGGAAAGTTGATCCCTATACAATCGTTGCAGGAAACCCTGCAAAACCTATCCGCAAGCGATTTGACGACGAACTGATTAGTATGATGCAAAAATGGAAATGGTGGGACAAATCCATTGAAGAAATCAATTGTTTGATTCCCATTCTCACCAACAGCAATCTCGAAATCGTCAAAGAAAAAATCAAAGAGTTTTTGAAATGACAACTTCTGCAGAACTGAAAGAATTATTGGCCCGCAAGGAACTGTTCATTTTTGATTTGGACGGGACCATGTTCAATTCTCTGGGGGACTTGGCTCCTGCAGTGAATTACGCCTTGAAGGTGTTTGGCGTTCAGCAGATTTCCAAGGATAATGTTAGAAGTTGCATCGGGAACGGATCCCGCAATCTCATTCGCAGGTCTGTTGCCTCCGGGTTCATGTTTGCAGCAGGAAAGACTGCCGGCGAACCCATTGCAGGTAAGAGCAGCGCCGAACATTTGGACGTTCGCGACAAGGAAGCCGTCACGGCTGTACTAGAAAGTGCCGGCTTCGACGAAGCAAAAATTGACGAAGTCCTGAAGACCTATTCCAATTATTACTGGGATCACTGTACCGAAGAAACGGAACCTTACCAAGGGGTCCTGGAATTTATAGACTGGATTTGCGGCTGCGAAGGACAAAATGGCGGGCAACCCGCAAGTAAGAAAATCGCCGCCATGCTGACCAACAAGCCAGTGTTACCCGCAAAAAAGATTTTGGAAAAATTCGGCCTACTGAGCAAAGCAAACGCCGCTAGCCACTGCGCGGAAAGTAGCCGCACCGCCGACAAGATTTCCTACTACCTTTGCGGAGACACCACACCGGAACGCAAGCCCGGCCCCGGCGGCATCTACGCCATTTTGAAAGAGCTGAATGTCACTCCCGAAAAGGCCGTGATGATTGGCGACGATACCCCCGACGTGATGGCCGCCAAGAACGCCGGCATCGACAGTATTATTTGCCTGGAAGGTTTCGGCCGCCCCGAAAATCTGCTACCCTTGGAACCCAAGTACACCATTAGGCACATCAAGGACTTGCTGAAGTTGGTATAATAGGCCGCTCAGCCCTATTTATCCGACGATTCCGAAAATTCAAACGGAATGGTCACAGAGGTGATTCCGTCGGATTTTTCAAATTTCCAGCGACTCACTGCAGTCCTTATTTCTTCGTCAAATTCTTTGAATTCCGTTGTGGAAGTTTTGACGGAAGCCTTGCTTACCGAGCCATCAGGAACAATAGATAGCGTCATAACAATTGTTCCTTCAAAGCCAAGTTTCTTTTTCAGGAACTTATTGTAGAGATGGCGCAATCCAGGAGTACGCTGCTTGATGACAAGCAACAACGAGTTTCCTTCAAGAGAACTGCCCGAAGCGATTTCCAAATCCGACAGATCAAGTATTTTTACAGAGCCATTAGCCTTCGTGGGGATAAATTCCGCTCCACTTCCATAAAGCGTACCTGCAAGATTATCGTACATTCCTCTATAGCTGTCTTCAGTTCTTTGCTTTATGTACTCTTTCGTTTTAAAAGGGTTCGACAGTACTGGTTCAGAGTCTGTTTCTTGAGAGCTCTTTTCCTCACAAGCTTCGCTACAACCAGCCCACAGGGCGGCTGCAGTCATAAGGGCAAAACGGCCTAAGCATTTGTAGAAGAAACGAGCCATGTCTATAATATAAGAAAGTCCGAGCGGTGAGGGCCGCGGTCTACCGCAAAAAGGTTTTTACAAGGGTTTCCACTTCCTTGCGATCCAGCGGGATGCCGTCGCACTCCATAGTAAGAATCAGATTCTTGCCAGGGATAAAATCGTTCTTGCTGTAGGTTCGCAACTTCATTACCGTTTTCATCGAGTAGTCCGAATCATCCATACGTCCTAAATGCTCCCACAAAAACTCCTGACGAGTCCGGAGATTCACGCAGGTGAAATCGGGATAGACCGGAATCAGCTTGCCGCCCGCGGCCTTCATTTGCTGAGAGAGCTCGTACTTGTAAGGAATGTTGTTTTTCGCGAGGATATCTGCAATAATCATCTCGGACTTGGAGCGCACCCGTTCCCCGCGGCTAGTGAGAAATTCCGGCTCCCCCTCCCGAAAAGATTTGCCCTTGTAAGGCAGCGCAAGCCAGCGAACCGCATATTGTTCATCAGAAAATTGCACCGGCAACACAAACTGACGACGATTTTTATGAAGTCGTTCAAAAACTTTGAGTGCATCACATTTGGCATACTCTTGCATGAATTTTTCAATCAGAGAAAGCTGCCTTTCCAGTTCCTTCAGCAAGGCTCCGTCATAATCCTTCTGGGCAAGTCTCTTAATGAATCTTATTTTATCCTTCGGGATATAAACACCATTGGAATCCGATGACGGAGAAACATGGTAGCAATGCCATTGTTTTCCATGCATGGCAACTCGCAAACGGCCAACAGGCGCATTCGCCAAAGATTTTCGTTTTTCAATGATTACGGCAAGTAGCGTCTCTGCTCTACTTTGCATTTCCGGCAAAAACTGATCCGGAGACAGGTTTTCAATCTGGTTCATAAAGCCTCTTAGGTTTTATGTCCATATATCAACGTAGGCACACTCGTGTCTAATCGAAAAACGTACAAATTTCAATGCTGAAAAAGTAATTTTTGGAAAACAGCGGGCATTTTGTGGAAATAGGGAACCAAACAACTAATGAGCACAACTTTGGTACCCCAAAAATTAATTTGTACAAAACAAAATTAAACTATTTGAGTCTCACCGGGGTACTAATGTCACATCACCACCAAATTTAGTGCCCTACACCCACGCAGAAACACACCCCCAACAACAAATTTCGGTTAATTTGTCCGTAATTCAAGGTACCAAAGGGGTAATCAAAAGCTTTTTAGTACCCCATTTTGACCAAAACGCCTCTTCAATTTCAGCTTTCAAACCCAATGGAGCCCATTTATCACGAAAAGCGCCTTACCAGCCTCCCCCGCAACAACCCTCATCCTGAAATTTTCTAAATTTCGGCCCGAAAAGAACTTTTATAAACCTGCGCTCATGAAAAAATATTACTTG
Source organism: Fibrobacter sp. (assembly GCA_024399015.1). Classification (GTDB taxonomy): domain Bacteria; phylum Fibrobacterota; class Fibrobacteria; order Fibrobacterales; family Fibrobacteraceae; genus Fibrobacter. The sequence continues at coordinate 98,267 of JAKSIC010000006.1, forward strand.
GCCACTTACGGCTGCCAGATGAACGAATATGACTCGGCCCTCATTGCCCAGAAGCTGGACATGGAAGGCTGCATGGAAACCGGCGACATTACCGAAGCCGATTTCATTATCGTCAACACCTGCTCCGTTCGCGAAAAGGCAGAAGACACCGCATTCGCCAACATCAGCAAGTACCGCAAGCTGAAAAAAGCTAACCCGGACTTGAAGGTGGTGGTTTGCGGCTGCATGGCCAAGAACCGCGGCCCGGAAATTCTCAAGCGACTGAAGGTGGTGAACTACGTCGTAGGTCCGGACCAGTACAAGAATATTCCCGAGTTGCTGCTGGCAGGCCCCGATAGCCCGCTGCACAAGACTCACCACCGCATGTTCCTGGACGAGGACATCACCCAGAACTACATCGGCGATTACGCCAAGGTGAAGCACGACTTCAGCACCTTCGTTACCATCCAGCGTGGATGCAACAAGCGCTGCAGCTACTGCATCGTACCCTACCTCCGCGGCCCCGAAAAATACCGCGACATGGACGACGTTTTGACGGAAGTCAAGAAGGCCGCAGACAAGGGCATTACGGAAGTCATGCTTTTGGGCCAGACGGTGAACGCCTACAAGAACGGCGACCACAATTTTGCAGACCTGCTTACCTGTGTGTCCGAGATTGGCGGCATTCAGCGCATCCGCTTTACCAGCCCCCATCCCAGGCACTACACCAACGAACTGATTGACGTCCTGCTGAACAATCCCAAGGTCTGCCACTACGCCCACATTCCTATCCAGAGCGGTAGCGACAACATGCTGAAGAAGATGCGTCGCCAGCACAACATGGAACAGTACATGAGCGTCATCGAGCAGCTCCGCAGCAAGGATCCGCTGTACGGTATTTCTACCGACGTGATCTGCGGTTTCGTTGGCGAAACCGACAAGGACTTCGAAGACACAATGAAGGCCTTTGAAGCCTGCCAGTTCGACAACGCCTTCATGTTCATCTACAGTCCGCGAAAGGGTACCGAATCCTACAAGGAAACGGAAACCCTTACCGCCGAAGAAAAGCTGGCCCGCCACACCCGTCTGGTGGAACTGCAGAACGGCATCACCAAGAAGCGTAACGAGCTGATGATCGGCCGTACCGAGACGCTCCTTGTGGAAGGTTGCTCCAGCCGTGACGAAAACGAATTCATGGGCAAGACCGACAACTTCAAGAAGGTAATTTTCAAGCCTTCCGAAGGCCGCATCATCAAGCCGGGCGACTACGTGAAGGTTAAAATTGATGACATCCGCGGATGGACTTTGCGCGGAACACTTTTGGACTAAGTTTGATAGATTGAGACTTTGGGAGAAATAAAGTGAAAACTAAACTCGCAGTTCTTTTGTCTACAATGATGGCTGTTTGCGCAGGCGCTCAAACCGCAAAGACCATGGCCGACGCACAAAAGGCCTATGTTTCCGGCAACTGGAAGGAAGCCGCCGCCGCTTACGCAGCCGTTTGCCCCAAGGAACCTCAGGACAAGCAGGCCGAATGCTGGTTGTGGAACGTTCTCGCCCTTTCCCAGACTGGCGAAGCCAAGTCCTTCAAGGAAGCCGGCAAACGTTTGGATAGTTTGATCCAGGTGGTCAATCCGCAGCAGTCCCTCTATTCCGATTTGCTCATGACCAGTGCCCAGTTCCGTCTTTACCTCGGCAAGTACGACAAGGCTGCAGAACATTTGATTCAGGCCATTGAAACGGCCCACCCCCACCAGTACGTGGTCCTGCAGAAGGTTTGCCAGGCTGTGAAGACAAAGTTCCACTCCGACGATCTTGCAGAACGTTGCGAAAGTTTGAAGAACCCGCCAGTTGAACAGCCCAAGTCCGCAGAAGCAACAGCCGTAGCACCAGCACAGGAAACTCAACCGGCACAGGCAGCAGCCCCGGCTCAGGAAGCACAGCCCGAAGTGGCATCTTCTTCGTCTGCGCCCGCACAGGTCGCTCAAGCAGAACAGCCCAAGACTGAACCGGCAAAGGTTGAACAGTCGAAGCCCGAGCCCGCAAAGGTCGCATCCTCCAGCAGCGCCGCAGCACCTGCCGCAGTATCTACAGCAGCAGCTCCCGCCTCTTCCGCCGCACCGGCACCCGCAGTACAACCTGCCCAGCCCGCCGCAGCACCTGCACAAACCGCAGCATCCTCTGCATCAGCAAAGCCCGCAGCAGCTACCGCACCCGCGGCTCAGGAATACTGGGTTCTCCAGTTGGGCGCATTCGGCGTCAAGGACAACGCAACTTTGCTAGTATCCACCCTCAAGAAGCGCAAGATCCAGGCAAATATTGTGGAACAATTGCGTGGCGAAAGAACTCTCTACCTTGTCCAGACAGGCCATTTTGCTACCAAGGATGAGGCTGTAGACTACGGTGCAAAGCAACTTGCCCCCTTAAAAGTGGAGTTTCAGCCCCTTTTTAAGAAATAATTTTACATAAAAGGGCTTTTTTTTAACGTTTTCACCTACAAAAAAACGAAAACTGTTCTATATTTGATGCAACCCCAGCCGGGGTGGTGAAATTGGTAGACGCGCCGGACTCAAAATCCGGTAGAGGTGACTCTGTGAGGGTTCGATTCCCTCCCCCGGCATTAAAGGATTGAAGGAAGAAAAATCATGTTGAATTGGCGTAAATCCATTGCGGCTGTACTCCTTTGCGGGTCCTTCGTGTTCGCCCAATATGATGACGAAGCTTCCTCTGAGAGCTACTCCTACGGCTCTGATGAAATCGCCGAAGAATCCGTTGGCGAAGCAACTGCTTCCGATGATGAATGGAAGGGTTTCAATTACGAAGAATTGGGTCTTACCCAGTGGGAATTCCAGCAAGCAAAGCAAGAAGGCATCACTCGCGACAAGTTGACTCGACTTGTTGAACTCGGTGTTCGTCCTTCCGAATACATTCAGAAGCCCTGGGAAAAGATGGGCGTTTCTGAAGAAGAATGGCTCGGCAAGCGTTCCAACGGTCTCGAAGATGCAGACATCGACCGTTCCTACCGCAATCGTAGCGGAAACCAGGATCTCGCCTACCTCTCCCTCTTGGTACCTTCCCTCTATCAGTGGAAGACCGAAAACTCCACCAAGGCTATCTGGATGGACGTTCTTTGGGTAGCAAGCGTTGGTGCAACAGTTTATCTCGCAGCTTCCGGTGAAACTTACTGGTGGTACGGCCTGATCGCTGTAGCTGGCGCACACATCTGGTCCTTTGCCGACGCATTCTTCGGCAGCCAGTGGGACAGCAACCCGGACGCAAACCGTTTCAGCTACGGCGTCCTTCCGACTCCTGCTAGCGACAACGCAAGCGTAGGCGTTACCGGCTTCTTTAACGTTAAGTTCTAAGCTCTATCATGCAGCTGGAATTACTTAAAGCCAAAATCCATCGAGCAACAGTTACTGACGCAAACCTCAACTATGAGGGTTCCATCACTATTGCCCGCGATCTGATGGATGCCGCAGGAATCCTCCCCTTTGAAAAGGTCGGTGTACTTGATGTGAACAACGGTTCCCGCCTCGACACCTACGTTATCGAAGGCCCTGCAAAGTCTGGCGTCATCTGCCTCAACGGTGCCGCTGCTCGACTGGTTCAGCCTGGCGACTTGGTTATCATCGTTGCCTACGCAACCATGAGCGAAGAAGAAGCCAAGACCTGGAAGCCCACCGTCATCCACGTCAACGGCAAGAACGAAATCGTTTAAGACCTACTCAACAGTTCGGAATTAAAGGCGTTTGGCACTGGCCGACGCCTTTTTCTATATTCCAATCATGCGTCATTGGCCCTTTATCTTGTGTCTGTTTTTAGCCGTATCCGCATCCTTTGGAGAACCGTCCAAGGATAGTTCCACGGCATCGACACAAGCAGTTTCTGCAGACGCACCAGAAGATACGGTCTATATGGTTTATGACAGCGGCATTCCCTGGAACAGAGAACACTTTGATCCAGCCCGTCTGTACAAGCATGAAACCTTTGACCAGGCATTGAAAGCAGCCTACACTTACTCCATCAATTTCGTGGGCGGAAGTTTCGGAACTTTCGCATCCCAGAGTTTCATGGCACATCTGGCTTACGAATTTTCACCGGACCTTCACCTCTATGCAGATCTTGGAATTTGGATGCCTATGTACGCCAATCTCAAGTTCGGAGCATCCATAGCCAAGGAAGACGTCAGACAAGGCCGAGTCCAGTTCATCCTTCCCGATATAGAACTGGAATACAAGCCCTCGGAAAACACCAGTCTTCGCCTCATGTTCATCAATGAAAGAGACGCAATCAAGGCTTACGGGCCTAGAAGATACTACTACGGCCACTGCGACGGCTGGAGAAATTCTATCTTTTGCCCGTGAAAATGCGACTAATCATTTGCCTTATTTTTTTCCTTGTGTTTGCCGGTTGCGAAGAAGAAAAAGCGCAGCCCCAAAAGGTGCAGGAAATCAAGCGCACCTACAAAGGTGACGTGGAGCTTTTGAATAGTTGCGGTATGCCCGGCGCAGCCGCCAAGATGAAGGTGTATCTCCGAGACAACGGTTTTGACGTAGTCAGCACACGCAACGACATCGTTCAAAACTACGAACAGACCGTCCTTGTCCTCAGAAACCCGGAATGGGAAGGCGCTCAAGCCTTGGCCAAGGCCCTCAAGACGGACAATGTCATGACCGTTATCAGCAAGAGAGCCCTGGTTGACGCGTCAGTGTATATCGGAAAGGATTTAAATCAAATAGTAGAACCCGAACAGGGAGAATAAAATGACAACTAAGAAGCTAGACTTGCCGGAATCCATCCAGCTTGGCGCAAGCATTCTGTTCGAGCTCCGCGCTCAGGACATCCAGCTCATCGACCTTCGCGGCATCAAGGACGTAACGGACTACTTCCTGATTGCAACTTGCGAAAGCGAAGCTCAGATGCAGGCTATTCTGAACGAACTCCACAAGGAATTCAAGTCCAACAAGATTCCTACCGTTGGCGTTGAATACAAGGAAGGCGTTCGTTGGGCAGTGTTCGATGCTGGTCTCGACCTGATGGTCCACCTCTTCGAAGAAGAAAAGCGTGCTGAAATTTCCCTTGACCGCCTCTACGCCGACGGCAAGATTGTAACACTGGAAGAAAAGGACTTCGTCAAGAAGACCGAAACCAAGAAGAGTGACGACAATGAACTCGTTTGAGCAAGAAATCGCAAACGCATTGGCTGCTACAGGCTCCTTCGAAGCAGACGCAGCTCTCAAGCTTATCTCTGTGCCGCCTGATACCACGCACGGCAACTTCACCATTCCTTGCTTCTCCCTCGCAAAGGTGATGCGCAAGGCTCCGAAGATGATCGCCGAAGACTTGGCCGCACAGGTCAAGCTCCCCGCAGGTCTTTCCAAGGTTGAAGCTGTTAACGGCTACCTGAACTTCTTTATCGACCGCGGCTTCCTCGCCAAGTCTACCTTGGATGAAATCGCTGCCAAGGGTTTGAACTACGGCCATCAGGATTCCAACGGCAAAGTTGTTTGCATTGACTTCAGCTCCCCCAACATCGGTAAGGAATTGGCATTCCATCACCTCCGCTCTACCATGATTGGTAACTCCCTCAGCCGCATCTACAAGGCTGCAGGTTACAAGGTGGAACGCATCAACCACTTGGGCGACTGGGGCACAGCTTTCGGTAAGCTCATCGTCATGTACTTGCGCGAAAAGCTTCCTACCGACCAAGCAACCCTCGACGCTCTCACCGTCAAGGAACTGAACATCCTTTACGCCGCCTTCTCCAAGGCTTCCAAGGAAGAACCGGGTCTGGAAGACGAAGCACGCGCCGCATTTACCAAGCTGGAACAGGGTGACGAATTCTACCGCACTCTGTGGACCGCTTTCCGCGCCGCCACCCTCAAGGAACTCATGCGCATTTACGACATGATGGGTGTTGGCTTCGACCACTACACTGGCGAATCCTTCTTTGAAGACAAGATTCCCGCCATCCTGGACGAACTCCGCGAAAAGAATTTGATGGTGAAGTCCAACGAACTGGACGTGGTGATGCTGGACGAATTCGATTTGAATCCCTGTCTCATCCGCAAGAGCGATGGTTCTACTTTGTACGCAACCCGCGACTTGGCTGCAGCAAATTACCGCATGAAGGAATACAACTTCGACAAGTGCCTTTATGTTGTGGACCTCGGTCAGGCTCTCCACTTCAAGCAGGTGTTCCACGTGTTGAAGAAGATGGGTCGTGAATGGTACACCAACATGTACCACATTCCCTTTGGCGTTATCCTCCAGATGGTGGACGGCAAGTGGGAAAAGGGCAAGACCCGTACAGGTACCGCAAGCCTTTTGCGCGACGTTATCGACGCAGCCCAGAAGAAGATTTTGGAATTCATTGACCAGAAGAATCCGGAATTGGAAAACAAGGAACTTATCGCCCGTCAGATCGGTATCAGCGCCCTCACCTTCAACGACTTGAAGAACAGCCGCTTGAAGGACGTCCGCTTCGACTGGGATGCAGTGATGAGCTTCGAAGGCGACACTGGTCCATACGTTCAGAACGCACACGTGCGCCTCTGCAGCATTATGCGTAAGGCTGGTTACACCGTTAACGTTTCCGACGTTGACTACGCACAGCTCACCGATGACCATGCCTACAACTTGATCAACATCCTCGCAAAGAAGGGTGACAAGATTCTCGCTGCTGTCAAGGACGACGAACCCAGCGTTCTCGCCCAGTACGCATTGGAAATCGCAGAAGCCGCACACAAGTTCATCCACGAAGACCGCGTGCTCGGCAGTGCTGAAGAAAAGTCCCGCCTGTTCCTCGTACAGTCTACCCAGATTGTGCTTGAAAACGTCCTGGACCTCCTCGGCCTCTTCCCGATTCGCCAGATGTAAGCAAGCTGTGAGTATTGAGCTATGAGCCGTGAGCTACACTGTTCACTGTTCACGAAAAAAAACGAGAGCCAAAAGCTCTCGTTTTTTTAAACCTTAGTTAGCCCAAGGCTCGCGTTTAGTCCCCGTTGATGCAACGGACAGAGTAAGCGTTGGTCTTGTTAGGCACCAATTGACGAACCATCTGGTCACTCATACGGCCCATGGACCAGAGCCAAATGGTTTCGTTACGGCCATTCTGTGCAGACCAGAAACCGGCATATTCGCCCATGTCTTCGTAACGGACAGTGGACTTACCGATAACCTTACGATAGCCGGAAGAGAAAATAGAGAAACCGTATTCGTCGGTGCCGCCGCCACCCTGCCAACCAGTAGTAGCCTTCATCTTGCTAGCGAACTTTTCGCACTTGTCCACGCCATCGTAGCAATGGGTAAGGCCAGTCAGCAAATCATGCCATTCGCGGTCGCGGGGCAAATGCCAACCCGTCGGGCAAGCCTTGCGGGCACCTTCCAAATCGTAAAGACGACCACTGCGCATGCAGTAGGAATCCTTGTCTTCGTAGCACCAGGAATGACCATCTACATTGTAGTTTGCATTCTGAGCAAACCATTCACGACCTTCCACCTTGATAGTGCGATAAACCTGACCATCGCGGGGATCCTTGAAGAAACCGGAAACTTCACGAAGAGCGGCGCGGCGTTCCTGTTCAGCCTTACGGAATTCAGCAACCTGCTTACGCTGATACTTTTCACGGCCTTCCAATTCAGAAGCCCATGCTGCCTGAGCCTGGGGATCGGTAAACTTGATCTTAAGATCGCTCAAGGCGTAAAGATCGTCACCGCAAGCAAGGTCTACACCAGCAATATTGATGATGTACTGAGATTCAGACTTGTTCTTGCCCTTGCCGGAAGTAAATGTGCGAGGCTTATCGAAGTAGGAAATCCAAGCTTCCTTGGTGCTGTTGCAGTCGCCTTCGAAATCAGTCTTTTCGATTCTGTCTGCAGGAACAGTCATGTTACCAGCAACGGAGAATGCGAACAAACTATCGCTTACCTTGAAGGAAACCGGCTGAACACTCTGGTAATGAGTGTACTTGCCGAGGCGGATATTGCCTTCAATTTTTGCTGAGGTATAGTCGCCTTCACCTTCTGCCTTATAGATTGCATCCCAGGTTTTCGGCGGAATAGCAAAAGCGCCAACAGCGGAAACACCGAGAATAGCAATAAGAGTCTTTTTGAAATTCATTTTTGATCTCATCCTAAATTTAAGACAAGGTCAAAATTAGCTTATTTCAACCCTAGATTAAAGTATTTTTTTGGTAACCTTGTATAATTCCGTTGTAGTAGTTACATAATTTTTTCTAGTTTTTTCAGCATGGCTATTACACGTTACATTTTGCAGATTCATTGCCCCGACCAAAAGGGCCTTATTGCCGGTACCACTCAAGTTCTCGCCAAGGCTGGCGCCAACATCGTCGACTTGCAGCAGCATACCGCCAAGGATATCGAAACATTCTTCCTCCGTGCCGTTTTTGAAGCAGACTCCGACAATATCGAAGAAGTGCGCAAGCACCTGGAAACTCTGGAAGGTCATCTCCAGCTGAACTGGAAACTGTTCGACACCACCAAAGTGGAACGCGTGGCTATTTTCGTCTCCAAGACTGACCACTGCCTTTATGACCTGCTCCTGAAGCACCGCGATGGCGACCTGCCCTGCGAATTCAGCTGCATTGTCGGTAATCATACCGATCTCGCCGCCGTAGGTGGTTCTTTCGGCGTGCCGTTCTACTACGTTCCGTCTAATCCGGACAAGAGCATTCCGGAAAACCGTTTCCGCGAAATCATCGCCGAAACCAAAACCGATACCGTGGTTCTGGCCCGTTACATGCAGATCCTCTCTGCAGCCTTCACCGAAGAATTCAAGTACCGAGTCATCAACATCCACCACGGCTTCCTTCCCGCCTTTAAGGGTGCAAAGCCCTACCACCAGGCATGGAACAAGGGTGTGAAGATCATCGGTGCTACTGCCCACTTCGCTACCGAAGACTTGGATCAGGGTCCGATTATCGCCCAGGACATCCAGCGCGTTCCTGAAACCGCAAGCATCAGTGAACTTGTCGAATTGGGCAAGGACATTGAAAAGCGTACCCTTTCCCAGGCACTCAAGCTCTGGCTTGAACACCGCGTATTCGTTTACGGCGGCCGTACCTTTATTCTCTAGGAGACAATATGTCTGACGAAATTAAAAACGAAACCCCTGAAGTAGACGCTCCCGTTTCCGAGCTGGATATCGCTACCGCCGTGACTCCGGAACCGGAAAAGCCCGCTGCACCGCAGGCAGCTCCGCAGGATCCGTCCGTCACCCAGCCCCAGGTTATCATCCAGAAGGAACGTGGTTTCTCCCACTATGTGGGTTTTGCCATCCTTTTCGTGCTCTGCGTTTGTTTCTACTTCGCACCGGGCATCGCCCTCACCTACGCCATCAACCTGATTCCTGGCGTTACCCTCGTGGGCATGACTTCCTGGATTATCTGCGCAATCTTCAGCGTAGTCATCTGGTTGATTTTCAAGCTGAAGATCAAGGGCTTCAAGAAGTCCTTCTATTTCTACATCGGAGCCTGCGTTCTGGTCCTTGGCATCCTGATTGGTGCAGAAGTTCTGACTGAACAGACCAACGTCTTCGCAGACCTTGTCGCCATGTTGACTGGTGGCAACATCTAATTTTTTCTGAGGTTTTATAATGACTAAGACTGACGCTTTCGTTAACTTTCTCGTTGAATCCGGCGCTTTGAAGTTCGGGGACTTCGTTACCAAGAGCGGCCGCAACACCCCGTATTTCATCAATACCGGAGAATTCCGTACTGGCGCATCTCTTTCCAAGTTGGCAGAATTCTACGCCGCAGCATTTGTCGAACATTTCGACGGCAAGGCAACCAACCTCTATGGTCCGGCATACAAGGGCATTCCTCTGTGCGCAGCAACTGCCATGAAGTTGTCCGACGTCTACGCCAAGAACCTGACCTTCACTTACAACCGTAAGGAAGTCAAGGACCACGGCGAAGGCGGTTCCCTGGTTGGCTACAAGTACGCTGAAAAGACCAACGTCGTGATTATCGAAGACGTGATCACCGCAGGTACTTCCGTGAACGAAACTCTCCAGATTCTCAAGAACATCGAAAACGCAAACGTGATCGGTCTCTTGATTTCTGTGGACCGTAAGGAAAAGCTGGACAACGGCAAGTCCGCCCTCCAGACTGTTCAGGAAGAATACGGCATCGAAGCTCATTCCATCGTAAACATCAACGACATCATTTCCTTCCTTGAAAAGGAAGAGAACCGCAAGGCCATCAATGCTCCGGAAGGCATCCTGGAAAAGGTTTATGCCTATCGTGAACAGTGGGGCGCCAAGTAATTATGAATCGCGAATCACGGACTTTGTTTTCGTGATTCGATATTCGTAGTTTATGGGGTAACGGCGGTTCTGTTTTTATGTGGAAGTTTCTTGTTTCCATTTGTTTTGCTTTGGCTTGCATTCTTTCGGGATGCAGCCAAACTTATCAATGGAGCAAAAAACATCCCTACTATAAGCAGGCTCCTTATGGAGAGTTGGCTATTGCTGGCGTACAGAACGCCTTTGTCCTAACGCGTTCCGGATGGTTCGCCAAACGTTTGAACGTAAGCCCGGACAGCATCCAAATTGTGGGCACACAATTTTGCGCCCAGTCCATGCTGAACGAAATGAAGGGAGCCTACAGCAAGCTCAATATTCTTCCAGAAAATGCTCTGGCAGACTCTCCCGAAGAAAGTCAGAAACTGGACGACCGTATTTTCATGAGGGGAAAGCTCCCCGAACAAGGCGTGTCTATCAAGGACAGCGCTGGCAATATTCCGCCGAGAATTTTGATTATCCACGAAGTTATCGTGGGCACCGATCTGAACCGCGAAAGTTTCTTTGACTACGCAGTCATCCACAACGAAAGTCCGGAACGAACTGCAGCCAAGAACATCAGCGCCATCGTCTCCTACACTCTTTGGGACAACGAAAAACAGCGACCCCTATTCAGCGCTGTTGACGAAATCCAGCACCCGGTACTCGTAATGACCTGGGCAGATATGGAGACTTTGATTCGCCTAGCCGTTTCCGAAATTCGCAAGAACTTATACCTGGGGGCAAAATGAAGTCCATCAAGGCCCTATTAATGTTCTTGTTCGTTTTTGTTGCAACAATGGCTGCAACAGTTTCTGCCAGCGATATTTTCTTCAATTCCAAATGGACTCTCTGGGAAAACGCAGACATTCTCATTTGGACAAATGACAAGGAACTGGCCATCGATCCAAGAGAGTTCTGCCTTTCTCTCCGCAGAAACAATATGGCCATCGGTGAACCTAAATGCCGTACCCTTGGCGAATGGGAACGAGACACCATCGCAGCCCGCTACGCAAACTGGCTCAGCAACAACATAGAACCAGGGCTTTCTTCCAACTATCTGAAAGCTCGTCACCCCTCCATGAGCGCAAAGATCCAGGAACTTGAAGATAAAATTGTCCTGTACATTGCAGACAAAGGAAACGTTCTGCAAATTGCGATTTTTGACGAAACATCATCCGAGCCGAGAGCCGCCGGCACCGTACAAAAGAAAGCCGACAAAATTGCCCTGGGCGACGATATAGCAAGCACATTCTTCGACCGCAAAACTTCCCGCCGCTTAAGCAAGGAAGAACGTCAAAAGAAGTTGACCGAGCCCGACGAATACTACAAGGAAGTTCCCAACGTTCGCGCCTGGGGTGGATTCTCCGTAGGTTACGCCCAGGCTCAGGTTCCACTCACGCCCTACAACTGGTACCACAGACATGTGGAAAGCGAAATTCGCAATTACCGCATTACCCGAGATTCCGTTAGCCTTTGGAATTTCATTGATGATTCCACACCGCTATTTACTTTGTATGCAGGCGCCATCTGGTACGGATTCATCGGTGGTGAAATTTTCTACCGCTACAGCAATCACGTTGTCAAAACCGACAAGCGCGATACCATTTACAATGAACTTGATCACTGGGAATTCGGACAGCACGAAATTGGTTTGAACGTGATGTTCTCCACTACGTTCTCCCCCATCAAATTGATGGACATTCACCTTTTCGGTTTCCTGGGATTCCAATACAGTTTCTACTCCGAAGATATAGCTGTAAAAAAAGATGTGGAATATCCTTCCAAGGCCTACAAGGCGCGCATAAAGTTTGAAGACGTCTATAAGGGAGCCTTGTTCGGTGGCGGAAGCCAGTTTGTATTTGCAAAGCATTACGGTTTCAGCATTCGTACAGGTATTTCCAGCCGCGGCAAGAGCGTCTACACAGAACCCTCCCCCGATGCAGGCGTCGAGCCCACAATTATCGGAGCCATGACCGTAGATTGGTTTATCAATTTCGGTCTTGAATATCACTGGGATTTGTAAGCCATCCGCATAAAGGGCGCCGTTATTTTTCTACATTACCGCCCATTATGAGTGAAAATCAAGAAGTTGTAAAAGAAGAAAAGGTCAATCCGTTTTTGACCCCGATTAACATTATTGAGCCCGAAAACAAACTCCCCGACTATACTTTCGACATGTTGCCGGCCGAACAGAAGGCTATCCTTACAAAGCACGGTTGGACCGACCTGATGCCGGTTCAGCGTAAGACCATGCCCTATATGCTTGCAGCCCGCGATATGTTGGTGCAGTCCAAGACTGGTTCCGGCAAGACAGGCGCTTATGTTCTCCCCCTTTTGCAAGTTATCGTTCGCGACCATTTGTTCCCCCAGGCATTGATTTTGGTGCCGACCCGCGAATTGGCAATTCAGGTGCAGGACGAAGTACAGAAACTTTCCGAAGGTACCGGCATTAAGTCCGTGGCAATTTTCGGTGGTGTCTCCTACGAACCTCAGTTGAAGGCTCTCAAGGAAGGCGTACACATTATCGTTGCGACCCCGGGTCGTTTGATGGACCACGTGAGCCGCGGTAACGTAGACTTTTTGGACATTCGCGACCTCGTTTTGGACGAAGCCGACGAAATGCTTTCCATGGGTTTCTATCCTGACATGCAGAAGATTCGCAAGTATCTTCCCAAGCAGATTGCTTGCACCATGTTCAGCGCTACCATTCCTCAGACTGTGAAGGCTTTGGCCCGCGAATTCCAGCGTCCGTCTGCAGAATTCCTTTCCCTGTCCTACGACAAGGTGATTGCAAATAACCTGGAACACCGCTGGTACTCTTGCGACGTGATGGATAAGGATTCCATGACCATCAAGGTGCTGGAATACGAAAATCCCGAAAGTTGCATGATTTTCTGCAACAAGAAGTGCGATGTCAGCTATCTGGAACAGGTTTTGTCCGGCTACGGTTTTAACGTAGGCGCACTTTCTGGCGACGTTTCCCAGAACCTTCGTGAAAAGACATTGAACGCATTCCGCGACAAGAAGCTCCGCATCTTGATTTGTACAGACGTTGCCGCCCGCGGTATCGACGTGGACCACGTGACCCACGTTATCGTCTACGATCATCCGGATGACCACGAAGTCTACGTCCACCGTAGTGGACGTACGGCCCGTGCAGGCCGTAGCGGCGTCTGCATTTCCCTCATCACTCCGGTGGAGGAAATCGAAATCAAGAAGACCGCCGCAGACTTCGGCATCAACTTCATCAAGCAGGAACCGCTGACCAACGAAGCAATCGCCCAGAAGGTTGCAGAACGCACCAAGAAGCAACTGCAGGAAGTCAGCAAGCATTTCGGCGGCCAGAAGGCCAAGGAACGCATTAGCCACTTCATCCCGCTGGTCAAGGAACTGGCAAACGGCAGTCAGAATGACCAGATGCTCCTCGCCTACCTGCTGGATCGTTACGTTTGGAAGAAGTAGGCCCGAGGTACGAGGTTCGAGGCTCGAGATAAATTCCGCTCCACACCCCGTATTAACCTACCTCAAAATTAAAGTAAAATATAGGCTAGACGTCCCGTTCCTGGAACCTGTAGCCTGGAACCTGGAACCTAAAAATGGCAAAGATTAAAGTAAAGAACGCTAAGGAAATTGAACTCATCCGCGACGCAGGCGCCCTCGCTGCAGAAACCCTGGTCCGCGCAGGTGAAATGTGCAAGCCCGGCGTAAGCACCTTGGAAATCGACGAATTCATCGGCGACTTCACTCGCAAGAACAAGGGCATTTCCGCTTGCATGGGTTATCACGGCTATCCCCGTTATGCCTGCATCAGCATCAACGAAGTTGTTTGCCACGGCATTCCCAACGCCAACACCATCCTCAAGGATGGCGACATTGTGAACATCGACATCACCACTATCCTTCAGGGCTACCACGGTGACACTTCCGCCATGTTCTGCGTAGGCAAGGTTTCCAACATTGCCCAGGAACTGGTGGATACCGCAAAGTTCGCCATGGAAGAAGGCATCCGCGCCGCTGGCGAACAGGGCGCTCGTTGGAGCGACATTGGTTGCGCCATCCAGGACGTAGCCGACGAACACGGCTTTAGCGTTGTTGAAGATTACTGCGGTCACGGCATTGGCCGCGGCTTCCACGAAGAACCTCTGGTCCTCCACTTCCGCAATTCCGAACGTTGCCCCTTCATTGAAATCGGCAACGTCTTTACCGTGGAACCCATGCTCAACGTGGGCCGCCCCGGCACCAAGACCCTCTCCGACGGTTGGACCGCAGTGACCCGCGATGGCTCTCTCAGCGCCCAGTGGGAACACACCGTTGTCCGTACCAAGGACGGCATTGAAATCTTGACCCTGCCCCGCTAAGCAAAAAACGGAGTCTCGTCAAAATGTCCCTGCTAACGAACTTTCGTGACAAGGCGGTTGAGAAATTCGTCCGGAACCACGAACTTGTAAGGAAGTTCGGCGATGTCCAGACCATTTCTATTGATTCTGAAAAAGGAATCATTGATACAACCGTCCTGCTCCACGGGGAAATCGCCCCCATCAAGTTCCGCGGCTACTATTATTTTGACGACACCGATAAAGGTACCGACATCGTCATCCGCAAGATTACCTGCGAAAGGCAGTGGATCGATACCGCACTGGATTACTGGCTCGGCGACAAAACCCTACGCTATACAATACCTGGGCTCGCCGGCGGAATCGCAAAGTTTTTCTTTTAGTATATTTCAAGCATACCTCCTACGGTATGCTTTTTTATTGGAGTCTATATGGAACAGAAAGAAAATGTCACCGCAGACAAATTAAAGGAAAAAGTCACAGGCATTCTTTTCGACTTGCTTACCGACATTCCGGAATCTCTTTATGGCCAGACCACAGACCCCGATGAAAAGGTCAAGAACCTGATCCGTCAGGCAGCCTTCAAGGCTTCCACCGTCAGCGCCACCCTTTCTATCCCCGCAGGCATCACAGGCGTTCTCACTTCTATTCCGGATATTGCCGCCGTATGGCGTATCCAGGCTCAGCTGGTCTCCGACATCGCCGCTACCTACGGTAAGCTGGCTCAGCTCAGCCGAGAAGCCATGGTCTGGTGCCTGTTCCGCCACAGCGCCGCCTCCCTTTTGCGCGACGTAGCCGTCCGCACCGGGAGCCGCCTGGTCATCCAGAAGCTTTCCATGAGCGCCCTCCAGAAACTTCTGCAAAAGCTTGGGGTCAAGATTTCCCAGAAGTTGCTGAGCAAGGTGGTCCTTCGTGCCATCCCCGCCATCGGAGCCCTGGGTAACGGAGCCTACACTTACTACGACACCAACGAGGTGGGAAAAACCGCAGCAGCCTACTTCAAGGCTCTTTCCGACCAAGTTCCCGACATTACCGACGCCGAAGTCGTCACCCCCGACGAAAAGACTGACGACAAGTAAGGCAAATCATGCCGGCGGTGGCCTCGTTCCTCAAAATGCATGCTATTGAAATTTCGCTAGTAGCAATCCTGCTGGCAGTTTTTACATTTTCTGCATATAGCGAAGTCATTCCCGTCAATGACGGCAAGGGCGTAGATGGCGAGTTCTATTACAGCGTAGCCAAGAGTTTCCTTGACGACATCGGAACCGTAGGTTACGACAACTTCCGCATCCAGCGAATCTTTCCCTTCTGCCTCATCAACATTTTCCTTGCGGCTTTTTCCATAGAGCCCACCCACCAGGTTCTAATGACCTCCATGTATTTGGCTCATTACCTGAACCTGGCCATACTCCTTGCGTTCTTCTTCAAGTTGGCAAAGCACCTCCAGTGGAAACGCAACACCACCCTGATTTTGTTCAGCTGCATGTTCTTCAATTATTTCTTCCTGAAGAACTGTTGTTACGAACCTTTCCAGACCGACTCCTTCGCCATCACCATTTTCCTGGTTTCCTACTATTATCTTCTGAAAAAGAAGACCGCCTTGTCCATCGCCGTGGCTACGCTTGGGCTTCTGAACTGGCCCACCGTCACCTATTCCCTGATGTTGCTGACTCTCTTTAGCAACTCCTTCCCCAAGGATGCCAAGGTTATAAAAATCAATCCCGGCAAGGCCTTCGCCATTCTAGTCCCCCTCATGTCCGTTGGTGCCGCCGCCCTCCTCTACATCATTCACAAAGAGGAAATCCTGGGCAATATCGTCGGCAACCCCATAAGCATTCCGATGATCCTAGTCAGCCTTGTGGCGGAAGCGGGACTGCTCTATATAATAATGAGGAAAATTTCCTACCGTTTCCCCACCCCGATGGAATTCATCCGTAACACCAACTGGAAACTTCTGGCCGCCATGGCCATCCCCCTTATTATTGTTACCGTGGTCCTGAAAGTCCTCTCCAACGGGGCCTTCTACTTTAACGGTTCGGCATTTATCCTCCAGTCCATCCTCCGCCCCCTAAAGTACCCCTTTATCACCCCGGTCTCCCATTTCGTCTTCTTTGGAATCCTCCCCCTCCTGGCCCTGGTTTACGCCAAGGACTACGCAAAGAAATTCCTGGAAATAAATCCCGGCCATGCCCTGGTATTTTTCATTTTCTTCTTTTTTGCCGTGGATAGCGAAGCAAGGCACATCATTCCCTACCTTCCCCTTTTGATCGTCCCCCTGGGATCCATTCTGGACCAAAGGAACATTTCCCTAAAGGGAGCTCTTTCCCTGATCGGCATCCAACTTGCCCTGAGCCATTTCTATTATCCCATCAATTCCGCCGGATTTGAGGAACTGTTCAATAACGGGGACTTTGCAAATCCAGTGGTTCAGCGCTACATGATGAACTACGGACCTTGGGTAAATGGCGAATTTTTCCTGTTTTGGGCAATATTATGGGCAATTTGCGCAATTTTGCTCTACGTAAAACACCCCCGCCCTTGAACCTCCCATAAAATTTTCTATCTTTGGGCGCAACTCAAATAAACATCAACTCCATTTGTGGAATAAAATATGAAAAACATTACTACCCACAGAAATATTGGTATTTCTGCACACATCGACTCCGGTAAGACCACTCTTACCGAACGTATCCTCTACTACACCAAGCGTATTCACGCTATCCACGAAGTTCGTGGTAAGGACGGTGTCGGTGCCACGATGGACTCCATGGAACTCGAACGCGAACGCGGCATCACCATTCAGTCTGCTGCTACCTTCGCAAGCTGGACCCACACCAAGTCTGGTGAAGCAGACACCATCAACATCATCGATACCCCGGGGCACGTGGACTTCACTATCGAAGTTGAACGTTCTCTCCGTGTGCTTGACGGTGCTATCCTCGTTCTTACCGGCGTGGAAGGCGTTCAGTCTCAGTCTATTACCGTTGACCGTCAGATGAAGCGTTACCACGTACCGCGCGTCGTGTTCGTCAACAAGTGCGACCGTTCCGGTGCAAATCCGCTCCGCGTTGCAGTTATGCTTAAGGAAAAGCTCAACCACAAGCCCTGCGTCATGCAGATTCCTATCGGTCTCGAAGACCAACTGAAGGGTGTGGTTGACCTCGTCGAAATGAAGGCCTACTACTTCGAAGGCGCTAACGGCGACGACATGATCGAAAAGGAAATCCCGGCTGAACTCGCTGACCAGGCTCAGGAATACCGTGAAAAGCTCGTTGACTGCTGCGCAGACTACAACGACGAAATCATGGAAATGGCTATGGAAGGCAAGTACGGTGTCGACGAAATCGACAAGGCCCTCATCAAGAAGACCATCCGCGAAGCTTGCATCAGCCTCGAAATCACTCCGGTGTTCATGGGTTCCGCTCATAAGAACATTGGTATCCAGAAGCTCCTCGACGGTGTCGTTGACTACCTCCCGAACCCGCAGGAAGTTGAAAACAAGGCTCTCGACCTGAACAACGACGAAGCAGAAGTTGTCCTGAAGTCCGAAGACAACGAACCCATGGTTTCCTACGCATTTAAGCTGGTGAACGACCGCTATGGTCAGTTGACCTACATCCGCGTCTACCAGGGTGTTATCAAGAAGGGTGACATGATCACCAACATCGCTACTGGCAAGAAGGTTTCCGTTGGCCGTCTCGTTCGTATGCACGCTGACGAAATGGTGGATATCACCGAAGCTGGTGCAGGCGACATCGTTGCTCTGTTCGGTATTGACTGCGCATCCGGTACTACCTTTACCGATGGCAAGAACAACTACAACATGACCTCCATGCACGTTCCTAACCCGGTTATCGAATTGGTGATCGAAGCTAAGAACCGTGACGACCTGGACAACATGTCCAAGGCTCTGAACCGCTTCACCAAGGAAGACCCGACCTTCCAGGTTGAAGTTAACAAGGAATCTGGCGAAACCATCATCAAGGGTATGGGCGAACTTCACCTTGACGTTTACATCGAACGTATGCGTCGTGAATACAAGGTTGACGTCCAGACTGGTGCTCCGCAGGTTGCATACCGCGAAACCATTACTCGCGCTTCCAAGTTCGACTACACCCACAAGAAGCAGACTGGTGGTTCCGGTCAGTACGCTAAGGTCGTCGGCGAAATGCGTCCGATGGCTGTGGAAGGCGACTCCGAAAAGGTTTACAACTTCATCAACTCCGTCGTTGGCGGCCGTATTCCTAAGGAATACATCCCGTCCTGCGATAAGGGCTTCCAGAGCTGCATGGCTGCAGGTTCCTTGATCGGCTTCCCGGTCGTTGGTATCGAAATGGACGTCCAGGATGGTGCTTTCCACCCGGTTGACTCTTCTGATATGGCCTTCCAGGTTGCTGCTCGTATGGCTTTCCGCGAAGCTTTCGCTAAGGCTGGCGCTCAGATCCTCGAACCGATCATGAAGGTTGAAATCCAGACCCCGACCGAATTCCAGGGTTCCGTTGTTGGTAACGTTTCTCAGCGTCGTGGTACCATCGTTGGTACTAACGAAGAACTGGGCATGACCACCATCACCGCTGAAGTTCCGCTTTCCGAAATGTTCGGTTACGCAACTGACCTGCGTTCTATGACTCAGGGTAAGGCTGAATTCACCATGGAATTTGCAAAGTACCTCCCGGTTCCGCGCAACATCCAGGAAGAACTCATCAAGAAGTACGGCGACAAGGCTGGTGCTAGAGCTTAATCTTTGAGTTCAACTCAGAATTAAAAAAGTCCCGCGGTTTCCCGCGGGACTTTTTTTTCGCACACAGTTGCACGGACACAACACAGGAGGACTTCGCCCCACACCAAACAAAAAAAGCGAAGGCCCTCCATAATAAAGAGAACCCCGCGGGAAAAACCTGCGGGGTTCAGTGGAATTAGAAGAGAACAAGTGTGCTTCCTACCTAATCTACTCCGCGGTTAGAGGCCGGCATCCCGTCTCGAAAACCAGAATAGGTTGGAAGCACAATATGAATATATTTCACAACACCTCACAAGGAATTTTTTTTTGACAAACTACTGCTCCACAAAGAAACATTCCAATATGGATTATGTATATTGAGGGTTGGTTAGAATACATCTTAACGGTTAGGAGATTCGTTATGCACACAAACGTGCTAACTAAAAAGTCATGGTTTGCGACGGCCTTAACAACAGTCACCACGGCAGTGTCATTGGTCGCCTGTAGTGAAGGCGGGGAGCCATGCGACGGTATCGACGACACAGAGCATATGTTCCTACCAACTTCCATAAAGAATTTTGGCGACTTTAAAATTGGCACAAAATTTCATTACAAGCATAGCGACGGCTACCAGTTTGACATGACCGTTATCAGCGACACCATCGCCACAACAAATGTCATCAAAGGAATGTGCAGAGCAGGGACAGCCGAAGTTCGCGAAATTCGAATGAAGTCAGACTACCCCATTTCTTATGCAGAAATCAATCTTTTAGCAGACGGGAAAGTCGACATTACCTTCGACCGTGGGTATTATTTAGGTTATTTGCCCACGGATTCCTCAGATTATATCGCTTCGGTCATGGCAGATTCCGTGGAGATAAACGACATTGTCTACAAGGACGTTTATCTGTTTGGATACGACGAGGAATTTGATACCATTCCAGATCTTTACCTATCCCCCACCAAGGGAATCTTGAAAGTCAATTTTGAAAACGGCGAAGTTTCCCTCATGGAAAAGTCCGACGATGTATCCAAGGAGGACGACCATGAATAAGCTTTGCAAAATCATCCTTGGCCTTGCAGCAATCTTTGTCATTTCCTGCTCATACTACGATACAAACCTGACGGAGCCCTACGACGTTTTCATAGTAAAGCAGCCGGGCGCCAACAAAGACGGGCGTTACTCCGTAAAAGACACCGTCTACTTTAATGACAACGTTGGCATTGGCGATACCATTTATCAAGACAATAACTACACCGTAGATGACAACGTTTATTACAATTTTACCGGAGGGCGAAACCGCATCTGGTTATCTGTTCTTTTACAAATCAACGAGAACAACGGATATGTCCGAATGTACTGCAATGCCATGAGGGAATACGAGGAAGTCAACGTTCAGCTTTCCTCTGACGTCAAGTCAAAAAATTCCGACGGTTACGTGGTGGATTACAAGGAGTCCCTTGATGTAGACGGAGTCTCTTACAGCCACATCTTGATTATTGATGCATCCGACGCCAAGAAATCTTCTTGCAATTTCAACCGGCTCTATTTCGCTCGAGACGAGGGTCTTATCCGCATGGACATCAACGAAGACATCAGCCTGACGAGACAAGGTGACAAATAAGCCTTAAGCCTTTTTCGTTCTGGCCTTGGCTTCCCGCCACAATTCTTGGAGACGTTCCGGCGTCTCCTCTTTCATTTCCTTGCCTTCGGCACGGGCAAGTTCTTCTACCACGCGGAAGCGTTTTTCGAACTTGGAATTGGCGCGTTCCAAGGCGAGGGCGGCATTGAAACCGCAGTGACGGGCAACGTTCACCAGGCTGAACATAATGTCGCCGAATTCATCTTCCATACGTTCAATATTTCGATTTTCTTCGTTTGCGGCTTGCATTTCCGCACGAAATTCAGTAAATTCTTCCACGGCCTTGTTGAACACAGGTTCAGCCTCAATCCAGTCGAAACCAACCTTGGCGGCACGGCGCTGAATTTCCTGGGCACGGGCCAGAGTGGGCATGCTCTTGCTAACCTTATCCATAGCGGACTTACCCGCCATTTGTAGATTATTCTTTTCTGCAGCCTTGATGCGTTCCCATCGACGGGTCACTTCGGAGGCATCATCCACCTTGGCATCGCCAAACACATGTGGGTGACGGCGGATCATTTTCTCGCAGATTCCCTGCACCACATCGTCAATGGAAAAATCGTTGTTTTCCTTTGCGACCTGTGAGTGGAATACCACCTGGAAGAGGACGTCTCCCAGCTCTTCGGCCATGTGGACCTTGTCGTTCGCCTGGGCGGCATCGATGTATTCGTGGGATTCTTCGACTAGATAGGGCAACAAGGACTGGTGAGTCTGTTGTCTGTCCCAGGGGCAGCCTTTCGGGGAACGGAGGGTGGCCATGATTTTCACAAGATCTTCAAAGGAATATTTCATATGACGCAAGATAGAAAAGGTGAACGCAGCACAAATGCCAACGATATTTATGAACTCGGTCTCAAAGAATTCCCTCTGCAATTAAAGGATTCCATTCTCCGCCCCAAGAGACTTTTTTGCAAGGGTATCCTCCCCGACAAGGACGCCATCGGAATCGCCATGGTGGGTACAAGACGCCCCAGCAACTCTGCCAAGGAACTGTGCCGCAGGCTGGTGGAAAGCCTCAAGGGAACCAACGCGGTGGTAGTTTCCGGCCTAGCCCAAGGTATCGACAGCTACTGCCACGAAGCAGCCCTGAATGCGGGCATAAAGACCATTGCCGTCATCGCCCAGGGGTTGGAAGCCCAGTTCCACGGATCCCAGGCTGAATTGGCCCGTAGAATCGTTTCTGAGGGCAGTTGCATCGTTACCGAGTACGAAGGCGACGCCCCGTCCTACAAGGGCACCTTCCCCGCTAGAAATCGAATTATCAGCGGTCTCAGCCGAGCCACCGTCCTCGTGCAAAGCAAAACCAAGGGAGGCGCCCTCATTACCGCCGACTATTGCCTCCAGGAAGGCAAATTGCTCCTGGCAATTCCCGGGGACTTCGATAGCGAGGTCGCCAGCGGCCCAAACCTCTACCTGGACCAGGGGAAAGCCAACCCCGTTTTCACGCCGGAGAGCCTCCGTATAGCCGCGGGACTTCAGTTAATTGAGGCCCCGCAAGCCAGCCTCCAACAGCTGGAACTATTCGGTTGCAACCTTTCGGAGGAAGCCAAGGTGTTCTTCAAACAATTCAACGGCTTTCGGAAGACTTTTTCGGACCTTCAGAAAGAATCTAACTTTAAGACAGGCAACATTTTAGCTATATTAACAGAACTAGAAATTGCAGGGCTTGTCCAGACACAGGACAACTACCAGTTCTATTTCAACGGATCGGACTAACGTGAGCAAAAGCGTACTTTTCTATGCAGGGGCCTTCATTATCGCAATCGTTGCGATAGTTTCTCAGGTATTCTTCGGCAAGAACAGTTTGAGCCAGCAGAGACATGCGGCCCACGAAATCACCGTTCTCCAGACAAAAATCGATTCCCTGGAGAAGGTGATTGAAACCCGCAACGTCCAGATTGAACGTCTCAAGACCGACTCCCTCTACAAGGCGGAAATCCTCCGCACCCGCTACGGCATGACCCAGAAAGGCGAAAAAGCCTTCCAGCTGGTGGAGTAGCTTGATTACTCTGCTCTAGTTGCGAGGAGGGTATTAGCCTCTCCTTCCGCTCCCTCGGCTACGCCTCAGTCACCTGACTTCGTCGGGAATAAGAAAAAGCCTGCGATACGCAGGCTTTACGTGATGCTACATCAAATCCTCTCTTATCCAATAGCCGTAAGCATTGGCCGATGATTTTTCATCATTACAATTCCAAGTTTCGCTTACATACTTTTTCACAGAAACTGAAGCCTTGCTCAAATCGTCTCCAGAGCAATTTTCAATTAACATTCCAAGGTATTTATAAGCACTTGAATATTTGCACATCTCCCCTGACCTTACAACAGGAACCAATGTAACAGAATCTTTTTGAACAGACTGAACGACATAACCCGTAGGTTGTCCCCCATCTCCGACTACCATCAAGTAGTAACCGCAATCTTTACCTTCATGTTTCTCTGCAATTCGTTCTCTAATGCCTGGGAAGACAGTATTCAAACTGTCCTTATCCAATTTATAAAATCCGTCCATCAAATACGAATCAGAAACAGAGGTCGGGCTATAACCATAGCCATAATAGGCAAGTACAGATGAATCAAAGAAAAGTTCCTGAGCATCAGATGTAAACTGTTTTGTGTACTCGTTCAAGGAGCCGCTGATTTTTGAAGGAATCACATACTCCGAATTAGCACTCTGGTCTGCAAAAGAGCTAGAAGAAAAATCCGTACTACTAGAAGATAAATCTTCGCTATTAGAGGAAGATTCCTCGTTGTAAACGTCAGACTTCTCGTAATCCTCCCGCTGGTTTGCAATCGGCTTATCAGCAAGGCCATCAGAGGAAACACCATTTTCTGAATTGGAGCTACAGCCAAAAATGACCATCACCATAAATACTGTCAGAAATTTCATTTTCATAATATTGACTCCTTTCTTATTGATTATGCCAAAGGTTATAACCCAAAACAACATCACCAGTTCCAGAATTGAGACAGCGCACTATTTTCACGGTCAAATCACCGGAAGTCGGCGCAACAAAGTCAACAATTTCAAAAGGATTTCGGGGGCTGTCAGAGCTTGCAATCAAATTTCCGTCTTGATAAACATAAAGATCAATGTCTTGGGCAAGCAATCTATAATTGTCAACATAATCAGCCGGGGTCAGCCACGAAATAGCAATTCTATAGTGATGATTCGCCACTATTCCAGATTCGGTCTTAGTTATCGTTTCATGATCATCAAAGCAACAACTATTAGACCCATTCCAATAGGCCGAGCGATTATTCCAAGCCAAATCACTATATCTGGAAACACTTTGTGCAACACCTACATAATTATCAGTATCACGATTTGCGTTTCCGATAGTCAGTGAATTTGACGTTAATAAAAGAGCCTTAACAACTTCAGGGTGTCTCTTGTAAAAAACGTGATCTTGCAACAAATCAGCAACCATACCCGCCATATAAGGAGTAGAAGCACTGGTTCCATTCAAAAAACCATCAAATTGAGTTGTATCATTTTCCCAAAAACGGTAAGCATTTGGAAAGTAAAAATCTGTAAAATTTGCAACTTCAGGTTTCTGATTTCTAACATCAGAATTTTTCCACATTGAATAATAAGCGTAATATCCTGTAGTTGGAGTAACAGCACCTACTGTAATCGCATTAACTGCAAGACCCGGGCTTTTAACCCAATAATCGTCGTCCCCTTGATCTTTATTTCCTGCACAGACAAAATTTATAACCCTGTTGTTATAAATGTAATTATCCATATCTACATCGCCCTGACAATATGAACCGTCACTACAAACAGTCCATGAATGAGAACCGATGTCAATTCGAGGAGTCGTTTCATTAGGGTTAGGGTATCCAACTTCATCATAGCCAAAAATTTTAGCTTCCGGAGCAGTCTTTTGGAGAATCATCGCCACACCAGTGGCATGAATTCTTTCTCCATGAATGCATGAATTCATAGCCGAGTAATTGGACAAATCTAAATTTGCAGAATTAGGACACCCCGTTTCATTAAAGTAAACACCAACACCATTTCCTTTATGTCCATTGGTAAAAGCATGAGTACTAATTTGAGATAAAGAATGAATATCCGAATAAGCCATAGCCGGTTTCTGTTGTAAATACTCACCCACAAGAACTGGTGTAGCGCCATTCAATAGTTCTTTAATTTCAGAAGCTGTTAAATAAGCAACATAACTTGGCCTATAAAATTTTTCATTTTCTTTATCCGTCCTAGCGACATAAACATCTTCCGGCAAAAGATTTCCATTCAACCAGTATCTTGACGCCATACCATCATTTTCATAGCGTCCTTCAGATGAAGATCCGACAGTTTCTCTAAATGAAAGATCACTCACAATGACCTTCATCCTCTCTTCTGCGGTTGACGTATAAACTTTATATTGTCCCTGCAGCCTTCCCAAAACATCACGATTAACATTTCCTGCAGTTCTCCGAGGAGTCCTATTTAAAAAATTTTCAACAGCTTTAGTTACGCGACTTTGTGGTACATACTGAGGCAATGCATCCAATTCGTCATTTTTTGCTTGAGCCACAATCGTCGCAAACAAAAATACAATAGCAATCTTCACATTCATTTTCTACCTCCACTCATACTATATATAAATTAATTTTTTTCAGAAAAAAAGTCAATAGCAAAATATTAGCAACCAAGTCAAGAGGCGTTTACACTAATTCACCCTCTCCCTGATGCGTCCCGACTCTTCGGGAAAAAAACGTTCGCAGTCAGGGCGAAAGAGTTGGTGTTGGTGAGGAATGAGTCCGCCGAAGGCGGGTGTAGCGAAGAACTTTGACCACTTAGTGCTTCAGCACTTATGTGGGCATGACGCCCTTGTGGGGGGACCTCATGACGAGCCAAGCAACCAGCCAGAGACCATCGGGAACAAAAAATGTTTGCGTTTAGGTCAAGAGGAGTGTAGTTGGATTCGACCGACCCCTGAAAGGGCGACTGGAGCATAGCGCAAGGAGCGGAGGGAGAAGACAATCTACCACCCTCGCAGACCTTACACAAACAAGACATCAAGCCATCTTAGAGGCGTCAGTGTGTCCAGCCTTCTCCACCTTTCCTGCGAAGTAGCTATAAGCTGCCGGCACAATGAAGAGCGTCATGAAGGTAGCGAACGTAAGGCCGCCCGCAATAGCGATACCCATAGCCATGCGGCTAGGCGTGCCCGTGAGAATCAAGGGCACTGCGCCCAAAACCGTAGAAAGGCTGGTCATAAGGATTGGGCGGAAGCGACGTTCCGCCGCTTGCCTAGCCGCTTCCAGCTTTGTACATCCGGTAGCGGCAGCAATCTGATTTGCAAATTCCACAATCAAGATACCATTCTTCGTCACAAGAGCAATCAAAAGAATCAAGGCGATTTCACTGAAGATGTTCAGAGTCTGTCCCGTCAAGAACAGGCAAGCCAGCGCACCAGCCAAGGCCAGCGGCACCGTAAAGAAAATCACCAGCGGAGCGCGGAAGCTTTCAAACTGACCTGCAAGAACCAAGAAGATCAAAGCCAGAGCCAGCAAGAACACAATGTACAAGCCGGAAGAGCTTTCTTCGAATTCCTTGGACGCGCCACTCAATGTGGTGCTGACGTTGGGATATTCCTTCAGGAGGCCTTTGGCAATTCGACGCATCTCTTCCACGCCGTCGCCAATCGTCTTTCCCGGAACAAGACCCGCCTGAATCGTAGCAGCGCTAAAGCGGTTGTATCGCGGTAGCGACGGCGACGCAGAACGTTCCGTATAAGTAATGAAATTATCAACGCTGACAGCTTCACCCTTGCGGTTCTTCACCGTCAACAAGGACAAGTTCTGAGGCGTTGCACGATACTGATAACCTACAGCACCCACCACATCATACTGGCGGCCTTCCTTGTAGTATTCGCCATAGCTCATGTCGCTAATGCTCAGCTGAACGGCCTGGGCAATATCATTCACGGATACGCCTTCTTCATTAGCCTTGTCTCGCAAAATCTCGATATGAAGTTCCGGCTTGGTAAACTTCAGGTTGGTATTCACCACGCTGAACACAGGGCTCTTGCTAGCCTCTTCCATAAACTTGGGCACCAAAGTTCTCAGCACTTCAATGGAACCAGCCTGCAACACAAACTGCACCGGCAGGCCACCGCGCTGTGTACTGATGCTCTGGGGTTCGAACACCATCACTCGCAAATCCGGATATTCGTTACCGAGAACCTGGATGGCGTGGGCAATTTCGCTCTGGGGGCGGCGAGCGGTCTTGTCGTCGTTCAAGGACAAACGAATTCTGGAGTTACCGGCGTTCCATGCACCAGCCTGAACTTCCTTATATTCGCCACTATCCAGAATTCCCATGACCTCATCCACGAAGGCATCGGCCATACGCTTGGTGCGGGTAAGGGTCACGCCTTCGGGCATATTCACGTTCACCATCACAGCGCCAGAGTCTTCCGTAGGAGCCATTTCGCTACTCATGTTATTGAAGCAGAAATAAGCCGCAATCAAAAGTCCCGCCACAATGGGGAACAACAGGAAACGCAACTTCAGGAAGCCGCCCAGAAGCACAGAATAAATACGGTTCAAGCCATTGAAGAAAGGTTCCGTCAAGGCAAAGAACTTACCCTGTTTCTGCTTTCTCAGGAACTTGGAGCAAAGCATGGGAGAAAGGGTCAGTGCGCACAAAGTAGAAAGGAACACCGTTCCAATCATCACTGCCACGAATTCACGGAACAAGAGGCCCGTGGTACCGCCCAAGGCAAGCACCGGCACGAACACAGACATCAGCACCACAGAGGTAGCAATCACGGCGAAAAAGATTTCGTTGGTACCCGCCACAGCAGCCTGCTTCGGGGTCATGCCCTTTTCAATCTTGTCGTAAATGTTTTCCACAATCACAATGGCATCATCCACCACAAGGCCGATGGCAAGCACCATTGCAAGCAAAGTCAAAACGTTAATACTGAATCCGCAAAGGTACAGGACAAAGAAGCTACCGATTACAGCCACCGGCACCACCACCATGGGGATAATGGTTGTACGGCCCTGACGGAGGAAGGCGAAGATAATGGCAATCACCAGGAGGAATGCAACAAAGATGGTCTCCACCACTTCCTTGATGGATGCGCGAATGTTGATGGAAGTGTCGCGACCATAAAGCATTTCCACGCCTTCGGGGAGTTCGCGACGGATGTCTTCCACACGCTTGTAGAATTCATCGGCGATGTTCACGTGGTTACTACCGGGCTGTGCCACGAGAGCGCAAGTAATGGTGTTCTTACCGTTACGGCGGAAACCCTTACGGGTATCCATAGGTTCGTAATGGATGGTTGCCACATCGGCCACATGAATCACGGTGCCGTCAGCCGCAGTCTTCACAGCGATTCTGCCGAAGGCTTCAGGGTCCGGAATTCGGCCCAAGGTACGGATGGAAAGTGTGGTTTCAGAACCTTCGATGGAGCCGGAAGGAAGTTCCAAGTTGCCTCTGCTAAGAGCGGCACTCATTTCGCTTCCGGTAACGCCCATGGCCTGCATACGAATGGGGTCGATCCACAAGCGGACTACAGGCTGCTTTTCACCCCAGATCATCACTTCGGAAACACCGTTGATGGTCTGCAAACGTTCCTTCACGTGGTTGCGAGCGATTTCGGAAACTTCCATAGGGTCAAGCTTATCGCTGACCAAACTGATCATCAGAATCGGGTCGGAATCAGAGTCGCTCTTGTTGACGGTAGGTTCATCCACATCATCGGGCAAACGACGGCGCACACGGCTCACGCGGTCACGAATATCGTTGGCTGCAGCTTCCAGGTCCATGCCGGTTTCAAATTCCGCACTAATGTAGGAGAAACCATCGGAACTGGTAGAAGTCAAGGCCTTGATACCCGGCGCACTATTGATGGAGGATTCCAAGACTTCGGTAACTTCGGCTTCCACCACAGCTGCATTAGCGCCGGGGTAAGAAGTACGCACCTGAATCAAAGGATAGTCGACGTTGGGGTATTCACGAATACCCAAGTTGCTCATGCCGAAGGCGCCAAGCAACAAGATGACCAACGCCATCACAGTCATGAGGACTGGGCGACGAACTGAAAGGTTAGCTACACTCATCAGTTCACCTTAGTCAACTTCGTAATCGGTATTGTTGCGAATTTCGCGAATGCGGATAGAACTACCCTGACGGATGCTGATCAAGCCAGAGGTAATCACGGTATCGCCTTCATTCAAGCCAGAAACAACGTCCACGGCAATAGGCGTACGGAGGCCAGTTTCCACACGGACCATCTGGGCCCTGCCATCCTTGGCGATAAACAAATAACCGCCATCCTTGTCCAGAGTCAAGGCTTCTGCAGGAACAGGAATGGACTTGGCGCGACCAGAGGAAAGTTCCACACTAACCTTGACGTAGCTGCCAGCCAGCAATTCTCCGTTCGCATTGTCTACAGCCACCATAATCTGGCGGGTACGGCTGCTTTCAGAAATAGTTGCGTCCAGAGCCTTCACCTTGCCGGTTCTGTTGATACCACGTTCTTCATCACGAAGGTCAATTTCGTCACCAACCTTCAAGTTAGAAGCATAACGCTGAGGCAAGGCGAACTTGGCCTTCAACTGCTTTACTTCGCTAAGAGTTGCAATGGAGGTGCCAGTAGTCATCCAGGCGCCAACAGAAACATTCACAAAGCCAAGCTTTCCGCTGAACGGTGCGCGGACTTCAGTCTTTGCAATCTGGGCCTTAATCAATTCAATGCTTGCATCGGCAGACTTGAGGGAAGCTTCTACAGCTTCAAGGTCAGCCTGGGTGGCGGCATTCTTTTCCACCAAGCCCTTGGTGCGGTCCATTTTCTGCTGAGCCAGCTGCTTGTTGGATTCAGCCTGTTTCAACTGAGCTCTCAATTCAGAGTCATCAATCTTTGCAAGGAGAGCGCCCTTCTGTACGTTGGCACCATCCTTGGCCATCAGTTTCATCAAGCGACCATTGGCAGCTGCAGTCAGCTCTACGCTGTTCATTGCTTCCAAGGTAGCCATGGTTTGGAAACTCTTGTTTGCTTCGTGAGACTGGGCGATATAACCTTCTACCGCAAAAGTCTTGGCCTTACCACCAAAGCCGCCTGGGCCTCCCTTACCGGCAGGACCTTTACCGGGAGCGCCAGAACCGCCCTTGGCAGCATCGTCACCGCCACAGGCAGAAAGCACTACAGAGAGCGCAATAACAAACAAACCAATAAACTTTTTCATATCCATCCAAGGACAAAAGGTGAAGCTCACCTAACCCCAATTCTTTATTTAGATGCTCGAACCAGGATTTTGGTTGCAAAGGTTTTTCCAAACACTACCTAAAACTTCACATTTAGAAGCAAGCCACTTCCATCTTCAAAGAATTGAGGAACAAATTCCATTCGTTCTGTAAAAGCCTTTGAAGATGTTGCACGGTAAATTCTAACGGAATTCAAAACGGAAACCACACGGTTCAAGACCAGAGCGCCCATGGAAGCCTGGAAAATAATTCGGCTAACGCGGAAATGCCTCAAACGGCTCTTGTATTCCTCGATATGTTCTGTAGATTCCGGATTATCGGAACTGCCCCAGTCCCACTGGATTTCAGCAGCCAGTTCCTCATCAATTTCCTTGCCTGCGCGAATCATAGACTGGTTGTAGTCCTCATCCATATCCGGAGAGGAATTCTGGCCATCTACGCCACTACGGCTACGGTAGTCGCCCACAATGTTCAGCATGGAGACTTTTCTGCTCTTGCTGTTGAGGCCAGCATGGCGTACAGCATAATTGTGCGCCGAAGCTATAAAACGTTCACCAATAAAGTAACTGCCGATGGTAGTCATCCACAGGGCAGCGTCGGTCCAGACAAAGGGTCGAACAAACTGTTTCTCGCCCAGGTAAAGCTCACCCATGCCAGGCAGCAAGGCCGAAGCACCAACCGCCTTCCACCAGTTTTTGTCGGAATTCTTGGAAACACTTTCATCCACAGAAACCACTACCTGAGAATAGGCAGTGACTGCTGCAAACAAAAGAACCAAGATTAATCTCATTAGAATCCCCAGCTAGCCTGAACGTTTACACCAATACCATTGAACAAGGTAAAGCCACCATCAAGGTGCAGGTGGTCGTACCAAGACAAGTCCTCCTGATACAAGGTCTTGTTGAAGGCATTGGCGGTAAGCGCTGCATCCACTGCAGATACAATATGGTTGAGGATCAAGCCACCAAAGAACCAAGCCTGCATATCAGCGTAGTCGTTTGCCTTGCCACGGAGAGCGCGGTATTCGTCCTTATGCTTGGATTCACCCAGGGGTACAGTAGAAGCGTTGGGATTTTCCAGTTCCAAAGGAGTGGTCGTAGGAACGGCGTCATCCCAGCCCAATACATAGGGTTTATCTGCAATCAGGGAGTAAACTTCAGCAGGCTGTTCGAAATCGAACTTCTTCATTTCTTCGCCAAGGCTTACCGGCTTGTTCACAAAGTCGTTTCTATACTCGGCGTCTCCAGAATAAACGTCGTCACGGCTAAAGCAACCACGGGCGGTAGCGTTTCCATAAATGGCTTCGCAGAAGCTTTCTCTAGAACCCAGGTAACGGGTACGGAAGACAGATGCATTCTGTGCACCATCAGCATCCAGCAAATCGCGCATTCCGTTTTCATAGCGGCCGATGGAGTAATGTTCCTTGGCGTAGTTCTTGTACTTCTTGACTTGCTTGCCATACTTGTAGACGGAATAGTAATACCAACCGCCCCAAAGGCCGGCTTCCAAGGCAAGGTAGACAACACCACGAGCCGTGGTAAAAGTGGAACCACGTGTGTAAAGCTGACCTGCACCAGGAACCACGAGGGACATGAACAAAGCCTTACGAGGATCCTTGTACTTGCCCTTGATTTCATCCATGCCGTGAACCTTGGAAACCTTCACCGGGCCAAGCAGGTCGCGGCGGCTCATGGAGCTAGAAGACGGTGCTGCAGATGCTTCAGAGGAACTGCTGGACTCTGCAACAGCAACTTCAGAAGAGGAGGATTCGATTACCGGCATCTGGGCATCCTGGGCCGCCAAAAGCTGGTCCTGAATATCCATCAAGGAATCCTGTGCACGCATTGCGGAATCCTTGGGAAGTTCTTCCTGACGAATGGAATCCTGAATTCGAGCCTCTTCGGTAGCACGCCTAATGGCTTCCTGACGTTCCTGGTTCATTCGGGCATAGTTCTGAGCATATTCTTCTTCCGGAGAGAGGGAGCTGGAACTGACCGTCACAGAAGAGGAACTGGCTACGCTTGAACTGGATACTGCAACAGAGCTAGAGGAGACGGTAGCACTGGATGTTGCTACGGTCGCAGAACTTGAAACTGCAGCACTGGAGGCAGCAACCACGGAACTGGAAGACTGGGCTTCGGCAGCGGCGGCTTCTTCTTCAAATTCAGCAAAAAGGTCTCGCGGCTGGGCAGAAACCTGGGTCACAAAAAATCCGGCCATGCAGGCCACAATAGACTTAAGAGCAAACTTGCGCATACAAGCACAAAATAGAAAATTGCAAAAAAAAGAACCGCCCCAATCCGAAGAATGGAGCGGTTCAAAAGCTTTTAACCAAGCTAGTTTAGGGAGCGAGAATTACTTCTCAGCAACAACCCAAACCTTAACCTGTGCTTCAACGTCGCTGAAGACCTTGATAGTCACAGTGTAAACGCCGAGCTGCTTGATCGGTTCAGCAAGATCAACCTGAGCGCGAGCGATCTTAACGCCCTGCTTGGTGATTGCATCAGCGATGTCGGAAGCGGAGACGGAACCGTAAAGACGTTCGCCTTCCACTACGCGGCGTTCGAGGTTAACAGAAATCTGAGAAAGCTTTGCAGCGACGTCGCCAGCAGCTGCCAATTCCTTCTGGAATGCAGCTTCAACAGCAGCGCGGTTGTTCTTGATTTCTTCAACAGCTTCCTTGGTTGCACGAACAGCGAGCTTGCGCGGGAAGAGGTAGTTATTTGCATAACCGTTCTTAACCTTCACGACGTCGAGCATCTTGCCGAGGTGGGGAACATTGGCCTTAAGAATAATTTCCATAGTCTAGGTCCTCCAATTAGCGAATGCTGTCCGAAACGAACGGGAGAATAGCCATCTGACGAGCACGCTTGATAGCTTCGTTCAGCATACGCTGATACTTAGCAGAGGTGCCGGAGATGCGGCGAGGAATGATCTTGCCACGTTCAGAGATGAAGCGACGGAGAGTCTTTTCATCCTTGTAGTCAATGAACTGAACGTTGTTTTCAGTGAACCAGCAAGTCTTCTTGCGACGAATACGGGTTGCCTGCTTCTTATCTTCAAAAGCCATGATTAAGCCTCCCCTTCTTCTTCTGCGTCAACCGGAACGATTTCTTCGGTGGACTGAGCCATATCTGCATTGTAAACGATTTCAGTCATCGGATAATCAGCGAGGGTCATCCAACGGAGAACGTTTTCATTGAGCTTGAGAGCTGCTTCCATAGCGGCAACAGTTGCAACTTCTGCCTTGTAGTAGAAGATTACATAGAAGCCGTGCTGGCGCTTGTTGATAGAATAAGCGAGCTTGCGCTTGCCCCAATCGTCACGACGAACAATTTCGCCGCCCTTAGTGATTGCAGCGGCGATGGTCTCGATTTCAGCCTTGATGGCGTCGTCAGAGATCATAGCGTCGATGATCACCATAGTTTCATACTGTCTCATAATGAGATCCCTTTGGTCTTTCGCCCAGGTTACCACCATTGGCCCCGGGAGGGTTCCGATATAAATCGGTGGTCCAAATATAGAAAAGGGAGAAATTTTGTCAAACCTGGGGGCCTAGTCCCCGGTAAAAAAGCCGTTTTTGGCACTAAATCGTGAGCTGGATGCCAAAAATTCCGTGCAAGGACCAGTCTCCCACCCCGCGATTGAAGTACCTCTGAACCCCAAATTCGGCAGAAAGCCAGATAGAACGGAGGTTATTCCTTCCCCAGGGCCAGAATTCCTGGACATTGACCGCCACACCCGGTGTAATGGAAAGGAGGGCAGAATTGGAGAAACTGTATTCAAACAAGGTGCTTCCGGTTACGCCGAAATAACGGGAAGGTTTCCAACCGAAGCCACCGCCCACACCGATGGAGAATCCATCCAGGGAGAACATCTTTTCGCACTCGGTCAAAGCCTTTTCAGACGTGTCTGAGGGCGCCGAAGAGGAATCTCCGTTGACGATCCCGTTAAAATCATCCTTTACCTGGCTACGGAATTCCGAAATGCTGGTGGTTTCAAATCCAAAAACCGGCTCGCCGTAAATGTCAAAATTTGACCAAGTCTTATGGAAGCGGGCGTCTATACGGAAGCGCTGGTACATGAGCATAGAGGACTTGTCCAGGTTTCCACCAAAATAGCGAACGTCGCCGCCGCCACTGATCCAGTCTGTATAGAAGAATTCCACCTGGGCCTGCCAGATGCCCATGCAGTCGCAGTCTACGGTAGGCTGAAAGACACCGGCACCGATGCCTACAGAAAGGCCCTTTCCGGTATAGGCCGTTTGACGCGGAAGGGGAATGTTCTTCTGTGTTTCCGCAGCTGCAGGCATTATTATATCGAGGGAATCGACCTTGGGCAAGGAATCTACAGCAGCCAATGTGTCGACCGTGGTCAAGGAATCGGCGACCTTCGAGGAATCGGCCCATTCGACGTATTCACCGAGAGGGGCCAGGGAATCATTGACCAAACCAATGTTTTCCATTACTGTAGTCTCTGGGTCATCGTCATCATCCGGCATTTCGCATATAACATACGCGGAGTTCAGCCAATTGGAATTACCGTCCGGATTATTTGCTATGTCCGAAGTTTGTGCGGAGCCAACCGATTGCTGGAGCGAATCAACTGCTTGCTGAACAGAACTATCCTGTTGCAGGTTAGAACCATCTGTTTGCAGGTTAGAACCGTCCGCCGCTTCAGCAGCGAAGGCTCCCATGGCAAGCAAAAGTACAAACAGGATCGGCTTCATTTCTGAATTAATTATAATAAATCCATTTACTTACGGGTCGCAGCCTCGGCAGCTTTTCGAACCATCGGGGCGTATTTTCCCGAGGGGTCCACCGTTTCCAGCAAATCAATCTGGAGATTTTCGATAGCAACGGCGTCTTGTACCTCGTTGAACCTGGCGTCGTAGAAGAGCAAGGCACGCCCCTGTCCGCGGGCAAAATCTTCGAAGATCAGTTGGGACGAAAAATGTTCATGATAAAAACTTGTCATGTATACAGGTTCAAAGGCCGCGGACGCCTGATTCAGCTTTTGGATGATATCCTTCTGCTTTTCGGTCAGGGGCTGCCACTGGCAGGAATCCGGAAGGACCTCCGGGAAGTAACCGAACTTGTAGCCAATGGAATCTTTCTTGACGAAGAATCTCACCTCCACATTGCCGCTCTCTATATGGAACTCGGTGTGAATTTCATAATCAATATGAAATTTATTTTCTGAAGGTTCCAAATTAAAATGGCTGACCACGCCCCAACAATCAATAACGCGTTCTCCAAAGTAAAGGGCGTTACCTACGAAGGAGACAAGGAACAAGGCGGGAACCGTAAGCCAGTGGATCCAGCTTTTCGGTTGAAGATGCAGGCCACAAAAGGCACATCCAAGGAAAAGCCCCAACAGCAGAAGACCATACAAAAGACAAGTGCTAGAGGCGCTTTCGGACCACAGGATTCTAAAACCTTCCTGGGCCAAACCACCCAGGAAGTAAATCAGTAGGGCGCCCCAAAGTACCGCCCACAAAGGCTTGGGGAAAACGTTCTTGAACAGTACACCCAGCACCAGGGAAAGCAGGCAAGGAACAAAGACATCCTTTAGAGTTTCAGACAAAAACCAGCCCGGAGACGAAAGCACACTTTCTAAAAGAGTGGATAAATAATTGGAAAGGCTTGATTGGATCATTTGGAGTTACTTGTGGCTATTTTATTTGGTCAATCATTTTTTCAATTGCAATCGCGTTGCGCACGTATGAACGCTTCGCATCCCTAAAGAATAAAGTCCTGCTGCGACCATTCTTGAAATCATCCAACATAACGACAGTTTTCCAATAATTTCCAACCAGATGTATTGAAAATTCCTGTTCATAAATCTCGATGTGTTCTTTCAGTTTTTTAACGACAGAAGTTTTTTCGGAATCCAACAAAATCCATTGGCTAGAATCATTAGCCGCACGCATAAAGTCAGCTTTAAGCGTCCAAGCATCTTCATCACGATCAAACCATTTTTTTTGGCAATTCGTTTGATAGTAGGCAGAATCACCCTTCACCCGAATTTGCGAAAAGCGAGCAACATCCACCGGTAAATCTCGCTTCCTATATTCCATGAACGTCATTTCATAATCAAATCCGGAACCATCTTCCAAAGACTGTTTTGATATTTCGCTGTCAATATTTTTTCCAAACGGTCTCATTCCACCTTCCAAAACATCTTCCCAAAAAATGGAAAATATACAGGAAGTATTTCCAACAAACATAAGGACCATTAGCAGCCAAATTTTCTTATTCTTTGGAGTAAATTTATGTCCCAACCAGGAAAAAAGAACAAAGCCAAGAAAATACGTCATCGCCCATACAAACCACCAATCCTTATCTCCAAATCCTGGAGATAAAGAACCATGACCATTGCCGAGCAACCAGAGAAAAAGAACGGAGCCAGAAACAACCAAGACAACAAGAACCATTAAAAACCACAGAGACAACCAATTTGTCCCTGTTTTTTTTGCATAAAAAGATCTTGATAGAAATCCCAGCGCCCACGTAACTAAATTAATCAAACAGATTGGAAAAAATATCGTTCCGTCGCTGCTGCAAAAAACTTGCCACAAGAAATTAATCATGAGAAACACCTTTGAATGTATCCAAATAAAATAACGATTTCTAACGAACTACAATATACACAAAAGCCCTCGGCGACGTGCCGGGGGCGATTGTAAAATGTCTTCATCCTTATGCTAGATCCTTCGTCGCTTCGCTCCTCAGGATGACATGCGGAAGGGACGTTCAAGGAGATGACACGCGGGAGTTTCGTGAGCTACAAACGGCTCATCTTAATGAGCCGTGGTAGCGAGAGTGAGTGAAGAACCGTAGGTTCTTTGCCCGACGTACTGAACGAACGGTCTAGTAAGTACCCAACAGGCTGCGGACCTTGTCCATCATCTCTTTAGACTTTACTCTGGCCTTCTCTTTGCCGTAGGCGAGAATCTTGTCGATTTCTTCGGTGTGGGCCAGAAGGTCAAAGTACTTTTCGCGGGCGGCGCCCAGGTGTTCTTCCAGAACGTTCTGCAGTTCCTGCTTGGCGTGGCCCCAGCCCAGGCCACCTGCGCGGTAGCGGGCAGCAAGAGCATCGCACTGTTCCGGAGTGGCGAAAAGCTTGTACAGCTTGAACACGTTGCAAGTATCCGGATCCTTGGGTTCTTCAATGCCCTGGGAGTTGGTCACGATCTTGCCCAAGCGCTTCTTGAGAGCCTTGGAATCCAGGAAGATGTCGATGTAGTTGTCGTAGGACTTGCTCATCTTGCGACCGTCAAGGCCCGGAATCACGCCGGTGGATTCCTGGAAAACCGGTTCAGGAACGGTGAACACATCCTGACCAAAATGCTTGTTGAACTTGATGGCGATATCGCGGGCAAATTCCACGTGCTGCTTCTGGTCCTTACCGACGGGAACAATGTCGGCATTGAACATGAGGATGTCAGCATCCATCAGGCAGGGATAGCAGTAGAGACCCATATTCACGTTGGCGTCAACGTCTTCGCCGGCAGCTTCGTTCTTTGCCACCTTGTCCTTGTAGGCGTGGGCGCGGTTCATGAAGCCCTTGGGGGTAAAGCAGCTGAGAGCCCAGCTCAATTCAAAGATTTCGGGAATGTCGCTCTGCTTGTAGAACAGGGATTCTTCCGGATTCAGGCCCAAAGCCAACCAAGTTGCAGCCACCTTATAGATGTTGGAACGCATTTCTGCACCGTTCTGCACGGTGGTCAATGCGTGATAGTCAGCAATGAAGTAGACTGTGTCATAAGTCTTGGTGAGTTCGAGAGCCGGGCGGATAGCGCCCACATAGTTGCCGAGGTGCGGAGTGCCCGTCGGCTTAATACCGGTAAGAGAAATCTTTTTCATGGCGGGAAATTTAGGAAAAAAAGAAGAATACAAATATTATATGGACAAAAAAAGGTTATCTTTACCCCAAAATGATGCAAGACGAAAAGTACATATTGGTAGATAGCGAAGAATCCCTGGCAGGTTTGCTTGCGGATTTGGAACTTTACGACATGGCTGCGGTAGATACCGAAGCAGACTCTATGTACCATTATACCACCCGCCTTTGCCTTATCCAGATTACCATTGGCGACCACCATTACATCGTGGACCCGCTGTGCGAACTGGATCTACAGCCGCTGTTCAAGGCCCGCGCCATGCAGACCTTGATTTTCCACGGTGCAGACTACGACCTTAGACTTTTGTGGCAGACCTACGGTTTTGCCCCCAAGCACATTTTCGACACCATGCTTGCCGCCAAGATTCTGGGCGAACCTCACCTTGGCCTTGCAGACCTGGTCCGCGAGTACTTCGGCGACGAACTGAAAAAGGAAAATCAGCGTGCCGACTGGACCACCCGACCGCTCCCCCTGGAAATGTGCGAATACGCCATCCACGACACCTTCTACCTCCACGAACTCTGCGCAATCCTTGCCGAAAAGTTGCAGGCAGCAGGCCGTATGGACTGGCTCATGGAACAGTGCGACGCATTGATCGAACACGCCAAGAACCCGGCCCCGGCAAAAAAAGACCCTTGGCGAATCACCGGCAGCAATATTTTCAGCCCCTGTTCCCTGAATATTTTGAAGTTCCTGTGGGAATGGCGCGAAAAACAGGCCGAAGAACTGGACCGTCCGCCCTACAAGGTGATGCCCTCCGAGTTGATGCTAGCTATTGTTCGCCATGCCCAGCAGACCTTCCCGATGGTGGACCTGGAAAAACTGCCCCGCCTCCCCCGCAACTTCAAGGAAGAACGTCTGGATTCCTTTGTGCAGATGCTGACCGACGCCATGGCAGTTCCTGAAGCTGACTGGCCCGCACGCTTGCCCAAGGCTCCCCCTCCGCCTATTGTTCCCAACTCCGACTTGCTGTCGGTGCTGAAACAGTGGCGCGACGACAAGGCTGCCTCCTTGAACATCGATGCAGCGCTCCTTGCCAACAAGGCTCAGCTCATTTGGCTTGCAGCCCCCGGCACCATGCCCTGGGAAACCCGCTATGAAGAAGCCAAGCTGCAGAACTGGCAACGTAGGATTTGGACCGAGATTTTGCAAGAAAACCTGCCTACCGCAAAGCGCGTCGGCGACCCGGACTAACAGTCCAAGAATTTTTTTTGGTAAAGAACTTTTTGGTGACAGCCCGCAAAACTTAAACGCCGGCATTGAATATGG
Organism: Fibrobacter sp.; assembly: GCA_024399015.1. Classification (GTDB taxonomy): domain Bacteria; phylum Fibrobacterota; class Fibrobacteria; order Fibrobacterales; family Fibrobacteraceae; genus Fibrobacter. The sequence goes on from JAKSIC010000006.1 coordinate 137,659, forward strand.
AATACATTTTACCGATTATCCTCCTTTTCGTGGTCCTAGCCTCTAGACCTTTTTACGACAAGCTTTTCAAGAAAAAGGAAGAAGGCGAAGAACTTATCAAGAACCCCTGGTTCGAGATCCACGCTATTCCTGGCTACACGGCCTCCAGACAGATTGCTGCATTTTACCCTTTGAAGGGCGAACCCAATATTTTGCCCATCCTGGAACAGCTTTGCGAAGAAGGTCGTTTGCTGCTCCCCCGCTGCACCGGCGAAACCACCATGGAGTTCTACCCCATCAAGAATCTCCGTAAGGATCTGGTGAAGGGACATTTTGGAATTACGGAACCTCGTGAAGGTTTGGAACCTTTCCAAGGCGACATCAACGTCTTTTTGGTGCCCGGCACAAAGTTCAATCTGGACGGCAAGCGCCAAGGACACGGAAAGGGTTACTACGACAGATTTTTGGCAAAGTATCCTGAAGCCTACAAGGCAGGAATTGCCACCCCCAAGCAGATTGCGAAGGAACCTCTGGAACAGAAGGAAACTGACATCCAGATGAACCAGGTCATCGTTTGCAGGGAAAGATATTAAACTAAAGGAAGTGCACTATGGCATTTGACAACAACAGAAAATTCGGCCGCGCCCCCCGTCAGAATTACAGAGTCCGCGAAGACAATGAATTCCGTCCGCAGAATCGCGAAGACCGCCCCCAGGGTGATTTCCGTCCTCGCGACTTTGGTGAACGTCGCGACGGTTTCCGTCCCAAGCCCCGTTTCGAACAGCGTCCGCAGGACACTTCCCGCGCCCTCCAGGACGGAGTTGTTCCCGCAGTCGGTGACGCAGACGCAGCCCCGCAGGTCGCCGTGGGCGGCATCAAGGAAGTGACCGAACTTCTGACCAAGAGCCCCATGCAGGTTCACCGCGTGCTGTTCATGCACCAGTCCGGCAACCCCAAGCTCTACGAACTGCAGAAGCTTGCCAAGCGCAACCACGTTCACGTGCAGCAGGTAGATTCCAAGATCCTGAACAGCTACGCCACCCCGAACCACGGTGTGGTGGCCCTCATGAACGAAAAGGAATTGCTGGTCTGGGAAGATGTTCGTGAGGAATTCTTCAAGGCCATCGATAACGGCGAACGCAAGTTGATCGCTGTGGCAACCAACATCGAAGACCCCCGCAACCTGGGCGCCTGCATCCGTAGTAGCCTCGCCTTGGGCGTGGACATCTTGCTGCTCCCCGCCAAGGGCATGTGCGGCATTACGCCCAGCGTGGCCCGCACTTCCGCAGGCGCTCTGGAAAAGATGCGTATCTGCCGTCCCAACAATTTGGAAGCAGCTGTCGGCGAATTGAAGATGGCCGGCTACCAGATCCTGGGTCTGGACGCAGACACCGAAACCAACTTGGCTGACTTCAAGTTTGCAGACCAGGCAGTGATTGCCGTCGGTGGAGAAGACGTGGGCCTCCCGCCCTTCATCAAGAAGCAGTGCGATGCAGTGCTCCGCATTCCCATGATGCCGGAAGCACACTCCTACAACGCTTCCGTGGCACTTTCTTTGGGCCTGTACGAATACGCCCGTTTGCGAATCAAATAAGCAGCTCAATTAAATCTGCATAGATTGCCACGTCACTACGTTCCTCGCAATGACATAAGGCAAAAAAAATTGGCGACCGAAAGGCCGCCTTTTTGTTTTAGTTCTCCGGGAACAAATCCGGATGCTCCTTCATTTCGTCGAGCTGAATCTGGTGCAGAACCACCTTGCCCTCGGTCAGGCTCTGCTGCACATCAATCAATCGCTGGTTCTTGGAACCGCGGAACTTCAGGTCCAGGCAACGCTGTGCCATAACGAAAGGACCATCCACCAGGATATCCGCAAAACTCAGCAGTTCCAGCATCTCAGGCTTTTCATCCTTCATGGCCATGAGGCGTTCGAAGGTGAACCCTGTGAAGATGACCAGATTCATTCCACGTTCCTTGATCTCGCGAGCCAGGGGAACCAAGGTTGCCGCCTGGAACATGGGGTCGCCGCCGCTAAGGGTGACACCATCCAGCAGCGGGTTTTCCTCGATCATTTCAAGAAGTTCCTTGAGAGAAACGAAGTGACCGCCGTCAAAGTCGTGGGTCTGGGGATTATGACAGCCGGGACAATGATGGGAACAGCCCTGCGTAAAAATGGTGAATCGAATTCCAGGACCATCAACAAATGATTCCGGCTCGACTCCCGCAATTCGCAGGCGACCTGCTGGAAGCGGAAGCCGCAAACTACCCCTGGCTTACCTTCACCGGCATTCACAAGGACTACTGCGGAAACGTCCGCTTCGTAAGCTACAAGGCGAAATAGCCCGCCCAACTCCGAGCAGCACAAACCTAAAACATTTACAAAGCTTTGAAGATCATTTTAAGGACGGTCTTTTTTTTAATCTGCGTACTAATTACATCTTTTCTATATGATTCACCATGAATTAT
>JAKSIC010000007.1 GCA_024399015.1 Fibrobacter sp.
TAAGAAATAACTCTTAGTTGAATACTGTCTTTGATGACAGCGTGGCGGCGAAGGTCACTGCAGACAAGTTGTTGGACGATTCCTGGAACGATGACAAGGGCCGTCGCTGGTACGCCGCATGGACCCGTAAGATTCCTGGCTTTGTGGAAACTTACACCGGACTTTATGCAGGTGCTGCGGGAGCCGCTTCCGCGTTGCTCCAGCTTTACGCTCACGAAAAGGGAATCAAGATCCAGACCGAAACAGTGGAATACTTGTTCTTGAAATAAATGTCAAAATGAAATCTCTGCAAATTTAAAATTTCCGTACAACCCGAGACCCCTGGGTAATGAAATCCGCCCGGGGGTCTCTTTTTTAAATACGAGCAAATAATGTTTTGCCTATTTCGGCAAGGTTGATAAACAGAATAAAATAACCTATATTTTTGGTATGGATATGCTGTCTTCTAAGAAACGTGTGGCCGTTGGCCTTTCTGGTGGTGTTGATTCCGCTCTTGCGGCGTACTTGCTGAAACAGCAGGGTTACGAAGTCGTTGGCATTACCATGGCTACGTGGGATGGCTCCATCAAGAACATGCCTCATGTTGAAGGCCGCGAAGGTTGCTTCGGCCCGGGTGAAGAAGAAAACATTGCCCAGGCAAAGACTGTTGCCGATCGCCTAGGTATTCCGCATTACACCGTTTCTGTGACGGAAGAATACAAGAAGCATGTGATTGAGTATTTCCGTGCGGAGTACCGCGCGGGCCGTACTCCCAATCCCTGCGTCCGCTGCAATCAGAATATCAAGTTCCGCGCCCTGCAGGATGCAACCCGCCGCATGGGTGTGGAATTCGATTACTTTGCCACGGGCCATTATGCCCGTCTGAATTTTGAAGATCCTGCAAAGCCCTTCCTCTATGCGGCTCTGGACGATTCCAAGGACCAGACTTACTTCCTTTCTCGCTTGACAGCGGAACAACTTTCCACGGTGATTTTCCCCTTGGGCGGAATGAAGAAGACCGAGGTAAAGGCCTTGGCTGCAGAAATCGGCTGGGTGGATTTTGCCGCCAAGAAAGAGAGCCAGGACTTTTTGGAATGCGGCGACTACACCGTTCTTTTTGATGAGTCCGACGAAGTGCCCGGTGACTTTGTGGACATGAACGGCAAGGTGCTGGGGAAGCATCGCGGCATCATTCATTACACTATCGGTCAGCGCAAGGGCCTGAACATTGGCGGCCTTCCAGAACCTTACTTTGTTGTGAGTATCGACGTGAAAAAGAACCAGGTGGTTCTTGGCCCCCGTAGCGTCATGAGCTGTGTGGATGTGAGCGCCGAAGAATTGAACCTGATGGTTTCCGAGGATTCTCCGCTTTTGAAGGATCCGCTCACGGCTCACATTCGCCTGGGCCACAAGGGTTCTTTAGCTCGCATTACTGAACTTGATGTTGCTTCGGGCCGCATCAGTGTTCATTTTGACGAACCCCAGTTCGCCTCCGCTCCGGGACAGATTCTTGTGCTGTACGCAGGCCAGGGAATTGTGGCTTCGGGAATTATCACCAAGTAAGGTCGACTCAATATGACTCTTCAACAATTGCGTTACGCCATCGGCATTGCCAAGGTAGGCTCCTTCAATAAGGCGGCAGAAGCCTTGTTCATTTCTCAGCCTTCCTTGACTGCGGCTATTCACGACCTGGAAGAAGAAATCGGCATCGTGATTTTCAACCGTTCCAGCCGCGGTGTGACCCTCACTCCCGAAGGTGAAGAATTTATTGCTCAGGCAAATCAGCTCTATCATCATTACGAAACAGTCCTTGAAAATTACAACAAGGCGGAACAGAAAAAGAAGAAGTTTGCTGTTTCCACTCAGCACTATTCTTTTGCGGTGAAGTCCTTTGTGGATCTGGTGAAGCGTTATAACATTGACGACTACGAATTCGCCATTCGCGAGACCAAGACCAAGGAAGTCATTGATGATGTGGCTGCCCTTAAGAGTGAAATCGGTATTTTGTACTTGAGCGATTTCAACCGCAAGTACATTACTTATTTGCTGAAGGAACATGACCTGGAATTCCACAAGCTTATTGATTGTCATGCTTACGCCTATATGTGGAAGGATCATCCGCTAGCCAAGAAGAAGTCGGTGAACTTGGAAGACCTTTCCCAGTATCCCTGCCTTTCTTTTGAACAGAGCGAAAGCGGCAGCTACTATTTTGCCGAAGAAATCCTCAGTACCAACGAATATCATAAGACCATCAAGGCCAATGACCGTGCCACCATGCTGAATTTGATGGTGGGCCTCAATGGTTATACCCTTTGTTCTGGCATTATCAGCGAAGAAATCAACGGTTCCGACTATGTGGCCGTGCCTTTCAAGGACGCCAAGGGTGAAGACGACCGAACCATGGAAATCGGTTACATCACCAAGAAAAACTTCATGCTCAGCACTATTTGCCGATTCTACATCCAGGAAATGGAAAAATACCTGCAGGTTTACACCTCGGAGCACAAGAAATAGAGGTTTTTGCGAATTTCTTGATAGAAAAAGCCGGTTTTTGACCGGCTTTTTTGCTGAGCTGAGTTTACACGGTTTTTGCACATAAAGTAAGGGTGTTCTCGGTTTCAGGAACACTTTGTAATGGTTTTTTTGACAACTTTATCCAAGGCCTAAAACGCTCAAAAATGGCGAATTTTGCCTAAAAACGGCAATTTTGTGACCGTTATCACGGTTGGCTTGGATAAAACGTCCATAGGGATTTTTCAAAATGGTTTCTTTTTGTTAACCCAAAGTCTATCTTATTAATGTTAAATTTGGGTAAATAATTATGGTTACTTTTTCTGACATAGCAGATTACCGCGACTTCTTGAAGTCGTACTACGATCGTAAGAAAGCTGAAATGCCTTTCTACAGTTATCGTATGATGGGCGACAAGCTGGGATTGGATTCCAGCTACCTGTATCGCGTGCTGCAGAAGAAGCAGCATCTGCCTGCTCATGCCTTGGCTTCCGCCAAGGAAATTTTGGCTTTGTCTGGCCGTGAAGCAGAATACTTCGACCTGCTCTACACCGCTGCAGTGACTAAGGATAAGGGTAAACGTGAAGAATTGATTGCCAAGGCGTTGTCCCTTCGCGACGTTGACCGCCATAGTCTGCAGGCTGCTGAACTTAAGGTGCTCGAAAACTGGTGGATTCCGGCTGTTCGCGCCTACTTGGAACTTAATGGCGGGGTTGTGAACCTCAAGCAGATCGCCCATGACATCTGCCCGCCCATTTCCGAAGCCCAGGCCCAGGAAGCAATTGATACTCTTATGGAAGTTGGCCTCGTTAAGAAGATGGCTTCTGGCCGTCTGGCCCTGACCGATGCCCATTTGACCGCCGGCGGCCCCGAAAAGAAGGTGGCTGTGCGCAAGTTCCAGAAGCAAGTGCTCTCTTTAGCCAGTGATTCTTTGGATAACGTCCCCGTTGACGAAAGAAATATTTCTACACTTACCTTATCCGTCGATCAGGCTTGCTTCGACGATTTGGGTGATATGCTTCGTGAATTCCGCCGTTTGGTCCAGAAGCGTGTCGACAGTTCCAAGAGCCCTGATCGTGTTATGCAACTTTCTATGGCGTTCTATCCTGTGGCCCGAAAGGGAGGGGTGGCATCCGTCAAGGATACGGAGGATGGAACAAGGGAGTCTAAATGAAGCGTTGGGTGTGTTGTCATAAAGGATTAGTTGCAATGGGCGCAGTCAGTGCGTTCCTTGTGGGTTGTGGTTTCATGGGAGACCAGGCGTCTTCGACGTTTGAAACGGAAAATTCCGTAGCGCTGAGCGTCCAGCTGGCTGACGGTTCTCCGGCTGCACGCTCCTTGGTTAAGGTGCGTCCCGCAGATTACCTGGCTGGAACTTCCAATATTGATGGCGTCGATGCAGCTGATTTTAAGGATTCCATTGCTGGAATCTTTAACGGCAAGACGGACGACCGGGGCCGGTTGAACGTGCCCAAACTGAAATCCGGCAAGTATGCCGTGGAAGTTGAAAACGAAAAATCCAAGGGTTTTGCTCGCTTTGATGTAACTCCTTCGGAATGCGATTCTTTGGATGTTGGCCTGGCCAAGTCTGGTTCCATGGTGGGCCAGGTGGTTATGCCTGCAGGCCTGACTTCTGTGAAGGTGGGTATCCGCGGTCTTGATTACGTTGTTGAAACTGACGAGTTCGGTAACTTTGAATTTGAAGACCTGCCTGCCGGTAGCTTCAAGGCAGTTGGCTTTACCTATTCCACTTCCGATTACATCAATGAGGAAGGCGAGGCTGACACCTACGAAAGCTTCCAGGCATTTGGCGTGACCAGCGTCGTAGTGAAGTCCGAAGAAACGAAGGAAGATGTGCAGATCGGTTATCGCAAGGAAACCGTGAAGGATACCTTGCCCTACATTATGCTTTCTGACTTTGAGGATAGCACCTACGGTTGGTACTCTTCTTACTCCAGATTCTCCAAGATGAAACTTAGCGCTGTGGAAGGCGGCGGTAAGTACGGCCTGGTAGCCCATATGGATTGCCATTCCGACTCCTTGTACACCTGGACTATGATGGGACACAACTTTGCCAAGTACCATGATTTCAGCAGCTTGGATTCTGTGGTTCTCTATGCAAAGGGCAAAAACCCCGATGGAGACTCCATGTGGGTCAGCATCTCCTTCGATGTCCATGCCGACAGCGCTTCGGGATACGAATCTGGCAAGGCTTGGGCTCACAAGGCTATTACTGAAGACTGGACAAAGATTGTTGTGAAGCCTAAGGACCTGGTGCCGACCGATTCCAACAAGACCGGTGGTAACCTGGGCTGGGATGCTGTCAAGGATCATATCAACAGCTTCGGTATCTTTGCCGCCCGTGTAAATACCGGTGATTATGACGTCTGGATCGATGATGTTGAAATCTTCGGCGTCAAAGGTCTGAACTAGCCTCCGATTCCCGACGAATTTTAAAAGCTCTCCCTTTCGGGGAGGGCTTTTTTGTTTGTGCGGCCTGCATTCCTGGTTTGAAAAGCCACCCTTCCTATGGATAACTTGTCCATAGAAAGTGCTTGTTTATGCGGGAAAACGCGGTTTTTTCAAGATATCTTTAGAGCATAGAATAAGGCCGGGTGTGTTTAAGCCTTAAGGAGTAAATATGAATCTTTTCAAGAAAGTCATCGGGGCTACCTTTGCCGCAGGTCTTGCCACCTTCGGCTTGGCATACAACCCGATTTCTACCTACCATTATCTGGCTGACCCTGCTGCAGCTGCCGATGATGAATACTTCTATGTCATTACCGACTCTGATGACCCGGCCCCGTACAATTCCAACGGCTACGAAATCAAGGCTCTCTATGGTTTCCGTACCAAGGACATGCAGAACTGGACTGACTTCGGTATTATTTACGACGCCCGCAAGGTTGATGGCGTGGGCGCTATCTGGGCATCTGGTATTGCCAAGAATCCTAATGACGGTCGACTCTATATTGTGTTCCCCGATGGCGGTGGTGGCGGCATTGTTTTGATTGGTGCCGACAGTCTTGCCGGCCCGTGGACCAACCCGCTTTCTGGCGGCAAGCGCTTGATTGGTTGGGGCGGCGGCGCAATCTCTGGCTGCGACAACATTGGCTGGTGCTTCGACCCGGCAATCTTCTTCGATGACAATGGCGACGGTTACTTCACTTTCGGTGGCGGTAGCAGTGACCAGCGTCCGGCTCGCGACAACGATAATAACATCTTCAATATTTATAAGCTCGACAAGGATATGAAGAGCTATAACCCCAATACCAAGGTGGAATTGAAGATTGGTGGTCCGAAGGCCATGGAAGCTTCCTATATCCATAAGTACAAGGACAATTACTACCTGTCCTACAGTACTGCAGATTTGCGTATTGCATACGGCATGTCCAAGAGCCCCACAGGTCCTTATACCTATAAGGGCATCTTCATGGGCAACCCGAACATTAACGGCCAGAACATCAACGCCAATAACAACAACCATCATGGTGTTGCTGAATTCAAGGGCCACTGGTATGTTGCTTACCATGACCGTCGCATTGCTAACGGTTATGATGGCTTGGAAAAGATCCCGGCAGAAGATGGTAAGCCTAATCCGAATGCTGCATATCACCGTAGCGTTAGCGTTGATGAATTCACCTACGCTGCAGACGGTTCCATGAACTCCCTGACTTTCACCAAGGAAGGTCCGGAACAGATTGAAAACTTCGATCCGTATGATTGGTATCCGGCTCTTACCAGCTCCAAGCAGAAGGGTATCCGTAGCCGCTCTGACTGGGCTCCTGGCAAGGTTGCTTCTTCTCTCTTGCTTCCGCTTTCTACCAAGGAATCCTGGATTCGCGTCTCCGGCGTTGACTTTGGTACTGCTGCAACAGGCTTTACTGTAGAAGCTGCAAGCACAGCAGACGGCAATAAGATTGAAATCCATACCGGTTCTCCCACGGGCGCTTTGGCTGGAACTTGCGCACTCAAGAATACGGGCTCCAAGAACACCTTTGCTGAAACCTCCTGCGATATGGAAGGCCTTAAGGGTATTGTAGACTATGTGTTCATGGTGTTCAAGGGTTCTCAGGACTCTACCATGGCTATCAAGGCTTGGGGCTTCCAGGGTAGCGGTACTACTCCTCCGGAACCGCAGAAGGCTTATAACGCAACCAATACTCCTTGGACCATTCCGGGCGTAATCCAGATGGAAGACTTTGACGTTCCGGGCGTGGGCCGCGGCGGCGATCTCAAGTCCTTCCAGGATAACGATGCAGAAAACCACGGTGATTCTGACTACCGCAAGGATGATGCACCTTCTGTTGATTTGTACAAGAAGTCTGGCGATCGCGTTGTCGTAGGCTACATCCAGAAGGATGAATGGCTTGAATACACCGTGAATGTTGCCAAGACCGGTACTTACACCATGTACGCAGCTGTCGCTTCTGATGGTGGTTCCTCCTTCAAGCTTTCTATCGATGGCAAGGACATCACCGAAGATATCGCCGTGCCTGCCGCCCAGAAGACTGATTCTGAGGAACAGAACTTCGACGACTACGCAAAGGTCAAGGCCAACGTGAAGCTTGAAGCTGGTGAACATATCCTCCGTTTCACCGCAACTGCCGACTGGTTCGACATTGACTTTATCAACTTCGAGGAAGGTGAAGATGCTCCGGATCCGCACCAGATTGGTACTGAAGCAATTGGCACTACTGTTGCCTTTGAAAAGGGTGCACACATGAACTACGATGTGTTCGACCTGAAGGGTAACAAGCTGGCATCCTTCAAGGCTACCTCCATGGCAGAGGCTGGTGCTATGTGGCAGAACTCTGCCGAAGCCGCCAAGGTTCAGGGCATTAGCCTCATTCGTAACCGCGCCAGTGGCAAGGCTGCTCGAGTTCGCTCCATCCGTTAAGCGATAAAAGATCTCCATAAACACACATCCAAAAAGGCATCCCGGTATTCCGGGGTGCCTTTATTTTGGACAAAAAAGTTGCCTTTTTTTTGCAAAAAATGCAAAAAGTGGCGAATTTTGACTAAAAACGTCATTTTGTGCAAAAAAAGCTTATGGATAATTCGTCCATGAAAGGTGTATTTCAATGTGGAATAAGAGGCGGTAATAAGGGTATCTTTAGGTTTGAAGGGTATGTGGTGTGCCCTTGTAAAAAGTAGGGATGAATTATGTTTGGTAACAAGTTTTTAAAGCTTGGTGTAGCTTGCGCACTTGCAAGCGCCTTTGGAATTTCCGCAAACGCTTCTACCGTCAATGTGAATGTTGGTGAAGAACACCAGGTGATTCGCGGCTTTGGCGGCATGGTTCATAATCAGTGGCAGGGTGGTGGCGGCCTTTCTGAAGCCGATGCGAAGATTGCCTTTGGCACTGGCGATGGTACCCTGGGCCTTAACACCCTTCGTATTCCGGTATACGCAAGCTCCAATGACTTCAATAAGGAAGTTCAGGCCGCCAAGTGGGCCAAGAAGTATGCCGGTGATGATTTTATTCTTTATGCAACTCCTTGGACTTCTCCCTATGCGGGCGCAAATCAGCACATGGCTTCTAGCAACTACCAGAAGTATGTGGATCACCTGAATAATTTCAATGACTACATGAAGAACCAGGGCGTTCCTCTGTACGGTATCTCCATCAGTAATGAACCGGACTGGTGCGGTGAATGGGCTTGCTGGTCTGCCGATGAAATTTACAACTTCACCAAGGGCTATGCCGACAAGATGCGCAAGAACGGCGCCAAGGTGATTTCTACCGAATCCTTTGCCTACCAGAAAAAGCTTTACGACAAAGTTCTGAACGATGCCAATGCTCTCAAGAACTGGGACATTCTTGGTGCCCATTTCTATGCAAGTGATGCAAAGACCGCTGATTCCTGGTTCCAGTACTCTCTCGCTGACCAGAAGAAGGTGGAACGCTGGATGACCGAACACTACACCGAAAGCCAGGGCAGTGGTAACTACTGGCGCAAGGTGATGGGAACCGGTGACCAGGCTAACCAATATAAGGTGGATACTGTTCGTGCCATGGACGTGGGCTATGAAATCCATCGCGCCATGGTTGTGGGTAACTTCAATCAGTACACCTGGTGGTATATTCGTCGTTGCTATGGCCTGATCATGGAAAAGGATTTCGGCAACAAGCTGCAGATTCCCTCCAATGAAATTGGCAAGATTTCCAAGCGTGGCTATATCTTGAGTCAGTTTGCTCGCTTTATCCGCCCCGGTGCAATCCGCGTTGGTGCAACTGCCAAGCCCGAAGATCACGTTTTCGCCTCTGCCTATAAGAGCAAGGATGGCGACTCCACTATCGTTGTTCTCGTGAACCGCGACTATGGCAAGTCCAAGACCGTTACTGTTAACGTGCAGGGCGCCGATGTTCAGTCCTTCCACGTGTACACCACTTCTGAAGCAAAGAATGCCAAGTACGAAGGTGAAGTGGAAGCCAAGAATGGCTCTGTGACCATTACCATGGAATCCGGCGCTACCAATAAGGACTGTATCGTGACCTTGGTTGGCGTGGGCAAGCAGATTGTTATTCCGCAGGAACCCTTTGGCGGCAAGGCCTGGGCAATTCCGGGCAAGATCCAGGCTGAAGACTTCGACGTTTCCGGTTCCGGCAAGGATGAAAACGGCAACAGCAACATTTCCTACTATGATAACGATTCCGAAAATCATGGCAACAGCGACTACCGCAAGGATACCGGCGTTGACATCTACGAAAAGAAGTTCGGCAAGGTTATCGGTTACAACCAGGCTGGCGAATGGCTGGAATACACCGTGGATGTGAAGAAGGCTGGAGACTATACCATGTTTGCCTACGTAGCTTCCAGCAACGGTACTGCAAGTTTCCAAATGTTCATGGACAATAAGGCCTTCTCTGATACCATCGTGGTTCCGAAGACTGTGACCGCAACCGAAGGCGACTTCGAGGAATTCGGCAAGGTGCAGGTGAACGTCTCCCTTACCGCAGGCAAGCACGTGATGAAGTTCCTGGTGACAGGTGACTGGATGGATGTAGACTACTTCACCTTCGTGGAAGGCAAGAACGCAACTGATCCGGAACCGGATACCACTGGTAACGGCGAAACTCCGGTTGATCCGGAAGATCCCGAAAATCCCCAGGTTATTGGTGCAGTTCAGTTCCAGGCTATTACCGCTCCCACTACCTTTGGAATCTACGACCTCTCTGGTGAATTCCTCGGCAGCGTCAAGGCAAGCGACAAGGTGGAACTCCGCTCCAAGGCAACTTCCATTGTGGACCGCTCCGGTGTTTACATGGTGAAGTCTGCTGGCCGCGTAATGCGCATGACTCTTACCAAGTAATCTTTTCTGGAAAAAGAATTTCTCTCTCTAGTTTTTCATTGAGTCGAAGCGCCCCTCCGGGGGCGCTTTTTTCTGCTTTTACAGAAAAGAAACAATTTTTTTTGGGAAAATGGGGTAGTTTTATACGTGCAACACTTAAAGGAGTGATATAATGGGTGTGATTAAAAAGATTTCAAAGTCTATGGCGGTTGTAGGAACTGCTTTTGGCTTGTCAATGTTGGCTGCTCCCGCTCAGGCTGCGCCCAATCCCAATTTCCACATTTACATCGCGTACGGCCAATCCAATATGGCTGGCGCAGGTCCTATTCAGTCTGGAGACCAGGATCCTATAGATAACTTTGTGATGATTTCCGGTGTCGACTGTAATTCCCGTAAGGGTGGCACCAACATCAAGCTTGCCAAGGGTCAGTGGTCCAAGGCTGTTCCTCCCATGTTCCACTGCCAGGAAGGTCTCTCTGTTGCCGACTACTTTGGCAGAACTATGGCTAAGGAAATGCCCAACGTTACTATCGGTATTATTCCGGTGGCTGTGGGTGGCGCCTCCATCAAACTTTTCGACAAGGCTCAGTGGCAGAGCTATGTGAACTCTTCTGAAAGCTGGCTTGCAAACTGGGCCAAGGATTACGACTCCCAGGGTAACGACTACGCCGCAATTATCAATCTTGCAAAGAAGGCCCAGGAAGTGGGCGTCATCAAGGGCTTCATTTTCCATCAGGGTGAAACCGATGGCGGCATGAGCAACTGGGAACAGATTGTCCAGAAGACTTATAACGACATGCGCAACGATTTGGGCATTAAGGAAGAACTGCCTTTTGTCGCTGGTGAAATGGTTTACAATGGCGCTTGCCATGGCATGAGCACCCGCGTGAATGGCCTCTCCAAGTACTTCGCAAAGTTCGGTGTTGCAAAGTCCCAGGGTACAGGCATGCAGGGCGACCGCTTGCATTTTGACCATGATGGTTACGTGGAAATGGGTAAGCGCTATGCTACCGAAATGCTGAAGCTTATTGACAAGACCGTGGACATGGATGCCCCCCAGGTTGTGGTGCCGCTCTATGGTGGTGGTTCCGCAGGCAATATTCCTCCTGAAGAATACGGCCCCTATGGTGATGTGTTCAAGATTCCTGGCAAGGTTCAGGCTGAAGACTATAACAAGGGCGGTTCCGGTGTAGCTTACTCTGATATGGACGCTACAAACCAGGGCCAGGAATATCGTGGTGACGGCGTTGACATTTACAAGGCCGGCATGGGCATGGCTGTGGGTTACTGCCAGAAGGGCGAATGGATGAAGTATTCTGTTCACGTGGAAGAAGACGGTGAATACGAAATGATTGGCCGTCTGGCTGGTGACAATGGCACCGGTGCTATTTCCGTGTATCTTGGTAACGACAAGATTGGTGAAACCATGGTTTCTGAAAAGGGTCCTGATTACGATACCTATTCTGATATCAGCGGTGGTAAGGTGACCTTGAAGAAGGGCGATTACGATCTCAAGATCCAGATTGAAGTGGACTGGGTGAATATCGACTACGTGGAATTCAAGAAGGTTGACGCTACGGTTGTTCCTCCGGCAGATTCTACCGAAAAGGATACCATTCCGGAAAGCATCAGGGCCTCTCTCATGGCAGCAGGTGCTTTGGATATGGATAACGCCCAGTACTTTGACATGCGTGGCCATCGCGTAAGCAAGGCCACTGCCCAGAAGCAGGGTGTCTATCTGGTTCGTGTTCCTGGTGCAAAGACCTTCGTTATCCGTAACGAAAAGTAAGCGAAATTCTCGAAAATTGCGAAATTAGGGCAAAAACTGCGGTTTTTGCCCTTTTTTTGCGTTGATATATTGTCCATGAGTTCTTGCTCTGGATAGTCGATTTTACCCCCAAAAAGGGGTAATTTTAAGTTTGTAAAGAACTCAAGGAGCATTTAATGGGTGTGTTTAAGAAACTGGGCTGCGCTGCTGCGGCAATGACTTTCGGTCTGTCCATGTTTGCGGCTAGTGCAAATGCCGCCCCGAACCCGAATTTCCACATTTATATCGCTTACGGTCAGTCCAATATGGCTGGTAACGGCGAAATTGACCCCTCTGTCGATCAGGCTCAGGACCCCAAGAACTTTATCATGCTGGCTTCCCATAATGCAAATGCCGGCAATCGTACGGGAAAAACCACGCAATCCATTAAGACTGGCGAATGGTATCCGGCTATCCCGCCTATGTTCCATGCATTTGAACAGCTTTCTCCCGCAGACTATTTTGGCCGCGCCATGGTGGACTCCCTGCCGGGCGTAACCGTGGGTATTATTCCGGTGGCTGTGGGTGGCGTCAGCATTCGTGCCTTCCTTTTGGATCAGTATGCCGCTTATTTTGATGGCGATGGCAGAAGCTTTAAGGGTTGGGCCGGTGACTACGGTGGAAACCCCATGGGCCGTATTTTGGAACTTGCCAAGAAGGCTAAGGAAGTTGGTGTTATCAAGGGTGTCCTTTTCCACCAGGGTGAAAGCGATGGTGTAGATGACAACTGGCGTAACCGTGTTTATGCTTCCTATAAGACCATTATCGATGAACTGGACTTGGATGAAAACGAAGTTCCCTTCGTTGCTGGTGAAATGCTCCAGGCACAGGGTGCTTGCTGCGGTAGCAAGAATCCCGGCATTGCTCAGCTCAAGACCAAGTTTAAGAAGTTCGGCTTGGCTTCTTCCCAGGGACTTGCCGGTAATGGTAAGGACCCCTACCACTTCGGTCGTTCCGGTGTGATTGAACTGGGTAAGCGCTACTGCTCCGAAATGCTGAAGCTTATCGACAGAACTATTGACCCCAACGCTCCGGCAGTAAACGTGGTTGATCCTACTCAGTCTACCGTTCCTGATGCTCCTCCTGAAGAATATGGTCCTTACTATGGTGAACCTATGACCATTCCGGGCCAGATCCAGGCCGAAGACTACAACAAGGGTGGTGCTGGCAAGGCTTACTATGACCTGGACAAGGGTAATAGCGAAGGCAAGTACCGTAAGGATGATGTGGACGTGAAGCAGCCCAATAAGGGTATGGCTGTTGGCTCTTGCCGAAAGGGTGAATGGCTCAAGTACACCGTGAAAGTTGAAGAAGCCGGTGAATATGAAATTTCTGCTCTTATTGCTGGCGACAACAAGACTGGTGGCTTTGTTCTCTACATGGACGACGAACGTATCGGTGATGAAATTGTCAATGCTGGCTTGGGCTGGGATGACGAAGGCTATTCCATGGTGAGCGGTGGCAAGGCTACCTTGGCTGCTGGCGAACACGAACTGAAACTTGAAATCACCAACGACTGGGTCGATATTGACTACGTGGAATTCAAGAAGGTGGAGGCTACCATCAATGATCCGACTCCTGAAGCAATCAGCCAGAAGATCGTTGTGAATGCTTCCCAGGATATGTCCAAGGCTCAGTACTTTGACATGCAGGGCAATCGCATTAGCAAGTCCGCCACAAGGAACTTGGGCGTCTATATGGTTCACATTCCTGGTGGCAAGACCTTCATGATGCGTACCGAAAAGTAATCGGAAAAGATCTTAATACATCCTCTCTGACAGCTCGCTACGGCGGGCTGTCTTTTTTTTGAAAATGGCGGAATTTTATGAATAATGCGGATTTTCTGCTGTAAAACCATGCTTTTTTCGGTATTGTAGTTTTTGAGAAAATCGCAAAAGTAATTGTTTTGGGTGGGTGTAAATCCCTCTTCCACTTAGGTAATTTATAGTTGTGAGCCTGCGCCATCTGTGTTTGCGCGGGACACAAAAACGGGAATGATGGGATGATTAAAAATTTCAAAATGAAATCTGTTCTGGCTGCCGCTGCTGTAGCCACGATGTCTACTGGCGCTTTTGCTGCCACTACCTTGAAAGTTGACCTTACCGATAGCATTCGCCCGGTAACTCATGTGGGCTCCGGCTCTCTTTATGGCTTTACTGAAAGCCTCCCCAGCAATGTGGATGCTGATGTTGCTCCCCTTAAGCCGAATGTATTCCTGGCTCCGGCCCGTAGCGGTTCCGGTCGTCAGCAGGGTATTGGTGGCGCCTTCCTGATTTCTCCCCGCCTTGCAAAGACTACTGCAAAGGTGCAGATTCGTTTGGCAGACATTTTGCCGGGTTGGCCGTACAAGTATCAGAACTGGGATCATTGGAAGAAGGAAGTGACTTCTGTTGTGAACGACAAGAAGTCCGCTGCTACCCAGAATTTTGATGGTTACGAAATCTGGAATGAACCTAACGATACCTGGAAGGGCTCCAATAATTTCGAGGCTGATTTGTGGAAACCCACTTATCAATTGCTTCGTCAGCTGGATCCGGGTGCAAAGATTATTGGACCTTCCTACTCTTTCTACAACTCCACCAGAATGGAAAACTTCTTGAAGTATTGCGTCCAGAACAACTGCGTTCCCGATGTAATTAGCTGGCATCAGTGGGGCTCCGAAGGCTTGGTGGGAGCAATCGAAAATCTTCGTGCCCTCGAAAAGAAGCTTGGTATTTCTCCCCGCGCCATCAGCATTAACGAATACTCTTCCAGCAAGCATGAACTGGAAGGATGCCCGGGCGTTTCTGTTCCGTTCCTTGCAAAGTTTGAACGCCATGGTGTTGAAAGTGCAATGATTTCCTGGTGGTTCGTACCGCTGCCGGGTCGCTTGGGCAGCCTCTTGACCGCACAGAATCAGCGTGGCGGTGGTTGGCATATGTACAAGTGGTATGGCGATATGTCTGGCTACATGGCAAAGGTAACCCCGCCTAACGACAAGAGTGATGGTGTTGATGGTTTTGCTGCAGTAGATGCAAAGCAGAACTATGCAAGTTTGGTGTTAGGAGGAAACACTTTAGGTGACATTGACGTTGTCTTCGAAAAGGTCCCCTCTTTCTTGGGCGGCAAGATGAAGGCCATCGTTGAACGCGTGGTATGGGAAAACAAGGACAAGGCTGTTGCGAAGACCGATACCCTTTCTGTGAAGGAAGTGACTTTGAACGGTCCGTCCGTCACCATCCCGGTTAAGATTGAAAACGCCTACTACGCCTATCGTGTTTACTTGACCCCGATCAATGTTCCGCTGGAACCGTACAAGGGTGAAATTGCAATCCCGGGTAAGGTGGAAGCCGAAGATTACGACAAGGCTGGCCAGGGTTTCTCCTACTATGATATGGATATGGAAAACAAGAGCGGTTCCTATCGCGATGATGGCGTGGATATTGAAGGCGTGGGCTGCGATGCCAATGGCAAGAACTGCAAGAGCTATGTGATTGGCTACACCCAGGAAGGTGAATGGCTGAAGTACTCTGTGAATGTGGATGCCGATGGTGAATATGCAATTTCTGCAAATGTTGCTACTTCCGCCGACACCAAGGGATTCAAGTTGTTCATGGATGACAAGGAAATTGCCGGTGACTACACTGTACCCGCAACAGGCGAAGGCTGGAGCGACTACAAGGTGATCGAAGTGGGCAAGGCAAACCTCACCGCAGGCAAGCATGTGCTGAAATTGCAAATCGTGGGCAGCTACGTGAATATTGACTGGGTGGAATTCAAGGATGCCTCCAAGATTGAAGAACCTGTGGTTGAACCGGAAGATCCTGAAGATCCTGAAAATCCGTCCTCTATCTTTACGGGCGACCTTGCTGTCAGAATCCAGAACAGCGCAATGGCTGAATATTTCAACATGAACGGCAAACGCGTAAGCAAGTCCATGATGATGCAGAAGGCTGGTGTGTATTTGGTTCGTATTCCTGGCAAGAAGACTTACATCATCCGTAATGAGAAGTAAGATCGAGTTTTAAATCATACATAACATCACAACCCGAAAAAGGTAGTCCGAGAAATCGGGCTATCTTTTTTTGAGAGTTTGTTTACAAAAATATCCACAAATTGTGATGAATCTCATGGCTTTTGACAAACCCATTTTGTAGTTTAAGCCCATCATGAAAACGAAAGAAAACATTGCCGTTATCAAGCATATCGCAATTTTCTGTGGCCTTGCCGTTGTGCTGGGTTTCCTTTACGGTTAATCTGCGTTAAATGCTTTTTACCTATGGATAAACTGTCCATAGAAACTCCTTTTCTACCCTGAAAATATCTTCCATTTGGGAATATTTTTATACCTGTAAAACCGTAAAAACGGATTGGTATGGGTATGAAAAACGAAAATTTGAAAATTATCAAGCAGACCGTTGGCTTGCTGGCTTTTGCCGCAGTTCTTGCTTTACCTGGTATTAGTGACGCTGCAACCGTCAAGAATCCCGTGATTTGGTCCGACTCTCCGGACCCGTCTATTGTCCGCGTGGAAGACAATTACTACATGGTGACTACCACCATGCATTATGCACCGGGTATTCCTGTTTTCAAGAGTACCGATTTGGCCCAGTGGCGCACTGTTGGCTATGTGTACGAAACCCTGACCAATAACGATAACATGAACCTTAATGGTGGCAAGGATGCTTACGGTAAGGGCTCCTGGGCATCTAGCATTCGTTATCGCGAAAGTGACGGTTACTACTACGTTTTGACTCCGTCTTATACAACCAACAAGACTCACCTTTACAAGACCAAGGATATTGAAGCTGGCCCTTGGAGTGAAATCCAGTTGCCTTTCTATCATGACCCTTCCTTGTTCTTTGATGACGATGGAACTGCATGGGTTTTCTATGGTTCTGGCGACCAGATCAGCTATGTTCAGCTGAACAACGATGCTTCTGGCGTTAAGGCTGGTGGCCGCAGCGGTAAGGTTGGCGGCGTTAGCGTTAACAAGGTTACCGGTACCACCAATTACTATGTGCAGCAGGAAGGCTCTCACATGGAAAAGGTGAATGGCGAATATTACTTGTTCACCATTTCCTGGCCTGCGGGCGCCTGCCGTACTGAAATTGTTTACCGTTCCAAGAGCCTTTTGGATGGCTTCTCCGGACGAATTTTCCTCCAGAGCAATGGCGTTGCCCAGGGTGGTATCTTTGATACTCCTGATGGCAAGTGGTATGCTCTCCTGTTCCGCGATTCTGGTCCTGTCGGCCGTATTTCTCACTTGGTTCCCACCGTCTGGAAGGATGGCTGGCCGGAACCTGCTGGCGGCACCAGAAGCGCTCCCGCAACTTTGGATTTGCCCAACGATGTTGAACCGGGCTATGGCATGGTTACTTCCGATGACTTCGACGGTGACGAACTCCCGTTGGAATGGCAGTGGAACCACAACCCGGATAACTCCAAGTGGAAACTCACCGATGGCAAGCTCCGTATTACCACTGGCCGCGTTGACAGCCGTATTACCAACGTAAAGAATATGCTGACTCAGCGTACCTTTGGCCCTAAGTGTGTTGGCCGCACCTTGGTCGATGGCGCCAACATGAAGGATGGTGACGTTGCTGGTCTCGCTGCATGGCAGGACAACAAGGGTATGGTTGCTCTCGCTAAGGAAAATGGTGGCTACAAGGTTGTAATGTACAGCGGCACCAAGGATGGTGAAAAGCGTGAAGCAACACAGAACCTTTCCGGTTCCAAGGTTTACCTCCGCGTTGACTTTGACATTCCTATCGACAAGGGTACTGCTTCTTTCTACTACAGCGAAGATGGCAGCACTTGGAACAAGATTGGTACCAACGTTTCTTTGAGCTTCGACTTGCACATGTTCGTGGGTAACCGTTTCGGCCTCTTCAACTGGGCAACAAAAACTGCCGGTGGTTCCGTTGACTTTGACTGGTTCAAGATTGGCGTGAACGAAAAGGACGAAATCTATCTGGACGACATTACTGCAGAACCGATTCCGCAGACTGCACACAATGCAACTCAGACTCCGTGGGCAATTCCTGGCCAGATTGAAGCTGAAGACTTCGATGATCCGGGTAAGGGCAAGGGTGCTGCTTCCTACTCTGAAAGCGATGCCGACAACCACGGTGATAGCAAGTATCGCGATGGCACTGGCGTTGACCTGTATGCAAAGGCAACCGGCGTGATCGTTGGCTATATCCAGAAGGGCGAATGGTTGGAATACACCATCAACGTAGCAAAGGAAGGCGACTACACTATGTTTGCTGCAGTGGCTTCTGATGGCGGCTCTAGCTTCAGCCTTTCTATCGATGGCAAGGATATTACCGAAGAAATCGCTGTTCCTGCTGCAAAGAAGGAAGAAGGTGCAGAACAGAACTTTGATGACTATAGCAAGGTGAAAGCTAATGTGGTTCTGCCTGCTGGCGTACACGTGCTCCGCTTCACTGCAACTGCAGACTGGTTCGACGTGGACTACATCAACTTTGCTGAAGGCAAGGATGCCAAGGATCCGGCTCCGATTTTGCCTCCGGCGGAAGATCCTGAAGCAATTGGCCAGAGCGTGAAGGGCTTGGTTGATGTGGAAGCTTCTGCAAAGTACTTCGACCTTCGCGGAAACCGCGTGAACAAGGCTTCTGCTATGAAGGCCGGCGTTTACCTGGTGAAAACCTCCAAGGGTGCTTTCCTGGAACGCGTCGAAAAGAGCCGTTAATTCTAGCGCCCGTGCCTTTTAAATGATGGCGCAATAAAAAATTTCATACCTCCAATTCGCCTCGCTGCATAACACCTGCAGCGGGGCTTTTTTTGATGAATTTTGCAAGAAAATGCAGGTTCCTTATGGATAACTTGTCCACGGGATTTTCTTTTGGGGTAGGGCATTTACCCCCGTTTTAAAATAATTTTTGAAAAAACGATGGGATAAATGGGAGATTCCATGAAAAAAAGTTTCAAATCTGTAAAGTTGGCTGCCTCTGTCTGTGGCCTCGCAATGTTTGTCCTTGCTTCTAACGCCATGGCCGATAATCCGTTTATTCAGACTTATTATTCTCCGGACCCGGCTCCGGTTGTATTTGGCGATACGCTTTGCTCTTATTCCGGTAACGACGAAGGCGGTTCCTTCTTTACCATGCACGGCTGGCGCGTTTCTTGCACCACCGATATGGTGAACTGGACCGATATGAACACCTTGATTCTTGAAGCTAGCGATTTCAACGGTAGTGCCAAGAAGAATGGAGACTGGGCTGCCCAGGTAATTCGTCGCAATGATACTTATTACTACTACGTGACCGTGGAATCTACCCGCGGTGGCCGTGCTATTAACGTGGCCACTTCCAAGAAGAAGGAAGGTCCCTTCAAGGACGCCTTGAATGGCAAGCATTTGGCTGGCCCTAACTGGGACTACATCGATCCTACCGTATGGATTGATGATGATGGCCAGGCCTACCTCTACTGGGGTAACCCAAAGCTTTACTATTGTCCTCTCAAGGAAAATATGATTGAGTGCGATGGTAAGGAAAGAGTCACCGATATGTCTTCCTTTAACGGTAAGTATACCGAAGGTCCGTGGATTCATAAGCGTGGCAAGAAGTATTACATGATTTATGCTGCTGGCGGCATTCCGGAATCCATTGACTATTCCTGGAGCGATTCTCCTACGGGCCCCTGGGAATATAAGGGTGTCATTATGCCCAGTGCAGAACCGGGTGCAGCCTTTACTGTTCATTCCGGCATTGTGGATTTCAAGGGCCGCAGCTTCTTCTTCTATCATAACCAGCGCCGTGTTGCCGGTGCTGGCGGCTATTCCCGCACTTCAGCCGTTGAAGAATTCAAGTGGAATCCCGATGGTACTATTCCCACCATCCGTATGACTGATGACGGTGTTACCACCCCGATCAAGAACTTGGATCCTTACGAACGTGTGGAAGCCGAAACCAAGGCATGGGTGGGCAACATCACTTTGGATAAGAGCCAGAAGGATGACAAGGGCGCTGCTTACACGATCATCAAGAATGTGGCAGCCGAAAATGGTTGTGTTTACCTGACCAACATGAATGAAGGCTTCTACACCAAAGTTCGTTCTGTAGATATGAGCGATGGTGCTGACAAGATTAACGTCGTTACCCGTGGTAAGGGCGGTAAGATGGAACTCCATCTGGGTAGCGAAAAGGGAACTCTCCTGGCTACCATGGATATTCCGGCGAGCACTGCTTGGGAGGAACATTCCTTTGACGTGACTGGTGCTGAAGACGTGGGCGATCTTTACTTCGTCGTGAAGCAGGGCGGTTTCGATTTCGACTACTGGTATTTTGAAAGTGAAAAGACAGCTGTTCCCCAGGAACCGTATAAGGGCGTTCCGTTTGCAGTTCCTGGCTTAATTCAGGCAGAAGAATTCGACAAGCCGGGCATTGGCCGTGGTAACAAGTCCTTCCAGGACAATGATGCTGAAAATCATGGTGATAGCGATATGCGCGCCGATGACGCTCCGTCTGTTGACCTTTACAAGAAGTCCGATGACCGCGTTGTCGTAGGCTACATTCAGGAAGGTGAATGGCTGGAATACACGGTGGATGTTGCAGAAGCTGGCGATTATACCATGTTTGCTGCAGTCGCCTCCGATGGTGGCTCCAACTTCAGCGTGTCTATTGACGGTGAAGTTGCTGTCGAAAAATTTGATGTTCCTGCCGCCAAGAAGGAAAATGAAACCGCACAGAATTTTGATGACTATGCCAAAGTTGGTGCAAATGTGAAGTTCTCCGCTGGCAAGCATATTGTGCGCATCACTGCTACTTCCGATTGGTTTGATATAGACTACTTCAACTTTGTGAAGGGAAGGGATGCCGACGATGACAAGCCTTTGTCCGGTGAAACGGAAGCATTGCGCGGATCAGTAAAATTTGTTGTTTCTTCACAGACGTTCGACGTGTTCAACATGCTGGGCAAGAAGCTGGGAACCCTTCAGCTGAATGGCGAATCTGCCAAGGATGCTCTCTCTCAGGCTGGCTTCGGCAAGGGCGTCTACATGCTCCGCAGTGGCAACAAGAGCATGATGGTCAACACCTTCAAGTAACAATATGGCATGAGTCGCTTTGATGGCGGTTTGTTAACTGCAAAAAGCAACACACTCCTTATGGGACCCTCGTTTTTACGAGGGTTCTTTTTTTGCAGGTGATATGGTGGCAAAATATACCGGGAAATTGGCTGCGTCGCCGTTGACAATCCGTCCATAGGAATGTACTGGCGAGGGTGTTTTTTGATTTGTTCTGGAAATATTTTTGTATTGGGTGTAGAAAAAAAGGATGATCTATGAATAAGAAGTTCATTTTTGGTTTGATGGCGCTTTTGGGATGTGCTTCGACTTCCCTTGCAGCTACTGAATTTTTCGTTTCACCGTCGGGTAACGACGCTGCCGAAGGTACCAAGGCTGCACCTTTCAAGACCATTGAAAAGGCCCAGAAGGCTGTTCGTGCTATTAACGGCACCATGACCGATGATATTACGGTCTACCTCCGCGAAGGAACCTACGCTCTCGCAAATACAATTAAGTTTACCGAAGCCGATGGCGGTAAGAATGGCCACTATGTGCGTTATAAGGCTTTTGGTGATGAACACCCGCTGATTACTGGCGGTATGCCTATTACGGGCTGGACTCTTCACGACGAAAAGAATAACATCTGGAAAGCTGAGGGTGTTGAAGGTCGTTTCCGTCAGCTTTACGTGAATAATCGTAAGGCAGTTCGCGCTTGTTTCCCCAATGTGATTGCTGCAAGCGACAAGGGCCTTGGCGGTTTTGACCATGACTTTGTGCGCCTTACCAAGGTGGACTCTACCGGCCGCGCTTTTGATGTTTCTGCAGATTACATCAAGAATATCAAGAACATCGAGGATGTTGAAATCCACTTGATGATCGCCTGGTCCGAAAACATTTTG
Organism: Fibrobacter sp.; assembly: GCA_024399015.1. GTDB lineage: Bacteria > Fibrobacterota > Fibrobacteria > Fibrobacterales > Fibrobacteraceae > Fibrobacter. Next base: position 21,503 of record JAKSIC010000007.1, read on the forward strand.
CGCCTTGAAAAGGCCCAGGTGAACGGCGGTACCGCAAAGCTTATTCCTAAGGATCCTGAACGTACCAAGTTGTTCCATCGCGCATACCCCATGCTGGGTACCGCCTTCATGAGCAATCCGCCCAAGCAGCAGGCTTTCTATCTGGAAAATTCCTACGACCTCATTGATGCGGAAGGGGAATGGTACCTGGACGAAAAGACCCACACTTTGTATTACAAGCCCCGTTCTGGTGAAAGCATGGCTTCCGCAAATGTGGTTGCTCCCCGCATCAATACTTTGTTCAGTGTCTTGGGTAAGGATACCAAGACCAAGGTGGGCTACATGGCTTTCGAAGGCTTGACCTTTGCCCACTCCAACTATACCCGTCCCAGCGAAGAAGGCTTTTTGGATTTGCAGGCAGCCAACTTCAATGTGGATGTCTTGCCGGATCCGGGTCGCGGAAACTGGGAAAAGCTGAACAGTAACAAGTATTTGCTGTGGCGCCCCGATGCCGCCTTCCGTGTAGAAAATGCCCATCACTTTTTGGTGCAGGGTTGCGTCTTCTCCCAGATTGCGGCTACTGGCCTTGATTTTGTTAGCGGAACAAACGACGACTTGATTCAGGGCAACGCCTTCTTTGAAGTGGGTGCCGCAGGCATTATGCTGGGCAAGTTTGCTCCCGACTCCCTCAGCGAAATTCATGAAGGTTACAACCCCTCTGACAAGGACGAAATCAGTACCCGCGATACCATCAAGAACAATCTGGTGACAAACGTGACCAACGAACATCAGGGTGCCGTAGGTATTGGCGCTGGCTACCCCCGTTACGTTGTCATTGAACATAACGAAGTTTCCTACACCTACTACTCTGGAATTTCTGTTGGCTTTGGCTGGACCAAGAAAGAAACTGCCATGACCAACAATCACATCAACTGGAACAACATCCATCACATTGCCCGCTTGCTGTGCGACTCCGGTCCGATCTACACCTTGTCCAACCAGGGCACCGGCAGCGAAATCCAGCACAACTACATTCACGACAATGGAACTTCCAAGTGGGCGGACTACTGGAATGTGCCCATCTATTTGGACGAAGGCTCCAGCGGCTTTACTGTGAAGGAAAACGTGTTCAAGAATTCTCCCGCAGGTGTGGGCCAGAACCAGGCTGGACAAAATACTCTTCAGCAGACCAACGACTACTACAGCGCCGACGTTGTGAATAATGCAGGCATCGAAAAGTCTTTCCAGTACATTCGCGAAATCAAGGAAATTCCTATGGCTGATTTTACCGGCGCCATGACTCAGGAACCCTTCAAGTCTGTAATGACTTTGCCGGGCAAGATTGAGCTGGAAGATTATGATAACGGTGGCAGTGGCGTTGCTTACTCTGATAACGATCTTGAAAATCAGGGCAACGTCTATCGCGAAGATGGTGTTGATATTGTCGGCCTTGAATGTGCCGATACCTTGAATACCGTTGATTGCAAGGGCTACGCCATCGGTTATACCAATCCGGGCGAATGGATGGAGTATTCCGTGAACGCAGTCATTGATGCTGAGTTCCTTTTCAAGGCCCGCGTTGCAAGTGGTCTTGATGTGGCAAGTTTCCAGTTGTTCATTGATGGCGCTGCTGTAACGGACACCATCAAGATTCCTCAGGGTGAAGATTGGAACACCTATACGGAAGTTGATGGTAAGACAGAGAAGATTGAAAAGGGCGAACACGTTCTTCGTGTAAAGATTACCGGCTCCTATGGCAACCTGGACTGGATCCAGTTCGCTTTGACCGAGGAAGAACTAGCAATCAAGTCTTCTTATCATGTGAACTTCCTGGACGGCGCTCAGCAGTATCGAGTTTACAATATGAATGGAACTCTTCTTGGAAGTGTTTACGCGGATTCTCGTGAAGTGATGTCCAAGACCCGTCAGTTCGTAAAGCAGAGCGGTATGTACGTTGTGAAGGCTGCTCGCGGTAATCAAATGTTCCGCGTCAACGTGATGAAATAGTTTTTAAAGGGCGGATTTCCTGCCAAAAATGAGGAATTTTCGCCCTATATTCCTTGCCATTGACAAGTTATCCATGAGAATAGTTGAAAAGACAAAACTTTTGGTTTAAACTTTTGGTAACTTTGTCATGTAAACGTTAAGGAATAAAAGTTTCCTACATCACACCCGAAGGCACCCTGGGCAATCCCGCCCGGGGTGTCTTTTTTTATCAAATCGGTCATTGCCGTCGCGCTAGTTCGTCACTCGATCTATCTCGCCGTAGGTCTACCTTTGACAAAATGTCAATAGAAGTTGTTTTGGAACTATGTGATTTTCCTTTCTAAGAAGATAAGTTTAGGATGGGTGATAAGATAATAGGGAAGGATGGTTTTATGAAAACGAATAAATTGGCATTTGCTGCCGCTGCGGCGCTTTCTCTTTCCACTGGAGCCTTGGCTCAGAATTTTAACGAGTGGAACGGAAATCCTAAGACTTTTGGCATTAACGTGCTTTCTCCTCACGTGACCAGCATGCCGTACAATACGCTTGAAGAAGCCTTGAAGATGGATCGTCGAGCTTCTGAATGGTACCAGAGTCTGTCTGGCACCTGGAAGTTCTTCCATGTGGATGCCCCGGCTCAGCGTAACAACGACTTCTTTGCCGACAATTACGACGTTTCCAAGTGGGACGATATTCCGGTTCCTGGCAACTGGCAGATTTATGGCTACGACCATCCCATTTACAGTAACGTGATTTATCCGTGGAACAAGAACGACTGGATTAACCCTCCTGCAGCGCCCACAAAGTTTAACCCGGTGGGCCATTACCGCCGTAACTTTACCGTGCCCAAGAATTGGGATGGCAAGCGCATTCGCCTGCACTTCGAAGGCGTGGAATCCGCTTACTATGTTTGGGTGAACGGCAAGTTCGTTGGCTATAGCGAAAACTCCTTTACTGACCACGAATTCGATATTACCGACAAGCTTCGCAGTGGCGAAAACAACATCTCCGTGCAGGTGTTCCGCTGGTGCGATGGCTCCTGGATGGAAGACCAGGACTTTATTCGTTTGTCTGGTATCCAGCGTGATGTGTACATCTACGCCACTCCCAAGATTCATATTCAGGACTTCCAGGTCAATGCTTCCTTGGCAAGCAACTACACCGACGGTACCTTGGATCCTAGCATTTGGATAAGGAATACTAGTTCCGCAGCTTCTGGCACCTACACCCTGGAAATGGGTGTGTACGATGCTTCTGGCGCCGCCGTGGTAACCGACAAGGCTTCTGTTTCCATTGCTGCCGGCAAGGAAGAAAAGGTTACCTTTAGCAAGGTCGTTTCTGGCGTTAAGCTGTGGGCTTCCGAAACTCCGAACCTCTATACCTTCGTGCTTACTTTGAAGGACGCTTCGGGCAAGACTGTACAGGTTGAAAGTAACCGCATTGGCTTTAAGAAGGTGGAACTGAAGAAGAACGCCCAGGGCATTACCCAGTTCCTGGTGAACGGCAAGCCTGTGATTTTGCGCGGTGTGGACCGTCATGAAATCGATCCGGATTACGGCCATACCATTAGCCGCGAATTGATGGAACGAGACGTGTTCCTTATGAAGCAGTTTAACATCAACGCCCTGCGTACTTCCCATTATCCCAATGACCCGTATATGTACGATCTTTGCGATAAGTACGGTATTTACGTTCTTGATGAAACAAACTTGGAAACCCATGGTGCAAACGATAAGGTTCCCAAGAGCGATGACAACTGGCGCCCTGCTTCTTTGGAACGTATCAGCTCCATGATTCAGCGCGACAAGAACCACGCTTCCATTATTATTTGGTCCTTGGGTAACGAGGCCGGATACGGTGACGTTTTTGCCTCCATGCGTGAATATGCCCATCAGGCAGACCCGTCTCGCCCGGTGCATTACGAAGGCGACAACAACAATGCCGACGTTCAGAGCTGCATGTATTGTAGCGACTGGACTGCCGCCACCTACAACAACAATAACAAGCCCTGGATGCTTTGCGAATACGAACATGCCATGGGTAACTCCGTGGGTGAACTTAAGGAATATGTAGACGCGTTCTACAGCAACCCCCGCGTTTTCGGTGGTTTCATTTGGGACTTTATCGACCAGGGCTTGCGCCGCAACGGTACCAAGTACTTTAATTTCGGCGGCCTCTGGGGCGATCAGCCTAACGACGATAACTTCTGCGCCAATGGCCTGGTTCTTCCGGATCGTACATTGCAGCCCGAAATGTGGGAAGTCAAGCACCAGTACCGTAATGTCGTTGTGCACGACAAGGGCGCCGCAAAGGGCGCTGTTGAAATCGAGAACCGTTTTGACTTTGTGAATCTGAAGGATTACGCTACTGCAGTCTGGACCCTGAAGGAAGATGGCAAGGAAGTGGCCAAGGGTACACTTTCCAGCACTCAGCTTGATGTTGCTCCTTTGTCTAAGAAGGAAATTACCATCGATCTCAAGAAGCCCACTCTCAAGGCTGGCTCCGAATACTATCTGGATATTGATTTCCAGTTGAAGAACAAGCAGGATTGGGCCGACGTTGGCTTTAGCATTGCCCACGAACAGTTCATGGTGCAGCTGGGTCAAGATAAAGTTCCTCAGTTGGATTTCACCAGCTTGCCCAAGCACAAGGTTTCCGAAGGCAATGGCAAGGCTGTTGTTGAAGGCAATGATTTCTCCGTTACCATCAATACAGCAAATGCAACCATCGAAGATTACAAGCTGGGAGATGTGCAGCTGATTTCCGCAGGTGGCGTTCCTAACTTCTGGCGTGCTCCTACCGACAACGATAAGGGCTACAACATGGAAAAGGAAAGCGGTGTCTGGCGCAAGGCCGGTAGCACTCGCAAGGTGAACAGCTCCAAGGTCACCAAGGTTTCTGACAACGAAACTCGTTTTGACTTCGATTTGGGTATTTCCGCTGGCTACTCTACCATGAAGCTTAGCTACACCGTTTACGGTTCTGGCGATATCCTGGTGGATTACACCTTTACCCCGGATGCAGCACAGCCTGCAATTCCCAATGTGGGTACCCTCTTCACCATTCCTGGCGGCTTTGAAAAGGTCCAGTGGTATGGCCGCGGTCCCAGCGAAAACTATGTGGGTCGTCGCGAAGGTAGCTATGCAGGCATTTACAAGGCCAATGTAGACGACTTCTTTGTTCCCTACATGGAAGTGGGCGAAACTGGCCAGCGCAGCGATGTGAAGTGGATGATGATGACTAACGCACAGGGCAAGGGCCTTATGGTTGTTGGTTCTCCCCGTATGGAATTCAACACGCTGCATTACACTCCGGAACAGTTGACCGATGTGAAGTTGCCTTGGGATTTGAAGCGTGATAATTCCATTACACTTCGCGTAGACCTGCAGCAGATGGGCCTTGGTGGCATCAACAGCTGGGGCGCTAAGCCTTTGGACAAGTACAGATTGTTTGCAAAGAATACCTTCAAGCACAAGTTCCGCATTGCTCCGGTTCGTGGCCTGATGGAAGATCCTAACGAACTTGCAAATGTGGGCTTCCCCAACTTGGAAACCAGCATGATTACCAACGTGAAGTATCCCTCCATCGAATACGGCGAAGTGAAGCAGGAAGCTTTTGTTGAAAACGTATTCCCGGGTACCATCCAGATGGAAAACTTCGACAAGGGCGGCGAAGGCTTGAGCTATCACGATGCCGATATGGTGAATGAAGGCGGCCTCTATCGCGAAGATGATGGAGTCGACATTGTTAAGGCTGGCGAAGGCTTGGCAATTGGCTACACCCAGACTGGGGAATGGTTGGAATTTACTGTTGATGTAAAGGAAGCCGGCGATTACCTGTTCCGCGCCAACGTGGCAAGCGGTTTGGAAGGCAGTGGCTTTAAGCTTTACATGGATGGCAAGGCTGTAACGGATGCTGTCGAAGTGCCGAAGGGTGCCGATTGGGATACCTATGGTACTGTTGATGGAAAAATTGGCGCAGTTACTGCCGGCAAGCATGTGCTGAAGGTTGAAATCACCGGCGCCTATGTGAACATCGACTGGATCCGCTTTGGCCTCGATGAAGCATCTTTGCCCATTCACAATCGCGTTGAAATGAACGTTAGCGAGCCTCAGGACTTCTATGTGTTCAATGCAAAGGGCAAGATGCTCACCAAGATGAATGCTGTAGACTTGAACGGTGTTCGTGAACAGATGCAGGCCGTGGGTATGCAGCCCGGTGCCTACATCATTCGCAGCGCCAACGGTGCTGTTAAGCAGGTGATGAAACTGACTCGATAATTGCTAAAAACTTACTCCTTTTCATAATTGCCTTTTTCTATAGAATTATGAAAGAAAAAGTCATCGGTTCGCCGGTGACTTTTTTTTGAGCCAATTTTGAAGTTTCACCTTTGACAAACTGTCCACGAGATTTTTTTTGCTTCTGTTGGAATCGTGCTTCTAAAGGGGTATCTTTAAGATTGTGAAAATGTGCATGTAGGGTAAAGAGGTCTTTATGTTTTCTAGAAATTTGCTGTTCGGTTTGGGTCTGGGTTTTGCGACTCTCACCATTCCTGGTTTTGTTGCTCCCGTGGTGGCGGCACCTACAACATCCCATGTACTTTGGTACAATAGTGATGCCGGCACCACGTTTACCAACGCATTGCCTATCGGTAACGGCTATATGGGCGGCATGGTCTATGGCGGCGTCAGCAAGGACGTCATCAACCTGAACGAAGGTACTGTCTGGAACAGCGGCCCCGGCAGCAACAACAAGAGCGGTTCTGCAAGCAAGCTGGGCCAGATTCGTAATGCCCTGTTCTCTGGGGACTACAAGACTGCCGAAGATATGACTGGCAGCTTCTCCACCTACGATATTGCAAAGTTCCAGCCTGTAGGCGACTTGGTTCTGGATTTTGGTCACACGGGTACAGATTACCGCCGTGAACTGGATTTGGAAACCGCCATCGCCAAGACCACTTATACCTCTGGTGGCGTCAAGTATACCCGCGAATATTTTGCAAACTATCCTGATAACGTCATCGTCATTCGCATTTCTGCAGACGCAAGCGGTAAGGTAAACTTTAGCGCTTCCCTCACTACGCCTCACACGAATAAAAGCATCAAGAATGTGGGTTCCGATGGTTTGACCCTAGATGCCACCATCAATTCCATCAAGTTCCAGACCCGCTTTGTGGTAAAGGCCGATGGCGGTAAGGTCTCCGCAGGCAATGGTTCCGTCAAGGTTGAAGGCGCAAATTCCGCCTACATCATTTTGAATACAGGTACAAACTTTGTCTCCTTCAATAACGTTTCCGCAAACGCCGGTGAACGCGCCGCTGCCGCCATCGATGCCGCCAGCAAGAAGACTTATGACCAGCTGAAATCCGCCCACCTGAAGGACTATCAGGAACTGTACAATCGCGTGCGCCTGAACCTGGGTACGCCAGCGTCCAACGCCGGCGATATTACCTCCAGCCGCGTCAAGGCATTTAACACTACCGACGACCCCTCCTTCGTGGAACTGTACTACCAGTTTGGTCGCTACCTCATGATTTCCAGCTCCCGTAAGGGTGGCCAGCCCGCCAATCTTCAGGGTATCTGGAATAACGAAATGAATCCTTCCTGGGGTTCCAAGTACACCACCAACATCAATCTTGAAATGAACTACTGGATGGTGGAATCCGCCAACCTCCAGGAATGCGGTGTGCCGCTGTTTGACAAGATCAAGTCTCTTGTTTCTCAAGGTTCTAAGAGTGCCAAGGAAATCTGGGGAACGGATCGCGGCTGGGTCGTCCATCATAACACCGACCTTTGGAACCGTACGGGCCCTGTGGACGGCTCCTGGGGCGTATGGCCCTCTGGTGCAGGCTGGCTCAGCACTCACCTGTGGGAACATTACCTCTTTACCGGCGATAAGCAGTTCTTGAAGGATGCCTACTCCACCATGAAGGGCGCCGCTGAATTCTACCTCACCACCATGGTGGAGGAACCGGTCTCTGGTCACAAGTATTTGGTCACTGCACCTAGCGATTCTCCGGAAAATACCCACGGTGGCTACAACGTCTGCTTTGGCCCTACCATGGACATTCAGATTGCCCGCGACGCCTTCAACAACGCAATTGAGGCTTCCAAGATCCTGGGCGTAGATGCAGACCTCCGTGCGGATTTTGAAGCTGCAGTGAAGAAGCTTCCGCCTAATCAGATTGGTAAGTACGGTCAGCTCATGGAATGGTTCCAGGACTGGGATGATCCCCGTAGCGATCACCGCCATGTTTCTCACCTTTACGGCCTTTTCCCCAGCGCCCAGATTTCTGTGGATGGAACTGCCAAGGAAGCCGAGGCCGCCAAGACCACATTGACCCAGCGTGGCGACAATGCGACCGGCTGGTCTCTGGCCTGGAAGATTAACCTGTGGGCTCGTCTCCAGGATGGCGATCATGCCTATAAGCTGGTTCGTAACCTCCTTACTCCGGACCGTACCTACAATAACCTTTTTGACGCCCATCCGCCTTTCCAGATTGATGGTAACTTCGGTGCTGTTTCCGGCATTAACGAAATGTTTATCCAGAGTCAGGGCGGCAAGATTCGCGTTTTGCCGGCACTTCCTTCCAAGTGGGGGAGCGGTAGCATCGCAGGTCTCAAGGCCCGTGGCGGTGTTACTGTGGATTCCATGGCTTGGAGCAATGGCAAACTGACCTATCTGGGTTTGAGCGCCACTAACAAGGATAACCTGAATATTGAATACAATGGCAACTTGGTCAGTACCACCACTATGGCTGGCGGCAAGTACGAATTTGATGGTAACTTGAAATTGACCAATGAACCTTTCGAGGCCGTAAGGCTTCCTGCAAAAATTGAAGCGGAAGATTACGTGGCCATGGATGGCGTGGTCATTGAACCGGACGAATCAGGCGAACCTAACATCGGCTGGATTGAAGACGGCGACTGGTCTGAATATTTCGTGAATGCGCCCTCGGCAGGCAAGTACACTGTAAAGGCTCGCATTGCCTCTGGTTCTGAAAACAAGAACACCATTACCATTTCCGATGCTTCCGGCAAGTCCCTTGGAATCATTACGGTTGATCCCGAAAAGACCAACGGATGGAACGATTGGTATGAGGAATCTACTGAAATTGAGCTTCCTGCAGGTGAACAGACCATTCGTTTTACCTATAACGGCTCAGGTTTCCTGATGAATGTGGATAACTTCTTCATTGAAGAGGCTGGCGCTGCTGCGGTTGCTATGACGGCTGCCAAAATAAACTCTCTTGAGGTATCTCGTGTGCCTATGGCCCGGGCAAGCATTGCCCTGATGGTCAGGGTTCCTGCTGGCGAAAGCTATACGGTTCGCCTTTTGGATACCGATGGCCGCCAGGTGGGCATATCTCGAGGTTTCGGTTCCATTGGTTCCAATTTGGTGGAATTTGGCGCCGCTGGCGATCTCCCGCAGGGGAACTACATCGCGGTAGTCCGCAGCGGTTCTCGTCAAAGGACCTTGCGCTTGTCTGCATTTTAGACTAGTCGCCTAATGTTGACAAAAAAACAGTTCTATCGTTGACAAAACGTCCATAGAAGGTGGGTGCTGAACCCACCTTTTTTTCGTATAAACGGATATTTTTGTTACTGCAAACATATTGGAGATAATCAAGATACTTGGAGTGAAATCTATGAATCTCAGAACTTTTGGCCTGGCTGTGGTGGGTGCCGCAGTTTTGGCAACTCAGGCAAATGCCCACCCTGATAGCCTGGTGCTTACGCCGCCTCTGGGTTGGAACAGCTGGAATGTGTTCCACGAAAATATTAATGAAAATCAGATCAAGGAAGTGGCCGACGCCATGGTTTCTTCCGGCCTTCGCGATGCTGGCTACATCTATCTGAACCTGGACGATAACTGGATGGACACCAAACGCGATGCCAATGGTGATCTTCAGAACCATCCCAAGACTTTCCCCAGCGGCATGAAGGCTCTGGCCGATTACATTCATAAGAAGGGGCTCAAGTTCGGCGTGTATGGCGACCGCGGTAAACGTACCTGCCATCACTATAACAGCAACTGGGACAGCGAAAACGGCTCCTATATGCACGAAGAACAGGATGCCAAGAAGTTTGCCGAATGGGGCGTTGACTACCTGAAGTACGATAACTGCGACCCGGCTCCCGGTTCCAACCAGGAAGCGGATTACACTCGCATGAGTAAGGCTCTCCGCAATTCCGGCCGTGACATCGTGTTCAGCATTTGCGCCTGGGAATATAAGGACTGGATGCCGAAAATTGCCCACCTGTGGCGTACCACTTTCGATATTGGCCCCGAATGGAGATCTACCTCCTGGTACCGCGGCGTTTACGAAATTATCGATGCCAATGACAAGTACTGGAAGATTGCAAAGCCGGGTAACTGGAATGACCCGGACATGCTGGAAGTGGATAACAGAAACCTGACTTATGAAGAACAGAAGTCCCAGATGACCATGTGGTCCATTATGGCGGCTCCCATCATGATCAGCTCTGATGTCCGCAAGATGAGTGATCAGGTTAAGGACCTTTACCTGAACAAGGATATGATTGCCATTAACCAGGACTCCCTGGGCGTTCAGGGCCATCGAATTTCCAATGTGAACGGCAAGCAGGTTTGGACCAAACCCTTGCGCAATGGTGACCTCGCTGTAGCCCTCCTGAATGACAATACTTCTACCCAGACTATCGAAGTCAACTTTAAGGATATTGGCGTAGAAGGCGAGGTGGAAGTCCGTGATGCTTGGCAGAAGAAGGATCTTGGTCCTAGATCTAGTGTTTCGGCAGAAGTTCCTGCTCACGGTTCGGTGTTGCTACGCCTTGTTGTAAAGCCCGTTCCTCGTGAACCCTTTGGCGGTAAGGCCGCTGCCATTCCTGGCAAGATCGAAATGGAAAACTTCGACATTCCGGGCACTGGCGCAGGTAACGCTTCCTTCAACGAAATGGATTCCGAAAACCATGGTGATAGCGATCTTCGCCCGGGCACCGGTGTGGACCTCTACAAGAAGGCAACTGGCGTCATCGTGGGTTACAACCAGGCCGGCGAATGGCTGGAATACACTGTAAACGTTGCTGAAACAGGAGAATACACCATGTTTGCCGCTGTTGCCTCCGCCAACGAAACCTCAGGTTTCAAGCTCTCTATGGATGGTGAAGACATTACCAAGGAAATCACCGTTCCGAAGGCAGTTTCTGGTGAAGATAATTATGATGACTACAACAAGGTTGAAGCCAAGGTGAATCTGACAAAGGGTGAACACATTCTTCGATTCACTGTGACTGGCGACTGGATGGATATCGACTACATCGACTTCACCAGTGATGGTGTTGACCCGAACCCCATTTGCAAGGACGCCGATGGCAACGTGGTTGATTGTACACAAGCTATTTCTGGCGCAGTCAACTTTGTTGCAAATTCTGCCCGCGATTTCAATGTGTTCTCTGCAACCGGTAAGCACTTGGGTCGCATCAATATGGTTGGCTCTAGCCGAGTTGCTGCAGAATCTATGAAGTCCGCTGGTTTTGCAAACGGTGTCTACATGGTCCGTGAAGTCAATGGCTTCAAGACCATGCAGGTACAAGTGAAGTAATTGTCTAGCGAAGCATGGTAAGACATTAAAGTTCCGGGAGAAATTCCGGAACTTTTTGCTATTGATAAATCATCAATGGAAGTTTTCGTAAAGGGCTTTTTTAAGGCATTTAATGAAAATATCTTTGATGTTGTGAGGATGCCGTGGTGGGCTCCTCTTGGTTCACGAGTGTTTTTGGGAAAGCCTCGTATAGGGAGAATAAAATGGGATTTTCTAAGGTTTTAAAAGCGGTCTCCGTGGCTGCTTCCATTGCGGCAATATCTGCCACCAGTTCCTTCGCAGTTACAAATCAGTTCCGTGGTACAAACTGGGCTGACAAACGCGACAACTTCGTTTCCGATGTGTTGAAACTTTCCGGTATGACCGGAACTGAAGACTATCAGGCAGCCTATGCACTGTCCGATCGCGTCATGAGCCAGTTTGTAGAAAAACTGGGCATCAACAGTTTGCGTATTCCTATTAACGAACCTACGGCTTTAAAGGCCTGGAGTTCCTACAAGGGTATTATCGATGGTATTCTGGCTCATGGCCGTATGCTTATCGGTTACTGGGGCCCTGCACAGCCCGCTGGCCCCAAGAATATGGACGACTGGTGGAAAATGTGGGATACCGTTGTCAAGGAATACGGCAGCAATCCCGATGCCTATTTTGAAATCTTTAACGAACCCCACATGTACAGCAAGACTGAACTTCGTGACTTGTACGCAAAGTGGCTGGCTCGTTATCCGGATCTTCCCCGCGATCACGTTTTGCTGGATGGTTCCGGCCTGGCATGGAATGTGCCTGATATTGCCGACGACCCCCGCTTTGACGGTTGCCTTTTTGCAGTGCACGAATACACCTTCTGGAACATGAGTATTACCACCGAACAGGGCTGGATGAACAGTTTCAAGGGCAAGGTGGGCAAGTATGCCGACCGCACCGTGGCTACCGAATGGGGTGGCGCCATGGGCCCTGGTGACAAGAACGGTGTCCATTACGAAATCATGGATTACAACGATCCCAATCCTAAGAATTACTTCATGGCTTACATTCGCGGCATGTCCGAACAGCTGCGTCAATGGAAGATGGGTAGCTTCTACTGGGTGGGCCTCCGCGATGGAGACTGGTACAGCATGGTGACTCGCTCCGGCTCAGGCGCAAATACCACCTTGAATATTGTGAACCAGTCCGGTGTAGACCGTATGCAGTATTCCTGGACTGACACTGTTGAAGTGAAGCCTGTTCCCCAGGAACCCTTTGGTGGCAAGGCCTGGGCAATTCCCGGTAAAATCGAAGCTGAAGATTTTGATATTCCGGGCGTAGGCAAGGACAATGATTCCTACAAGGATGATTCTGAGAACCACGGTGATTCCGACTACCGTAAGGATACCGGCGTCGATTTGTACGCAAAGTCCAATGACCGCATTGTGGTGGGTTATAACCAGGCTGGCGAATGGCTGGAATACACTGTGAACGTCGCTGAAGATGGTGATTATACTATGTTTGCCGCCGTTGCCTCTGCAAATAATACTTCTAGCTTCAAGCTGTCCATGGATGGCAAGGACATTACCGATACCATCAAGGTTCCCCAGGCTACCGCTGGCGAAGATAACTACGATGATTACAATAAGGTCAGTGCAAACGTCACCCTGACTAAGGGTGAACATATCATGCGCTTTACTGTTACGGGTAGCTGGATGGATATTGACTATATCAACTTCGTAAAGGGCAAGGATGGCGAAGACGATTTTCCCATTCTTGGCAAGGAAGAAGAAAAGAAGGAAGAAGATGACAGTCAGTCTATCGGTTTCGCAGGCTCCTTGAACCTTGATTTCTCCGCATCCCAGGAATTCAATGTGTTCGCCGTTACCGGTAAGCACCTTGGTCGCGTCCAGCTCACAGGCTCCACTGCACAGGAACTCTCCAGTTCACTCAAGGACGCAGGCTTTGCCAACGGCATGTACATGGTTCGTGGAAATCACGGCAATGTAACTCGCGTGCAGGTTAAGTAGTCTTGGGCTTATTCGCTAAGCCTAAAAGATCCTTTCATACACACTCCAGAAACCTTCCCCAGAAATGGGGGAGGTTTTTTGCAAAAAAAGGACTTTTTGTTCTGTTGTTCTAAATGCTCCCGAAAATTTCTTGGGATTGGCTACCATTACAATGAGGTAATATTATGATCAGCCCGTAGTTGCCGAAGACGTAGCTAAGGTTGTCAAGGAAGATCCCCGTGCAGATCGCGCCAAGGAACGCTTTGAGCGCAAGGATGCCAAGAAGGCTGAAATTGCTGAACGTAAAGCTAACCGCACAAAAGACATGTAATGCCATAATCAATCACAAGAAAACCACAGAATTCGTTCTGTGGTTTTTGTTTTTTTTTGCAGAAAGCCTATGCCAAGCCAGGTTGGAAACGACTTTCGGCATTACAAAAAAACACGGAATCTGTCGCCAGATTCCGTGTGGGGTGTTTTTGGGGCTCTACTTTTTCATGAATTTCAGGGACTGCTTTTGGCTACCCTTCTTGATGTTCATGAAGTATTGACCTGCCGGCAGATTTTCCACAGAAATCGTGTGGCTGCCAGCGTCGAGATACTTTGCTTCCTTCACTACGACCTTACCCAGGACGCTTACAATTTCCAGGCTGACTTCACCAGCGGAAGGAATGTTCAGCATGAGGGTGGAATTCTGGACTTCTGCGCGGAATGCTGCAGCCTGGCTGACGGCTTCGATGCCCATGCCCGGGATGCTGCTAGAAGACACTGTCGGCCATACGGTATTGCTGGAGGAAGATGCGGGCATCGGAACACTGCTGGAAGACTTCGGCTGCGGAGCGCTGCTAGAAGACTTGGGAGCGCTGCTGGAGGATTTCGGCTGCGGTGCTACGCTGCTGGAGCTTGCCACAGGGGAGGCTTCGTTATCTACGGGAACCGTACCTGTGAAACGTTCCTGACCCTTTCTTGTGAGGGCGAGGATCAGCATGCCGTCCTGGGAGTAAATGTTGTTTTCGGTAAGGTCCACGCGGTTGCCGTCAAAGGTCCAGTCGCCCTTGCCCCAGCGGGAGGCGTCGAATGTGTCAAAGTTGTCGGTCCATTCCAGGGTAAAGTCGGAACCGTTGGGGCCCTGGCCCGGAGTGTACTTGTAACGCTTCACCCAGTTGATGAACTGGAAAACCGGGAGCTTGTCTGTGGCAAAGTTGCCGACCCAGTCCACGGATTCAGAGGACCACAAGTTGAAACGGATGCCCTGTGCCTTGGTGAGTGCCGCCACCTGATCTTGCCCGTTTACAGACTGTTGACCTTTGACAGCCTTACGGACTTCCTTGCCGTCCAGAGTCCAGCGGACATAATCCGGAGTCCATTCGATGCCGTAGGTATGGAAACCTGCGTTTGCGGCGGGGCTAACAGAGTGGTGCTTTTCGCTAGTATTTTGTGCGCCGGCTCTTCCGGTAATGATATTGGACTGGAAGCTGCCCGGGTTCTTGCCCAAGACTTCAATGTCTACTTCCACCCAGGGGCGGCCATCGGCAATTTCGGAGCCGTTGGCGTAGAGGAACATGGAGCTGACGGTTCCGGAAATTGCGCCCATGTACATACGGGCTTCGTACTTGCCGTACATCCATTCATCAAGGCTGTAAAGTTCTGCGCCGGAAAAGTCTTTTGCCATTGCGTTACCCATAAAAAGAACAGAAACAGCTGCCGCTGCGGCTAATTTCTTGAGACTCATAGTGTCCTCTCTTGTTTTTTCCCATACGTTGTCTAAAAATAAAATGAAACGTTTCATACTAATTAATCTTGCTAAGTTCAAAATGTGCTCAGTGTATTAAGTGTTTTTTCTGAATGTTACGAATATTTATTGTTGGTCATCGTCACATTGCTCTTGGACAAAAAATCCATAAGAACTGGTTTCCTATGTAAAGTTTTCTTTTTGTCCGAGGATAGTTTTACCCTTGTAACAAGAAATAAAATCCAACAAGGATGAGTTTATGAATAAGATTATCTCTATCGCCATTGCAGGTCTCGCTGCAGCATCTGTTTCCCACGCAGCTCTCGCTGATGGTGGCGCCAAGTTCCTCGGCAACATTACAACCAGTAGCCAGATTCGCTCCGATATGGGTACTTACTGGAACCAGCTTACCAACGAAAATGGTTGTAAGTGGGGGTCTATCCATTCTACCGATGCCAATGGCAATAGCGTATTCAATTTCAACGGCTTTGATAGCTGCGAAAATGGTTATAAGTGGGCCAAGGCTGAACCGGGCCGTACTTTCAAGTTCCACGCCTTGATCTGGGGTTCCCAGAAGCCTAATTTCCTCTGCACCAAGAAGAACCCGGGCATTACCAAGGAAAAGACCTTGAAGTACATTACCGAATGGTTCGATGCCGTGGCAGCTAAGTTCCCGGATCTTGAATACATTGACGTGGTGAACGAAGCAATCTGGTCTGGTGACCCGGTGAACGGTAACTATCACTCCGGTTATAGCAAGCCGGCTCAGGGTGCAGAAGGCATCAGTACCGACGACCCGGAATGTGGAGGCACCTATATCGTTCAGGCTTTGGGTGGAGACGACATTGTCAACAACAAGCACCAGTACAATTTCGTGAAGAAGGCTTTCGAAATGGCCCGTGAACGCTGGCCCAAGGCAAAGCTCATCTATAATGACTATAACACCCTCTCTTGGCAGATGAACGAAGGTATCGAAATGGTGCAGACCCTGCTCAAGAACGGCGCTCCCATCGACTTCTACGGCCAGCAGGCCCATGACTGTAAGGGTATGAGCAAGTCTGATTTCGAAAGCAAGCTCACCCGAATCCATAACGAAACTGGTCTTCCGTTGCTGATCTCCGAATACGATATCGGCGAAGCTGATGACCAGAAGCAGAAGAACGACTATGCAAACCAGATTCCGTTCATGTGGGAAACCCCGTGGATCGGCGGTATCACCATCTGGGGCTACATTAACGGTGCAACCTGGGCTGCAAACACCGGTATCATGGAAAAGGACGGCAGAAAGCGTCCGGCAATGGTTTGGCTTGAAGAATATTTTGCAAACAACTTGGCCAAGGGTCAGAACGAAACTGGCAAGCCTATTGAACCTGTTCCGCAGGAACCGTTCAAGGGTGCTCCTATCGCTATCCCGGGCAAGGTTGAAGTGGAAGACTTCGATAAGTCTGGCGTAGGTAAAGATGAAGCTGGCAACAGCAACATTTCCTACAGCGAAAAGGATTCCGAAAACCATGGTGACGTAAAGGACTACCGTGCAGACGCAGCTGGCGTTGACCTTTACAAGAAGGCAACCGGCATTATCCTCGGTTACACCCAGGCTGGTGAATGGCTTGAATACACCGTAGACGTTGCAGCAACAGGTACCTACACCATGTTTGCCGCTGTAGCTTCCGCAGGTGGTTCTGCATTCTCCCTCTCCGTGGATGGCGAAGCTATCACCAAGACCATTGAAGTTCCCAAGGCTGCTGAAGGTGAAAACAACTACGATGACTACAACAAGGTTTCCGCAAATGTGAACCTCACCGCAGGCAAGCATGTCCTCCGCCTCAACATCGAAAAGGACTGGATGGACATCGACTACATCACCTTCAAGGCTGGTGAAAATGCTGAAGACGACGAACCCATCGTCAAGGATCCTTCCGCCATCAAGCCCATTGCCCAGAAGGTTCAGCTCGACGCTTCTGTCCGCGATGACTACGACCTCTTCACCATGGATGGTGCTTTCGTGAGCCGTCTTACCGCCTATGGCATGGACGCCGCTGTCGAAATCGTCAAGCAGAATGGCGCAGGCGTTGCTAAGGGTGTTTACTTCCTCCGCTCCAAGGCTACTGGCAACCTCCAGACTGTCCGTATCGCAAAGTAAGCGTAAAAGCTTGAAAAACCATAAAAACGGTCCCTTTTTGAAAAAAAAGGGCTGTTTTTTATGGACAAAACGCCCTGGACTATGGATAAAACCCCTAAAATCGTGGATAAAATGCCCCTAAAAGGGGCTTTTTTTGTTGTCTAGAAAACCTAGAAATTGCTGAAATTTGTTCAAAAACGCCAAAAAAGTACGTTTTTCATGCCGTATGGATAAATTATCCATAGAACCCGAGAACATTCAGGGAACACTATTCCGAATTGGAGGATAGATTTAAAAAAGGTTTATGGGATAAACCAATAAGGATGGATGTATGAAAAAGAAAAAAATTCTCTCTTCTGTAGCCTTGGCTGCTGCTCTTGCAGCACCGGCTTTTGCAGGCCCGGGTTTGGCAGATGGTGCTGCCAAGTTCGTCGGTAACATTACTACCGGTGGCCAGGTACGCTCTGACTTTGGTCAGTACTGGAACCAGATTACCGCTGAAAACGAATGTAAGTGGGGTTCCATCAATAACGCTGAAAACTCCTATAACTGGTCTGGCTGTGACCGCGCCTATAACTGGGCAAAGCAGAATGGCGGCCACTTCAAGTTCCATGCTCTCGTTTGGGGTTCTCAGTATCCTAACTGGATCAAGGGCTTGTCTGCAACAAAGACCGCAGAAGTCATCGAAAAGTGGATGAAGGCTGTTGCCGACCATTACAATCCCATGGGTGGCATTGAAATGATCGACGTTGTGAACGAAGCTATCCGTACTGGTAACAATCAGTATCACTCTGGTTATACCCAGACCAATATCATCCCGGCTCTCGGCGGCGATACTGGTAACTACGAATTCGTCGTCAACGCATTCAAGATGGCTCGTAAGTACTTCCCGAACTCTATCTTGATTTATAACGACTATAACACTGTTCAGTGGAACAAGGACCAGGGTATTGACCTTATCCAGAAGATTAAGAAGGGCGGCGCTCCGGTTGACGGTTACGGCCTCCAGGCTCACGATATGATGAGCCAGGGCGGTGGCGCTGGTGGTACCGGTGGTGGTGGTACCTGCTTGAACATCAACACTCTTAAGAGTGTTGTCAACGAAATCTGGACCAAGACCCAGACTCCGATCTTCATTTCCGAATACGATATCGCTAGCACCAATGACGACGTTCAGAAGCAGTGCTACTCCGAACAGATTTCCTACTTCATGGAAAACGAACACGTTGCCGGTATTACCATTTGGGGTTACATCTATGGCCAGACCTGGCTTGACTGTAACGGCACAGCAAGCGGTTGCTCTGGTATCATCAAGAACGGTCAGGACCGTAAGGCTATGACCTGGTTGAAGGAATACCTCAAGTCTAACAAGGGTGTGAACACCACTGGTCTCGCTGGTGGCACCACTGTTGATCCGGAACCGCAGACTCCGTTCAAGGGCCAGCCCATTGCAATCCCGGGTAAGATCGAAGCCGAAGACTTTGACATTCCGGGCGTAGGTCGTAACGAAGATGGTTCTAGCAACTACTCTTACAACGTTGGCGATGCTGGCCACGGCAATTCCGATTACCGTAAGGGCGAAGCTCCTAACCTCTATGAGAGCGGTTCTGGCGTAGTCATCGGCTACAACCAGACTGGTAACTGGTACGAATATACTATTGATGTTGCAGAAGCTGGTACCTACACCGTTTACGCTGCAGTTGCTTCCGCAAATAGCACCTCTAGCTTCCAGCTCTCCATCGGCGAAAAGAACATCTCTGAAAAGATTGCTGTTCCGGCTGCTGCTCAGGGCGAAGAAAACTACAACGACTATAACAAGGTTGCCTTCGATATCGACCTCGCTAAGGGCAAGCAGATCCTCCGCTTGAACATCACTGGTGACTGGTGCGATATCGACTACATGGACATCGTGAAGAAGGGTGACATTGACCCGAACCCGATTCCGAAGTCTTCCAGCTCTGCTGAAGAACAGGTTCCGGGCTCCAGCTCCAGCGCTGGCGAAGTTGGTCCGGGCATGGCAATTCACCAGAACCTCGACATGAACATGGATGTTCTCGAAGACTATGACGTGTTCGACATGAATGGTGTGTTCATGGGCCGCCTCAGCGCCTATAGCATGGACCAGGCTGTTGAAACCGTGAAGTTCGGCGAAGTCAAGTTTGCAAAGGGTGTCTACTACGTCCGTAACAAGACCACTCACCAGATGCAGACCGTACGCTTCACCAAGTAAGGTTTAGAGGATAGGTCCTCTTAAAGATCCTAATCCAAAACACCAAACAAAATGTCCTAGGGCGAATGTCCTAGGACATTTTTTATGCGCAGATGTTCTTTGGTGAGCCTGATGAAAATCGAGGTTTTCCGAAGAAATTGGATAAAAATATTCTATCAACTACTACAACTATATCAATTGATAGAACCAAAAACCTTAAAATGACGCGGTTTTTTGAAAAAATAATGTTTTTTATCCTTGCAACCCTTGTCAAATCCTACTACATTTGTCCAAGCATTTCACGGGGCAGGGTGCCCCGGAATAACTAACCAAAAGGATTTACATGAAGACCATTACGGTAAACCCGAAGAACGTCGAACGCAAGTGGAAGCTTGTGGACGCCGCTAACAAGCCGATGGGTCGCGTGGCAACTGAAGTTGCTCGTCTCCTCATGGGTAAGCATAAGGCCATCTTCTCCCCGAACGTCGATACTGGCGATTTCGTGGTTGTGATCAACGCTGAAAAGGTTGCTGTGTCTGGCAACAAGAACCTGCAGAAGGAATACTTCCACTACACTGGCCACATCGCTGGTGAACGTTGGATCAACTTCGCAGATCTCTTGGCTAAGCACCCGACCGCACCGCTCGAAGCTGCTATCTGGGGCATGCTCCCGCACAGCGCTCTCGGTCACAAGATGATCAAGAAACTCAAAATCTATGCCGGTGCAGAACATCCGCACGCAGCACAGAATCCTGAAGTCGTAGACTTGTAAAACGGAGGATACCTATATCGCTACCGCAAAGAATAAGAAGATCTACCGTGGCACTGGCCGTCGTAAGAACGCTATCGCTGCTGTGATTTTGAAGCCGGGTACCGGCAAGCGCACTATCAATGGTCGTGATTTCAAGGATTACTTCCACTCTGAAGTGCAGAACATGATTGCAAATCTTCCGTTCGCCATCCTCGGCAACGCAGAAGAATGGGACGTCGAAGTTACCGCTCGTGGCGGTGGCATCGCTGGCCAGATGGGCGCTGTCCGTCTCGGCATCTCCCGCGCACTGGTTGCTAACGACGCAGAAGTGAAGCCGGCTCTCAAGAAGGAAGGCCTCATGACTCGCGACGCTCGTGCTGTTGAACGTAAGAAGTTCGGCCGCAAGAAGGCTCGTAAGCACTTCCAGTTCTCCAAGCGCTAATCTTTACGATTTCGTTTGGGAAAGCTGCAAGCTTTTCAAAAGACGCTCTGCTCACGCAGGGCGTTTTTTGTTTGTCAAAAGTCAATTTCAAGGACGCCCTCGCTTTGCGGGGGCTTTCTTTTTGAGTGTGATTCAGGACAAAGGACTGTTAGTTTAGATGTAGTCAAATTGTATCTAAAAAATTATATTTGTAAAAATTTTTTAAGAAGGGAAAATTTAATCGTGAAAATCTGGAAAAGCTTGTTGTCGGCTTTGACTGTTCTTCCTGTCTTGATGTTTGCCGCTTGCGGCGACGACGATGTGATAAAGACTTCCCAGGGAAAGCGAAGCTTCAAAGTCGGTACCCCACGTTAACAAATTCGTAGTCTATTCTGACAATTAAAAGACCACCAGCTCGAAATTCGAACTGGTGGCATTTTTGTTAAGTCTAGAGGATAGTTATTTTGCGTTCTTGACGCATCGGATGTAGTAAGCGTAGGAGCCGTCTCTATCGGAATCCTCGCTCATGTTGTCACCGAAAATTCTGTAGATGTAGGTGGCATTGCCTGAGTAATTTCTCCAAACGGTTCCGGTTCCCAAGGACTTAAAGCCTTCCTTGTCCTTGTAGCCGCCGGGGAGAGCGGAGAAGCCGATTGCATCGGTGCCGTTGGCATCGTTATCCCAGCCCTTTCTTGCCTTGAGGACACCTTTTCCGCTCAAGTTTTCTGTGTGACCCATGAGATGGTCTATATCTGTGCTGGTGGGTACGTGCCAGTCTTCGGGGCATACGCCACGGAAGTTTTCTCCCAACAGGCTTGCGGATGCATAGCCGAAACCGCCCTGGTTAATGGAATCCATGGCAGCACCCTTGGTGTAGAGTCGACCGTAGGTTTCGCAATTCTTGGGATCGTTTTCGTAGCACCAGGACCAGCCATAGGGTTCGTATTCGGATCCGCCGTAACCAGGATTGAAGTTCAGGTTTTCTGCCAACCAGGTGTCTTCCCCAATAACCACGGTCTTGTAAACCTGTTTGTCACGACCATCCAAAATGCAGCCGTACTCGATATCGGGATTCAGGTAGTCCCAATTGGACTTGCTGTACTTGGAACAGTCGACTTCAGTGGTTTTGGATGTGCTTACTTCGCTAGAGGAACTTGCGATTTCAGGAACTTTGGAAGAGGAGCTTGAGATTTCTTTGTCAGCAGAATTCTTGACGCATCGGATGTAGTAAGCATAGGAGCCGTCTCTGTCGGAATCTTCGCTCATGTCGTCACCGAAAATTCTGTAGATGTAGGTGGCATTGCCTGAGTAATTTCTCCAAACGGTTCCGGTTCCCAAGGACTTAAAGCCTTCCTTGTCCTTATAACCTCCGGGGAGGGCTGAGAAGCCGACTACGTCGGAACCGTTGGCGTCGTTATCCCAGCCTTTTTTTGCTTTGAAGACGCCTTTTCCGCTCTCAACGAATGCCATGAGATGGTCTATGTCTGTGCTGGTGGGTACGTGCCAATCAGCAGGGCAGGCGCCACGGAAGTTTTCTCCCAACTGGATTGCCGATGCGTAGCCGAAACCACCCTGATTAATGGAATCCATGGCTGCGGCCTTGGTGTAGAGTCGACCGTATGTTTCGCAATTCTTGGAATCATTTTCGTAGCACCAGGACCAACCATAGGGCTCATATTCGGATCCACCGTAACCAGGATTGTAGTTCAGGTTTTCGGCCATCCAGGTATCTTTTCCGATAACCACGGTCTTGTATACCTGTCCGTCGCGTCCATCCAAAATGCAACCGTACTTGATATCGGGATTCAGGTAGGCCCAATTGGACTTGTTGTACTTAGAACAATCAACATTAGTAGTTGTCAGGGAGCCCTTGCTGCTGGACGAATTGATGGATTCTTCGTTGCTGGATGAGCTGATGGAGGTTTCGCTGCTAGAAGAGGTTGCGGAAATATCGGTGTTTTTGCAACCGTTGGTTTCTTCCGCCTTGTCCCCAATAGCGTCGCACAGGTACTTTTCAAATTCGGGGATGTCCAGAGTATCGCTGAAGTTTTCACGAATGCTTCCGATATTCATGGAGTCAACCTGATCAGCAAACATTTTCTGCAAATCGATGCTGTCGAGGGTGCCGTCTTTCTTCAAGTCGTTGATGATTTTTTCCAGGATTTCGTTGGCGTTGCCATCTTTTGCAGCAGCCTGGAGCATAACGTTCAGGGCGAACAGGTAGGCGCTTTCATCAGAATCTCCAAACATGGACTTGTCTTCGAGATTTCCTGCAACGCTGTCGTTGCTGAATGCGACTTGAACTTCTTCGCGGGCTTGCTTTTTGGCTTCGTCATAGCTCATGGAATCGGTTTCCATCAAGTAGTCGATACGGCTGTATTCAACGATGGAAAGCATATTCATATAAACGGAATTGGTCTTGGACAAGTTGACCAAGGCGTAAAGGGTTGCTGGATGCTTGGACTTTTCACCGGTAATATCGTCGGTGTAGTGACCAGTTGCTTCCAGGAGGACCACGGGGTACTTTATGGTGTCGCCCGGGAATGTGAAACGGCCTCTGTTGTCGTAGACTGTGGTTTCAAAAGTCTTGCCAGTTTTCTGGAATGTGGCGGAGTCCAGTTCGTACATGATGACTTCGGAGCCCTTGAGGAAGGGACCCTTTTCGCAAATGCCGTTCAGGCCTTTGAAAGCGAAGCCTTGTTCTTCGGTGTAACCATTAGCCACGTCCCCGGCGGGCTTGTCTGTTGAACATGCACCCAGCAACAATGTAAAGGTTGCAAAGAGTGATGCCTTGATAGATGTCTTCATTCCATCCTCCATTTATGGTATTATTTCTTAAAATGTTCCTTGATATTCTTGGTCAGTGGGAAAAACTGCAAGTTTAAGCGATAAATTTGTTCGGTTTCGGTGTCTTCCGAGACGATTGCCGCGATACGGCGTCTGAAGTCCGTGATTTCGGCAACGAATTTGTCGTAATTCTTTTTTGAAATGCCCATAGTCATTCCGCTGAAGCTGCGTTCCGATAAAGGCAGTTCTTCCAAAGCCTTCATGGCGAAGTCTCCCATCTGCTTGTGCATGGTGCGGACAGCTTCGGGAACAACGTCCATGGGGCCCGTGGAAACGGATTTTTCGGTCTGGTGATAAAGGCCGTCTTTGTCCTTTTCCAGCAAGCCGCGCTTTGTCAAGAAGTCCAGGGTTTCTACGACCTGGGCTGCGCTGATTTCAGGAAGGCACAGATCTGCGATTTCGGAGGGCTTGGCGTGGGGCAATGCCGGAGCCAATTCCCTGATGACCGGATTTTTCCAGGATTCAAAGTAGGTGTAGAAATCACCACCCATGATGCTGGTCTTCTGGGCTTTTCCCAGAGCAATCATTTCTTCGAAAGCCTTCTTTCTTCCTTCGAAGGTTTTCGCATTCCCGTACTCCACCATCAACAAGAAATATTGGGTCTCGAAATCCCCAAGTTTCATTGCGGCAGCGGTTTTCTTTGCGCCTTCTGCAGTAAGGCGTGTTTTTCCGTCGCATACCAGTTTCAGGTAGGCGCTGGAGGAGTAGCCGGCTTCCTTGGCGAAGTCACGCCAGGTGAAACCGGACTTTTCCTTCTGTTCTGCGTAGAACTCCTGGATGTATAGACGGTAGTCTTGGTACTGAAAAATTGCTTTCATGGCCACAAATGTAACACATTTTTTTGAAAAGTCAAGGATTTTATGAAACAAAAACATAAAAAATCTTAAAAAATATTCATTTTTAAACAGCTTGTGTGAGAAATAACAAAAGTATGAAACAAAAATTTCGTAAAACGGGGAATTCATGAAACAGGTAAAACGCCGCATGAAGGCCAATTTTGGGTGCTACATCTTTGGATGGAGGTCCTTTTTTACTAAATTTCCCCCCAACTCGGGCAATTACGCCCGGGCGTAAATCAAATCACCGGTTTGTGAGAGTTGCTTCGGTGGCACACAGTGCTTTGCAACTTAGTCGCACTCCGGGTAGTAACAACCGAAAAAAGGAATAATACTATGGCAAATCTGCCTTCCGTTGAAGATCTGCTCGCTGCAGGTTCCCACTTTGGTCACCAGACTCAGCGCTGGAATCCGAAAATGAAGCCCTACATCTTGGCTGAAAAGAACGGCATCTACGTTCTCAACCTGTCCAAGACCCGCGACCTCCTCGAAGCCGCTGCTGCAGCTGCAAAGAAGATCTCTGAATCCGGTAAGACCGTTCTCTTCGTTGGTACCAAGCCGACTGCTCGTCAGTGCGTTCTCGACGCTGCTGCTTCCTGCAATCAGTTCTCCGTGACCAACCGTTGGCTCGGTGGTATGATGACCAACTTCCAGACTGTCCGTAAGTCCATCAAGAAGATCGACAAGATCGACACCATGGAACAGGATGGTACTTTCCAGGCTCTCTCCAAGAAGGAAGTTCTGGACAAGACTCGCGAACGCGCCAAGCTCCTCGAAGTGTTCGGTGGCATCCGCGAAATGGTGAACCTTCCGGGCCTCCTGGTCGTGACCGACCTCCAGCACGAAAAGATCGCCGTTGCAGAAGCTCGTCGTCTGCACATTCCTATCATCGGCATTTGCGATACCAACGTTGACCCGACCCTCGTCGACTACCCTATTCCGGCAAACGACGACGCAGTGAAGTCTCTCAAGCTCATTGTCGACTACATTGCTGCTAACGTTGCTCCGCGCTCTGCTGACAAGAAGTCTAAGGAAGAAGTTAAGAAGTTTGATAACGGTGAGGATAAGTAATCATGGCCGCTATTACCGCTTCTCTCGTTAACGAACTCCGTCAGAAGACTGGCGTGGGCATGATGCAGTGCAAGAAGGCCCTCACCGAAACTGATGGTGACCTCGACAAGGCCGTTGAACTCCTCCGTAAGCAGGGTGCTGCTGTTGCTGCAAAGCGCGCAGACAAGGCTGCTAAGGAAGGCCGCATCTACTTGATCGAAACTGCTGAAAAGGCTGCTGCTTTCGAACTTTCCTGCGAAACCGAACCGGTTTCCAACAACGACGACTTCGTTGCTCTCGCAGCTCTCGCTGTGAAGGCTGTCGAAACTCAGGCTATCTCCTCTGTGGATGACCTGAAGGCTGCTGTTGTTGATGGCAAGAAGATCAATGACATGCTCCAGGATGTTCTCGTGAAGATCCAGGAAAACATTGACTTCCGCAAGTATGCTGAAATCAAGAAGTCTGCTAACTCCGTGTTTGGCGTTTACAGCCACATGAAGGGCAAGATCGGTGTTATCACTGAACTCGCTTACGAAGGCTCCGCTGATGAAGCTGCTCTCAAGGCTGCTGCTAAGGACATCGCTATGCAGGCCGCTGCTTTCGCTCCGGTTGCATTGAACGATGCTCAGGTTCCTGCTGAAACTATCGAAAAGGAACGCGAAATTGCTCGCGCCCAGATCGAAGCTCAGGCACAGGCTACCGGTAAGCAGACCAAGCCGGAATTCGTTGAACGTCAGCTTGACGGCCGCGTTGCTAAGGTCCTCAAGGAAATCGTTCTCGAAGACCAGGAATTCTTCATGTCTGAAAAGAACCCGAAGAAGCTCGCTGTCAAGGACTACCTCCAGGAAGTCGTTGCTAAGCAGCTCGGTCTCTCCAGCCTGAAGGTTGTGAACTTCATCCGCTTCGAACGCGGTAACTAAGAAGTAGAGAGAAATCTCTAGTCCTTTTAGAAAAGGACCGTTCCCTCGGGAGCGGTCTTTTTTTTTGAGCCTAATCTTTACTATATTGAGTTCCAATACGGAGTTTTATTATGGCGAAGTTTAATAGAGTTTTGCTTAAGTTGAGCGGTGAAGCTTTGGCTGGTGCCAAGGGTCATGGAATTGACAATGACATCCTGAACGAAATGGCTTCTGAAATTGCAGACGTCGTTCGCAAGGGTGTTGGTGTCGCCTTGGTCATTGGTGGTGGCAACATGATTCGTGGCGTAAGTGCCAGCGCAGGTGGTATGAACCGCGCCCAGGGTGATGCCATGGGTATGCTCGGTACCGTAATGAATGGTCTTGCCATGCAGGATGCACTGGACAAGCAGGGTATCAACTCTGTGGTCATGAGCGCAATCCGTATGGAACCCATTTGCGAATTCTTCAACCGCCGTCGCGCTATTGAACTTCTTGCCAATGGCTCTGTGGTTATTTTCTCCGCAGGCACCGGCAATCCTTTCTTCACCACCGATAGCTGTGCAGCACTTCGCGCCATTGAAAGCGAATGCGATGTTATCATGAAGGTGACCAAGGTGGACGGCATCTACTCCGCCGACCCCATGAAGGATCCTACTGCAACCCGCTTCGACGACATTACCTACCAGGAAGTCATCGCCCGCGGACTTAAGGTGATGGACACCGCTGCAGTTGCTCTGTGCATGGAACACAATATGCCCATTTTTGTGTTCAAAATGGAAAAGGGCTGCTTGACTCAGGCCGCCGTTGAAGGTAATTTAGGAACACTGGTACATTGTTAATGGAGTAAGAAGTGGTTAGTGTTTAGTGGTTAGCTTTGAGGGAAGATGAAACCTCCTGAACCACTGTTTACTAACCACTGTTTACTAACCACTAACTGCATTTCATATCTTTATTCTAAAAGGTTTTATTATGGCAGATTATTCTGAAAAGATGGCTAAGGCTGTTGAAGCTACCGAACGTGAATTCACCAAGATCCGTGCTGGACAGGCTTCTCCCGCAATCCTTAACGACATCCGTATCGACTACTACGGCACTCCGACCCCGATTTCCCAGGTTGCAAAGGTTTCTGTTCCGGAACCTCGTATGCTCCTGGTTGCACCGTGGGAAAAGTCTCTCGTGGACCTCATCGAAAAGGCTATCTACGCAGCTAACATCGGTCTTACCCCGATGAAGGACGGCAACTCCATCCGCGTTAGCCTCCCGATCCTCACTACTGAACGTCGTCAGGAGCTTGCAAAGATCGCTCGCAAGCATGCAGAAGACGGCCGCGTTGCAATCCGCAACATCCGCCGCGATGCAAACGACGCCATCAAGAAGGACAAGGAAATGCCGGAAGACGAAGCCAAGAAGCAGCAGGACGAAATCCAGAAGGCTACTGACAAGGCTATCGCTCAGATCGACGCCCTCCTTGCCGCTAAGGAAGCAGACATCCTCAAGGTTTAATTAGGACGATTACGCGTGGCTAATGAACTGAAACATGTTGCCATTATCATGGACGGTAATGGTCGCTGGGCCAAGAGCCGTGGCCTCGAACGTTTCCTGGGACACCGCAAAGGTACCCAGGCTACTATCGATGCTGTTGAAGTTGGTGTGAACCTGAACTTGGAACACATGACTTTGTATGTGTTCAGCTCCGAGAACTGGGGCCGCCCCACCAAGGAAGTGGAATATTTGATGGGCCTTCTCATCGAGATGGTCATCAAGGAAATTCCCGACCTGATGGAAAAGAACGTGAAACTCAAGGTCATCGGCAACATGGATCGCATTCCTGAAAAGCCTCGCGCAAAACTCCAGGAAGCCATTGACGTTACGGCAAACAATACTGGCATGCAGTTGAACCTGGCCATCTCCTACGGTGCCCGTCAGGAAATTGTCGCTGCAGTCAAGTCCATTGCCGCTCAGGTCGCCGCCGGTGAAGTCAAGATTGACGACATCGACGAGAATCTGTTTGCAAATAATCTTTATCTGAAGGGCGCTCCCGATCCGGACCTCATCATCCGTACCGGCGGTGAATTCAGACTTTCCAACTATCTTCTCTGGCAGGCCGCCTACAGCGAATTCTACGTAACAGATACGCTGTGGCCCGACTTCACCAAGGAAGAATTCATGAAGGCGGTGGAGTTCTTCAAAACTCGTGAACGCCGCTTTGGGAAGGTTCTCCATGAGTAATTTAGCACAGCGTTTGATTACCGCAGTTGTCGCCATTCCTTTGGTGTTTGGCCTCCTGTGGTTTAATGATATTTCACGTATTGCACTGATGTGCTTCCTGGGTGGCGTTGGCGCCTGGGAATGGGCTGGCATGGCACGCAAGATGTACCAGGGCCCGGATATGAGAGCATTCTCCTTTGTATCCTCTTTTGCCTTGACTCTGGCATGGGCCCTCTCCAAGGGTGGCTTCTTCGGAATTGCTCAGCCTGTGCCCGGAGCTGTGGGCATGACCTGTGTCGTCATCTTGGCCGGCTATATTGCCATGGCTTATTCCAAGGTTGAAATCGAGAAACTTTTCCCCTGGCTGGTGATGCATATTTCCGCCCCGCTGTACGTTGGCCTCTGGGGAGGCATGAACGTCCTTATGATGGGTAATGGCCAGCGCGGCCTTGAGTCTTGCTATCCCTTTATTCTTGTGATGACCTCCATGTGGCTTTGCGATACTGTGGCCTACTTCTTTGGAAAGTTTGCTGCTGGCAAGGGCCCCTTCGGCCGTCATCTCTTCGCTCCCAGCATCAGCCCCAAGAAAACTTGGGAAGGCTCTGTTGCAGGTACCATCGCAACGGTTGCCTGGGTTGCCTACTGGTCTTCCTGTTCCTCTGCCCTTTCGGCATTCCATGTGGAAATTGACTTGGTCAAGGGCGTTGTTCTCGGTCTGTTGATTGCTATCGCAGGGCAGGCTGGTGATCTTCTCATGAGCGCCCTTAAGCGCTGGAGCAATACTAAGGATTCTGGTAACTTGTTCGTAGGTCATGGCGGCGTGCTGGACCGTTGCGACTCCTTCCTTCTTGCCGCACCCATGTTGTACATCCTGCTGGATTTCATGGAGAAAATGTTCTAGCTCCCTGTCCCAATCAAAAATTCTTTTTGATCGTTAGATTTCAAGTGAGGAGGCGCAAGCCTCCTTTTTTATATATATTGGTTATAAGTTAAAGTTTCGGGAAAGCTTATGGAATCACCGGTTGATATTCGAATGGCGCTTGGAACCGATATTATCGGCATGACTCTTGTGGTCGTGATGATTATCGGTAACGTCTGGCGTTTGCGCCTGAAAAACAAGGAAAGCCTGCTGCTCATCGCAATGCTTGGAACATGCTTTTCCTGCTGCTTGTCGGATCTTCTTGCTTTCGCTGCGGATGGTAGCAAGCATGAATATGCAAGGCAGTTTGTCTATTTCACCAACACATGGCTTTACGCCTCCAATTATCTTTGCGCCTATAGTTGGCTACTTTTCTTGCGTGAACATTTCAAGATTGAAATGAGCCCCACCCAGAAGTGGAGCCTTCGTGTAATGAAGGTTGTGCTGATACTTATGTTGGGACTCAACCTTTTTGTTCCCTTCATCTTTAGTGTCAATGAATACAACATTTATAACCGCGAGTTTGGTTACTGGATATACGTTGCCTTTAACTATGGCATCGTGGTGAACTCCATTACACTATACTACAAGAACTACCGTCGCGACGGTTCCATCCGATTCTTCCCCATTTGGCTGTACATTGTTCCCATTGTCATTGCAACGGTTATTCAGTCTCTCTGGTATGGTGTTTCCCTGATGGCGCCTTGCTTTGCTGTGGCAATCGCCGGTGCATTCAACAGCCTTCAGAACGAACGAGTCTTTAGAGACAATTTGACGGGGCTCTTCAACCGGTCCTTCCTGGATTATGTGCTGTTCCTTTATTCTCAGCAGGGTCGCAAGGCAAGCGGGATTATGGTGAGTCTTTGTGGCTTTGAAAAAATCAATGAGGACTTTGGCCATGGTGTGGGAGACAAGGCGTTGTGTCAGACGGCTGAAATTCTCAGGGAATCTGTTGGCAGTTGGGGCTCGATCCTCAGGTACTCTGGCGATGAGTTCATTATTATGGTGGACTCTCAGCAGGATAACAATATCAGCAACTGCATTGAAAAGTTGAAAATGAACTTCGATAGGTTTAATCGTGAGGAAACGGGTGGTTATAAGCTTATTCCTGCAATCGGTGTGAAAAAACATAGCGGTGAAAAAGAAAATGCGAACCAGTTCCTGAATGGCCTTAAGGCTAGCGTGAAAACTGATAAGCAAAGAATTTCCCCTTGACCTGGAGTTTACTCTAAGTACTATATTTGTCATAACGGTTATAGACATGAAAAGGGATACCATGACAAATAACGCTCGTGATGAACAAGATTACCTTCAAGGAAACATTGTATACCACGGCCATCAAGTTGGGAAGCCTTGACGCCGCTGATAACGACAAGGCTATTCTGCGCCTCAAGAAAAAACTCTTCGACTCTCCCGACGACTTTGACAAGAAGGTTCGAGAAGTGGGTTAGAGACCGTTTCTTTTAAGCCAGTTATCTACACGAGAATTCAAATCTCTTCCGCCGCTGTAGTAAAATTCAAAGGGAAATCCCACATAGCTTTTCTGCAGTTTCTTGTTCAGATCAGAAACGCTGTCGCCGTAACGGGTGCCTCCATGGCTTGAAAAACTGGCCACGGTCTTGCCTTTGAAATCGTAACTTTCCAGGAAAGTGAATACAGGCATGGGAATGGACGCCCACCAGGTAGGATACCCCAGCAGGACAACATCGTACTTGGACATGTCCTTGATTTTAGTCTTGAGGGGCGGGCGGGCATCGCTGTTCAAATCCTTCTGGGTAACTTCGTAAATGCCACCGCGGTAAGGCTTCGCCATTTCGATTTCCACAAGGTCAACATTTCCGTCGCCGTACTTCTTTTTCATCTGCTTTGAAATGTATTCCGCGGCACTCTGTGTGTTGCCTGAATAACTGAAATAGGCTACGAGAATTTTCGGATTTTTCGGAATGCTGATGGCGTTGATTTCGGAATTGAATTTTGTTTCAAAGGTTGCGATGGAATTCGCGGCGCCCTTGGTGTTGTCTGCGTTGCGTGCAATTCTGAAGCCTAGGTTCTGGTCGCTATCCAACGGATTGGTGGCAGAACGGTAGGCACTTCTCAAGTGCTTTCCGAAATCGTTGTAGGCGCCGCCGCGGTTCACACGATAAATTCCAATGCGTGGCCCTGTAGGGTTCTGCTTTTCAGCTTCGTTATATTCGCCGTAATAGTCAAAGACCCATTCGCTGACGTTGCCGTGCATATTGTACAATCCAAATGCATTGGGCTTGTAGGAATTGACTGCGACGGGCTCGTCAATGACGGAGCCGGGCACCACATTCTTGTTGGTGTGATGCATGTAGTTTTCTTCAATTAGGTACGGATAGCTTCCGTAATAGTTGGCGTCTTCAACGCGGTTCCATTTTCCCGTGCTGAAAACAGTTGTAGTTCCTGCGCGGTTGGCGTATTCCCATTCCGCCTCGGTAAGTAGGCGGTAGCCATTGGCGCTGCGATTCCAGGTGACGGTTATGTCGCGGGTTTTGCCAGATTCACCACGACTGACCTTATAGGCTTCCTGCAATCCTTCGGCACGACTTTTGACGTTGCAAAATTCAATGGCGTCGTAGTAGGTGACGTTTTGAACAGGGAGGTTTCCGCCCTTGAATGTGCTGGGATTCTTACCAGTGATTTTCTCGTAATCCTTCTGCTGGACTTCGTAGGCGTCCACATAAAAATCGCCGAGGGTAACTTGATGTTGCTTTTCGTCCAGTTGACGTTGGCGCTCCGTGGCGGGGCTTCCCATGGTAAATGTTCCGCCCTTTACAAGTACCATCTTGCTTTCTGCGAAAACAGAGATTGCAAGGCTTAAAATGCCCAAGGAAATGATTTGACTTTTCATAAAACGACCTTTGTGAAATTTTAAAGATATGCGTATTTTTTTTAGGTCCGCGAATTCAGTGAATGATTCTTATTCATGTTCCTCATGGATTTTTGTTTCTTGCGCTTGTTAACCAAATCGTTAACAAACAACTTCGAAAAAAACGCATTTTTGCAGTTCTTTGTTAACCAAATCGTTAACAAGTACTATACACATTGTTGCATGTCCTTACCTAATCAGACGTCTTTATTAAATAACAAACTCGGAGCATTTCGAAAATTTTTCCTCCGAAATTTTATGGATCGCGGATCGGTTAGGATCTTTTAAGAAGTTTCATCCCCAAGTGGGTGACAACGCACATGCCTGCCGAAATCCCAAGCAACTGCAGTACAGCCGCGGTGACGCTTTCTGCGGCCATTTTCCAGCCGCCAGTCACGAACATGTACACATAAAGTTCAGACTGTATAAATCCATAGACGCCTGCTGCAATCAGCAGCCCGTAGGCGATAAACAGCAACGACATTTTCCAGACGCGGCTGCGGCAATAATTTTCCAGTGCATTCAGCTTTGTATCAAGATGGAATCCCAGGTGGACAAGCATCACCATAAAGCCCCAGCAGCAACTTGCCAAGTGAACCTCTCGGGCTGTCTGCGTCGCTTTCATAGGAGACCATTCAAAAACAAGTCCGGTCATAAAGATGGAGCTAATTGCCATGGTGATCATCAAGGCGAACAAAAGCCAGTCCGTAATGTTCATGGCGATGCGTCTGGAGTTCCATTTGCCCTTGCCGATGGTTCTATAGAACCAGAAGTTCATCACGTGATGGACAATGAATAAAACGAAAAGCGAAATGCCTACGTAGCCATGGCTAGTCAAGTCATGGATGGCGCCATAGCTCATGAGGTACAGAAAGCAACTGTACATCAGAACATCAATGACAATTTTCGCAATTCGTTTCATGGATGGCGCGACCCCAGACCAGAATTATTTCAAAGTCCCTTCCACAAACTTCTTGATGTCTGCTTCGGAACCGTAATTGAACTCCTTTCCTCCCTTGAAGATGGAACCCTTAGCAGCTTTCGCGATGTCCTTGCCGCTGGGGCCAAGTCCGCTTCCGCCGCTGGTGCAGAGGGTAATCAGGTTCTTCTTTTCAAAGTTCTGGCTTTCTACGAAAGTGTACATGATCTTGGGAGCGTATCCCCACCAGATGGGGTAAGCGAGAATGACGGTGTCGTAATCCTTCACGTCAATTTTATTCTTGATTGCCGGGCGGCTTTTAGGGTCGTTGCTTTCAATGGTGGAACGGGATTTCTTGTCGTGCCAATTCAAGTCTGCGGACGTGTATGCCTGCGCGGGAACGATTTCAAACAGGTCGGCGCCTACAGCCTTGGCGGTTTTTTCAGCCATTTGCTTTGTGGTGCCGGTGGCGCTGAAATATACCACTGCTGTTTTTGCGTTTGCCATACAAAATACGCCCAAAATAAATGCTAGAATGATTTTTTTCATTTTGATATTCCTGACCGTCTCGCAGTCCACTAAACCATTTCCGTATGAAATATAAGACATAGAGTTCGCTCTAGGTCAAGGAAAAAACGTTTTTTTTTTGAAAAAAGTTGTTGACTTAAAGTACGCTCTAAGTACTATATTGTAACAAAAAGAGGTCTTGATGAAAAAGGCTTTCCTTATTCTTTTAACAATCCTTATGGGGACTGCTATGGCTGCTGAATCCAAGAAACTGGTTGTCTACTATTCCCGCGCTGACGAAAACTACAGTGTGGGCTACATCAAAAAAGGCAATACAGAAATCGTTGCCGAAATCATCGCAGCAAAGACTGGCGCAACGCTTCTGAAAGTGGAACCCGCCAAGGAATACCCGAAGATTTACGATGAGTGTATTGCGGTTGCAAAAAAGGAATTGGCAAACGATGCCCGTCCGGAAATCAAACCGGTCAGCATCAACCCCGAAGAATTCGATGAAATCTACGTCGGCTATCCGGTGTGGTGGGGCGAGATGCCTATGCCCATGGTAACCTTTTTTGAAAAGTACAATCTGAAGGGCAAGACAATTCATCCTTTCGTCACACACGAAGGAAGTGGTCTCAGCGGCGTAGCCCGACTTAAGAAAGTGACCGGCGCCAAAGTGACTATGGGTCTTGCCATTTATGGTCATGAAGCTCAAAACGAAAAAGCAAAGGCGGAAAAAGACGTGGAAAAGTGGTTGAAGTGATTTTCTCCCATTAGATTATTGCTTTTTTTACAAAAGAGACTCGATTTCTGTTTCGGGTCTCTTTTAAAAATTGTAATTATCTAAATTTTGAAAGGAAAAAAGAAAAGAAGGAAATTGAAATGAATATTCTTCTCACCGGTGGTGCGGGCTATATCGGCAGCCATACTATCATTGAATTGGACAAGGCGGGTCATTCTGTTGTTGTTGTTGACAATCTCGTAAATTCCAGTGAGGAATCCCTTCGTCGTGTTTCCCAGATTATTGGAAAGCCGGTGCCCTTCGTTAAGGCGGATGTTCGCAACGCAGTCGCCATGAACGATGTGTTCAATGAATATTCCATCGATGCCTGCATCCATTTTGCGGGCCTCAAGGCTGTGGGCGAGTCTGTGGCCAAGCCGCTGGAATATTACGAGAACAACATGAACGCCACCTTCGTTCTGTTGGACGTGATGCGCAAGCACAACTGCAAGAATTTTATCTTCTCTTCTTCTGCTACAGTTTACGGTGACCCGGCCATCATTCCCATTACGGAAGAATGCCCCAAGGGCCAGTGCACCAATCCCTATGGCAAGACCAAGTCCATGCTGGAAGAAGTGCTCATGGATTTGCAGAAGGCCGACCCGGAATGGAACATTGTGCTGTTGCGATATTTCAATCCCATTGGCGCCCATCAGAGCGGTCTCATTGGCGAAAATCCCAATGGCATTCCTAACAACCTGATGCCCTACATCACCCAGACGGCTGTGGGCCGCCGCGCAGAACTTGGGGTGTTCGGTAACGATTACGATACGCCGGATGGAACCGGTGTTCGCGACTACATTCACGTTTGCGACTTGGCTGCTGGTCACGTTTGCGCTTTGCAGGCCATTGAACGTAAATGCGGTCTCGCCATTTACAACCTGGGTACAGGCCACGGCTATTCTGTGCTGGATGTTGTCCACGCCTTTGAAAAGGCAAACAACCTGAAGGTCCCTTATAGCATCAAGCCCCGCCGTCCGGGTGACATTGCCACCTGCTACTGCAACCCTGCAAAGGCCAAGGCGGAACTTGGCTGGGAAGCAAAGTACGGTATCGAGGACATGTGCCGCGACTCCTGGAACTTCCAGAAAAATAACCCCGAAGGGTATTAACGGAAAATTTAAAGAATTATCTTTAACGATAGTTTGTATAGAACCCCAGACTTGATTTGGGGTTCTTTTTTGTTATATTATTTTGTTGTGTCGTAAAGAACGACATCTTGATTTATAAGAAGGGAACAAAGATGAAAAAGAAAATTTTTATGATGGCAATATTTGCCATGTCCATGGTGACGCTTCATGCCGCACGCGTTGATACAATCACTGTTGACGAACTGAATGCCTTACTGTCTAAGGATACTCTCGTAGATTTAGGATTTAGCGTCAAGTGGGCAAACATCAATATTGGTGCTAAGACTCCTTTGGAACATGGAAGCTACTTCGCCTGGGGCGAGGTTGAACCCAAGGATCATTACAGCAGAGAAAACAGCTTGACGTATATGAAAAATACTGCCGAGTTGAAACAGATGAAGATTCTGGACAAGAATGGTGAATTGACTGCGGAGTATGATGCTGCCACCAAGAATTGGGGAAGCCAGTATAGAATGCCCAGTTATGAAGAAGTGGATGAATTTTTTGAAAATACGAAATCCTCAGAAAAGGCTGTAAAACTCGAAGACGGAACATATGTGCTGGGCAAACTTTATACCAGTCGTAAAAATAAGCAGAGCATTTTCTTGGCCTATCCCGGAGTTCATTCTGATGGTGGATACAAGCCATACGATGGAGATGCCTATTCTAATCCGGGTACCTTTTGGACAAGAACCAACCATCCCATGGGTGCTGCAGACATGGCCGTATTTTTCCAGCTAAGTAGATATGGTGCTTATAGACATTTTGGTCTTCCCATTCGCCCCGTGATGGAAAAACCTCTCCCTG
Organism: Fibrobacter sp.; assembly: GCA_024399015.1. Taxonomy (GTDB): domain Bacteria; phylum Fibrobacterota; class Fibrobacteria; order Fibrobacterales; family Fibrobacteraceae; genus Fibrobacter. The sequence goes on from JAKSIC010000007.1 coordinate 58,052, forward strand.
ATGATGTGGAAGATCTGTGGGATGAATTTGTGGTAAAGGCCGATGTTCTTGAAAAGAAGCTTGGCAAGGAAACCTGGGTAGATTTGGGTACGGGCATCAAGTGGATGAATCGTAATCTGGGAGCAAAAAAAGTGTATGAGTATGGCGACTTTTATGGCTGGGGCGAAGTCGAACCGAACAAAAAGTTGACTCAAGAACAGAGCAAGTTCTACGGAAAGGATGTAGATGCTCTTTTGAAAAACAAGATGGTTCAAAAGGGGGACTCTGTTTTTGGCAGACGAGGAAGGGTGCCTACGTATACCCTTTTGCCTAAGTACGACGTCGTAACAAAGAAACTTGGGAAAAAAGCTAAGATCCCGACATCTACTCAGTTGGATACAGGCCTCTGTTATTACTGCGATCATAAGTGGCTGATTGTTGTCTTGCCCAACGGTGATCGCATGAAGGGTATGTTGCTCAGAAGCAACGGCAAAATGCTTTTCCTTCCTGCTGCTGGAGTTCGTTATGAAGGTGCCCCCCAGTTTGAATCGTCAAGAGCTGTACTTTGGTCTTCTACCCTGCAAGACGGTTTTTCAAGAAGCTTAGTTAATGGTGAAGATTCTCCTCTTAATCCCTATTATGAAGTTCCTATCCGCCCGATTATGGAGAAGTAGTCTGCGTTAGTAACTATTGCTTTGTTGAGTAGTTTAATTGTGACCTCGGATTTGTTCCGGGGTCCTTTTTTATACTATCTTTTTTATGAAAATAAGGAATTTTGAAAAATGAAAAATGTCGTTCTTCTCGGTGCTACCGGTTCCATCGGAACTTCCACAGTAGATGTCTGCCTTCAGCATTCTGACCTGTTCAAGGTTTATGCGGTAGCTGCAAACTCCAGCGTTGAAAAGGTTGCAGAAATTGTCCGCAAGTTCCATGTTGAACGCGTCTGCATGTTCAAGCCCGAAGCCGCCAAGGAACTGAGCGCCATCCTTAACATGCCGGTGCTCTCCGGTATGGAAGGCCTCTGCGAACTGGCCGCCGACCCCAAGGCCGACATTATCATCAACGCCTTGATGGGCGCTGTTGGCTGTCTCCCTACCATTACTGCCATTGAACACGGTAAGCATGTGGCCCTCGCCAACAAGGAAACCATGGTGATGGCTGGCCCCGTTATCTGGGACAAGCTGGCCGAAAATCCCAAGGCATTCATCACTCCCATCGATTCTGAACATAGCGCCATTTTCCAGTGCCTGGCGGACCGTCCCAACAAGGAAGTGGAATGCCTGGAAATCACCGCTTCCGGTGGTCCTTTCCGCACTTGGCCCATCGAAAAGTTTGAAAACATCACCGTGGCAGACGCCCTCAATCACCCGGTGTGGAGCATGGGTCGTAAGATCACTATCGACTCCGCTTCCATGATGAACAAGGGCCTTGAAGTTCTGGAAGCCCACTTCCTGTTCCATATTCCGTATGAACAGATCAAGGTGGTGGTGCACCCCCAGTCCATGGTACATTCCCTGGTGCAGTTCCGTGACGGTTCTCTTATGGCTCAGCTGGGCGCTCCCGACATGCGCATTCCTATCCAGGTGGCCCTCACTTGGCCGGAACGCTTGCCTCTTGAAACCAAGCGTCTCGACTTGCCGACCCTCGGTCAGCTGACCTTCTTCGAACCGGACTTCAACAAGTTCCGCTGCCTGGCTCTTGCTTTCGAAGCTGGCCGCCGCGGCGGTGTAGTCCCCGCCATGATGAATGCTGCCAACGAAGTCCTTGTTGACCGTTTCCTGGATGGCAAGCTGAAGTTCACCGATATTCCCCGTCATGTGGAAACCATCATCAATGGCGCTCCCAACCTGACCGGTCATTTGACCCTCGACCAGGTCTTGGAAGCCGACGCTGAAGCTCGCCGCCTGACTCTCGACTTGATTAAGTAAAAGCGAACATTGTCTTCTGGAGGCTTAAAGGTCCAATAGAATTCGAATTTTTCAGTCCCCTGAGTGGAACCTCAGGGGCTTTTTTTTGTAAATGAACCCTTTTTTCCTTGCAAAATATCACAGTGGCTACAGTTGTAAACAATAATGACCCAGAAATCTAAGATTTGTTGTAAATTTGAGGTATATTAAATTTGTGAAAATTTAACTAGGGAGTATGAGATGTTTTCCAAATTCGGTCTTAAGCAGTTTGCACCTTTGGCAATTTCTGCCTTGACTTTCGCAAGTGCCGCATTCGGTGCTTCCGCTTTCATTAACCAAATTGGTTATCGTGCGGGTGATGTCAACAACTTTGTACTTTTGGATGGCAATGGTCCTGTTGAAATTGTAAATCAGGCTGGCCAGACTGTTCTTACTGTAACACCCGGCAATGCGAGCCATTGGGATCCCAGTGATCAGAACGTGCAGCTGGTGGATATTTCCGAACTGAAGACTGCCGGTACTTACAGCATTAAGCAGAATGGCCAGGTGCTTCGCCAGGATTTGAAAATCACCGATAAGACGTACGAAGATGTGACGAAGGCTGCCTTAAAGTGGTTCTACTATCAGCGAGCATCTATGGCGTTGGATGAAACCTATGCTGGTCAGTGGAAACGTTCTGCAGGTCATACTAATGGATCTGTTCAGCTTCACAATTCTACAGGAACATCTGGCACTATTAACTCTACCAAGGGTTGGTATGATGCAGGTGACTATGGTCGCTACATTGTAAACTCCGGTATTACTACTTATACCTTGCTTTCTCTGTACGAACATTTCCCGGATTATTTCAACACCCTCAAGTGGAACATTCCTGCTGAAGGAACGTTACCGGATTTGCTCGCGGAAATCAAGTGGAACTTGGAATGGATGCTTACCATGCAGGCTTCCGACGGTGGCGTCTATCATAAGCTGACAACCTTGGGCTTCCCTGGTGATATCATGCCTTCTGCAGACAAAGACCCCCTTTATGTTGTTGGTAAGGGTTCTGCAGCTACCTTTGATTTTGCTGCTGTGATGGCGGTTGCTGCACGTGTCTACAAATCCTTTGATGCAACCTTTGCAAACACCTGCTTGGAAGCTGCAAAGAAGGCTTATACATGGGGCTCCCAGAATCCCAACAAGCCTTTCAGCAATCCTTCTGATGTGTCTACTGGTGAATATGGTGACCAGTGGCTCAACGATGAAAAGCAGTTTGCCGGTACAGAAATGTTCATCACTACTGGCGAAGCTTCCTACAAGCAGAGCTATGCCGAAGGCAACGTCCCTAACTGGGGTGATGTTTCTGGCCTTGCCCTCTATGGTGCTGCAACCCATACAACCCAGTTCGGTGGCGATGCTACGACAGCTTTGGGAGTCATCTCCAAGCTTGCAGACGAATTCGCAAAACGTACCAAGACAGGCTATGGCGTCGTAATGGATAACGAAGATTTCGTATGGGGCTCTAATGCCGTTGCTGCTAACCAGGGCGTTTGGCTGTTGCACGCCTATTACATGACTGGTGAAGACAAGTATTATGATGCCGCAAAGATGGTGCTGGATTATCTCTTGGGTAAAAATCCCCTCGATATGTCTTTCTTGACAGGCTTTGGTACAAAGTCTCCTAAGCTTCCGCACCATCGTCCTAGCACGGCCGACAAGGTGAGCGCTCCTGTTCCGGGCATGCTTGTGGGTGGCCCGCAGCCTGGTGGCGAAGACATTGGTTCTGAATCCTGGGAATGTAAGGATTATAGAACTGGTGATCCGGCTACCTCCTATACAGACAACCGTTGCAGCTATGCGACTAACGAAGTGGCCATTAACTGGAATGCGCCTCTCGCATACCTTGCAGGTGCAATTGAAGCTTTGAACGCAGGCTATGCTCCTAGCTTTGCTGTGGCTGGTGTTGCCAAAGGAAACGGATCGTCGTTGGCCATCAAACCTTCCATTGCAAATCACAAGGTTTCTTCTGAAAACCAGGTTCGCCTCCGCTTTGCAAACCAGAAGGTCTTCATTGAAAAGGCTGGCAAACGTTTCGACTTGAAGGGCAACCACCTCAAGTAAATGTTGCATGTCATCCTCGCGATACTAATGTCATCTCGGCGAAGGCCGGGATCTCCTGTAAAAGGCGGCCCACTTGGGTCGCCTTTTTTGGTCTACCATATAATGAATTTCTATATTACCTCACGATGAGTTCTATTCTTGACAATGTTTTGATGTTCGTACTGGGCATTATTGGCCTCAGCTTCCTGGTGACTATCCATGAACTGGGTCATTTCCTGGTGGCCAAGTGGAATAACGTGAAGGTGAACACTTTCAGTGTTGGCTTTGGCAAGAAGTTGTTCAGGTTTAGAAAGGGCGAAACGGAATACTGCATTTCTGCCATTCCTTTTGGTGGTTATGTGGCCATGGCTGGCGAAAATCCCGATTCCTTCAAGGACGGCCAGGTTCCCGGTGAACGTGACTTTACAGGAAAGTCCGTAGGCGCTCGAGCAGCAATTGCCTTTGCCGGCCCCTTTATCAATATCGTTTTCGCATTTATTCTTTTGATGATCCTTTATATGGTGGGTGTTCAGGAACCTGCCAACAAGGAACTGATTATCGGTTTCGTGGGTAAGGGATCTCCTGCTGAGGTTGCTGGTGTTCTTCCTGGTGATACCATTACCGCTATGAACGGTAAGGAAACCCAAGGCTGGGATGATTTCCGTGAACAGATCGGTGTTAGCCTTGGTGCCAATGTGGAACTGGAAATCCATCGTGGTGGTGCTCCGGTAATGATTACCGTGGTTCCCGAAGAACTGGTAATTCCCGCCAAGGATTCTACGGAATCTGAAACAAAGATGGGTATTGGTGATATTGGTATCTATCCCCAGAATCGAGTGATTGTCCGCTTGCCGCCTATGGCTGGCTCCGCTGCTGAAAAGGCCGGCATCCTCCAGAACGATACGGTCTTTGAAATCAACGGCAACCACATTGGCCGTTACGAAGATGTGGTCCGCCAAATTGATGGCTCCAAGGGTGAAGAAGTTAAAGTCACTGTGATTCGTGGTGGCGATACCTTGACCCTTCCCATGACTCCCGTCTACAGCGAAGAAACCAAGCGCTACATGGTTGGTGTCCAGATGGGTTACGTTTTGTTCCGCGAAACGAAGTTTGTCCGTCGCGGTCCTATCGAGGCTTTACAAAAGACCTGCGCTACAAGCCTGAAGATGACCACCAGTATTTTCCGCTACTTCGGCCGCCTCTTCAAGGGCCAGGTCAAGATGGATGCTTTCTCTGGTCCGGTTTCTATCGTGGCCGTGATGGGTAACGTCTGGATGAGCGGCTTCCAGGAATTCCTCATGCTTCTCGCTCTCATCAGCATCAACCTTGGCGTTATGAATTTGCTTCCGCTGGCAATTACCGATGGTGGTCTCCTCATGTTCCTCGGTATTGAAAAGCTCCGCGGCAAACCCCTTTCTACAAAGACCCAGACTGTTATTCAGAACGTTGCTGCAGCATTCTTTATTTCGTTCTTTGTGTTCATCACAATCCTCGATTTCGGAAAGCTCTCCCTGTTCTTGAAATAGTTGGCTCGTTAAGTTTGAAATAAAAAAGGAAACACAGTATGAATATTCTCGTTGTCGGTAGCGGTGGACGTGAACACGCCATTGCCCTCGCTGTAAAGAAGTCTCCCATGTGCGACTCCCTCATTTGCGCTCCGGGTAACCCGGGTATGGCAAACCTCGGCAAGTGCATCCCCGTGGATGTGGCTGACCCCAAGGCTATTGCCGATCTCGCTGTTGCCAACAACATCGACCTCGCTATCATCGGCCCGGAAATTCCGCTGGTCGCTGGCGTTGTTGACGAATTCCGTGCTCGCGGTCTCCGTGCCTTCGGTCCTACCGCAGGTGCTGCAGCTCTCGAAGGCTCCAAGGCTTTCAGCAAGGACATCATGAAGAAGTACAATGTTCCTACTGCAGCTTTCGAAACCTTTACCGACCTGGCTTCCGCCAAGAAGTTCCTGGCAGAACATCCCGCACCCATCGTGGTGAAGGCTTCCGGCCTTGCCGCTGGTAAGGGCGCCATCGTCTGCATGACCGACAAGGAAGCTGACGATGCTGTTGAAGAAATGCTTGGCGAAAAGGCCGTGTTCGGCGAATCCGGCAAGACTGTGGTGATCGAAGAATTCATGGACGGCGAAGAAGCCTCCATCTTCGTGGTCTGCGATGGCAAGGACTACGTGATTCTCTCTTCCGCTCAGGACCATAAGCGCGTCTTCGACGACGACAAGGGCCCGAACACTGGTGGAATGGGTGCTTACTCTCCGGCTCCGGTTGTTACCGACGCTCTGCTGGATGAAGTCAAGAAGACTATTATCGAACCGACCCTCAAGGGTATGGCTGCCGAAGGCAAGCCTTACACTGGCGTGCTCTATGTGGGCATCATGGTGACCTCCAAGGGCCCCAAGGTTGTGGAATACAACTGCCGTCTGGGTGACCCGGAATGCCAGATTGTTCTGCCGCTTTACGATGGCGACGTGCTGGCTCTCTTTGACGCTGCCGAAAAGGGCGAACTGGCCAAGCTTGGCGCTCCCAAGGCTCCCAAGGGTTCCGCTGCAATCGTGGTTCTCGCAAGTGCTGGCTATCCTGGTTCCTACGAAAAGGGCAAGGTGGTTACCGGTATCGAAGAAGCCGAAAAGAACGGCGCTCAGGTTCTCCACGCCGGTACCAAGATGGCCGACGGTAAGCTGGTCACCAACGGCGGCCGCGTGTTCGGCGTCGTAGGTCATGGCGCAACTCTTCGCGAAGCTCTGGACGTCGCATACGCCGCTTGCGAAAAGGTTGAATTTGAAGGTAAGTTCTATCGTAAGGACATTGGTAAGAAGGGTCTCGCAAGATGCAAGTAGAAAACGCAAAAGTTGGTATTGTCGCTGGTAGCAAGAGCGACCAGGAAGTCGTAGATAAGATCACCGCAGTGCTGGATAGCTTCTGCATCAAGTGGGAATTCAATATCTACTCCGCTCACCGCACTCCTAACGCAACTGCAAAGTATGCCAAGGAAGCTGCTGACCGCGGTCTTCAGGTAATCATCGGTGTTGCAGGTCTTGCAGCCGCTCTTCCGGGCGTGCTGGCTGCCCACACCATCCTTCCGGTAATCGGTCTGCCCTGCGCAGGTGGCCCGCTGAACGGTGTGGATGCTCTCCACTCCATCGTCCAGATGCCGGGTGGCATTCCGGTGGCAACCGTGGGTATCGGTAACGGCAAGAACGCAGGCTATCTGGCTGCTCACATCGTTGCGCTCTCCGATCCGGAAGTCAAGGCTAAGCTCATCCAGTACCGCAAGGACCTGGGCGACATCGAAGGATAAATCCAATTATGAATTATGATTTATGAATTATGAGATTGTTTCTCGTACTTCGTACTTCATGATTCGTAGATTATGGTGCATCACCCTCGCTAATATGTCCATTTTCTCTCGGCGCTCATCTCATCGCTTACTTGCCGCAGTCCTTGCGGCGGTTTTTTTGGCTATGGTGATGCCGGTAAATGTACTTGCCGGTGAACCGAATCTTCCTGTAGTGGACGCTCCCTGGATGAAGGGTGAACGTCTTGAATTCAATCTGAGCTGGGGCCCCATTACTGCGGGTACCGCCACCTTGGAAGTGAAGTCCGCTCCCGATGGAAAGACCGAGTTCTACACCATGGCCCATGACAAGGGAACCTTCAAAAGGCTCTACCCGGTGGCCGACACGATCTATACCCGTGTCCGCAACAAGGGACTTATGACCGAGGTGTTCCGCAAGACACTCCACGAAGGAAGCTACCACAACAAGTCTGTCATCCGTTTTGACCGAAAGGGAGAAAAGGCCTGGCTTTCCGATACGGTGTTCACTGATCCGGTAAAACGTACGGTGAAGCGTTCCGCAGATACGGTGGTCGCCATCAAGGGCATGGAACATAGTATCATGTCCGCATTCTACCTGGTTCGAACCATGCCTCTGACCGTGGGGGAGACTTCCAAGTTCTCTGCGGTGAGCGGAAAGAAACGCTATGAACTGAAGGTGATCACCCATGGCCGTGAAAAAATGAAGACGGTGCTGGGGGAGGTGAATACGGTGAAGGTGGAGCCTGTACTGGATGGCGACGGAATTTTCGTGTCCAAGGGCCGAATTTTCATCTGGTTGACCGACGACGAACGTCGAATACCGGTGCTTATGGAATGCGAAATTGCCCTTGGTTCCATCAAAGCGAAGCTGATTTCTGCAAAATAACGTGAAATTCGTTATAAACCAACATTTTACAAGAACTTTTTGGTAAAAAATCCCATAAATAAGTTATATTCCGTAAGTGATTATATAATCCGAGGCTTTTGATGATTAAAAAATTGCTTTTGACAGTTTGCTTGACCGCTTTTTTGGCCTGGGCTCAGGATGATGAAGATGATGATGAAGGCTTCATTTCTGCTCCGGCTGCAGCCGAACAATCCGCTGACGATGATGACGAATGGGCTTCTGCACCGTCCGGTGGTTCTAGAGCTTCCATCGATGATGAAGAAAGCGTTGACGAAAGTGCTGAAGAATTCGCTAGCGAAACTGGCCTGAGTGCTGCACAGCGCAAGGAACAGCTGGAACGTAAGAAGTTTGAAGAAGAACAGCGTCAGGACGAATACGCAAACTCTCTGCGTCGTCGTGACTGGCTCCGTAACCGTCTCATGCTCCAGATTGGTATGGGTTCCCGTTACTCCTTCATGGGCGAATCCGGTATGGGTATGAGCTTCGGTATCGGTGCCGAATATATCTTCCCCGAAATCCTTATCCCGGTTCATTTCGGTGTATACGGCTCTGTAGGCTTCCTCCCCAAGGGTACCGATAGCGACTTCGAAGAATTCACCCTGGAAGGTGGTTCCGGTTACAAGGTCGGTATTAACATGTACCTCTTCCCGAAGAACCCGCTCCACCTGGGTCTCTCCCTTTCTTATGGTACCGTCTACTTTGACCATGACATTATCCCGGACGAAGCAACCAAGGTCCGTCCTTTGATCGCTGTTAACGGTTACCAGGCTGACCTCTTGATTTCCTACCTCACCAATGAATGGTACTATTTGCAGTTCTCCATTGGTATGTACTATGCCCCGATTCTCGAAAAGACTGGTGCCGAAAACCCCAGCTTCCGCGAAAAGGCTAACTCTGACTCCGACCTTGAAGTTACCTACGTTTCTCGTGTTGTGAATCCGAATGGTATGAGCAAGACCGGTATTGTCTTCGGTATCGCCATCGGTTACGCATTGCCGGAACTCTTCCCGGATGACACTGAAAAGCGTCGTCGTGAACGTGAAAAGGCTCGTGCCCGTTCTGGTGCTGCAGGTCGCTGATTCCTAGAGTCTGCAAAAAACTTGAAATGAAAAAGGCCGCTTTAACAGCGGTCTTTTTTTATACCCATGTCCGGAATCGAACCGGAATAACTCCCTTCGGAGGGGAGGACACTATCCATTGTGATACACGGGCGAACTTTGTGCAATATAGAAAAAAGCGAACCGTTGGGTCCGCCTTTTTCATAAGTTAAAGACCGGTCGCTCAAAGCAGGCGGACAATCAATTCGTGAGGTTCTGCGTCAACGACCAGGGCCTTTCTGAATTCGCCCACTTCACCGTCGCCTTCAAGGACCTTGACGATGTCGTCGGTATCCAGGGAGTTGCCTTCGGTGCGGCCGTAGAAGTGGTATTCGCTTTCCTCGGCCACTTCGTCGAGAATCACGGTAATTTCCTTGCCGATCATGTCTTCGGCGTACTGGGCGGCCAGTTCTTCCTGGAAGTCGGTGATTGCGGCCAGGCGAGCTCGGGCTTCGCTTTCATCCACGGGAGTGAGCTTCTTCATGGACATCACCGGGGTGCCTTCCTCGGGGCTGAACACAAAACCGCCCAGGTGTTCGAACTTGATTTCCTGGAGGAGGTCCATCAGGTCTTCGAAGTCTTCGTGGGTTTCACCGGGGAAACCTACCAGCACTGTGGTGCGGAGGGTAACGTCGGGCAGCTTGGTACGGATCCTGCGCAAAATGTCGATGAGTTCCTTGCGGGTGTACTTGCGGAGCATGTTCTTCAGAACGCTGTCGCTGCTGTGCTGGATGGGCATGTCGATGTACTTCACCAGACGGGGCTCGCTTGCCATAAGGTCCAGCAGTTCGTCGTCGACGAATGCGGGATACCAGTAGAGCATACGGATCCAAGGAATGTTGGTTTCCGCAAGGATCGCCTTCAGCAAGTTGGTAAGGGTCTCGCTCTTGTTCTTCTTTTCGCGGCCGAAGTAGGTGGTGTCCTGCGCAATCAAGGTCAGTTCCTTGATGCCCTGGGCTTCCAGTTCCTTGGCTTCCTTCACCAGGTCCTCGATGGGGATGGACTTCTGGAGGCCGCGGATATTGGGAATGGCGCAATAGGCGCAACGGCGGTTGCAACCTTCGGCAATCTTCAGGTAGGCATGGTGGGGAAGGCCGCCCAAGTTCAATCGGGGCAACTTATCCGGATTGCAACCTGCGGGCTGGTCAATGCCCATCTTCTTCAGGAGTTCACCGGGCTTGTAGGTACCGACCCAGTAGTCAACCTCGGGAAGTTCCTTTTCAAGCTCTTCGCCGTAGCGACCGCTGAGGCAGCCTGCCACGATAAGTTTCTGCTTGGCCTTCTTGGCCTTTACCTGGGCGAGAATCGCATTGATGGATTCTTCCTTGGCGGCTTCGATAAAGCCGCAGGTGTTCACCAAAATAAAGTCTGCCTTGGAGGCGGTTTCGGTAGTCTGGAAACCGGCGTTCAACATTTCGCCGACGAGGCGTTCTGCGTCGACCTGGTTCTTGGAGCAACCCAGGTGGACAACGAAAATCTTAGGTTTTTTTGTAGCCATGCCGTCAAATATAGCAATTGATTATCTAGCTTTAAATACCGATAAGTACAAGGAAAAAGGAGGCTTATTCAATGAATATGAAAATTGCTCTTTCTGCAGCAATGATGGTTATGGCTTTGGGCTTGGTAGCCTGTGGCGATAGCAGTACCGGAAGCAGCGACTCTAGCGGCAATTACTGCAACGTGTCCTACACTTCTACTACCGTTACGATGAAGATGGGCTTGAACGGTGCTACCTACCAGGCTGATGGAACGCTCAAGGGAGACAGGATCTATTACAGCTACAAGGAATACTACCCGTCCGCTTCCGAAGCGTCTGAACAATGCGAAAAAAAGAAAAGAGGCAGCTGGTATACCAATATCAACTGCACGACCCATGACTTGACATACTCCGACTACGATGAAGTCTCCATTGAAGAAGCTGTGGAAGGCTGGGAAGATGTTTGCGATCAGTATGCTGAAAAGTATGGACTTTAACAGATAACTTCAGTTTATTCTCACAATAAAAAAAGCCCCGTTCATTGGAACGGAGCTTTTTTCATAGTCTTGACTTATTATTCCCAGTCGTCGTCCAGGTCGTCTGCGGGAGCCGGGGCTGCGGGTGCTGCAGGAGCTGCCGGTGCGGCAGGAGCAGGCTTGGCTGCGGGCGCGGGGGCCGGAGCAGGTGCCGGTGCCGGGGCGGGCTCTGCCTTGGGTGCGGGAGCCGGAGCAGGCTTTGCTTCCGGAGCGGGAGCTGCTGCAGGTGCGGACTTGGAAGCCGGAATTTCTACGACTTCTTCTTCCTCTTCTTCGTCATCGTCCCAGCTACCGTTAGAAGCGGTGTTGCTGCTGTAGGATGCGCTATTGCTATAGGAGCTGCTTTCGCCGCCACCAGGATTGCCGACTTCGTCGTTCTTGGTCTTGTCCACCCACCAAGCGTAGTTCAGCGGGCTCAAAGTCTGCTTACCGTAGTTCTGGGCGTCTGCGGAGCTTGCGAAGTAACCCACGCGGATACGGTAGTAGGTGCCTTCCAGTTCACCCGGGTTTTCTACGGATGCGATGTAGGCCTTCACGTTGTTTTCTGCCAATTTCTTCACGATAGCGTCTGCAGCCTTCTTGGAAGCCTGGATGCTAACCTGGATTACATAGTCGCCCTTGTCCAACTGACCGTCGCCATTTGCGATGGGAGCCTTGGCTGCCGGGACTTCTTCCTTGACGGCTTCGTCCTTGGATGCGGAAAGAGACTGGATGGGAACCAGCTGCGGTTCGTCTGCTGCCTTTGCTTCTTCTGCTGCAGGGGCTGCTGCTTCGGCTGCAGGTGCGGGAGCCGGCTTTGCGGCGGGAGCTGCTGCCTGGGCGGCCGGTTTTGCCGGTTCCATCTGCGGAACCAGGTCTTCTTCTTCGTTACAGGCCATGAACAAGGAGCAGGCCAGGGCGAGGGAGCCTAAAGATAAAGCTGAAAAGGATTTCATCCCAATCTCCGTTTTTTTTGAAAAATCAAGATAAACTATGCTTTGTAAGTTTTTTTAAATATACATAAGTCTTTGATATTCCGCAAGTTATTACAATAAAAAGCCGCTCTTTTTTTATGACCCTTGACGGAACTCACAGGAATGAATATATTTGGCTATCCAAATTTGAATTTTTAATTATTAACCAAAGGATTATCGTGATCGGCGTTATTGTTAAGTCCAACGAACCTTTCGAACGCGCTCTCAAGCGTTTCACCAAGTCTTGCGAAAAGAACGGCATCATTTCCGATGTCAAGAAGCGTCAGCGCTTCGAAAAGCCTTCTGAAGAAAAGAAGCGCATCGAAACTGCTGCTCGTCGCAAGCGTTTGAAGGAAATCGCTGACCAGAACCGCAAGCGTCTCTACTAATTCTCTGGGCTCTTGCCCGTTGAATTGTAGCCGCTCTTTGTTTCTCTAGCCTACGCGTAGCTGGGGAACAAGTTCAAAAGCGAAACTTTATGATCTGTGAGTCGCTGACCTGTGGTTGGTGGCTCATTAGGTGTTTATAGACAAAAGGATTTTAATTATGGCAAGTGCATTGCTTACTCGCATTCTCAACGACGTCAAGGCTTCCATGAAGGCCCATGACTCCGAAACCCTCAGCGTTCTCCGTACTCTTCATTCTGACATCAAGAACGAAGCAATGAAGTCCGGTGCAACTCCGGCCCAGATTACCGAAAGCATTACCGACGAAATGTGCGTCGACGTGCTGGCCAAGAGTGTGAAGCAGAAGCAGGAAGCCATTGAAATCCTCAAGAAGGGTGGCTTTGAAGACAAGATTCCGGCTGAAGAAGCTGTCATCGCAATCTACAAGAAGTACATGCCTGCCGAAATGACCGAAGACGAAGTCAAGGCTCTCATTGCAGAAATCAAGGCTGCAACTGGCGCAACCTCTCCCAAGGACATGGGCAAGATCATGAAGGAATTGCAGCCCAAGGTCAAGGGTCGTTTTGATGGCAAGCGCGTTAGCGCCCTGGTCCAGGAAGCGCTGAAGTAGTGATTAGTAAACAGTGGTTAGTAAACAGGAATCACTAACCACCAACCACTAACCACTAACCACTGCTATGCAATCCGGCGATCAAAATAAAATTCAAGAACTGGAGCTGCTCTACAAGATTAGCTCCATTTTGAACCAGAGTCTGGACTTCGAGAGCGTGGCTCATCCCATTCTCGAAGTGTTGGAATCCACTATGGGTGTGCTGCATGCCACCCTTACGTTGTATAATCGCCATACCGGTGAAATTTCCATTGAAATTGCAGAAGGCCTTTCCAGCCGTCAGGCCCGAAAAGGCCGTTATAAGGTGGGTGAAGGTGTTACCGGCCGCGTGGTTGAAACCGGCAAGCCGATCATCATTCCTTCTGTGGGCAAGGACCCCAACTTCCTTGACCGTACGGGCCGCGGTAAAGATGAAAACCGTGCCTTCCTTTGCGTTCCCGTGATTATGGAACACGAAGTCATTGGCGCCTTGAGTGCCGACGTCCAGAATCCTGTGGAAACGGAACTTCCCGAGAAACTTCGCCTGCTGGAAATTATCGCCCAGATGCTTGCTGGAGCTGTGAAGCTCCGTCGTCAGGCCCGCGAAGAAAACGAGATTTTGAAGGCGGAAAATGAACGTTTGACTATGGAGCTGAAGGATCGTTTCCAGCCGGACAATATCATCGGCCGCTCCAGCGAAATGCAACGCGTCTACGCCCAGATTGACCAGGTTTCCAAGAATCCTCTCCCGGTTCTGATTGTGGGGGAGGTGGGTACCGGCAAGGGCCTTGTGGCAGAAGCCATCCATTACCGTTCCGACCGCAATACTCATCCCTACATCCGCGTCCATTGCGCCTCCATGCCAGAATCTGTGCTGGATCGCGAACTTTTCGGAAGTGAACGTGGCGCCTTGGTAGGCGTCCTTACGGAAACCCCGGGCCGTGTGGAACAGGCCGATGGCGGTACGCTCTTTTTGGATGAAGTGGCGGAACTTTCTCCCAATCTTCAGGTGAAGCTTTTGCGCCTGCTGCAGGACGGCGAAATGGAACGCGTCGGCGCTCGTTTTTCAAAGAAGGTGAATGTCCGCATCATTGCCGCCACCACAAAGAACTTGCAGCAGATGGTGGCCGAGGGCACCTTCCGTGAAGACCTTTACTACCAGCTCCACATTTCTCCCATTTATGTGCCCGCCTTGCACAACCGCAAGACTGACATTGTGCTTTTGGCAGACCACTTTGTGGAACATTACTGCCGTATTGTTGGCAAGAATGTTCGTCGTCTAGCCCGCACCACCATCAATATGCTCATGAGCTATCCCTGGCCGGGCAACGTCCGTGAACTTGAAAACGCCATAGAACGCGCAGTTCTCGTGACTGATGAAGACGTGATTTATCCTCATCATTTTCCCACCACATTGCAGACTGCGGAAACTTCCGGCACCCAGGTGTCCGGCAACTTGAAACTGATGGTGGAAGCTTACGAACGGGACATCATCTGCGACGCCCTCAAGAGTTCCAAGGGCAAGATGGCTGCAGCCGCCCGCAGCCTTTCTACCACGCCCCGCATTCTTACATACAAAATAAAACAGCTGGGCATCGACCTGGCTGCATTTACCCGATAAGTTCCAGGCGCTTTTTCCCTCGTCGTTCCCGGCTCCGACCGAGAATCTTGCTTTTTCCCTGCATCTCTCGGTCTACTACCTACTTCCTACTTCCTACTATTTTCTATCTTTCCTTCCGAAAATGAAAATTCACTCTTTTTCCATGGGCTTTAGTTGATTGATGGCTAGCATTTCCTAACCACCAATCACTAACCACTAACCACTGAGAAAATTATGCAATTCCGTCCTGTTAAAGAACAGCTTGATATTTTGATGCGCGGCGTGATCGACATCGTCCCGCAGGATGAACTCGAAAAGAAACTTCAGAAGTCCTATGAAACTGGCGTTCCCCTCCGTATCAAGATGGGTGTTGACCCCACTGCTCCGGATGTTCATTTCGGCCATACCGTCGTGATGCGCAAGCTCCGTCAGTTCCAGGATCTCGGTCATACCGTTGTTCTTATCGTTGGTGACTACACCGCTCAGATTGGTGACCCCAGCGGCCGTAACAAGGCCCGTCCTCGTTTGACTCACGAACAGGTTCTGGAAAATGCAAAGGAATACCAGGAACAGTTCTTCAAGGTTGTCCGTCGCGACCAGGTGGAAATCCACTACAATGGCGAATGGTTCTCCAGGCTGGACTTCAGCAAGGTGACCGAACTCATGGGCCAGTTCACTGTGGCTCAGATGCTTGAACGCGAAGACTTCCACAACCGCTATACCGCCAACACTCCCATTAGCCTCCACGAATTCATGTACCCCATGATGCAGGGCTACGATTCCGTGGCTATCAAGTCCGACGTGGAACTTGGCGGTACCGACCAGAAGTTCAACGTACTTCGCGGTCGCGACCTTCAGATTTTTGAAGGCATGGAACCCCAGATCGGTCTCTTCATGCCCATCCTCCTTGGTACCGACGGCAAGGTCAAGATGTCCAAGTCCATCGGTAACTACGTGGGCCTCAACGAAGCTCCGGACGTGATGTACCACAAGATCTACAGCCTGGCTGACAGCATCGTTGAAAACTGGTTCGAACTCTTGACCGAAATCCCCATGGAAGAAATCAAGCAGATGATGGCTGACGTTGCTTCCGGCAAGATGAACCCCAACGAAGCAAAGCATCGTCTGGCTATGGACATCGTGACTCAGTACTATGGCGCCGAAGCTGCAGAAGCAGCCGCTGCCAAGGAAAAGGAAGTCCACAGCGGTAACGCAATTCCTAGCGATGCTGCGGAATGCTCTGTCGCTGCCGGTTCCTACGGCGCCCTCGACCTCCTGGTGGAAGTCAAGGCTTTCGCCTCCAAGGGTGAAGCCCGCCGCATGGTCCAGAACGGTGGCGTCAAGATCGGTGGCGAAAAGCTGGCTGATCCTCAGGCCCAGATTGAAATCAAGGGCGGCGACCAGATGGTTATCCAGGTGGGTAAGCGTAAGTTCTACAAGGTGAACTTCTAAGTTCATCAAGGATTGGGGAAATATGGCTCAGGAAATTCTCATTCTCGGTTTGAATCCGGCATGGCAGCGTTTGTTCTTCCTGGACAAGTTCACGCTGGGCGAAGTCCACCGCATTAGCAAGGTGGAATCCTACGCCTCCGGTAAGGGCATCAACTGCGGCCGCGTGCTGCAGTTGCTTGGCGGTACTCCGCTCCTGATGCATTTCTTGGGTTCTGAGCACGGCTCCCGAATCTTTGACGAACTGTCTGCCTGCGGTATCCAGCAGGCTCCGGTGTGGATCAAGGAACCGACCCGCATCTGCACCACCATCGTCAGCGAAGGCGAATCTACAGAACTTATTGAACCGTCTCCGCTCCTTTCTGAAGTGGAAAACGAAGACTTCATCCAGACCTTGAACCAGTACTGGGCTTCCACCCAGAGCGTTGCCCTTTGCGGTTCTTTCCCCAAGGGTTTTGACGTGGACCAGATCAACTCCCTGGACTTCACGGGCAAGAAGGTCTTTATCGACGCTATCGAAGGCATCGACGCCTGGCTCGCCAAGGGTGTGGAACTTCTCAAGATCAACCTCGACGAATACTGCAAGCTTTGCGAACGTATGGGCATTCCTCTGGTGATGAGCAGTCCCCAGTTCTGGAAGATGTCCGCTACCACGGTGCTGGAACGTCTCCCCATCAAGAATCTGGTGGTGACCGATGAAGATGCTCCGGTCCGCGCCTTTAGGCTTGTGGAAGGCAAGTTCCAGGGCATTCAGCTCCAACCGCCGACCATCCAGATGAAGAACGATATCGGTGCAGGCGACTCCTTCTTTGCTGGCTGGCTCCTGGCTGATTCCCAGAACCTTTCCTTTGAGGAACGTCTAGTGAAGGCAACTGCAGTGGCTGTGGCCCGTTGCGAAGTGGAACGTCCCTGGAACCTCAAGCTGGATCGCGTAGACGAATTGGAAAAATCCCTTTCCGAAGCTGTCGAAAAGCTGGAGTAATTCCGAATGACGTTGTTTGCTTTTGCGTCAACGTTGGAATTCTCAAAAATGTTTCCGGAAACACCTGTTCCGGAAAATTCAAGCAATATTACAGATAAAATAATTCCACTTGCCGTAGGTTGCAAGAGCATTGGCTGCGCCGCAATTTTGGGCGTTGGCCTTGTGGAATTTTCTGCAAACCTTTCCGCTTTACTTAATCGAAAAAACGAACTGGGAATTACGTCGGTTGTACTAGTGGGGATTTGTGGCGCCTTTAAGGACCGCGACCTGCAAGTGGGTGATGTCGTCCGCGTCGACACTGAGGTCGTTGGCGATCTAGGAGTCGAAGAAAAAGAAGGCTCCTTTACCGCCTGGTCGAAAATTTCCGGCGAAGTCAAGAAGTACGATGCCGCCGACCCGTCTTCCGCTCCCCTCTGGATTCGAAACCTGCGGGGCGCCTCGGGCATTTCCGTCAACTGCTGTACCGGAACCGAAGCCACCGCCCGTGTCCGCGCTCATTTGTTCAATGCCGACGTGGAATCCATGGAGGGCGCCGCCTGCTTCTCCATCTGCAAGGCGTTTTCCGTGAACGCCTACGAAATTCGCGCGGTCAGCAACTTTGTGGGAGCCCGCGACAAATCCCAGTGGAAAATCGCCGAAGCCCTCGAAAAGCTCAGAGAGCTTTTCAATTACGAATTGCCAATTACGAATTACTAGAATTGCAGTCCTAGGCCGCAACAATAAATCGCCCCAAATTTTTCATACTTCATACCTCACACCTCGAACCTCGAACCTCGAACCTCGAACCTCATAACTAGAACCATGCGCCTGTCTCTCGGAATCTCCACCTGTCCCAATGACACCTACATCTACGAAGCCCTGGTCCATGGCCTCGAAAAATCTCCCTTTGAATGGGATGTCCATTTCGCCGATGTCCAGACCCTAAACGAATGGATCATGGCTGGAAAGCTTGATGTAGCGAAAGTCAGCGCCCAGGTCTATCCCGAGATCGAGAAGGATTACCGTTGCCTGGGTTGCGGCGGTGCCATCGGTTATGAATGCGGTCCCCTGCTTCTTTCTTCAAACGCGGACTCCTTTGACGGAAACGCTCCCACGATTTTACCTGGGGCAAACACTACGGCCGCTTTGTTGTTCAAGTTTTGGTACCAGAAAAAGTTTGGCGGTAAGCCTAACCTCCAGTTCGCCTTGTTCAATCAGGTCTACGAAGGCCTCCTCTCCAAGGATTACGTACAAGGTGTGACCATCCACGAACACCGTTTCACCTGGAAGCGAGACGGTCTTCACTTGCTGCAGGACCTCGGTGCTTTCTGGGAACAGGAAACGGGTACTCCCATTCCCCTTGGCATTTCCGTTGCCCGCCGTTCCCTTGGCGACGAAACCATAGCCCTGGTGGAAAATGAAATCCGTGAAAGCCTGAAAATGGCCCGTAGCCGTTCTGAACTGGTTACGCCTTTCATTGATGAAAAAGCCCAGATTGAAGACAAAAAGGTGATGGAGGCGCACATCAATATGTTCGTCAATGACTTCTCCGAAAACGTGGGAGAGAGGGGAAGGGCGGCTCTTGAAAACCTGTGGCGGTTATCACATTGTGAATAAACTGTGAATTTGTACATTTTTATTGTAATATTATGGAAATGTAAACGTTGTTTTACAAAATGGCGAATTTTTTCAAAAAACTTTATTTATTTTCCATACTGCATATTTTAAGTGGAGTTTACTTATGAGCTTAGTGAACGATCTGGACCAAGAAGTCGAAAATTTCAAGCGCGAATACGACAAGTTCTCTCGCGGCAATAAGTCTGCCGGAACTCGTGCTCGCAAGATCCTGCAGGACATCAAGAAGACCTGCCAGGAAATCCGTGTATCTATCCAAGGAGCTAAGAAAGAGGACGAAAAGGCTGAACCGGCCTCCGAAGATTAAGCTTCGGGTGCCTCCAAAAGTGCTAAAATCACAACATTTTTTGCCCTTTTTTGCGAAAATCGTTTGACTAAAGCCCTTTTTGAAGGTATATTCCCATTTGGATTTTATGTCGCCTGAACTGGGTGGCGTATAAGTTGAAGAATTTAAAGTGTTCTATGATTGGAGAAACGTAGCAGTATGACCCTAAAGAAACTGGTCTTAATTACGGCCGGGGCAATGCTTCTTACCGGAACCGCCATGGCCAAGAATATCAATGTGCCTGGTGATTACAGCAAGATTGCAGACGCTCTCGGTAACGCCGACGCCGGAGATACCATCTTCGTTAAGCGCGGTACTTATAACGAAAACATCACCTTGATCATGGGTGTTGTACTTAAGGGCGAAGATCCGCTCACTACCATCATCGATGGTGGCCGTCGCGGTCCTACCGTCATGGGTACTTCTGGCGCCGAAATGTCTCACTTCACCGTGAGAAACGGTCTCGAAGGTATTCTTTGCGAAAACGCTGCTCCCTACATCCACCACACCTACGTGATGGACAACCATGCAACTGGTATCGGCGCATTCATTTCTCTGCCTCACCTCCGCAACAACGTGGTGTACGGCAACCGCTGGTCCGGCATCCTCGCATGGGGTGCTAAGTCTCTCGACGCTTACATTGAACAGAACGTTGTTCTTCGCAACGGCTACTCTGGCCTTGCTTTGAAGGGACCGACCAACGTGGTCGCCCGTAACAACATCTTCATGGAAAACCACTACTACGGTGTGTTTGCTGACCCGGCTGCCGGTCAGACGAAGGTGGAATACAACAACATCTACAAGAACTATTACCCGTTCAACCAGTTCATCAAGGTTAACCGTACGAACGTTTCCTTGGATCCGAAGTTCATGAATGCTTCTCTTTCCAAGCCGAACTTCTACTGCCAGTCTACCTCTCCGATGCTCAAGCGCGGTAAGGGTAAGATGGACATCGGTTTGACTGCTACCGAACTGGTGAAGGAAGAAGAAGCTGTTGAAGAAACCCGTAATCCGGATACCGATGGCGATGGCCTTTGCGATCCTTGGGTTTCTGAAGAAGGCGTTGCAGACAAGTACGCATCCGTTTGCACTGGTCTCGACAACTGCCCGGAAGAAGCTGAAGACTTCGATGGCTATCAGGACGACGATGGTTGCCCGGATGCCGATAACGACCGTGACGGTCTCTGCGATCCTTGGGTAGAAGCCAAGGGTATGCTCTCCAATTTCGCTCACATCTGTAAGGGTGTTGACCTCTGCCCGGAACAGGCAGAAACCCAGAACGAATATAAGGACGACGATGGTTGCCCGGATGAAGTTCCGCAGCCGCCGAAGAAGCGCTTCGTTCTCGAAGGTGTGAACTTTGAATCTGGTAAGGCTACCATTACTCCGGACTCCTACATCTCTCTTATGAAGGTGGTGGACATCATGGAAACCTTTACCGATGCTACCTTCCAGATTGTCGGCCATACCGACAACGTTGGTAACAAGGACAAGAATAAGCAGCTTTCCGCTGACCGCGCTGCCGCAGTGAAGAACTTCCTCGTCGAAAAGGGTATCGACGAAAGCCGAATTGTCACTGACGGTATGGGTGATTCTCAGCCGGTTGCTTCTAACAAAACCCCTGAAGGTCGTGCTCAGAACCGTCGTATCGAGTTCATCCGCACGGATATGAAGTAAAGGAGTAGGTGATGCGTTCTAATTTTATTAAAACCGCAGTTCTCGGACTCTCCGTCGCTAGCACTTCCTTGTTTGCTGATGCAACTTATTCTCCCCATAAGTATCAGCAGAATGACTGGTTTGCAGAATTTGGTGGCAACACCGCTATGTACGTCAACCCGGCAGGCATCGCTGAAACCGAACAGCTCGAAGTCAGCGCTGCATTCTTCAGCTCCATTAGTGGTGAAGCTAGCCAGGAATACGTCAGCGTAACTTATCCTTGGGATTACAAGCACACTTTGGGCGTGTCTCTCTTCGAAAACGGCGCATCCATTGATGGTGGCAAGTCCTACGGCGAATACTCTATCTTGGTTGGCTATGCTTACAACCTGATGCAGTTCGTCTCCCTGGGTGTTGACCTCTCCATTCTTTACATCAACCAGTTCGATGAAACCACTCAGCTGACCTTCGGTGCAGACCTCGGTGTTACCGTCAATGCGCTCTCTTCTTCCAAGTACGGCTACCTCTTGATCGGCCTTGCTTTGCAGAACGTGGCTCAGCCGGGTATCAGCACTGCTGATGCAGATGGCTTTACCTTTGTTGTTCCGGGTTTCTTCGGTAGTGGTAGCAGCGATGCTTACAACATCCCGAGTAACCTCAACCTGTCCTTCTTCTACCGCGGCCTCAACCGCACTCTCGAAGCTAAGGCAGAAATTTCCCTCATCGATATCTTCCATGCTGAAGAAGAAGGTGGTAGCGGCGTGAATCCGGAATTCAGCCTTACCTTGACCTACTTCCTCTCCCCGCACCTTGGTGTTCGTCTCCGCTTCACAAAGGAAGGCTACCCGGTTGCTGGTGCTACAGTGAACGTGAAGGATGTCAGCATCTTCCGTTACCTCGCTCTTGACTTGGAAATGTCTCATGACGACCTCTATGCCAAGAAGAACCGTGGTTTCATCTGGGCTGTGAAGATTACTTCTCGCTTCGGTGACACTCGTGAAGAAAAGATTGGTGAAGAACGTTATCGTCGCTTGAAGATCGAACCTGAAAACGACTACCGTGCTGCAATGCGTCTCTACTTGAACCGTCAGTTCCTCGAAGCAGCTTATGCTTTCGGTAAGGTCCAGACCAAGTACCCTGCATTCCACCTTGTCGACCAGGCTGCTTTCTATAAGGCAAAGTCCTTCGAAAACCTCCGTATGCATAAGGCTGCAAAGGCCGTGTACGAAGATGCTATCAAGCGCTATCCGCAGAGTGACCAGCGTGCTAAGTACCACTTCCAGTTGATGAACATCGACTATAAGGAAGGCAAGTACACTGAAGCTATGTCCAAGTACCAGAACATTGCTCAGAAGTTCGGCGAAAGCGACGTTAAGGCTGACGCTGACTACGTTGCCGGTCAGATCAAGTTTGAACAGGGCCTCTACCAGGAAGCTGTCGACCTGCTCGCAGCAATTCTCCCGGGTAACGCCAACTACTTCTACGCTCGCTATACCATGGGTATTGCTTACAGCCGCCTTGGTAAGTGGGACGAAGCTGAAAACTGCTTCCGCGATATTACCGAACAGCCGGTTTCCAACCAGTCCGAACGTGACTTGCAGGATGCCGCTAAGGTTAAGCTCGGCCATATCTTCTTCTCTGGTGAAAAGGCTGACATCAGTGCTGCAGCTCAGATGTACGCACAGGTTCAGGCTGGCTCCCCGGTTTATGACGAAGCTATGCTCGGTATTGCATGGTCCTTCCTTAAGGTTAACAAGCCGGACGAAGCTATGAAGCCGGCTAAGTGGATCATCAGCAACCTTCCGGAATCCTTCCTGGTTTCTGAAGCTTACCTGGTTGTTGGTTACTGCCACTTCATGAAGAAGGATTACAACGGCGCTGTTAAGGCTCTTGAACAGGCTGAAAAGCGCACCGAACAGCCGGTTGTCTCTGTTGCTGCTCGCGACAGTGCTCGTCAGGCCTACGATGCAATGCAGGATGAATTCGATTCTGTCCAGACCAAGGCTTTGGATCTCGCTCGTCAGCTCCCGACTCCTCGTGTGCAGAGCAAGCGCGAAGCTTTGAAGCCGTCCTTCGACAAGGCTAACGAAGCAATCGAAAATTACGCTGCCTTCAACCTTAAGGCAATTCAGAGTGACCGCTTTGAATCCAACCGTAAGCGTATTCTCGATGACGCAGGCTTTACCTTGGCAACCGTTAAGACCAAGATGGGTCAGGGCGCTGGCAGTTCTGAAGCCGCTTCCGAACTCGATGCTTTGGATGACGACTTAGATCTGGAATAATTAAGAATTAAGCTTAGACCTGGAGAACTTGGTTCTCTAGGTCTTCCCCTTTTTTTAGAATTATAGGTGGAAAGAGAAAGATGAAAAAATTAATGCTTGTTGGTGCAATCGTTTGCTCGCTGATTGGCAATTCCTTTGCAGCGTCCGACCCTTGTAAAGACAAAGTAGCCGAAGCCAAGAAGTTGGCTGCAAAATGTAAGGCTATGCCTAAGGGCCCCGAAAAGACCCAGTGCGCTGGCTCCTATAAGGTTTTGAAGAACCAGGCCGAACAGGCTTGCCGTTCCGGTGGTCTTGACGAAGATGGTATGCGTCAGGCTATCGCCCAGTGGGAAAAGCAGGTGAACAACTGTAAGGGTAAGCAGAACGCACGTTGCGCTTCCGCTCTCCAGCAGCTCGGTCACTATCAGTTCCAGTTGGAAGAAAAGCAGTTCTTGGACAAGAACGCCCAGTACGAAGAAGATGTTGCATGGTGCGCAGACCGCGATAACAAGCCGGCAAAGTGCGCTAACATCGATCAGCTCCCGAAGGCTGACCATAAGAAGTCTCTTGGCTACTTCCTCGAATACATTGATAAGTATCCGAAGGAATCCAAGACCCCGACCGTTATTTACCAGGCTGCTGCTGTGCAGGAAGCTTCCGGTGAAGACGAAAAGGCTTTCAAGCTTCGTGATCGCCTCGTCAAGAACTTCCCGGACAACGGTCTTGTCCCGAAGGCTTGGCTCCGTATTGCTGAATACCACTTCATGAACCGCAAGTTCCGCGACGCTATCAACGCCTATAAGAAGGTGACTGGCTTCGAAAGCTTGACCGGTAAGGAAGCTGCCTTGGCAATGTACCACTTGGCAGAATCCTACTATAACATTGCAGAATACGAAACCGCTGCAATTAAGTACTACGAATATATCATTGGCGCAGACAAGGGTAAATACCCTGCTGACTTGCGCGCAGAAGCTATGGACTTCATGGCTGCATCCTTCTCTGACTTGGAAGGTGGTGGTGTCCAGGAAGCAGAATCTTTCTTGAAGGATAAGAAGGTTCCGTTCAAGGATTCCGTCTACTACCGTATCGGTATGAAGAACAAGGACCATGACCGTAACGAAGAAGCTGTCCAGTCCTTCAAGCGTTTGATGAGTATCAACCCGGACTACATCGATGCTCCGTTGGCTGATATCGCTATGATCGAAATCTTGATCGTCCAGCAGAAGTTCGAAGATGCTCAGGCTCATCGTTACACTGTTGTGAAGCGTTATGACCGTAACTCCTCCTGGTACAAGAAGAACCAGAAGTATCCGGAATCTGTGAAGAACGCAGAAACTGCAATCCGTGGCGCTATGCTCGACATTCCGCAGTACCACCACGCTCGCGCAGCTAAGCTCACCAAGGAAGGTGACTTGGAAGCCGGTAAGAAGCAGTATGCAGAAGCTATCAAGGCTTACGAAAAGTTCTTGGAACGTTACAAGAAGGAACCGACCTGGGACGAATACAAGGTTCACATCAACCTCGCTCTCGTCTATCAGGAAATGGGCCAGTATGCTAACGCTGCCAAGATGTTCAACTGGATCGTTGACACCGATACTACCCGTTATGGCCGTCGCCCGATGGGCTCCGACGCTCTCCTGAAGAAGGAAGAAGCTGCTTATAACGCTGTGCTTGCTATGGACCAGTCTCGCGAAAACGCAAAGAAGAACAAGGCTGGCGACGACAATGTTAAGGCTTACTCTCTCCCGGAAACCAAGGCCTACTTCGAACAGGTTAAGAAGTACATGGCTAAGTACGGTCAGAACAAGGAAGCTGCAGAACTTGCATACAACGCTGCTATCGTTCACTACGATGCAAAGCAGTTCAAGGTTGCTGTTGGCGTGCTCCGCGACTTGAAGCAGAAGTTCCCCAACCATCAGTACATCTTGCTCATCAGCCGTATGCTCGCTCAGTCCCTCTTGGAATCTAGCCAGCTCGATGAAGCTCTTACTGAATTTAGATGGCTCTACAAACAGTATCATGATGTCAAGGCTACCAGAAATGACTCCATGGCTGCTGAAATCGAAAAGGCTATTGCTTACGTTCTCTTCCAGCAGGCTGAACAGTCTGTTAAGAACGGCCAGAACGAAAAGGGTGCTGGCGCTTACTTGGAACTCGTGAAGCTCTATCCGAAGATCGACATTGCTGACAAGGCTGTGTTCGAAGCTGCAGTTGCTTACGAAAATGCAAAGCAGTTCGTGAAGGCTGCTGAAACCTTCATGATGTTGCCGAAGCAGTACGCTGCATCTCCGCTCACCATCAAGGGTATCCTCCGCGCTGCATCCGACTACAAGAAGGAAGCAGAAGCTAACAAGAATAATAAGAAGGTGTTCGAACAGCGTAACCGCGAAGCTGCACAGACCTTCTTGTTCATCACCAACAACTTCCCGCAGGACTCCATGGCCTTCCAGGCTATCGGTTTCGCTGCTCAGGTCTACGACTCCATCCCGGATAAGAAGACCGCTGCAACCACTTACGAAATTGCTTACAAGCGTTACCCGAAGAACGAAAAGACTCCGTCCTTCCTTTATAGCGCATGCTTGAGCTATGACGAAGCTAAGATGGTTGACGAAGCTATCCGTTGTAACAAGGACCTCGTTCGTGACTATCCGAAGAGCACCTACGCTCTCGACGCAGCATTCTCCATCCCGATGGCTTATGCAAACGGCAAGAAGTGGGACCTCGCTGCTAAGGAATATCACAACTTCATCAAGAGCTACAACGAAGACAAGGAAAAGCTGATTGCTGCCTACATCGGTGCTGCTCGTGCTTACATGGAACTTAAGGATGAAGACAAGGCTATCGCCGACTACGACGCAACCTTGAAGAACTACGATAAGTTCGGTCTTCAGATTAAGAATGCTGACCCGGCTGTTCCGGCTGAAGCTGCTTACTACCTCGGTGAACGTGAATACAACAAGATGACCCCGATCGTGATCAAGGGTAAGGACAAGGACAAGGCTAAGATCATCAAGCAGTTGGTCGAAATCCTTCAGAAGGCTATGGGCCACTACTCCAAGTCTGCAACCTACGCATCTGAAAAGTGGACCTTCCGCGCTACCAACCGTATGGGTATGCTCTTCGTTACCATGGCTGCTAAGATCCGTGAACAGGAACTTAACGGTAAGAAGGAAGACGAACGCTTCGCAGAACGTATCGGTATCGTCCAGCAGCTCCCGAGCTACTACGAACAGGCTCGTCCGATCTTCCAGAAGAACATCGACCTTGCTCGTGACCAGGGCTTCTACAATAAGGACGTGGTCGAAGCTGAAGAAGGCTATATCGAAATGTACTACCAGGGTTGCGCAGTGTTCGTCGAAGTTGCTGACGCATTCGCTAACTCTCCGCTTCCGGACTCCGCTGCCATCGTAAAGGAATACGTCGAATACGAAGGCGCTGTTAAGGAAGACGCTATCGAAATGGCTCACGAAGACCTCGAAGCTTATCGTGAAGAATTGAACACTCGTTCTGAAGGTGCTAAGGAACTGGCTAAGCCGCAGTGCGCAACCGGTATCAAGGCATCCGCTCACTACGGTATCGATAACCAGTGGACTGCAAAGCTCTTCGAATTGCTCAAGACTCTCGACGAAAACGACGAAACCTTGAACACCAAGATCGAAAAGTTCGACCCGTCTACCTTGTTCTCCGACCCGGCATACTTCAAGACTAAGGCTCGTATCGAACAGATCTCCAAGTCTGAAGTGATGACTCCGGAAGAACAGATCGCTACCTACCGCGATATCATTAAGGAAGGCAAGGCCGAAAACGAAAAGTTGAAGGCTGAACTCGCTGACCTTAAGAAGCAGATGGCTCCGGCTGATGCTGGTGTCGACGCTGGCATGGGTGCTGCAGACAACGCAGCAGGCATGAACTAGCGGTAAAAACAAATTTACGGGGGACCTAGTTCATAGGGTTCCCCTATTTATTCAGGCAAAAAAAGGCATTTGGGATTTTGTAAAACAAGTTTTACACGTCTCGAGCCCCTAATTTGCCCAAAAAAAAATAAATATGAACGAAGATTATCAAAAACAACAAAAAAACACTCAATGAAAGGAGTACTCTAATGTCTAAAATGCTTCAATCCTTCAGCCCTGAATCCGATGGTTGGCAGTTCATGTGGATCATCTTGGTCGTCTTCCTGATCGGCCTTGGCTTCTCCATCGAACGTTTTGTCTACATCATGCTCAAGAGCGGTAAGGGTCGTGCAAAGTTCCTCGCTGACTTCGGTAAGCTCATCTCTTCTCAGCAGTACGATCAGGCTCTCAACCTGGCTAACTCTGCAAAGCTCCCGGTTGCTCGCGTTATGGCTGCTATCGTTGCCGCTCGTAACGGTGGTCGCGAAACCATGACTGCTGCTTGCGATGCAGTTTTCCTTACTGAAGCTCCCCGTCTGACTCGCTACATTTCCATCATTCAGGTTATGGCATCCATCTCTACCTTGCTCGGCCTTATGGGTACCATTTACGGTCTGATCTTCACCTTCGACGCTGTTGCTAACAAGCCGGCTTCCGAACGTGCTAAGGCTCTTTCTGACGGTATTGCTATCGCTATGGGTACCACCCTCCTCGGCCTTCTCTCTGCAGTGCCTCTTCTGGTCATCGTTGGCCTCCTCAACATGAACTCTGAACGCCTCATCCAGGAAATGGAAGAAAAGGGCCTCAAGATCATCAACTCCTTGGCATAATTGTTTAGGTAATTACAATTAACTGGAGTTTATAAAATATGTCAAGACAACTTAAGAAACCAGCAAAGCCTGAAGAACCGGACCTGTTGCCGGCAATGGGCTTGTTCACAATCCTGATTCCTATGCTGTTGTCTATGGCTGCCTTCTCCAAGCTGGCTATCGTTGAAGTCAATCTGCCGGAACGTTCCATGATGCAGATGGACAACGATACCCCTCCGGAACCGGACCAGCAGGCTCTGAACCTCTCCCTCGCTATCACCGGTGATTACCTGGTGATCGGTGCTCGTGGCGGTTTCCAGCCCAATGTCTACTTCAAGGAAATGTGGACATTCCGTTGCAAGTCCGACGCTAAGTTGGTTACTTACTCTCCGGACGATGTGAAGGCTGCTGTTGATGGCGGTCATGGTCCCAAGTGCAAAGATGGCTCCGAAATGGATAAAGAAAAGTATCTTTATGAAATCGAAACCATCGAACTTTGGGCAATCAACAAAGAATCTGAAGAAGATCCGGGTCGCGTTCTTTGGGCAGTTTACACCAACGGTGGTACTGCTGAAGAAGCAATTGCTGACTCTGCATACGTAGACGGCAACAACAACTTCCTCATGGCTCCTGGTGAAGGTGCTATGGGCCTGAACCCGCCTTCTGCTCTCAAGAAGCCCAGCGCAGGTGCTGACTTGGCTACCCTTACTCCGAACTCTGCTCGTAAGCTGAAGCCGGATGTAGCTGCCAAGAACCTCATTCACCCGCTCTCCGCTTATGACCTGATTGCTAAGGACCTCATCCAGATCCACACTCAGTTCATCGACCTTGATGACGTTGATAACATCATCATCGTTGCAAACGACGATACTCAGTTCGACAAGATCATTCAACTTATGGACCGTGCTAAAGAAGCCGGTTTCAGCAAGATCAATCTTGCTAAGCTGGGAGGTTAATCATGGCTAGAAGAAGTCGTAAATACGGTGAAGACGTCCCGTTCTCGATTACGTCCATGATGGACATGATGACCATTATTCTGGTGTTCATGATTAAGAACATGGACGCAGAAGGTCAGCTCTTGACTCAGGCTGAAAACTTGATCCTGCCGGTTTCCACCTCTCGTGTGCAGCCGAAGGAAGTTTCCCTGGTGGTTATCGTTGATAACAATTACGTGCTCGTTGATAATGCTAAGGTTATCCCGACCGAAGATGTCCTGAAGCAGGAAGATCTCCTTGTGACCAAGGTTGACTCTGTGCTGAAGGAACGTCGCGCAGTGGAACAGGAACATGCCCTTAAGGCAGGTCTCCCCGCTGACGAAGCCGGCCACATCGTTGTGCAGATCGACAAGAACATCCCTTACGATGCAATGTATAAGGTAATGGCTACTTGTGGCTTTGCCGGTTACACCAATATTGCATTCGCCGTGATGGAAAAGAACGGCGGGGAGGACTAATATATGGCAAAGACTAAAAAGCAAGCTCCTGTCGTAGACCCGTTAGTAGCATCTCTCATGCCGGAATCCGACAAGAAGATGGGTGCTATCGCCGGTATCTCTCTCGTAGTAGCTTTGGCAATCTGCCTTTGGGCTTCCATGTACGAACAGGTTGTGGACGAAGTCGTGTTCGATGACTCCGCAGCTGCTGATCTGACTACTTCTATGTCCATCGAAGAAAAGAAGGAAGAGAAGAAGGAAGAAAAGAAGAAGGAAGAACCCAAGAAGCCTCGTAAGAAGGCTGGTGGTGGTGGCAAGCCGCGTGGTAAGGGTCAGCCCAACGCTCCCCAGACTCGTGGTGTGCTTAAGCTCCTCACTGCTCAGACCAAGAACGCAAGTGCCGGTGCATATGACCTCATGAAGAACCAGAAGTTCTCTAAGGACATTGACAAGGTGCTTAAGGACGTGGCTGGCCTCCAGACTACAGGTAAGACTGTTCTCGGTGGTCGTCGCGGTAAGGCTGATGGTGGCTTTAACGAAGGTTACGCTGAAGGCGGTTCCGGTGGTATCGGTGACGGTCTGGCTGGCCTCCTTGGCGGTGGTGGCGGTGGTATCGCTACTAAGGCTAAGGGCTCCATCAAGACCCCGTCTGAACGTGATATCGATATGGGCGCTGGTGGTGGTTCCCGTTCTGCTGCAGACATCATGAAGGTTGTCCGTCAGCGTACTCCGGGTCTCCGTCACATCTATAACAAGTTCCTGAAGAAGAAGCCGGGCTTCCAGGGTAAGGTTACCTTGAAGTTCACAATCGCTCCGGGTGGCGAAGTTATCAGCATCTCCATTGCTTCCTCTACCACTGGTTTCGGCGAATTTGATGGTGAAATCAAGACCGCTGTTAGCCGCTGGAAGTTCAGCAAGGTTAAGTCCGGTAACACTACTGTGACGATTCCGTTCACCTTCTCTGAATAATTCTTTTATTCGTGAAGCGAAAAAGAGCTAGACTGCAAAGTCTGGCTCTTTTTTTATGCAGACAAATGTTTAAAAAAAAGAACAAATGTTTAAATTTTTATTGCGTTTGACATTTTTTTAAACTAACTTTATAGCAGAATTTTTACTAGGAGTCTGAAATGAATTTAAGAACAGCTGCTGCAGTTGGCGCCGCTATTGGTGTCTTTGGCGTTGGTTCCGCATTCGCTACTTTTGCTCGTGTTGAATCTATGGGTAAGAACACAACTTACATCATGGACGACGTTAGCATTTTTGATAATCCGGCAAACGCTAGCCTGTATTCCAACTATTTGATCGGTGGTTTCGGTTCCTATACCGATGCTAACCCGGCTGTTGGTACCAACCAGGATCCTATGCATCCGACCTTCGGTGGCATCTTCTCCGTTTCTTTCGGTGATGATAACAACCCGGATCCGCGTTTTACCATCGGTGGCTTGCTTGGCCGCACTTCCGAACTTGCTTCCTACCTGCCTAAGTACGTTCAGATTGACGACAAGAACAAGGTTGCTGTTCCTGCTAGCGTTACTAACTTTGACGGCTTCTTGGGCGGCACCTTTACTAGTGGCGACGCTTGGGGCTTGCACCTCTACATTGCTCACCAGGATGGTGGTGAATATGATGAAAAGAGCGGTGCTTATCAGGTTAACAGCGATGCATTCGCTTCTGTCGTTGAACTTGATGGTGGCTTGAACTTCCAGGTCGGTAGCGGCACTTCCTATGAACTGTCTATCGGCATTGCCCGTATTCAGTACGGTCCGGAACACCACAGCTTCTTTGACGATGGCAACTTCTCTTTCTTGGCAAAGGCTCGTGCCTTCTTCACTCTCGACGCTATCGATGGTGAATTGATTCCGGCTGCTTCTGCAAACTTCATCAACGCTCCGGGTCTTGACGACAAGCATGCCCAGGCTGGCGTTGGTATCAACGTTGCTATGGATCGCGGCTTCTTCTGGATGGGCGTTGACTTCGTCTGGAATCAGCTCAAGTCTCATGACTACTTCTATGAAACTGCAATGAATGGCTGGGTCTATGATGCTCGCTTCGATGACGACGATGATGAAGATCTCGTTTGGGACAAGCGCTCCGACATCGGCGGCAAGATCAGCTTCGGTATCGAACGTAACATTTGGTGGGATTGGTTCGTGATCCGCGTTGGCGGCCAGAAGTCCATTCTCTATACCAGCTGCGAAGTTAACGAAGGTAGCCGTGGCCAGAGCAAGGGCGTATATCCGGACAACCGTTACGGCAAGTGCAAGGCTGATGGTAACTTCTTCTCCACCAATCCGCTTGCTGATGGTACCAATAAGGACCACGTTGGCTTCGGCTTCGGTATCAACATCGAAGAAAAGCTGAAGATCGACGTTACTGTTGCTGAAGATATTCTGTTCCGTAACCCGTTCCAGGGTGAAGGTCGTTTCTTCTCCAGACTCGACGCTACCTATAGCTTCTAGGATTAGAAAAAAAGATTCAAGGACGCTCCTTTGGGGCGTCTTTTTTTATGCAATAAATTTACGATGACGCTCCTATCATTTTTATATTTTTGACGTATGAAGAAAATTTTCTTGTTTGCATTTTTGCTCGCCTTGATTGGTTGCTCCGAGCCCACGGAGCGTATTGAGAACAAATTAACGCCATACCTTCAGGAAGACCTGAAGTTTATGGTGGCGGAAACCATGCGTACTTCCAACAACGACAGGGAAGCCATCCTTGACACTCCCTACTATCGCGTGAAGGACTTTAGATTGTTCGAAGGCGCAGAAGCTAGAATTTATGCTGCCTATGCAGAGGTCGATTTCTTTATCTTCAAGAACATCGGTATGCATGAGAAACGCAAGTACCGTTACGATGTTCATACTCGTAAATGGGACCGTTATTTGAAGACGTTAAAATTCGGTAAAGATACGATTCCCGAGTAACGCAAGTTTGTAGTAAATAATTATATTTTTCCCGGTTAGTTTCATTTTCAAAAAAGGACGAGTCCCTTGTTTGGTCTTTTTTCTTGTGACATCGGTATTGATCTTGGCACTGCAAACACTTTGGTCCACGTTGCAGGTCAGGGTATTGTAATTAACGAACCTACGGTTATCGCTGTGGACAGCAAGAATAACCGTGTTTCCGCCATCGGTTTCGAAGCTAAGAAGATGCTTGGCCGTACCCCGGGCGAAAGCCGCGCTGTGCGTCCTATGCGTGATGGCGTGATCGCAGACTTTGAACTGGTGGAAAACCTCCTCCAGACCTTCATCAAGCGTGTTCAGAAGTATCCTTTGTGGATGGTTAGACCCCGCGTCGTCGTGGGTGTTCCCTCCGGCATTACCGAAGTGGAAAAGCGCGCTGTGATCGATGCTGCTAAGCAGGCTGGTGCAAAGGAAGTCCACCTGGTTCACGAACCTATGGCCGCTGCAATCGGCATGGGCATTCCTGTGGAAGACCCTGTGGGTAACATGATTGTGGACATCGGCGGTGGTACCTCCGATATCGCAGTGATCGCCTTGAACGGTTCCGTATGTAACGCTTCCGTACGCGTTGGCGGTGATGAAATGGACGAAGCTATTGTCCGCTACCTCCGCACCATGTACAACCTCTGCGTTGGCGAAAGCACCGCAGAACAGATCAAGATGCAGATCGGTTCCGCAGTACCTCTGGAAGAAGAACTTTCCATGGAAGTGAAGGGCCACGACTTTATCGCCGGTATGCCCCGCACCATGACTATCAACAGTGCTGAAATCCGTGAAGCCTTGAATGAACCTGTAACCGCTATCGTTGAAGCTGTCAAGCAGGCTTTGAGCATAACTCCGCCGGAACTTTCTGCTGATATTTACGACAAGGGTATCATCATGACTGGTGGTGGTTCTCAGCTCCGTGGTTTCGACGAACGTATCCGTCAGGAAACCGGTCTTTCCGTGAACGTTATTGACGAAGCCTTGATCAGCGTCTGTAAGGGTGCCGCACGCATTCTCGAAGACCTGGACAAGTATCGCCCGGTTTTGATCGCTTCCTCTACTTAACCCAAATTTGAAGTTCGATGTTTAGGGCTTTTCGCTTTATAGTCGACTTGTTTACTCAAAGGCATGGCGTTGTCGCTTTTGCCTTTTTTCTGCTATTGGGACTCTTGATGCGTCAGGCTCCTGGAACAATACGTCAGAGCATTGTTTCCACGGCCCTGGGCACTGTTTTCTATCCGGCACAGCTCGTCGCCTCTTCGTTGAATTCGTTCCGCGAAGTGGCTCTTGAAAATGAACAATTGAAGGAAGAAAACGCCCGCCTCCGTCAGGAAACTTATCATGCCCGCGAGGGCTTGCAGGAATTGGCTAGACTGCATACGCTGGTCCGTTTTGATGACAAGTGGGACTATCCTATTGTGACTTCCCGCGTGGTGGGACACAACCCCGGTCGTTTCCTTACGACGCTTGTAATCAACCGCGGTACACGTCACGGAGTAAAGGAGAACATGCCTGTGTTCTCCATGAATGGTCTTGTTGGCAAGATTACCAAGGCTGCCATGACTCATTCCCGTGTGCAACTTCTTGTTGATCCTAACTTGAAACTTTCCGTGATGGAACGTAGAACACGCGTGGTGGGCTTCCTTGAATCCAAGGATGGTCATATGCTGACCGCCATGGTGCCGGCTCATGCTGGTATTCAGGAAGGCGATACCTTGGTCACTTCTGGTCTTGGCGGCATTTTCCCCAAGGGCATTCCCGTGGGAACTGTGAATAAGGTTCGTAAGGCCGACCTTGACGTGATGCGCTTGATGGATGTGGCTCCGTTCCAGGAGTTCGCTATTCTGGAAGAAGTCTTTGTGATGGAAAAAGAACCTGACTGGGTCATTCAGGAGTTACTAGATGAGTAGTTTGAAATGGCTTAAGGTTTTGATTTTGTTTGTGGTTACTTTCGGCCTTCAGGTGACTGTTGCCGAGTGGCTGCAGATTTTTGGCGTCGGCCCTGACTTCGTCATCATTTTCATCGTTGCAGTTGCTATCCGCCGTGGCCCTGCTGCAGGTTGCTTCTGGGGCTTTACGGCTGGCTTTGCACAGGATGTCTATGCGCCCATTGAATGGTTCGGTGCAAGCACTATTTCCATGACGATTCTTGGCTTTGTGGTGGGCCAGCTTGAAGAGCGCTTCTTGACTTTGAACATGCCTGCAAAGGTTGGTGTTCTTGGTCTTGGTTTCTTTGTTTGCGATATGTTCTATTTCGGCATCACAGGTCTTTCCAAGGATGTGGTGACCAACATGTTCTTGACCCAGACTTTACCGGAATGCATCTACACTATGTTCGTTGGTGCTATTGCGTTCTATCTGGATTTTGGCAAGAAGAAGAAACATGCTTAACTTCTCGTCGGAAAACGAAATTCAGCAAAGCAAAAACTTGCACGTCCTGATTTTCTTGGCGGGCGTAGTGTTGCTGTTCTGTATTTTGCTGGTCCGCCTTTTCTCTTTGCAGTATACCCATTACGACGAGAATCTTCAGCGCTCTGACAATAACCGTATCCGTAAGGTTGTGCTTGTTGCTGAACGCGGCTACATCTATGACCGCAATGGCGAAGTGCTGGTGCGTAATCGTCCGTCTTACCAGATTGCGTTGATGGCTTCTAATCTTCCGCGTAAGAAGGATCAGCGTGATTCCGTCTTTAGCAACTTGCTGAAGATTCGCGACAAGAGCGGTGCTCGTCTTTTTGATTCTCTTTCTGTGGATACGGCGTTCCAGCGTTCCCGCTGGATCAAGAACCGCCCCATCCGAATGCTTGAAGATGCGTCCCCGGAACAGGTGGCCATTATCGAAGAGCATTCTGCGGACTTGCCAGGTGTTGTGACGTTGATTGAGTCTCGTCGCGACTATCCTTACGGAACTCTTGCTTCTCACGTGCTGGGTTATACTAGCGAAATTTCCGAAGAACAGTTGAAGCTTCCGGAGTTCGCCGATTATACCCAGGGTGACCGTGTTGGCCAAAAAGGTTTGGAACAGGGTTACGACAAGGAGTTCCGTGGAAAGAACGGCATGAAGCTTGTGGAAGTGAATGCATCTGGCCGTGAAGTGGGCCAGGTCTCTGGCGTTGAAGGTACTGAACCGGAGCCGGGCTTGCATCTTGTTTCTACCATCGATTTGGCTTTGCAGAAAGTTGCGGAAGAAGCTATTCCTGATAGTGCGAAGGGAGCCTTGGTCGCCCTTGATCCTAACACGGGTGAAATTCTTGCCATGGTCAGCTCTCCGCGATTGGACCCGAATATCTTTTCCTTGAAGCGTCGTGAACGAAACAAGGGCTGGGCTCAGGTCGCCCTTGACTCCATGCGTCCTTTGACTAATCGCGCAATCTCCGGAACTTATCCGCCGGCATCCATCTTCAAGCTTGTTACGTCTGGGGCAGGTCTTGAAAGCGGGATACTTTCGGAATACAAGTACTACCCGAAGGCTTGTACCGGCGGCTACCAGTATGGTTCCCGTTACCAGAAGTGCTGGGGTGTTCACGGGAACTTGAACGTGGTGAATGCAATCCGCCTTTCCTGCGACGTGTTCTTCTATCAGGCTGGTCTCGATATTGATATGGCCCGCATCAATGAATTTGGTCGCAGATTCGGCCTGGGCGAAAAGCCTCTTGGCGTGGACATTCCTGGCGAAAAGGCTGGCTGGCTTCCTGACTCTGTTTCTTTCAATGCTCGTAACAAGCGATTGGGCTGGCGCTGGGCTCGTGGCCTGATCTTGAACTTGTCTATTGGCCAGGGGCAGATTGTAACTCCGCTTCAGCAGGCCGTTCTTGTGGGATCCCTGGCAACGAACAAGGGTGTCTATCGTCCTCACTTCATGAAAGAACTTCGTGACTCCAAGGGCAATGTGGTTCGTCGTTATGAACCGGAAATCATCCGCCCGGGTAACATGAAAAAGGAAACTCACCGTGTGCTGATGAACGCCATGGATTCCGTGGTGAACCATCCGGGTGGAACAGGTAAGCGTGGCGCAATTCCGGGAATTCGTGTGGGTGCAAAGACTGGTTCCGGTGAATGGAAGAAGGGCGAGAAGACTCACGCATGGTATGCTGCCGTCGCTCCTCTGGACAAGCCTGAAATTGCCGTGGCTGTCATTATGGAAGCCGCAGGTGGTGGCGGTGCCGTTTCCGGCCCCATCGCCAAGAAAGTCATGATGGCATTCTTTGAAGCGAAGAAGGAATTGGAATTGGCAAAGGAGCAGGAGAATGCTCCTGAAGAAGCGACTGAAAGTGAGGAGGATGGACAATGAGTTCTGGAAAGTTCGTTGAACACTCCTTCAAGTTTGACTGGTTCTTTATTCTGCTGGTGCTGGCCTTGATGGCCTGCGGCGTCACCTTGGTGTACTCTGCCACGGTGTCCGATGAAATTCCAGTGTTTGATACTTTCTGGTTCAAGCAGATTGTGTATTTCCTTTGTGGTCTGGGAATTGCGTTCGCCTTGATTTTTGTCCGCGTGGATTGGCTGAAGAGAATCGCCTTCCCGCTTTATGCGGTGTCCCTTGTATTGCTTGTTGTTGTGCTGTTCTTTGCTGGTGATGTGGTGAAGGGTGCGGGCCGTTGGATTGACCTTGGGGTTTTCAAGTTACAGCCTTCCGAGTTTGCAAAGATTGCCTACCTGCTTGTGATATCCCATTGGCTTTCGAAGCATCCTGTGGACTTGACCAAGCTCAAAACGTTCGCAGTCCCCTTTGTATTGTTCATTGTTCCTTTCGCCTTGGTGTTGAAGCAACCGGACCTTAGTACCGCCTTGGTGTTCATTGCTGTGACCATGGTGGCGTTCTTCTTTGCAGGCCTTACCGTTGCAGATATGTTCCTGATTGTGAGCCCGGTCTGCTCCGTGCTTTTCTCCCATTCCCAGTCCATCGAGTACGAAGTGCTTTGGGGACTTTTGATTTGTGCGGTTGTGTTTACTCTTGTCCGCCGCCACCTGCCGAAGTATCTTAACGCAATTTTCCTGTTTGCGAATATTCTTGCGGGGTATGCAAGTTCCATGGTCTGGAACATGTTGGAACCGCACCAGCAGAAGCGTGTGAACACCTTCCTTGATCCCATGAGTGATCCTCTGGGTGACGGTTATCAGGTGTTGCAGTCCATGACAGCTATTGGTAGTGGCGGTCTTCAGGGTAAGGGCTTTGGTAACGGAACCCAGACGAACCTTGCGTTCTTGCCGGAAGAACATACGGACTTTATTTTCAGCGTGCTTGGTGAGCAATTTGGTTTTGCAGGCTGTGCCTTTGTGCTTGTACTTTATGCCTTGTTCCTTTGGCGAGCTTCTTCCATTTGTAAGCTGACCTCTGATTCCTTTGTTACCTTGATGGTGATGGGCGCATCTACGGTATTCCTGTTCCATATCCTGGTGAACATTGCCATGACCATTGGCTTAATGCCTGTGACTGGTTT
Organism: Fibrobacter sp.; assembly: GCA_024399015.1. GTDB lineage: Bacteria > Fibrobacterota > Fibrobacteria > Fibrobacterales > Fibrobacteraceae > Fibrobacter. Next base: position 95,717 of record JAKSIC010000007.1, read on the forward strand.
GCCTTTGCCGTTCTTGTCTTATGGCGGCTCCTTTGCCTTGACTTGCTCTGTGCTTGTGGGATTCCTGTTCTGCCTTCGTTACCAGAGTACTCGTCGACTTTAATTTTTTTTACAAAAAAGAGTGTTCAGTTGAACCGAAAAAAGCGTGTCTATAGAGGACACGTTTTTTTTTGATTATGGACTTTGTACAAACTTTTGAAAAATTTGTTTTTGGAGTGGAGTGCCTTGGCTGTGGTGCTTCCAATATTCAGCTTGATCCCTGGTTGTGCTCGGCATGCAGGGCTGAACTTGACGGGCTTGCAAAGGCGGCGTTGTTCCCTGGGGAAGATGTGATATGCCTTTTCCCTATGCGACCGTTGACTCGTCGCCTGATCCATTCGCTGAAGTACAGGACCATTCCTGGAATGGCCATGTATCTGGTGAAGCGATCTTCCGCAGTAAGGGGTGCTCTGGTTGGACAGATGTTTCGGGATCTGCCTCAGCCTTTGTTCTTTGTTCCGGTTCCCTTGCATAGGGCTCGCTACAGGGAACGAGGTTATAACCAGGCGGAGAAAATCGCGACGGCTCTGGCTACTGTGACTGGTGGAAAGGTTTGCCGATGGCTTAAGCGAAGAAAGTTCGTTGTATCCCAGACCAAGCTTTCCAGGGAGGACCGTGAACTGAACGTGGCGGGGGCCTTTGTGGCGGATCTCCCGAAAGAGATGCCTCGACAGGGGACGGTGGTTGTGGTGGATGACGTGTTTACCACGGGGGCGACCACCAATTCCTGCCTGGGGGCGTTCGGGCGAGATTTTCCGTTGCCGCTAAAGGTGTGCACGCTTCTGTTCGAGGAATCTGTGACCGCGGTGGCGGATTTTGTGGCGGATTGCCATGGGGAGTGGGACCCGTGACCCAAAACGCAAAAAAGGACCCTTTTGAGGTCCTTTTAGCGGAGGAAGAGGGACTCGAACCCCCAAGCCTTACGGCGGCGGTTTTCAAGACCGCTGACTTACCAATTAGCCTATTCCTCCAAAAGTGGTCAAAGGTTAGAAAAATTACCCCATTTTTGTCAACCGATTGTCTAAATAAAAAAGGTTTATCTAAATTAATGGTGTATGAACGTAAACACAAGTTCACAAGACATGGAATCCAAGGAAATCTTGGAGCTTCTGTTCTCTTACATGCCGAAGATTGCGGCAGAACGTAAGATGGACAACTTGCTGGTCCTGATGGCAGATCTGGGCCGTTCCATCGTGTCTGCTGACAGATGCTCCTTGTGGCTTGTGGACGAGGACGAAGGCGAACTATGGACCAAGGTCGCCCATGGTGTCGATGAACTTCGCATTCCTCTGACGGCAGGCTTTGTGGGCTATTCCGTAAAGACTGGCGAATCCCTTTTGATTGAAGACGCCTACCAGGACCCTAGGTTTGACCGCCGTAGCGACGAAAAGACCTTGTACCGCACCACTTCCGTGATGACGGTGCCGCTGATGGACTCCCAGGGCTTGGTGATGGGTGTGTTCCAGGCAATCAACAAGAAAGGCGACTCTGCAGTGTTCTCCAAGGACGACTTGGAACGACTGCGCCTTACTGCAGTATATTCCGCTAAGACTGTGGAATCTGCCATGTTGACTGCAGAACTTGAAGCGACTCAGCGAGAAATCATCCACATTCTCGGTGAAGTGTCTGAATACCGCAGTCAGGAGACTGGCGACCATATTCAGCGTGTGGCAGAAATTTCGTATAAACTTGCAAAGTACCTTGGACTGCCGGCAGAAGATGTGGAAAACATCCGCCTCGCAACGCCTATGCACGACTTGGGCAAGATCGGCATTCCCGACGCGGTGCTTAACAAGCCTGGCCGATTCACCGACCAGGAGTACGCCATCATGAAGACCCATTCGGAGCTGGGTTACAACATGCTCTGCAACTCCAAGCGTAAGCTGCTGCGTTTTGCCGCAAGTGTTGCCCGCTCCCATCATGAACGCTGGGATGGCAAGGGCTACCCGCTGGGCTTGTCTGGTGAAAATATTCCGTACGCAGGCCGTATCTGCGCCGTGGCCGATGTGCTTGACGCCTTGGCCAGCCCGCGCTGCTACAAGCATCCGTGGCCGGAGGCCCGCGTGAAGGAAGAGTTTATCAAGCAGCGCGGAGCTCAGTTCCAACCGGAGATCGTGGACGTTCTCCTTGAACATTGGGATGAATTGTTTGCCTGCTACCGTGACATTCACGAAGAAGACGTTTCATCATTGGATGAATTCCTTCGCTAGAATTTAAAAGAGGCGCCGAGAACGGCGCCTTTTTCTATGTACCTGCCATACATGAATACAATAACGGTGCGGGTTTGGCGCGTTATTTCGTGCGTTATCTGGAAAAACAAAAAAACCTCTAACTTGCGTTAGAGGTTTTCGTGGCACCGGTCAGAGTTGAACTGACGACACGCGGATTTTCAGTCCGCTGCTCTACCAACTGAGCTACAGCGCCGAAAGAGTGAACCAAATATAGTAGCCTATGTGCTCCTTGTCAAGGGTAAATAGAATATTACCGACATTTTTTCCTTTTTTTCTAATAATCTTCTAAATTTAGGGGTAGGGTGATAGTAAAATGTCAAAAGGGTGGGACCTTTTGATTAACGATATAGTTTGGACATAGCATGATTTCTTTGAAAAAAATCGCTAATATCGCAGCCCTTTGTTGTTTGGGCTTTTGCATTACGGGTTTGGTGGGTTGCCTAGAAGAAGATCCGGTATCTCAGACCGGAGGCAATAATAATTCTGGTAGCGATCCCTCCAATCCTCCGGTAGACCCTAATACCGGAAAACCGATGCAGTCTTACCAGGACACCGTTACTTATCGTGATTCCATCACTGGTCAGATTATTACAAAGATTGACACTTTCTTCCTGCCCGAAGATACCACTCTTCGCTGGGTTGGTAACTCTTCTTTGAGAATTACCGAAATTGCTCCGGTGAACCTTGACTGGTTGGACGAAGAGCTGAAGGATCCGGGTTGGGTTGAAATTTATAACGCAGGTTCCGATACTGCAAACCTCAAGAATTATACCCTTGTTGAAAATCGAGAAAACGCAAGAAAGTGGTTCTTTGGCAATGTGAAAATTGCTCCGAAGGGTTTCTTGACCGTCTTCTGCGACAAGAAGAATGTGCAGGAAGCCTCGGCAGATGTGAAGGATACTAATGGCGTTATTCTTGGCCATGGCCGCCCCCACACCAACTGGAAACTTGAAAAGGATGGTGGCATCCTTTACTTGATCGACCCCTATTATGGTATCCGCGATTCTGTTGTCTACCCGGAACTTACCACTGGCCTGAGCTGGGGTATCGTTGATGGTGGCGTCTGGAAGTACTTTGAAAAGCCCACTCCGGAACAGCCTAATACAAAGTCCACTGCATACGATGGTGTCGCTCCGGAATTCTCCTTTGCCGGTGCTGCAGGCGGCTTCTATAACGACGAAGTTACCCTTAAGGCTCCCAATGCTCCGGATGGAATGAAGATCCGTTGTACCCGTAACGGTTCTGCTCCTACAAAGGACTCCCCGGAATTCAACCAGACTATTACTATTTCCCAAAACACCGTTCTCCGTTGTGCCGCCTTTAAGGAAGGCCTCCTGACCAACAAGGTTGTAACCAATACCTATTTCATTGGTGAACTGGTGAAGATGCCTGTGGTTGCGGTTTCTGTGGACTCCAATTTCTTTAGGAATCATTATGTTCCGAAGAAGGAATGCGGTTCCGATGACCCGAAGAGCTGCCCGGCTGGCTTGATGGCAGATGTCGAGTTCCCGGTTCACGTGGAATACTTTGCTGAAGGCAGCAATTCCAAGAGTAAGGCTTGGGAAATGGATGCCGGTATTTCCTTGATGGGTGGCTGGAGCCGCGTGGCAGACAAGAAGTCTGTGGCTGTAGTGATGCGTGAAGAATACGAAGCCGGTTGGCTCAAGTACCCGCTGTTTGAAACTCGCAAGGATACCCATAGCAAGTTCAAGGGCTTCAACCTCCGTAACAACGGTAACCGCTTTGTGAGCGACTACATTGAAGACGCCGTGGGCGGTGCTGCTCTCGAAGGTTCTGGTGTTGACTACCAGCGTAGCCGTCAGGTTGTCGTGTTCTATAACGGTAAGTACTGGGGCATTCACGATATGCGTGAACGTTTCAACAAGAACTACGTTGAAACCAATTACGATATTGACGCTGGTACTGTTGAAATCATCAAGATTCTCGGTAAGTCCGATAGCTCCTTGACTGGAAATACTCAGAGTGCGGTCAACAACTTTAGAGCTTTGCTTGACTTTATTGGTAGTGCAGACTTCAGTGGCGAAAATAATCAGGCTTACGAAATGGTGAAGTCCTTGATGGACGTGGGCAACTATGCCGACTACATGGCTGCTGAAATTTACTACAAGAATGGTGACTGGCCCAACAACAACGTTCGTGCTTGGCGCGCTCCGGATCATCCGTGGAAGTTCATGATTTATGACCTTGACCATGGCTTTGGCTGGAAGTGGGGCGTGAACGGTGGTGAATTCGATGCCAGCTCTACCAATATGTTCTCCTGGATCAAGAAGGGCGGTGGAAATAAGCCCTGCAAGGAAACAGGATGCTTTGCTAACATCTATATTCAGTTGATCAAGAATCCGGACTTTAAGCGTCTCTTCTTGAACCATGCGGCTGTCTTGTACCAGAACTACGTGAACGGCTTCAACATCGGTAAGGTCGTGGACAAGATGGTTGCTTCCATGAGTGCCGATGAAATGGAAAGAGACCTGGAAAAGTTCAAGCAGAAGGAAAAGTACTATCCGGATGGATTCAGCACCGATGGCAAGATTCTTGTGGAATGGGCTGAAAAACGTGATGGCAAGATCTTTAGCGAATACGAAGAAGAGTTCGGCCTCAGCGGCACTGTCAAGGTTTCCATCGCCGCTAGCGGCAAGGGCTCTGTGGAAGTGGATGGCATGAAGCTCCCCAGCAGTTCTTACTCGGGCAAGTTCTTTGCCGGCGTGGGCATGACTCTGGAAGCTAAGGAAGTTGACGGCGGCATGTTTATCGGTTGGTCTGATGGCGTAACTGAAAAGGTTCGCTATGTTGAACCTACTGACGGTGCAACCTACACCGCAAACTTCAAGTAAACAGGTTCTTGCCGGATTATCGGAAAAGTTGATATGGAAAGCGCGGGTTCTGCCCGCGCTTTTTATTTACGGTAACGAGATATTTCTAAATTAAGGCTATGGCTAGTTCTACCAAAAAAGATCCTAACGACAAGAGCTATGTTCGTGCGATGTTTGACGAGATTTCGTCCCGCTACGACTTCTTGAATCATTCCCTCAGCTGCTTCCAGGACATTCTCTGGCGGAGGGCTTGTTGCAAGGAAATACGCAGGGAATTGGCTAAGGATGCGGTGCGTCGCGAAGGTAATTGCTGCGATGGGAAACGTCGCGATAGGGAACGTCGCGATGGGAAACGTCGCGATAGGGAACGTCGCGGCCGCCTGCTGGACCTTTGTGGTGGAACGGGTGACTTTGCTGTCACTTATGAAAAGTTTAATGGCCCTCAGGAAAGGGCTGTGCTGGGCGATTTCTCCTACGGTATGCTGAAGGGTGCCGAGGGCAAGAAAACAAGCGCTGCGCCAGTGCAATTGGACGCCATGAAGATGCCTTTTGGTGAAGCGACTTTTGACGTGGTTCTGAATGGCTTCGGCATGCGAAATGTGCCTGATGCCGCGGGCGCCCTGAGGGAATCTGCCCGCGTCTTGGACGTCGGCGGCTACCTGCAGATTTTGGAATTTTTCTCCCCGAGAAATGCGTTCAACAAGTTCTTCTACAAGGTTCTGGCCCCGCTGTTCATTCCTGTGATGGGGGCCTTCTTCAGTAAGCGTGACGCCTACGAATATCTGGTGAATTCTGTTTTGAATTTCCTTTCTGTGGAAGACTTCGTGAAGCTTGCGGAAGAAAACGGTTTTGAACTTGTCCACGTGAAGCCTTGCTTCTGGGGCGTTGCCTACAGAGTGTTGCTGAAGAAGCGTGCGGTATAGGAACGTAATCGTGAGTCGTTTTATTCTTGGAGTTACAGGAGCTAGCGGCGCCATTTATGGGGCTCGCACGGCTATGTACCTTAAACGCCTCGGGCATTCGGTAACCGCCTTGGTCACGGCGCCGGGTCGTGAAGTGGTTGCATACGAAGGCCAGAACGCTTTGTACGATTACTGCGACGAGCTTCCCAATATTGACGACTTCTTTGCAGAATGTGCCAGCGGAAGCGCCGACTACGCAGGCATGGCTGTAGTGCCCTGCACCATGGGAACTCTCGGCCGTATGGCTGCAGGAACTGCAGACAACTTGTTGGTCCGTTCTGCAGACGTGTGCCTCAAGGAAAGACGCCCCTTGGTTATTGTTCCCCGGGAAATGCCTTACAACTTGATCCATCTGGAAAATATGGAACGCTTGACTCGTGCGGGGGCTGTGATTATTCCTGCCTCTCCCCAGTTTTATAGCAAGCCTTCTTCCGTCGAAGAGTTGGTGGATACGGTGGTGGCTAAAGTCCTAAAGCATTTGGGCGTTTGTGAAAATATTGTAGAACCTTGGAAAGGCGAAAAATGCTAAAAAAGATTCTTGAGTTTGGACATATGGTGCGCTTCAGCCATTCGCTGTTCGCCATGCCTTTTGCCTTGGGCTCCATGTGGGTTGCTGCCAATGGTTTCCGCGGAATGTCCGCCGCAGAAATTGCCCGCATCGTGGTGCTGATTCTTTTGTGCATGGTGACTGCCCGTAACAGCGCCATGAGCTTTAATCGAATTGCAGATGCAGATATCGATGCAAAAAATCCCCGCACGGCAGGTCGCCACTTGCCGGCCGGCCGCTTGAGCCAGAAGTCTGTGATCGCATTTCTTGCAGTGAACGGCGTTTTATTTGTGGCTTGTGCTTTCTTGCTGCAGCCTTTGGCTGGCGCTTTGGCTTTGCCTGTGTGGCTCCTGCTTCTTTCCTATTCCTACTGGAAACGCTTTAGCTGGCTTTGCCATTGGTTCCTGGGTTTTGCCATCGGTATGAGCCCTCTTGGCGCCTGGATCGCCATTCGTGGCGAATTTGCCCTTTTCCCAATTTTCCTGTTGGTGATTCTAATGCTTTGGATGGGCGGCTTCGATATTATCTACGCTACCCAAGATGAAGAAATTGACCGCCAGCTGGGACTTCATTCCGTGCCTGCCCGCTTTGGCCGCAAGCGTTCCCTGCAGATTGCCCTTTGGAGTCACATTGCCATGTTGGCTCTGTGCGTGGCCTTTGGCTTTATTTGGAACATGGGTATTGCCTGGTGGGCTGTTACGGCCTTAATGACCGCTGCAATTCTTTATATTCACTTGTTCAGAAAGTCCGATGACTTGGATGCTATGAACCGTGACTTTTTCTTGGCCAATGTTGCCGTGAGTGTCTTGGTGATGATAGGCCTTGTGGTTTGGATTATTATGGGAGGCGATGTCAATGCCCTTTACTAACGAAGACAAGATTAAGATGTTTGAGCGCATGGGCGCTACCGGAGCCATTATCGCTCTCGTCATTGTGATGTTGATTGAAACTGGAAACGTGGGACAATATCAGGCTCTTGCCGATATGGGTCTCACCGCCATGATTGTGGTGCTTGCTGTTTCCCTTGTGGGAAGCGTTTTCTATAAGGCGAAGAGAAAGTAGTTAAGTGGCGCGGCGTTTCCCGCGGCCTCTCGCGCGTCGGTTTAAATTTCGAGATCGGCGGAATAGACTGTTAAGGTTTCTCCGTCGTCAGTCTTGAACAAAAGACTTCCGTCAGGTTGCATGTCCAGGATGCAGCCTGATTTTTTTGTGGCGCCTTCACCGCTATTGTGGTTTTCATCGGTGCAATGATTGTTGACCACCACGGTTCCGCGGGCGCCGATGAACTTGTCCATCTTGCGCCAGGCTTGCACCCAGGGGGAAATGCCGAAGGCCTTGAATTGGCCCAGTGCTCGCTCCAGGGAGGCTACGAGACCACGAAGCAAAACTTCGCGATTGATGGACTTTCCTGTAATTGCTTTTAGTGTAGTGACGGCGCGGCCAAGGAATTCGTATTCAGAAGGATCGCTATTGACGTTGATTCCTACGCCCATATTTAATGCAGGCTTTGCGCCGGGCAGAAAAACAATTTCTGCAAGGATTCCGCAGAACTTGCTCTTTTCAAACAGGATATCGTTTGGCCATTTGACGGTGACGTTTGCCCCCATGGCCTGAAAAACTTCGGAAAAGGTCAGTGCTGCAATCTGCGTAATTTGTGCAAAACTTGCCGGAGGGATTCCGTCCAATGGAAGCAACAAGTTGAAGTACAAATTCTTGTTGGCGGGGGAGGCCCAGGTACGTTCGTGACGACCGCGGCCGGCGACCTGGCAGTTGGCTACAATGAGGGCTCCTGGCTGCACAAGGCCCGCTCTAGCTTGTTCTTTCATCAAGCTGTGGGTACTTTCCAGGTTTTCAAAAATTTGGGCTTTCTGATTGTTGAATCCGCAGACGTTCCAATCGGAAAATTTATTTTCGGGAGAGAACATTGTTTGGAGTGCGACTATCCTGAGGCGGTTAGTCGTCCTTCTTTTCATCTTCGATCATCTTCAAAGCTTCTTCAGGGAAGATGGCGAAGTATTCGCGCTTGCGGTCCTCGAACAACTGCAAGAGGCGTTCCTGTTCAAATTGTTCGCGGTCGATGTTCTGCATGAAGAATTCATCACGGGCGAAGTCGCGGGTGGTCATCATTTTCTTGATGTCTTCGGAAAGGTCCACCTGATCCCAGAGGATGTAGTAGGAACCGATCATACCATCGGCGAAAATGTCCACATTCAATGTGACTGCATTGTTCTTGGTGGAGTCCACCAACTGAACCTTGGTGTCGCGCTTTTCGGGACGGAACACATCGACATCCTTGACGGGCTTGGATACGTCCTGAGCCCAGCTGCAGACGGCTAGGCCTGCAACCATAAACAATGCGATATGTTTGACGTTCAAAAGCATAAACTCAATATAGCTTCAATTTTGCGAAATGACCACTCTTTGCAAAACTTTGTGTTTCTTATTACGTAATACCGACAAAATGCGAAACAATTCGTGCTTTCACAAACAAATTCTAGGTGAAAAAGTGTGACCTGGTATTACAAAGCCAGAGGCATCCAAGGCTTTACAACTTCAACGGAGGAAAGTTTGTTCTGACGAACTCTGCGGATGGCTGCAGCTGCAATCATGGCTCCGTTGTCGGTGCTAAGGCTGCGGTCGGGAATGCAGAACTTGATTCCGTGCTTGCCGCAGTAATCCTGCAGCCGGGTGCGGAGCCAAGCGTTGGCGCTAACGCCGCCACCAACCACAAGAGTCTTCATCTTGGTTTGCTTGAGGGCGGCAATGGTCTTTGTCACGAGGCTGTCCACGATGGCGTCTTCCAAGGAGGCGCAGATGTCGCCCAGATTTGCCTTGATGAATTCCGAATCGTGGGTTTCTGTATAGCGGAGGACTGCGGTCTTTAATCCGCTAAAGGAAAATTCGCAGTTGTCGTGGCTGCGCAGTGCCCTGGGGAATTCAACGAACTTGCGGTTGCCATTTGCGCCGAGGCGGCTGATGGTGGCGCCTGCGGGATACTTGAGTCCCAGAAGCTTGCCGCACTTGTCGAAGGCTTCGCCTGCGGCGTCGTCGCGGGTGCGACCGATGCTTGTGTACTTGAAGCCCGGTTCTTCCAGAACCAGTTCCGTGTGTCCACCGGAAACAGTCAACGTCAGGAACGGCGGTTCAATTTCCGGATTGCTAAGCCAGGCTGCTGCAAGGTGGCCTTCCAGATGATTCATACCGTAGGCGGGAATCTGCAAATCGCGGGCCAGGCCCTTAGCGAAGCTTGCTCCTACCAGAAGAGGTCCCATAAGGCCGGGGCCTGCAGTGTAGGCGATGGCGTCGATGTCTGTCATCTGGATGCCTGCTTCCTTCACGGCTGCTTCTGCAATGGGTGCAATCTTCTGCAGATGTGCTCGTGCTGCGATTTCAGGAACTACACCGCCATAAAGGGCGTGTTCATCAATCTGGCTGTAAAGCGGGTTGGAAAGAACCTTTACAGGATCGTCCTGCAAAACGGCGCAGGCGGTTTCGTCGCAACTGGATTCAATGCCGAGCCAAATCATTGTGCCTTCTCCTCGTTAGCTACGGGAACTGCGATTGCGGGCTGTTCTGCCGGCTTCGGCAGTTCTGCAACCTTGGCCTGCAACCTGATCTTTTCAGGCTTGATTTGAATAGCCTTGATTGCCATGTCGCGGTTGATTTCCGGAGGGAGAATCAGTTTTACGGTGGGCGGCAAGCTATCTACGTCTTCAATAGCGAATCTGTTGTATTCCAGGACCAGCAGGATGTTGCTTGCGCCGATGGAATCAAGGGCCTGTTTGCCACCAGTAATTTCAACAGATACGGTGTCCGGGTCCAGGTAATACTTTGTCTTGTCGTAGAAACCGATGAGGTTCACGGGAACGTTGTTGAAAGTCTTGCTTTCCATTTTCTGGATGTTCACGGAAACCTGGATGGTGGAATCGCTGGGGTTCACAAATGCCGGGAGGACCGTAAAGTCCAGGGGAACATTGAACTTCTGGGAACTGGACAAGGAATCAAAGATAATGGAGTCGGTTGGAATGTCGATAATGCGGGTCAAAGCGTTACGTGCGCCAGAAACCTTAAGTTCTTCGGGAGTGATTTTCGGCTGGTCTGCCAGGAGGTAACCCTGGGCCGCATTGAATTGAATGTTGGGCTTGATAGGCACGTTTCTGTGGATGCGGGTGTCCAAGTCCAAGTCTACGAAGAGCAACTGGTTTTCGGGTTCTACGAAACGGATGTCGGGAAAATTCGGAGCGACAAAGTTCTTGCTGTCGAGGTGAATTCTGGTGGCGCCAAGTTCGGCCTTTTGAAGGTCCACGATCATGGAGACAACATTCTGCTTATTCTTGTACTGATGCTGCAGACGGATCAAATCCCAGGAATGACCTTCAACCTTGACGGACAAGGTTTGAGGAGGCTTAGAGGCGATGGCCATGGATTCGGGAAGCTTCACAAACTGCAGAGGTGCTTCCAGGGAAAGCTGGAAGTCCTTTTGTGAAATCACCAAGAACCAAAGGGCAATGCCGAAGATCAGAGCTGTTATCTTTAATACGATGTTTCCCATAGTCGACCCGTAAAGAACTGCCTTAAATTTAGTTATATTCATCGTTGTGTTCGGACAACTTGGCTATTTAATATCAGAATCTTTCCGTGGAATGAAACAACACCGCACGGTTATCTTGCCGTCGTTGGTGACAATATTCCTTTGTTCCCTGTTGTTGTCTGCTTCTTTCGTTGTTTTTGGCGGCGTAACCAAGGTTTTGTCCGCTGAAAAGACCCTTTATACCATTGAAGCTTTCCTGCCTGAAGATGTGGGCGAAGATTCTGTTGCGGTAATTCGCAATAGGCTGGAACATTTCAAGAGGCTTGACTCCGTTTCCTTTATCAGTGCCGATTCTGCCTTGGCTGATTTCCGTAGCCATTTCTCTGAAGAAATGCTGGAACTGGTGGAAGGCAATCCCATACCGCCGTTCTTCCGCGTAACATTGAACGAGGAAAACCAGAACCCTGCTGATTTGGCAGATGTTCGAAACGCCTTGGTGAATGAAGGCTTTTTTGAAGAAGTGCAGGCCCCGGTAGAATGGGTTGAAAAGATTGCCGCCTGGAAGTTCAAGATGCTCTTCTGGCCCATTTGCGTCAGCGTTCTTTTGCTAATCACCTTGTCGTTGATTATTTGCAATTCTGTCCGACTTTCCTTGATGTCCAGAAAGCTCCTGGTTGAAAACATGAAGTATGCTGGCGGAAGCCATTTCTTCATTGAGTTCCCCTTTGTTCTTCAGGGCGTGATTCAAGGCTTTGTGGGAAGTGGCCTGGCCGTTGTGCTGCTGCTTGCCATTGTTCGGGCTGTGGCTGACGCTTTGCCCATTGTTGCCGCCAACTTGGGTGGACTGGGTTTGATTCTTGCGTCGGTTGTCTTGTTGGTAACAGCGTTGTCTGGATACTTTAGCTTCCGTACGGTACGAGGTTTCTTGACCATCAAACGCAATGAACAGGAATAGCCATGCGTTTCTTGGTTCTTGTGATTACGTTGTTCCTGGGTCTTGGCCTTGCCGAGGCTGCACCGGCGAAACCTGCGCATAACAAATCTGCTCCCGCAAAATCCGCTCCTGCAAAAACACCTGCGAAATCCGCACCGTCCAAGGCCCCTGCAAAATCAAACAATTCAAAGTCGGTCACCAAGAAAACTGATGCCCAGATTAATGAGCAGAAGAACGCCTTGAAAAAACTGGAATCGGACTTGGCAAAAAAACGTCAGGAATTGGCTATGCTGGAAACCGAGGAAAGAGGTGTGCTGAACACCATTTCCCTTTTGGACCAGAACTTGAACCAGACGAGAAACTACCTCAACGAACTTGCGAAAAACGAAAGCCTGCTGGAACGTACTCTTGTTCAGCTTGCTGCAGATATTGATTCTCTGGATCGAAAGATTGGTGACCGTAAGGAAGTCATGAAAAAGAGAATCCGTACGTTGTATGTAAACGGCCGTAGCAGCGAAGCCAAGGTTCTCTATAGCCTTTTAACTCAGGAAGGAAACCCGGAACGACAAGTCTACTGGGTTCACCACATTCTTTACCAGGATCGTGAAGAAATCGAATACTTGCAGAGTTTGGTGCAGGAACGTGATGAAAAGAAACAACAGGAACAGAGCCACCTCTCTGACTTGAAGAATCTTCGTTCCAAGAAGGCTGTTGAAGAAAAGGGACTTGTGTCCCAGATGTCTGGCCAGGAAAAAATGCTGAAGTCCCTGAAGCAGGACCAGAATATGCAGCGCCGTGCCTTGCAGGAATTCGAACAGAACCAGAAGACCATGCTCGCTCTTATCAAGAAGTTGGAAGAACGCCGAAAGAAGGAAATCGAGGAAGCCAAGAAGGCAGAAGCTGCTCGAAAGGCCCGAGAAAAGGCCGCCAAGGAAAAGGGCAAGAAGTTGCCGCCTCCGCCGCCGAAGGTTACCAAGCCCAAGGTCACCGTGGCAGAAAGCGTGAAGGGACCCAAGTGTACGCCTCTTGAAGGTGATATCATTAGCCAGTACGGCTTGCAGGAACATCCGGTTCTGCACATTATGACCCGTAACCTGGGCGTGGAAATCCGTGGTAAGCGTGGTGCGTCCGTTCGTGCGGCTGCTGCAGGTTCTGTGGTAATGGTTGGCGAAATTGATGGCCGTGGTCCCTCTGTCATTATTGAACATGCGGGCGGAACCTACTCTGTTTATGGCCATATGAAGTCTATTCGCGTTCAGGAAGGCAAAGAAGTACGAAATTGCGAAGAAATTGGCGAAGTCGGTGATGTGGCCTCCCTAAATGGAATTAAATTGTATTTCCAAGTTAGCGAAGGAACACAAACAATCGATCCGTTGCAATGGTTGAAAACAAAATGATCCAGTACACTTTAAATGGCCCGGTCTCACAGGAACGCGCACGCATTCGACTTATGTCCGCATTGCGTGAAAATCGCTTTCCCCAGTCTATCCTGATAGACGGTCCGGCGGGTATTGGCAAGAAAGCTTTGGCTATGGAATTGGCCAAGGCTTTGATGTGTTCCAACCCCAACGCACGCCCCTGCGGCCACTGCTTTGGTTGCCGTATGGCCACTGATAGTGGTGTAACTGAAAACTGGGTGATTCCTCTGGATACAAAGGAAGCCCACGCCAAGAGTGCCGATGAAGTTTCTGCCGGCAGCACCGCAAAGACTGTTGAAGATTTCAAGAAGTCCTACATCGAGGAAATCCAGAAGAATCCCTACCGTGTGGACTTGTTCGGTACCAGCGCCTTTATTTCCGTGGACTTGATCCGTTCCATGACCGGCAGTTTCGCCATGAAGGGTGACCGCATCCGTGTGGTCATTATTGCCGAGGCCGACCGCATGAACGAAGCCGCTTCCAATGCCTTCCTGAAGACCTTGGAAGATGTTCCTCCCGACACCTACTTTATTTTGACCACCTCCTCCCGCGAAAAGATGCTGCAGACTATCCGTTCCAGATGTCTGGCCCTGCATCTGCTGCCCCTGACGGACGACGAAGTCCGCTCCGAGGCGCTGAAGGTGGGCGGCGAAGATTTTGACGAAGAAAGCCTGACGGACGATATTGTGGGCCTGGCTGTAGGCTCCCCGGGCAAGGCTCTCTACTATGCCCAGCACGGCTCTGAATGGTGCAAGCTGGCTGTTGAATTTGTGCGCAGGTCTCTGCTGCAGGATTACACGGATTTGTTCTTTAAGTTGAAGGACTCCTCCTTGGATGAAGCCTACGAGGCAAACCGATTCCTGGAAGTTCTTTCCTTCTTGATTGCGGACTTGCTGAGAGCGAAGGCTGGCGCTTCTTTGCGTTTGCCTGAAACCACCTTGAATGTGGGTCTGGAAAATTTCCCGAGGGTGGATGCCACCGCGCTTGAACTTGCGCTAGTGACCGTTCAGGAAACCATGTCCCGCATTGATTCTCGCCGCGTGACTGCGACCATGTGTCTCCAGAATCTGGCACTGAAACTTTTTGAAGGCTACAAGTAATGGATCTTTGTTCTACAGACGAACATTTGGCTTCAGCGCTTGCTCACGGCCTGCGAATTCCCCACCTGGTGGCCCGTTTCCTGGTCTCCAGAGGAATCCGTACGCAGTCCGAGGCGCACCATATGCTCTGTGGAAGCGTAGACGATATTCTTGATCCGTTCCTGATGCTTGGCATGGAAGATGCCGTCCGCTGGTTCCTTGACGTTCGTGACAAGGGCGAAAAGGTTTTCATTTTCGGTGACTACGACTTGGACGGTATGACGGCCGTAACCTTGATGACCAAGGCCTGTGAAGATCTTGGTATTCCTTCGGATTGGCGCTTGCCCAACCGCTTTGGTGATGGCTACGGCTTGTCCATGTCTGCGGTGGATGAACTGCATCAGGCTGGTGCCCGCTATGTTGTTACTGTGGATACCGGCATTACCGCTAATGCCGAAATTGCCCACGCCAAGGAACTTGGCATGGCGGTTATGGTTATCGACCATCACCAGCCTTCTGGCGAAGGGTTGCCTTGCTGCGACGTTCTGCTGGATCCGCACCAGGAAGGAGATTCTTATCCCAATTCCGAATTGTGTGGTGTAGGCGTTTCCTACAAGTTCCTATGCGCTCTTTATTCCCGACTTGGAATGGCTGCACCGGAAAAGTTCCTGGACCTTGTGGCCCTGGGAACCTTGGCTGACCTTGTGCAGATGACTCCGGAAAATAGAGCCTTCACAAAGATTGGCTTGCGCGCCCTGCAGCATAGTTGCTGGCCTGGCTTGCAGGAAATGTATTCTGCCTTGATGAAACCCCACAGCACTGTGGGTGGCATCGATGTGATGTACAAGATTGCTCCGTTGCTCAATGCTCCTGGCCGTATGGAAAGTCCGGATCCGGCATTGAAACTTTTGTTGAGCCCCAACCGTGCCCAGGCAAACGCTCTGCTTGCAGAACTTAAGGACTGGAATGCCCGTCGTAAGCAGAAGGAAGCTGAAATTACAGACATGGCCATGGAACAGGTGAAGCTTGTCTATGGTGAAAATATTCCGAAGGTCATTGTGGTGGCCGGCGAGAAATGGCATGTGGGCGTCATTGGTATTGTGGCTGCAAAGCTGGCCCAGGAATATCATCGCCCTGCTGCTGTGCTTTCTGTTTGTGACGGTATGGCTCACGCCAGTGCCCGTGCTGTGCCTGGTTTTAACTGGCACAAGGCGCTGTTCGAATCAAGAGATTTATTCGACCGTTGGGGTGGCCACGCCAACGCCGCCGGTTTCTCCCTCGCAGCAGACAAGGTTGATGAACTTCGCCAGCGTCTGGAAGAATCCGCTATGGCTCAGGGCTACACTGGCGAAGAAGAAATTGTTACGGAACAGTATCCCTTCGATATTCAGGTCGCCTTGCATGAATTGGTTGTTGAATCCGATCAGTACATGCCTGTTGGAAATCGAGCTCAGGGAATGCCTGCGCCTCAATTGATTTCCGTGCTGGATTTCTTTGACCAGCTGGAACCTTTCGGCGGAAACTTCCCGTATCCTACGTTCCGCGCAGAAAACATTCGCGTGCATCGTTTGCGCGAAATCAGGGGTGGCCACTTGCAGATGGATATTTCTCAGGCGGGTAGTCGCGTATTCCCTGCAATCGCTTTTGGCTTGCGTAAGAGCAAGGCTTTGCTGGGCAAGTCCAAGCCGGTTTCTGTTGTCTTTGAACCCACGTGGAATTACTTCAACGACAAGAAGTCGCTGCAACTTTGTATCAAGGCTATTGAGTAACAGATCCTATGCTGGTGCGTAATTTCCCGTTGCTTTTTTTGGCACTGCTATTCATTGCCTTTGGTTCCGTGATTTTTATAAAGGCTCCGGAACGTCCTTTGACGTTGTTGGTTGCGGAAGAAGAACCCGAACCTGAACAGACTGTAAAATCTTTTACAGGGCGCATGGTCATGCCGTCTGTCGACGATATCTATGTTCTGGATAATTCCGCTGGACGAGACTTGCTTCAATTTGAACGCTTCTTGCAGGGCCGTGCCGCGGGCTTGCATTGGGTGGCTGCGGATCATTTCAGAAACGAAAAGGCTGCTGCAAAGCATCACAAGAATGTTCAGGTGAAAGATGTCTACATGGGGCTAAAGCTTACCGTTGATTCCTTGGGGACAATGGCCCCCAGCATTTTGTTCTGCAATATCCATGACCAGAATTTTACCAACTTGGTTCTTCAGCACATTGGTGCCTATTGGAAATACCCGCGAGGCGTTAGTGGAAAGTTCGAAGTTTGGGTGCCCGTAGTCTGGCGAGCAAACTGGAAATAAAAAAAAGAACCCGGGAGTTTGAACTCTCGGGCTTAATTTTTTGCGAGGCGTCTCTGATGCGCGGCTAATTTTACTTAGCCTTCAGAATAGCCAGCAACTGTTCGGCCTTCTTTTCGATCAGGATGAAGGCTTCGAACATGCGGGCTTCACGCCACTTGATCAGGTACTTGGCGCGCCATTCGTCGGCCACCATTTCGGTGTCTTCGTGGCAGCCGTCCTTTTCCTTTTCGTTCTTGTACCATTCTTCCTTCTTGATCTCCTTGATCATGTCGCCCATTTCTGCGGCAGGCTGCAAGGAGCCCTTGCAGAGGAGCAATGCGCGGAGGTTGTCCAAAAGGATTTCGTCGGTGGGATTTTCGGCGTCGTCGCGGGCGCAATCCCAGATTTCGCCACGGTGACGTTCGGTCCAGCCCATGAGGTGCTTTTCTGTCTTCTGCAGTTCGCCCTTGGCCAACTTTTCTTCGACGGCTTCGCGGGGGTAATAGATGCTGTTAGGATAGAAATCAATCATAGTGACCTCGAAAAGTTTTGCTCAATTAATGCCCGGGGCGGGACTTGAACCCGCACGAGGTTGCCCCCAAGGGATTTTAAGTCCCCAGTGTCTACCATTCCACCACCTGGGCAGGTGTTGAGCGTGGTACAAATATATAAAAAAGTCGGGCCTTGTGCAGATGAAGCTACTTCAGGAAATAAATAATATCTATTAAGTTTGCCCTTGCAAACCAACCAACATCCTTTCGCTTGTTGGTGATTTCAAATTGCACTCCGCCTTCTAGTCCTATGAGAGACAAACCGATTCCAGCACCAAGCTCCTGACCCCAGCCTACTTCGTCCATGCGCCATTTGCCGTTCTTCTTGTTTAGCCACCATTCAAACACGTGGGATTCAAAAATAAAAAAAGAGGAATTATTGCTACGCAAAGAATAGCCTAGCTCGCCAGATGCTAAAAATGCGGCAACGCCAGCAAGAATACCTGCCCATTCAGGAATAACATGGGCAAAAGCCAAAAATATCGTTCCTGCGGCGGGAATGGTTACTATGGGAGCTCCTAGAGAAACTGGGGGTGAATCATATTCGCCTTCATCATAGCTTGTACGAAAGTAAAGTCTAAGCAGATTGGCGCCTATAAGAGGCCCGCCATCAGTGCGGAATTTAAGAGCGCTTACCTCAGTACGTCCAAGAGAAGAGTATCCCACATTAAGGGAGTAGACGGTTGCACTTAAGTTTGGCAAAGTGTGGTCCGCAAAGGCGGCCACGGCTGCAAACAAGATAATGACTAGAATTTTTCTCATTAGGTTAATAATAAAAAAACTGATGGCGTTATTGCTAGAATTCAAACATGTTGAGCCTTACAAACCAGCCGATTCCTTTCCGCTTGTTGGTAATTTCGAACTGGGCGCCGACATCTATGCTAACATAGGGGAATAAGACATCCAGACCAAGTTCTTCACCCCAGCCCACTTCGTCCATGTGCCATTTACCATTCTTCTTGTACAGCCACCACTCGAATACGTGGGATTCGAAGACCGATAGCGTTAATGGCTTAAAATCAAAGATGTCGAAGTATAATCCACCAGCTGCTAAATATGCGGGAACGAGCGCGATAACACCAAGGATACCTGGGATATGATTGTTCATTGATAAAATACAGATGCCTACAGTGGGTATGGTAACTATAGGAGCTCCCAATGAAACTGGAACTTTATCGTACTCTCCGTCATCATAGAAGACACGAGTGTCTACTCTAAGGAGGTGAAATGCGAGTCCGCCGAAGCGGATATCGCCGACGTTCGCTTCGATACGTCCAAGAGAAGAGTATCCCACATTAAGGGGATAGGAATGCCCTTCTAAGAAGCCTTCCCATTCGGCAGCAGCACCTACAACAGCAAACAAAATAATGACTAGGATTTTTCTCATTAGGTTAAGTATAGATTAGGTTTACGCTAGTGAAACATTTCTTTGAGTGCGAGGATCTCAACCAAGTTGATTCTTGCAAACCAGCCGATGCCTTTTCGCTTGTTGGTGATTTCAAACTGAGCGCCGCCTGATAGTAATACGTGAGGAAATTGCAGTTCTAAACCAAGCTCCTGGCCCCAACCAGCTTCGTTTGTGTACCATATGTTGTTCTTTCTGTACATCCACCATTCGAATACGTGGGACTCAAAAACAGAAAGCCTGAAATATTTATAATTCAGCAATGTAAAACCCATTTCCCCCGATGCTAAAAACATTGACAATGCAGGAAAAACACTAAGGAAGTTGCCACTTTCAGATAGCATCAAAAAGAAGAGTGTTGAGGGAACGGTTACCATTGAAGTTCCCCATGAAACAGGGATGTCGTCGTACTCTTCATCATCGTTGCTTGTTCGGATGTCAAATCTTAATGGGGCAACTGCTATATAAAAAAATCTTGATTCCCTAGTGTCACCTAATTTTGTCCCTCCCATGTGAAATTTAATGGCGTTCATTTCAATTCGCCCAAGAGAAGAGTATCCCGCACCAACTGAGTAAAGGGCATCAGCGAATGTGCCCGCAACTGCAAACAAGATAATGACTAGGATTTTTCTCATTAGGTTAAGTATAGAAAATAAAAAAAACCGAGCCGAAGCTCGACCTTTTTCAAAGGGAGATCCCGGATCAAGTCCGGGATGACAATTACAATTACTGGCGCTCTGCGAGCGCAGTAGTCTTCGGCTCAGTCATGACCGAACAAGTTCGGTCGCGACATTCGCCTTGGGACTACTTGACGATCAACATAGAATCATCCCAAGCCTCTCGTGAACCTCCGCAGTTTACTGCGGGAGGTGAGCTTTAGCTCGCCGATCGGTGAACGAAATCGTTTTTTCTAGAGATGCATCCACTTTAGTGGATAGCAGCTCTTAAAAAGGATTTAGGAGGCGCAAGCAAAAATGGACTCCCGAAGGAGTCCATTTTTAATTATTTGTTTGATGCGAATAATTGATGTTCACTACTTCACGATGAGCATCGAATCATCCCAAGCCTCATGCTTTTCGAAGCCGAGGAGGTTAGCGGTGGTAGCAGCCAAGTTGGACAGACCCCAGTCGCCTTCCTTGAGACCAAGCTTGCCGCCAGTAACGTTATCGTACAGGATGCAGGGAACCTTGTTCAAGGTGTGGCTGGTCTTAGCCTTGAAGGAACCATCCTTGTTCACCTTCGGCATGCCGGTCTTCTTGTCGATTTCGTACATTTCGTCAGCGTTACCGTGGTCAGCAGTGATGATGGCAACACCGCCGGCTGCGTCGATCACCGGGAGGAGACGAGCGAGGCCGATGTCCACAGCTTCGATAGCCATGGTAGCAGCACGGAAGGAACCAGTGTGGCCCACCATGTCGCCGTTGGGGTAGTTGCAGCGGAGAGTCTGGTACTTGCCGCTCTTGATAGCTTCGATCATAGCGTCGGTAACTTCTGCAGCCTTCATCCAAGGACGCTGTTCGAACGGAACCACGTCGGATTCAATTTCGAGGTAGGTTTCGCCGTCGAACTTGCTGGAACGGTTACCATTCCAGAAGTAAGTCACGTGGCCGTACTTCTGAGTTTCAGAGCAAGCGAACTGCTTAACGCCAGTTTCTGCGAACCATTCGCCAGAGGTTTCCTTGATTGCCGGAGGCGGAACGAGGAAGCGGTTGGGGAGTTTCAGGTCGCCATCATACTGGAGCATGCCGGCGTAGCAGACCTTCGGGAAGCGGACGCGGTCGAATTCGCTGAAGGATTCTTCTTCGAATGCGCGGGTAATTTCGATAGCGCGGTCACCACGGAAGTTGAAGAACACAACGGAGTCGCCATCGTTGATGGTGCCAACCGGCTGGCCGTTAGCTGCGATAACGAACGGCGGGAGGTCCTGGTCAATAGCCTTGGTTTCGCCACGGAGAGTCTCAATTGCCTGCTTAGCAGATTCGAACATACGGCCTTCGCCGAGAACGTGGGTCTTCCAACCCAGTTCAACCATCTTCCAGTTAGCATTGTAACGGTCCATGGTGATCTGCATACGGCCACCACCGGAAGCGATGCAAACGTCGAATTCAGAAGAACGGAGTTCAGAGAGGAACTGTTCGAACGGTTCAACATAATCGAGAGCGGAAGTTTCAGGAACGTCACGACCGTCGAGGAGGATGTGAACGCGAACCTTCTTCACTGCTTCCTTCTTGGCCTGGGCAACCATTGCCTTCAGGTGAGAAATGTTGGAGTGAACGTTACCGTCGGAGAAGAGGCCGATGAAGTGAAGAACGGAGTTCTTTTCACGAACGTTGGCGGAGATTTCCTTCCAAGCATCGCGGCCGAAGATTTCGCCGGAAACGATGGAGTCCTGAACGAGAGCTGCACCCTGGTTGTAGACCTGGCCAGCGCCGATTGCGTTATGGCCAACTTCGGAGTTACCCATGTCTTCGTTGGTGGGCATACCGACAGCGCGGCCGTGAGCCTTCAGAAGAACGTTCGGATAAGCCTTGAAGAGGTTGTCGAGGGTCGGCTGACGAGCTGCCTTGATGGCGTTGCCCTGTTCGTTGTTATTGATGCCGTAACCGTCCATAACGATGGTAACGACGGGACCCTTGATACCGGGGAAGTTGGAAAGCTTCTTAAGCATAGTGTACTCCAGTTATGCCCGGACCTTCCGGGCGTGTTAAATTTCGGACTTAAAGATAGAAAAAATGGGGGGTAAATAAAAGACTCCCCGCAGGAGCGAGGAGTCTTTAAAAGGTTAAATCCGTAGGGATTTACGGCAGAACCACGATTACTTCTTCTTGTAAACCTTGAGGGTCACGTCGAAGTCTCTGTTCAAGCCTTCTGCTGCGGCAACTGCTGCGAATGCATAGAATCCGGTACCAGTTTTGGCATCGCCGTTCGGGGTCAGAGCGACAAAGATTTCAATAGCCGGAGAACCACTTTCGACGATGGGGAGCTGAGTCTTAGTGATGTTCTTGAATCTGAAGTCGCTGACATAGGCGTTGCGGCCATTTTCTTCTTCAGGCCACATGGTAACGTCGTAGTCGTCGTCATAGTTGGAGTCGGTGTCGTTGGTAATGGTAGAGAACAAGGTACCGTTGCCGCTGGAAAGAATTACACCGCCAGAGGTCTTGGTGAGGACGATATCTGCAGTGGTGGAAGCGCTGACAGTACCGGTTGCGAGGTCAAGACCCATCTTGTCTGCAGTGGACATGGCTGCAGTGTAGGTGACCATTTCGATTTCAGTAGAAGTTGCGGGGCCGCTAGTGGAAGATCCAACAGCGGGGCAGTAGATTTCAGAATTACGGTTGAACGGAATATACTGAGTTGCAGTCTTCTTCTTGCTGTCGAGGTGAGCGTTAACGGTCACAGCGAGCTTGAAGTCGCCGCACTGGTTTGCAAAGCCCGGATCGGTCAGGTTGACGGTGACCATCATGGAGTTAAGGGAAACCTTGTCGCTGGGGAGAATTGCCGGAGTGAAAGTCGGCTGAACGTTAATCTTCTTGTTGGAAGCATTCACGATTGCAAAATCGAGGGCGTCGATAGCGAAGTCGGCATCCTGGCCGATGCTCGGATTGTCAACGGCGAGGCTAATGTTTGCAACGAACTTGACAATAGCACCTGCAGTAACGGAAGTTGCAGTTTCGTCAAGAATGATTTCTGCATCGCCGCCTTCCTCCGGGCCGTGGGGAGTATCTTCGCCGCCGCATGCGGTGAGGCCGAAAGCTCCCATTGCGATTACGGAGCTCATGAGCAAAGTCTTGGTGAATTTGGATTTCATAGTTAACATCCTCTCTATTAGTTTTTGAGGTTGAAAATACACAAAAATGATTGAAAATGCACTAGTCTAGGGTGTAAAAATCCTAAAACGAGGGCTAAAAAAGGCTCTTTTTGCCCATATTTGGGCGTTATTTTCCCATATCTCGGATAATATCGCGAAGTCGGGCCGCCTCTTCGAAGTCCAGACGGGCGGCGGCGGCCTTCATTTGGGCCTCCAGTTCCTCGATGGAGGCTTCCTTCGGTTCGATACGCTTCTTGCTATTGGACTTCTTGGGCTTGCCCACAGGAGCCGCCTTGGGCTGGTATTCTTCGTCCAGATCCGGGTCTTCCAGAAGTTGGGGCGTCTTCTCGCCGCGCCAAAGTTCCAGAAGCGGGTCGCTGATGACCAGGTCGTCTTCCAGTTTGCGGGTAACGGACTTGGGGATGATGCCGTGGGCCTTGTTGAACTCTTCCTGCAGGGCGCGGCGACGGGTGGTTTCGTTGATGGCCTTTTCCAGACTGTCCGTCATGTTGTCTGCAAACAGAAGGACGGTGCCGTTGACGTTACGGCTGGCACGGCCCATGGTCTGGATGAGGCTGCGGTAGTTGCGGAGGAAGCCTTCCTTGTCGGCATCCAGAATGGCCACCAGGCTGACTTCCGGAAGGTCCAAACCTTCGCGCAGAAGGTTGATACCCACTAGCACGTCGAATTCACCGGTACGAAGTCCCTTGATAAGGTCGTGACGTTCCAAAGTCTTGATGTCGCTGTGGAGGTATTTGGCACGGATGCCTGCTTCCACAAAGTAATCCGTAAGATCCTGGGCCATCTTCTTGGTAAGGGTGGTGACCAGCACACGGTCGCCTTTCTTTACCGTTTCTTCGATGCGGTAAAGGAGAACATCCATCTGACCCTGGATGGGGAACATTTCGATGTTGGGGTCCAAAAGGCCGGTAGGACGGTTGATCTGTTCCGTCACCACGCCGCCGGTCTTTTCCATTTCGTAATCACCGGGGGTAGCGCTGACGAACAGCACCTGCTTCGGGTACATGTACTCGAATTCTTTGAAGTTCATGGGACGGTTATCGAGAGCGCAGGGGAGGCGGAAACCATACTGAACGAGGGTGGTCTTTCGGCTCTTATCGCCTTCGGCCATGCCACCTACCTGAGGAATACTTACGTGGGATTCGTCTACCATCAAGAGCCAGTCATCGCCGAAGTAGTCGATGAGGGTAAAGGGGCGGGTTCCGGGAGCGCGGTCTTCAATGAGGGCGGAATAGTTTTCAATGCCGCTACACATGCCGGTTTCGCGAATCATTTCCATGTCGTAGCGGGTTCTGCTACTCAGTCGGGCGGATTCAAGAACCTTTCCTTCCTTGTCCAGTTCTGCAAGGCGTTCCGTCAATTGCAACTGCATACGCTGCAAGATACCGGCTCGGCCTTCTTCCTTGGTCACGAAGTGTTTTGCCGGAGCGATGGTCATTTCTTCCAACTCCTGGATAACCTCGCCGGTAATAATGTTGAAGCGGACTAGGCGATCCACCTCGTCACCAAACAATTCAATACGAAGACCGTCTTCGTCGTAGCTGGGGTGAATCTCGATGACATCGCCATGACAGCGGAAGGTGCCGCGTTCCAGGGAGTAGTCGTTGCGGGTATACTGCACACGCACCAAGTCGTGAAGAATCTTGTCACGGTCGTAGACATCACCCTTCTTGATGCGAACCATCAGGTCAAAATATTCCGCAGGGCTTCCCAAACCGTAAATGCAGCTGACAGAAGCCACAATAATTACGTCGCGACGAGTCAGCAAATTCGCCGTTGCACGCAGACGCAACTTGTCGATTTCATCGTTGATGCTGGCGTCCTTTTCAATAAAAGTATCCGTGTGGACGATGTAGGCTTCCGGCTGGAAATAGTCGTAGTAGCTTACAAAGTATTCCACCGCATTGTTGGGAAAGAATGCCTTGAATTCCTGGTAAAGCTGGGCGGCAAGTGTCTTGTTGTGAGTCAAGATAAGGGTGGGCTTACCCACGTTCTTGATGACGTTCGCCATGGTGAACGTTTTACCTGAACCGGTAACGCCAAGCAACGTCTGGAACTGTTCGCCGTTTTCAAAACCTTTGGAAATCTGCTCAATGGCTGCGGGCTGGTCGCCGGCGGCACCGTAAGGCGAAACAAGGTCGAACTGCGCACGAACCGGAGCCTGGAACTGCTTGAATTTACCGGGCAAGCTCTGCTCGGGAGAGAGAACCTTTGCTATCGGTTTTGCATACGGGTCCGGTGTAATTGTTTTACGTGCGCGTGCCATAGTTTGTTGGTGAAATCCTTGTCGGTGATTTCGCTGATGTTTGCCTGAGCCAGGTTCGGAACTTTTGCCAAACGGTTTGCTTGATGTTCGATAGTCTTCTCAAAGAGATTACGAACGAATCGTCCGTTCCCGAAATGGGAATCCTTTTCCTGAACAGCCTTGCTGATGGTTGCCTTCAGGGCAGTGTCTGCGGAGGCGCTCATGGAGTAATCGTACTTGCTTGTAAGCAACTTGAAAATTTCCACAAGTTCCTCTTCCGTGTAGTCCGGGAAATTGATATATCGGTTGAAACGGGAGGAAAGGCCCGGGTTGGAATTGACGAAGTTCTGGATTTCCTCGGTGTAGCCTGCGATGATGACCACAAGGCGGTCACGGTCATCTTCCATGCGCTTCAGCAAGGTGTCGATGGCTTCCTGGCCGAAATCGTTTTCGGAACTTCTGGAAAGGGTGTAGGCTTCGTCGATGAACAGAACACCATTGAGGGCGCTGTCGATAACCTTGTTTGTCTTGATGGCGGTTTGGCCCATGTATCCTGCAACGAGGTCGCTGCGGGAGGCTTCCACAAGATGACCGCTGGAAAGAACCCCAAGGGATTTGAGAATCTGCGCCATGATGCGGGCGATGGTGGTTTTGCCGGTACCGGGGTTTCCGGAGAAGACCAGATGGTAGGAGGTGGGAGGAACGGACAAGCCTTTCTTTCTGCGTTCGTTCTGAATCTTGAGGAAGTTGCGGAAGGTGATGATTTCCTGTTTGACGGAATCAAGACCAACCAAGGACCTCAATTGCTTTTCGGCGTCCATACCGCACTGATTTCGTTCTTCTTCGGTGAGCGCTTTGTTTGCGCCGGCCTTTTTTGCTGCGGAGTTTTCGTTGTCGGATTCGTCGTTAGCTTCTTTGTACTTGACCACTCGCGGGCGGAACTTCACATTGGAAACTTTGTTGAATCGGAAACCGCCAATGAATTTTTCCATGGCTTGCAACCATTGGATTTCATCTGCAGTGAGCTTTCCGTCAATGTTGGCCAAAGCAGAAGAGAAGTCGTACATCAATCGCATATATTTCTTGACTGCGTCAGGAGAAAATTCTGCGAAGATGGAGGGGAAGAGGAACGGTTGCCCGTTTTTCTCAAGAGGCAAACTATTCTTTTCTAGGTCTGCACTTAGGGCATCCAAATCAATTTCATTGTTGACGTAGGTTTGTAAAGTGAGGCGTTTCCAGTCGGTATCGGCTGGGGCGTTGGTGCGGAGGCGAAGCATCAATGCCACAAAACCGCAGGACTCGAAATTTTCGTAACAAACAGGATGGCCCAATTTTTTAGAAATGTAGGCAATGTCTGTGAGAAATACTGTGGAAAGTTCCTTGAAAACGTCGCTGCCATTATGGGAGGCATGCATACTCAGTTTGTTTGCGACACCGTCGTAAAGCAGAAAATCTTGGAAGAAGTTGGAAATGGAAGAAACAACGGGATCCAGCCTTTGCATATACTTTGGCAAAAGAGGATTGATTGCATCCTTGATGTCCACTTCTACAGCCCGGGATGTTTCCTGACCATTTGCCTGCTTGGCTTTTTCAATTTGGTAGGCTTTAAATTCTTTTAGATAATCGGAAATCTGCTTGGGTTCAGATTCGTCGGGATGTTTCTTGAACTTGTCAAGCAGGGCGCCCGACAAAGCTAAAACACAAGATACCAAAACAAGGAAAACGATAAGACTTGTCATCACTAAAAATATAGTATGAAATTATTTGATGCTTAGGCTTTCGCGAATAGAGATTTTCTCTTTTCCGATGAGTTTGTACAACTTGCAACGGAACAAGGGAATGGCGGCGATGGTGCCTGCGGCAACGATGATTGGGGCAATCCAAACGATGCCAGGTTTGTCCAGTTCTGTTTTGAAAATGATTCGCAGAACAAGTAAAATCCACCAATGTACCGCAAGAATAATCAATGCGTTTCTTGAAATGTTTCGCAGGATTCCTTTGACAATTCGAACGGGTGCAATGTCGGGAATTCGGGTGGTCAGCTGGAAAAATCCTACGAGGCCGATGATTCCGAAAATGGAACTCCCCACAAAGCGGGGGAGACTTTTGCCAAGGTCGTTATTCATGATACTGAACCATGAGGAAGCCTCATTAGTGAAACCGTAAAGAACGAATGCCGCAATGGTGAGAATCAAAACGAAAATGCTTTTGCAATTTGCCAAGCGCTTGATTAAATCCTTGGAAAGGAAGCCCAATGCGAAAAATCCAAGGCAAGTCAAGTCGCGTTCAATTCCGAGAGGCAACCGAATGTGGCTTCTGTGAAGAGTCCAGCCGCTCGCAATACTTGCTGCGGCCGCAATGAAAATGATGAGGGTACGGCGCGATACTAGACCTGCAATTTTCTGAACACCGAAGAACATCAGGCTGATGGAATACAACGTAAACACAAACCAGAGAGGTCCCGATCCGATGCTGGATTTCCCGGCTACGAAAATTTTTGCGAAATTCCAACCGATGTAATCGCCTACGTTTTCAATGACGGGACGGATGTTCATGATGGTCATCTTGGGTGCTTTTGGAAACCACTCAAAATTCCAAACAACCGGGTCCAAGGCCAGGAATAACAGCGAAAGCCAAATGTATGGCAACAAAAGAACTTTGGTCTTATGCAGGGCGTAGCTCTTGAAATCTGCGAATCGTCGGGTGCTGAAAAGTACACCCGAAATAAAGAAGAAGGCAGACATGCGCATGGCGCTGAGCGCTTCCATTCCCAGGTTCACATTCTTGAAGGATTGCTCCACGTGAAAAAGGCAGACCAGCAAAAGGACGAATCCCTTGTATTCGTCAATCCACTGGATGCGATTTTGCGATGCCCCGCCCATTGAAACTCCTCCCGTTGAAATTTCTAGTAGTTGGAACGTTCATCACCGATGGTGGTGAAGGGACCGTGTCCGGGGAACACGATGGTGTCTGCTGGCAGTGACATTAGTTTGTTCTTGATGCCGTTGACAAGTGCATCGTCATCACCGCCGAATAAATCGGAACGGCCTCGTCCTCCTGCGAACAGAATATCGCCGGAGAACAGCAATGCAGGCGTTCTTCCTGCGGGTTTCCCGTTGAAAACCACTTCGCCGGGCTGGTCGCAGTAAAGGGCGATTCCGCCGGGGGAGTGGCCCGCAATGTGCAAAACGTGAAGCTTGATTCCCGGGACTTCGACGGTGTCGCCCTCTGCCAAAAAGTTTCCCAGTTCAGGAGCGGCATCTTCAAAAGGCAGGCCGTACATGCTGCTTTGTTCTTCCTGCAGGTCCAGCAAGAAGTTGTCTTCTTCATGAGCCTCTGCCTTCACGCCGAAGGTGCGTTCTACGAAGGCGTTCCCAAGAACATGATCCAGGTGCAGGTGGGTGTTGACCGCTCTTTTTACGGTAATCCCCTTGTCCTTGATGAACTGTGCCAACTGGGCTTGTTCTGCGGGGGAACAGACGCTAGGATCGATAAGAATACCGTCTCCGGAATCGTTCCAGAGGACAAAGGCGTTGACGCCGAAGGAATTTACAGTAAAAGCCTGAATTTGCATGCCGAAAATATAGATATACGCGAATTGTAAGATTTCAAAATTTGCGTTTGGATACGTTGTTTGTTATATTACTAGTACCCCGCTCATATGCGGACTAACATATTGTGCATTGTAACTTAACTGGTATTTTATTATGGAAATAAATAAGGATATTGCCGATCTCGAGTCGGCTGAAAACCGTAAGCGCATGGCGAAGAAATTCGTCTTGTGCTATCACAACTTTAATGTGAAAAACTGCAAGCGCGCCTCTGCTGAAATTCGCAAGATTGCCGCTGCCGCAGGTTCTCCCATTACCATCGCCGTGGTCCCCTCCATTGGTGGCGTGCCCGAATCTGAAGTGGAATATTTCTGCGAACAGATTGAGCAGTTCATCAAGGATGGCTACGAAATCATTCTCCATGGTGCCCGTCATCGTGCAGACCTCTTCGTGAACCGTTCCTGGTTCGGTAAGGTGGCTCTTTGGCTGTCCCATAACGGTGCAGAATTTGCTGGCCTCAGCAAGCGATTCTCCCAGGCTCTCCTGGATCGCGGCATCGCTCTTTGGAACGCTCATGGCTTGGGCAAGGCTTCTGGCTTTGTTCCTCCCGTGTGGATCGATAACAAGTACCTTCGTAGCCAGGCTCTTAAGCATTTCGATAACTACGAAGACATGATCTGCATCTACAAGAAGAAGGGTGAACATGTGAAGACCTTTGGTTCTCCGTTGCTGACCTTCTCTGCCCTGCCGAAGTTCCTCCTTGGTCCTTACATGGCCATCGCCTGCTTCATCTTCTGGGCACCTGCAGGTACTCCTCGCCTGGTTTTCCATAGCGAAGACTTCCGTAACCTTGGTGAAAAGCGTGTGCTGAACATGGTTCGCTATGCCGCAGTCATGCGTGAAAACGTCAAGTACAAGGACCTGTAATCCTTATTTATCTCCAACTCGATTTTTGCTCCTGCGCATTAAATTTTTTGTTTTTTCTAATTCTTTGATTTATGAGACTATTGGATGATTTTAAATAAATTCCTTGCTCGCACTGAGTACGATTCCTACGAGGACTTGTACCAGAACTTTAAATTATCCATACCCGACAACTTTAACTTTGCTTATGATGTTGTCGATGAGTATGCAAAGACCGAGCCCAAGCGCGAAGCTTTGGTTTGGTGTGACGATAATGACGAAAGTCATATCTTTACCTTCAAGGACTTGTCCAGGGCTTCCCAGCGTACGGCAAACTTCCTTGTGAACAGCGGAATCAAGAAGGGCGACCGCGTGATGCTTATCCTGCGTCGCCGTTATGAATTCTGGTATTTCTTGCTGGCTCTCCACCGTATTGGCGCCATCGCTATTCCGGCAACGAACATGCTTTCGTCCCATGACCTGGAATACCGCTTCAATGCTGCCGATGTGAAGATGGTGGTAACCTACGACGATCCCGCCTTGCAGAAGGAAGTGGAAACCGCCCAGGAAAAGAGCACCTCCGTCGAAAAACTGGTAACTATTGGCCAGGCCCGTCAGAACTGGATCAGCTTCTACGACGATTACGAAATTTGCCCCCCGGTATTTGAACGCCCCACGGGTGCTGACGCTATCAAGAACGACGACATCATGATCGTTTACTTCACCAGCGGCACAAGCAGTAACCCCAAGATGGTGGCCCATACCTTTACCTACCCCCTGGGTCACATCATCACAGCGAAGTACTGGCAGAACGTGGTAGATGGCGGCCGTCACCTGACCGTTGCGGAAACAGGTTGGGCCAAGGCTCTCTGGGGAAAAATCTATGGTCAGTGGATTGCAGGTTCCGCCGTATTTACCTACGACATGAACGTATTCATTCCGGGCAAGCTCCTGGAAAAGATGGCCACTTACAAGATTACTTCTTTCTGCGCTCCTCCCACAGCATACCGTGCCCTGTTGCTTCAGGATATTAGCAAGTATGATTTGTCCAGCTTGACTTACTGTGTTACTGCAGGCGAGGCCCTCAGCTCCGACATTTTCAATAAGTGGTTCGAAAAGACTGGTCATAAGCTTCGCGAAGGCTATGGCCAGACCGAACTTACCTTGACTACCGGCAACTTCCCCTGGATGGAGCCTCGTCCGGGTTCCATGGGTAAGCCCGCTCCCGGCTATAAGATGGATATCGTCAATGGTGAAGGTGAATCTTGCAAGACAGAGGAAGTTGGCGAAATCATCATCAAGATTGACGAAGGCAAGCCATTTGGTATGTTCGGTGGTTACTACCGCGATGCAGAACGTACCGAGAAGGTTTTCGAAGGTGGCGTTTACCATACTGGCGATACCGCATGGCGTGATGAAGATGGCTACTTCTGGTTCGTGGGCCGCACCGATGACCTGATCAAGAGTTCCGGCTATCGTATTAGCCCCTTCGAAGTGGAAGAAGTTCTGCACCAGCACCCCGCTGTTCTTGAAGTGGCTGTGACCGGCGTCGAAGACCGCACCCGTGGTCAGGCCGTGAAGGCTACCATTGTGCTCCAGAAGGGTTACGAAGCCTCCAAGGAACTTGCAAAGGAAATCCAGCTGTTCACCAAGAAGGTGGCCGCCTCCTACAAGAGCCCCCGCTTCATCGACTTCGTTGAAGAACTGCCTAAGACCATCAGCGGCAAGATCCGTCGTGCCACCATCCGTGATAACGACAAAGCTGCCTCTGATGCAGCAAACGCCACTGCCGAAAATCCGGCAGAAGGTTCTGCTGCAGCTTCCGAAAGCGAAACCGCGGAGAAGTAGTCAGAAATAGATGTTCTGAAAATCCCGATTATTTGCTTTTGCAAAAACACCCGTCTGGCTTAGACCGGACGGGTTGTTTTGTATGATGGAATGATACGATTGAAATTTTTGTTCAAAAGGTCCTGCGGTTAGGCGCTGCAGAACCAAACAAAAGACTTCTACATCAAAGAATTATCCTGTTCAAAATAAATTTCGTAATTAAAATAATATTTCGAAAAAAAACTCATCCATAAGGATAACGTATATTGTCTTTCGCAAATTCCTCTAAGGGGGTAAAAAAAATAGGAT
>JAKSIC010000008.1 GCA_024399015.1 Fibrobacter sp.
GAAGTTCGGCGCACACCTTCCGAAGGAACTCTCTGACATCATCGACATGATTCAGAAGCGCCTCGAAAACGCTTAATTAGCATTGGGTGTCATCCCCGACTTGATCGGGGATCTCCTTTAAAAACGGTTTGCAGCTTAACAGTTGCGAGCCGTTTTTTATTTATATTGTGTACATGCGGTTAGGTGTTATAGCTTTATTTTCTTGTATTGCCCTGTTGTCGGGCTGCAGCCGTCAATACGGAAATTTTTTCCGAATTGTTGTGAACGAAACTGTTCAGGACGAATCCCGAAATGACGAAATTGTATTTTCCGGTAGCAGATTTGATGTGGCTACACCGGAAGTTTCTGGGGATTCTCTGAAACAGTCTGTGCGCCGGATAGAAATCTCCCGCCCGTCGTACGCTCTTGAAGAATCTGAATACGACGATGACATGATTCTGTGGTATAGAGACGGCGTCCCGTATCAGGGGCTTTCTATCGTTTATAACAGGAGTGACAAAAAATATACGGCAATCCTTTATAGCGATGTTAGCGAATCAAAAATTTTATTCAAGAAGTCAATGGAAATCCCTGTTGTAAAGGATGTTGTTGATTCACATCTTGTCTTTCGGGTTGATCTGGAAAGCAGAAATCCATAAGAGGTTTGTTGGGTGATGAAAAAATGTGCTTTCCTTTTATTGTTTTTTTTTGCGCTTGTTTTTTTTACGGGGTGTGGCGGATCTTCCAGGAAGTTTGTTGATCCCGCTTGGTTTGCTCCTCCCAGCTCTATTACGATTCTTGCGACGGAACCTTTTGTGGATAACGAGAGCGATGTTCTGGATGATTTTGGCTCGTTTAAAAGCTTTAGGCTATGGTACGTGTCTTATCTGGAAAGGGCTTTTAATCAGTATTTTGCTGCGACTCCTTATGTTAGGTCTGTTTCTGATGAGGATGTGGAGCCGAAACTTGTAAATTGGGACGGCAAGGATATGAAAATCCCATATTTTAAGCGGGACAAGTTAGATAGTCTTTCTGGACTTGTTGTCACTATTGACTCCCTACGTTTTTGGAGGGATGTTGAGCCCAACGCCAGGCAAAACTGGGTGGGTAAGCCAAGATTGAACGCAACTCTGTTCTATAGCATTTTCTCGATAGAGGATGATCGTTTGTTGGCTTATGGCAATGCTAGAGTTGACGATACGTTTGCCTTTGCGATGGATAGGGAGAACTGGGAAAATGTTTTAGATAGAGTTGTTCAGCGAGTTGTAGATTTTACGCCTCTAGGTAACGGTCGAAAAACTGAGAAATTAGGGGTGAATTCTCGTGTTATAGAAGGGCATTATAACTGAGTTTGTGATGAGCGCTGCGCAATCCCCTTGAACGAACTTCTGAAAATTTCTAATTTGGCACGCGAAAACAACGCGTTTCCTTGTTGGAGTAAGTCCAGTTGTCCGCAATCCGCAATAGCGGGGAAGGCTAGAACGCGCATTCGAGTGAAGCGCGCGGCTGGACCGGGCGCTTGTTGTTTTTTAAGGTGTATACATCGTGAGTTCTAAAACAAAATTCACGTTCTTGATGTTCCTCCTGGGAATGCTCTCTGCCTTCGGGCCCTTCGTTACTGACCTCTACCTGCCGGCTCTGCCCAACTTGGCGGATTACTTCAGGGCGACGCCCTCGGCATCCCAGCTGAGTTTGACCATGAGCATGCTTGGCCTGAGTGTAGGCCAGCTGTTCATCGGCCCGCTGAGCGACAAGTACGGGCGCAAGCGCCTGCTGGTAATTTGCCTTATCTTGTTTGTAATGAGCACCATGGCTTGCATTGTTGCACCAGACATTGCGGTCTTCAATGCCTGCCGCTTGGTTCAGGGTCTTGCTGCTTCCGGCGGTATTGTGATTGCTCGTTCCGTTTCTGCGGATTCTTACCGTGGCCCTGTGCTCACCAAGTTTCTGGCTATGGTCAGCGCCGTGAATGGGGTGGCCCCTATTGCCGCTCCCGTGCTTGGTGGATTCCTTCTGAATTTCATGAGCTGGAAGGGAACTTTCGCTGTCTTGCTTCTCTATGGCTTTATTCTGCTGTTCATGGCAGGCAAGTTCCAGGAATCTCTGCCGACTCATCGCCGCAGCCAGATGTCCATTCTTGCAAACTTTAGTTTGTATGTAAAAGTGTTCCACAATGGCGAATTCGTTCGATTCTTTGCCGTTTGCACTGCTTCCATGATTGTGCTGTTCGGCTACATTGCTGCGTCGCCCTTCATTTTCCAGAAACTGTACGGATTGAGTCCCATGGGCTTTAGCTTCTGCTTCGCGATGATCGCCTTCTGTACTGCCGTAGGCTGCGCAACTTCTGGCAAAATCGGAAACGACCGCAAGGCCATCAAGATTGCTGGTATCGGTATTTTCATTGCCTCTCTTGCGGTGGCGGCTTGCCTTTTGACTCACGCTCCGCTGCCCCTGCTCCAGCTTAGCTTTATGGCTACGACCTTCATGTTCGGTCTGATGCAGCCGCCGGCCAGCGCGTTGGCCCTGAATGCCGAACGCAAGAATGCAGGCACGGCTTCTGCAGCCATGGGTGCCGCGGGCTTCCTCATGGGCGGTATCGCAAGCCCCATTGTGGGAATGGGGGATATTGCGGTCACCGCCTCCATCATGCTGGTTACGGGCGGATTCTTGACCATGCTTTTCATGATTGTCGCCAAGGCGAAAATGCCCAAGTCCTAGGCCTCGGGGTGGTGTCTGTGGCTTCACTTGGCCAAATTATTTTGAAAAAAACAAAAAAAAGTGTACAATCTCAAAAAAAAGGTGTATATTCAAGTTATATTCCAACTTGGAATACTCTTAAAGAAGAGTGAATAGAAGAGGACATGGGTTTATGAATCGTTATGATTTGGTATTGCTGGGTTTGATCCTGGAACACGAACGCAGCGGCTATGATATTATTACCGAAGTTCGTGAACGCGAACTTGACCGCTGGGCAAACCTGAGCACTTCCACCGTTTACAACCGTCTTACCACTCTCGAAAAGAACGAATGCATCGTGGGTCGTACAGAACGTGACGGCAACCGTCCGGAACGTGTTGTCTTCAATATTACAGACAAGGGTAGGGAAGTCCTCAAGAAAGAAGTTCTGAAGCATTTGACTGGCTTCAACGACGATCCCCGTACCCTCGGTTTTGCATTCCTTTTCGGTGCAGACAACAAGGAACTGATCCGCACTCTGGAAGCCCACGAACGCCGCCTGGTGCAGGAAATCGAGAACCTGGAAAAGATGATCGCCGAGGAACCGCGCCCCACCTTGTACCCCGAAGGTCCGTTCCTGAACTGCATGAGCCGCGACCACATTCTCGTGGAACTTAAGTATGTCCGTGCCGCTATCGGTATCCTGCGTGACCCGGTCCGTAACAAGAAGCTGGACGGCTACTTCTACATCAACTTCGGTAACCGCCCCTTCGAAAACTTCAAGCAGGCTGCTGAAGGCGAGGGTTCCACCGAAAAGTAAACCAATTGTATACGCAACGGGGGAGATTTCCTTCTCTCGTTGCACTTTTTATTTCTAGATTTTGAACTGAAAAGATGTACATAGGCTGTAGGTGATTGGCTTTGGCTCAAACCTGGAACCTCGTACCTCGAACCTTTTATATCACAACCCCTCTATAACGGAGATAAAATGGCTACAACAAAGACAAAGAAGCCCGCTGCAAAGAAGGTGTCCGCTAAGGCCGCCGCCAAGTACGGTTACTTCGATGACGCTGCTAAAGAATACGTTCTCACCAACCCGGCAACCCCGATCAAGTGGTGCAACTACGTTGGTACCCTGAACTTCGGTGGTATTGTTGATACTACCGGTGGTACCCTGGTTTGCAAGGGCGACCCCGCTCTGAACCGTATTACCAAGTACATCGCTCAGATGCCCTGCTCTGACTTCAAGGCAAGCACTGTTTACATCCGCGTTAAGGATGCTAAGGGCGGCTACAGCGTGTTCTCTCCGTTCGTGGTTCCGACCCTCACCAAGATGGACAAGTGGGAATGCCACGTTGGTCTGTCCTACATGCGTTGGATTGCTGAATGCCAGGGCGTTCGCACTCAGGTCACCATCTTCGTTCCGACCGGATCCAACACCCTCCTCCAGGACATCCAGGTTACCAATATCTCTAAGGCCGCTAAGGAAATTGATATTGTTCCCGTTTACGAATTCAGCCACTTCGAAGCTGAAAAGCAGCTCACCAACGCTGACTGGGTTCCCCAGACCATGACCCTCAAGGCTCATCCGGAAAAGGATGGCTGCCTGGTTCTCGAACAGTACGCTTACATGAAGCGTGACTTCGCCGTGAACTACGTTACCGCCAACGGTAAGGTTTCCTCCTTCGATGGCGACCGCCGCGTATTCCTCGGCTCCAACGAAATGGGCTCCTGGGCTGCTCCGCTGTCCCTCGGCAACAAGGAACTTTCCAACTCTGAATGCGACCGTGGCGACAACATCGCTGCTCTCATGATTCACGCTGGCAAGGTTGCTGCCGGCAAGACTTTCCGTACCTGCACTCAGCTCGGTCAGGAACAGTCTCTCAAGGTTGCTAACAAGGCTATCAAGAAGTACCGCGACCTCAAGAACGTCGACAAGGCTTTCGAAGAACTGGCTCAGTTCTGGGTCAAGTACCTCTCTACCATCCAGGTGGAAACCCCGGATGCAGCATTCAACTCCATGGTGAACGTGCACAATCCTCGTCAGTGCCACACCACCAAGAACTGGTCTCGTTACCTGTCCCTGTACCAGCTGGGCTACGGCACCAGCCGCGGTATCGGTTACCGTGACTCCAGCCAGGACCTCATGGGCGTTATGAGCCACATGCCGGAAGAAGCTCTGGAACTCGCTAAGAACCTTCTCTCCGTACAGCGCCCCGAAGGTAACGCAATGCACCAGTACGCTCCGCTCGCTCTTGCTGAAGACAACGGCAACGAAGCTAACGCCGGTGACTCCCGCGAAAAGGCTGGCGTCAAGGACGAAAAGGGCAATCCGATGTATGCCGACTGGTACGGCGACGACCATCTGTGGATCGTTCTCACTGTTGCCAACTACCTGAAGGAAACCGGCAAGCTGGACCTCCTCAAGGAAGAAATTCCGTTCTACGTTGCTGGCAAGAAGCGTGCTGACCGTCCGAAGGGCACTGTCCTCGAACACCTCAAGCGTTCTCTCGCTTTCACTCACTCCAACATGGGTAAGCATGGTCTTCCGCTCCTCGGCTTCGCTGACTGGAACGACTGCATGAACCTCCCGCTGGGTGCAGAATCCAACTTCAACTCCGGCTTGTACGCAAAGGCCCTTCTTGAAATGATGGACATCTGCGAAGCTCTCGGCGACAAGAAGTCCCTTGACATGTACAAGAAGTGGTACGAAGAAATCAAGAAGGCCTTCAACGACAGTTCTTGGGACGGCAAGTGGTGGATCCGCTGGTTCGGCAAGGACGGCACCGCTTACGGTACCAACAAGGCTAAGTACGGCAAGATCTATTGCAACAGCCAGTCTTGGTCTGTGATTTCTGGCATCGCTTACGGCGATCGCGCAGTACAGGGCATGGACAGCCTGAACAAGCTCCTGAACACTGCTAACGGTGTGAAGAGCTCTACTCCGGGTTACCGCGGCTTCGATCCGACCGTTGGTGGCATCTCCACCTATCCTCCCGGAGCAAAGGAAAACGGCGGTATCTTCCTCCACACCAACCCGTGGGTGATGATCGCTGAAACCATCCTTGGCCGTGGCGACAAGGCATTCCAGTACTACAACCAGATCAACCCCGCTGCAAAGAACGTCAAGCTGGACGAATTCGAATCCGAACCGTACTGCTATCCGCAGAACATCCTCGGTGACGAACACAAGCAGTTCGGTATGGGCCGTAACGCATGGCTCTCCGGTACCTCTTCCTGGACCTACCAGGCTGCTACCCAGTTCATCATCGGTGTTCGTGCAAGCTTCAAGGGCTTGATCATCAATCCTTGCATTCCTTCCGCATGGGGCGAATTCAAGGTGACCCGTAAGTTCCGTGGCGCTACCTACGAAATCTCCGTGAAGAACCCGAAGCACGTCTGCAAGGGCGTTGCCAAGATGGTTGTCGACGGCAAGGAAATCGATTCCAACGTCGCACCGGTGTTTACTAGCGGTACCCACAAGGTCGAAGTGACCTTGGGCTAAAATTTCCCATAGCCGTCGCAATAGTTCGTCGTTCGCCCCCTTACGTACTACTTGTACGCTACGGGGGCTCACTCCTGCTCTTGCTAGGCTCTGAAA
Organism: Fibrobacter sp.; assembly: GCA_024399015.1. Taxonomy (GTDB): domain Bacteria; phylum Fibrobacterota; class Fibrobacteria; order Fibrobacterales; family Fibrobacteraceae; genus Fibrobacter. The sequence continues at coordinate 6,257 of JAKSIC010000008.1, forward strand.
AATTTTTGAAGAGGAGGTTCTGGAAAGGACCTCTTCTTTTTTTGCATATACTCTTGCTAGGTTATCTGTGATTTTTGAATCTGGAAAGATTTAAAGAGGCTCGTCTGCAAAGACGGGCTTTTTTGATTTAGCGAAGAGTGTTTGGCCCTTATGAGACCTGGTTTGACATTGCCAAAGGCTTCTCCTATTCCCAACGATTGCATGTTGGCTTATTTCTATATTTGCGTTCGCTTATGCTTCTCATGATTCTTGACATTCTGGGAACTTTCGCCTTCGCTATTTCGGGGGCTGAAAAGGCTGTTCGTTACAGGCTGGACTGGCTTGGCCTTATTGTGCTTGCCACGGTTACAGGAATTGGGGGAGGTATCATGCGTGATGTGATGCTGGGGGCTACGCCGCCGGCGGCCTTGACCAATCCTATCTATATTCCCATCTGCATTGTGGGCGCGTTTTTTTATTTGGTTATGCGCAAGAGGATTCGTAAGATCCGAACCTTGATTCTTGTGGCAGATGCCTTGGGATTGGGCTTCTTTACTGCTGTTGGTGCAGCAAAGGCTAGCGCCATGGCGGCTGGACCTTATTCCATTATTTTGTTTGCAGCCATTACGGCGGCTGGTGGCGGCTTGATTCGCGACTTGTTGGTAAGCGAAATTCCTCAGGTTCTCAAAAGCGACTTTTATGCGACGGCGGCTCTGATTGGTGGAATTTTGTTTTATGCACTGGATTTTTCAAACCTAGGAAGCACTCCGCAGATCTTAATAACAACTGCTTTTACGTTTGCACTACGTCTTTTTGTGATGCGCAAAAAAATCCAGCTGCCTAAGACCCGCAAAAGCGATTTCTGACCCATTTTCAATTCCAATTCGGGCGGAAAAGTACTTCGTCGTAGTCACTTTTTCTATATTTTCCGTGAAAAATTTCTAACAAGGATAAAATAATGTCCATTAAATTGATTTCTCGTAGTGTTGCAGCAGTCCTTTTGACTGCAGGTATTGCTTCTGCTCAGTTGATGAATACAAAGAGCCTGGATGTGATCCGCGTCGAAAAGACCGGTATCTCTGCTGGCAAGATTGATAGCTTGGCCAAGATGCTTGGTGAACAGCAGCTCCGTGGTCAGAAAATCGACGACAAGACCATGACCCAGCTCCGTTATGCTGTGATTGACAACCTGGTTGGCCAGGAACTCATCAAGCTCGAATGCAAGAAGCAGGGCATCAAGGTTCCGGCAGCCAAGGTCGACAGCGTTACCAAGTTGTTCAAGGCTCAGTTCCCCAGCGAAGACGCTTTCCAGAAGGAACTCAAGAAGTCCAACACCACCATGGCTCAGTTCAAGGAAAAGATCGAAGATCAGCTGAAGAGCGAAATCATCTTGGAAAAGAAGGTTCCGTATCCTAAGGATCCCACCGAAAAGCAGAAGGAAGCTTTCTGGGAACTGAACAAGACCAAGGTTGCCATTAATGACTCCATCAGCGGTGCCCAGATCATCATCAAGACCAAGGGCAAGTCTGCTCAGGAAATCTCCGACGCTAAGGATATGTTGAAGGGTCTTGCAGCACAGGTTCGTGCCAAGAAGGCTACCTTCGCTCAGCTCGCTGCCATGTACAGTGACGATCCGGCTGCCAAGAAGAACGGCGGTGTAGTTCCCAAGTTCGTTGGCAAGTCCAAGGGCGACGCTTTCGCAAAGGCCGTGGCTAAGATCAAGGTCGGCGAAATCACTGACGTTTACGCAGAAAAGGACCAGGTGGCGATCTTCATGCTTACCGAAAAGAACGATGGTAAGTACGAAAGCTACAAGCACCAGATCGACTACATCCTCCGCGTGCAGGCCGAACAGGACCGTCAGGCTCAGCTCAAGGCTTATCTTGACCAGCTTGGCAAGACCTACAAGGTGCAGTACCTTGATGCTAAGTACACTCCGCCCCAGGCAATCGGCGGCAACAACTAAGTCGCTTACATCTTGATAAAAAGCAGCGGCGACACAATGCCGTTGCTTTTTTCTTTACCAGTCTTATTTTACCTCGAGCCTCGCACCTCGCACCTGGGGCCTCGAGCCTCGTACCTCAATTGGAGAATTTAAATGGCGTTTCAGACTACACATACCGGGCTAATCGACTTGCGCGCTCGCATCGATAAGCTCTGGGGGTATCTTTGACTTAGAGGCTAAGACAGAAGAGCTCTACGTTCTCGAAAAGGACTCTAACGACCCCAACTTGTGGAATGACCAGGAAAAGGCTCAGTCCATGATGAAGAAGATCGGCAACTTGCGCGAACTTCTGAACAAGTGGAATGAAGTCTCCAATACCTGCAACGATCTTGCAGAACTTTATGAAATGAGCAAGGATGAGGAGTCCGAAGACTTGACCAAGTCCATCGACGCTGACATTGCCGAACTGAAGGCAAAAATCGAGGAAATGGAATTCAAGAAGATGCTGAACGGTCCGGACGATGCCTGTGCTTGCCTCTTGTCTATTCACCCGGGTGCCGGCGGTACCGAGTCTCAGGACTGGGCATTGATGCTGTTCCGCATGTATACCCACTTCTTTGAACGCGAAAAGATGGACTTTAAGGTGGTGGACTTCCAGGAAGCGGAAGACGCCGGCCTCAAGAGCGCCACCATCGAGGTGACCTGCGAAAACGCTTACGGTCTGCTCCGTTCTGAAATCGGCGTGCATCGTCTGGTGCGTATCAGTCCCTTTGACGCTAATGCTCGCCGCCATACTAGCTTTACCGCAGTGTATCTCTACCCGGAACACGAAGACATCGAGTTCGATTTGGATATGTCTGAAGTCCGCGTGGATACCTACCGCAGTAGTGGTGCCGGTGGTCAGTACATCAACAAGACGGACTCCGCAGTCCGTATGACGCACTTGCCCACAGGCATTATGGCTAGCTGCCAGACGGAACGTTCCCAGATCCAGAACCGTGAAACCTGTTACAAGATGCTCAAGACCATGGTGGCTGAACATTACCGCTTGGAAGAAGAAGCCAAGCGCGACGCCCGCATGGCCGAGAAGAAGAAGGTGGAATGGGGTAGCCAGATCCGCAGCTATGTTCTGCAGCCGTACCAGCTGGTGAAGGACCTCCGCACCAATGTGGAAACCTCCGACACCGCAGGCGTTCTCGATGGCAAGATTAAACCGTTTATCAATGCCTACCTACTCAGCACCAGCGAACAGCAGGGTAACGGTTAGTTTCGAACGCTGTTACGTCAATCGTTAAGTTCGTCGCAAAATTCAAACAGAAAAGGCTCCCGGCAATGCGCCGGGGGCCTTTGATTCTTCGATTCTAAAATGTCTTATTTTTACTCGCCATCAATTGTCGTTTCAGCGGGCTCAACATGTTCTGTTTCTTCTGCAGGCTTGTTCTTTTTGAACTTTGCCTTTAAACGTTTTACGCCTTCCACGCCCAGGATGGTGATGCCTCCGTATTGGAATGTCTTGGCGAGTCCAAAGAATACAACCCAAAGCACACCCTTGGTGGACGCATCGATATCCAGGGCCATCTGGGCGAAGGAGAAAATGTAGCAGGGGATACAGAGAAGCAGGACGATGACGCCGGTCCTGAAGGACAATTTGGCCAGCTGTTCCTTGATTTTCTGGAAGAATTTTTTCACAGGCGGGGCTCCTTGGGTCTCGCGGGTGGAATAATGGACGATAGTCGCGGGCTGCTTTCGTGCGACGGGTTGTTAATTACTTGATATCGTACTTTTGGCAAATTTCAATACGTTCTTCGTCACTGAGGCTTTTCAGGTATGCCTTAAAACCTGGGCAGAACTTGGTGTGAAAATGCCAAAGACGGCCGATGACGGACTTGGGATTCTTGTCGTATTGAGCTCTAATTTTGCAGTTTGCACAAGCCATGATTCTTCTCCTTTTATTGAAGTGCGTGAATTAAATTGTCGAGAACGGGAGCGATGGAGCCCAGTTCCTTTAAGTTTACGTGTTTCTTGGACATTTCGCTGACTAGGCAGGAGGGGACTTCTTTCGCCTTGTCTTGCAGTTTTCTGCCTTTTGTCGTGAGGCTGATAATCTTCTGGCGTGCATCTTCCTTGCTGGGCATGCGCTTGATGAGGCCCAGGTCTTCCATGCGCTTCAGCAGGGGAGTAACGGTGTTTGTTTCGAGCAGCAAACGCTCCGTGATGGTGCTGATGCATACGTTGTCGCTTTCCCACAGGATCAGCATGACCAGGTATTGCGGGTAGGTAATTTTCAACTTGTCCAGTAACGGGCGGTAAGCCTGCGTTACTAGGCGGGAGGCCGTATAAAGCCTAAAGCAAAGCTGATTGTCTAGTTTCAATTCTTCGTGCATAGTTCTAATAATAAAGTTTTTTTGTTAATATAGCAAAATACATCGTGCACGATGAAAATAAATCGTGTGCGATACAAATTAGGTATTTCTGAACATAAAAAGGACTAAAAAGCGTTTCAATAAGGAAATAGTCCTTTGTTTGAGGCAGGTTTGTTGCGTTTTCTTGAAAAAATGCTGTTCGGCAAAGGGCTAAAATCTAAAAAATGAAAGTTTAGTCCTTTGTTCACCGAAAAAACGCCCTTGAAATGCTTAAAAATGCCGAAAGGTAAGTAATCTTTAAAAAAGAAAGGCTCCCGCGCAATTGCGAGGGAACCTCTCTTTAAGCTTGTGCGGTCACGACGAACTTAATCGACTGTGGCCTGCGACAATTACTGGCACACTTCGTGTGCAGTAATCTACGGCTCGGTTATGCGGATGCAAGCATCCGCGCAACTCTCGCCTTGCGATTACTTGCTCTTCTTAGCCGGCTTCTTAGCAGCAGCAATTTTCATTGCGCCGCGTTCCAGCTTGATGGTGAAGTTGGTAACGTCGCAAACTTCGCTGGGACCCCAGTACTGGATCGGACCCGGATAGGTGTAGGATTCAGTCTTGGCCCATTCTTCGCGGTTAGCAGCAAAGAACTTGAACGGAGCACCGTCGAGAACAACGAGAGCCTTCTGGATAACCGGCTTGTCTGCACCGTGACGGCGTTCCATGTTCATCATCATGGTGATAGGAATGCCACCAGCGGTCCACTTTTCGATACCCTTGGTCAGGTCGCGGACAGAGCTCATGTAGCCGTTCATCTTGTTGAAAGCGAGAACGGAAGCGGTGTAGCCCAGGCTGTAGCAGTAGTCAGCGTCGAAGTTGGACGGAGCTGCGCAACGGCCTTCGTAACCGAAGAAGTGGTTGAGAGCAGAGAACTTGCCCTTGAAGTTCTTGCGGCTCTTGAGTTCGCTCTTCACCATGTCGATGATGAGCTTTTCTGTTTCGATGAGGGAAACCTGAACGTTACCGTGGGAGTCGCGGTCCAGCATGAGCTGTGCCTGAACGAATGCCGGGAGGGAAACGAGAACTTCAGCAGAAGCCTTGGAAACCCACTTGCAGAGCTTTTCAACCTTAGCAGCGGTGTCGAGACCTTCGACTTCCTTTTCGTGATGAGCGAGAGCTTCGGAAAGTTCGGAAATGAGAACGCCAACATCCGGGATGAATTCCAGGAGGCCTTCCGGAATCAAAGCAACACCGAAGTTCTTGCCGTCAGCAGCACGAGCAGCAACGATGTCTGCAACATACTTGATGACCTGCTTCAGCTTCATCTTCTTGGCCTTGACTTCTTCAGAGATCAAGCAGATGTTCGGATGGGTCTGGAGAGCAGCTTCCAATGCGATGTGAGAAGCGGAACGGCCCATGAGCTTGATGAAGTGCCAGTACTTCTGAGCGGAGTTGGCATCGCGCATGATGTTGCCGATGAGTTCAGAGTAGGTCTTCACAGCGGTGTCGAAACCGAAGGAGGTTTCGATGTATTCGTTCTTCAAGTCGCCGTCGATGGTCTTGGGGCAGCCGCAAACAACGCAGGAAGCGCCGTTAGCCTGGAAGTATTCACCGAGAACAGCAGCGTTGGTGTTGGAGTCGTCACCGCCGATGATGACGATAGCGTCCAGCTTCTGAGCCTTGGCAACAGCCATGCACTTCTTGAACTGTTCTTCAGTTTCCAGCTTGGTACGGCCGGACTGGATGATGTCGAATCCACCAGTGTTGCGGTAGGAGTCCATGATCTTTTCGTTGATCACGATGAACTTGCCGTTTTCGAGGCCAGACGGACCGCCGAGGAAGCCGAGAAGCTTGGAGGACTTGTTGATGGACTTGATACCGTCGAAGAGACCTGCGATAACATTGTGGCCACCAGGTGCCTGACCGCCAGAAAGAACAACGCCAACGTTCAAAGCCTTAGCTTCGCCAGCAGCCTTGCCAGCCTTCAGCTGAATGTAGGGAGCACCGTAGGTGTTGGGGAACAGAGCCTTGATCTTCTTCTGATCAGAGACGGATTCGGTAGCCTTACCCTTGTTGAGTGCCACATTGAGAGCGCCCTTGCGGAGAGCGACGGGGAGTTTCGGCTGGTAGGCCTTGCGAGCCTTGCCGAGGACGGACAGATTGTCAGCCATTGTTTCTTCCTTTTGGATTTAAGCCCACAAAAAAAGCGGGCGGGTTAAAAAATCTACGCACAAAATATAACAAAATTTTGGCGGGGGAAAAGTCCCCCTCGCTCACACCATGTTGTTCGCTACCCCCTTTCCTAGGGGGTGTGTTTTCACTCACCCCCTAAAACCCCCGCAAGCGAGAGTCTCGAAAAATGTGCTTGCACAATTTTTCATGACCGAGCGCTAAGGGTTTCTGCAAGACTCTGGCAACAAAAAAGACCTGCTTCCGTGAAGGTCGCAGGTCTGGGGGTTAGGAGGAAAATCGTTGCGGCTTACTTGAACTGTGCGGAGATTGTGGTTGCACCGTTGATCTGCACGATGTGCGGATTCTCGCTGCTGCCATCGGACCAACCCATGAACATTGCTCCAGAAGCGGGGACTGCCTCCAGCAACATGCTGTTACCGGCAAAGAACTTTCCATTGTAGCTGGAGCTAGGAAGTGCCGTTCCTTCAACAAGGACGGATCCCTTACCGCTGGCGTTGATGGATACGCTAACTTCGTTTGAAAGGCCGAAGTACTGCATGGTTTCCTGCTTGAGGGTTTCAGTACGGTTTCTTGCAAACTGCATAATGTCGCTACCGTCCGGAGACCAGTGATATTTTGCCTGGTTGCGGGGCCATCTCTGTTCGTCACGCTGCTGTTCGGAAGAGGGGATGGTGGACATGATGTTCTGGAAAGCCTTCTGCACTTTTTCGTAAGTCAAGTATTCGTTTAGGAGAATGCTTGCCTGGTTGATGAATAGACGCTTGAAGTCGGGATTGGAAAGAAGCTTCTTGAGCATTTGACCGAGGGTGGTATTTGCACCGCCGCCAAAGCCGCCGAAACCACCGCCAAAGCCGCCCATGTCCCAGCCGCCCATGCCTGGCTGCTGACCGCCCTGGTTTCCACCATTGTTGTCCATGGTGGCGCTACCCAATACCCATTGGTACATGTTCTGGTTTTCTACATCAAAGCCCCTGATACCCGGAGTAAAACCATAACCATGGTCAAGGTCGAACATCATTGCCTTGAAGGGGATGCCTTTGTTGGGGCTACCCCAGAATCGAATATTGTTATTCGGCCAGTCTCCATTATGGGAGTACATTTCTGCGATCATGTACTGGGCAAAGCTGACCATGTTCAACTTTTCGGAAACCTGCTTGTAGGACTGGTTGTTTTCACCTTCGAAATTGCCGGTAGTAATTTGGTTTACCAACTGTGCAAATTCGTTGGCGGAGGCTTCGTTGGTACCGCTGGGGCACCATCCATTTTGATAGCCCTTGTCGCCGTTGCTGCAGTTCTTGACGACATTGATGGACTTGTTGTCGATGCCGTAGTTGGTTTCTGCAAAGCTGCGGTTCAAACGTTCACGCATGTCGTGGATGCCAAAATATTCGCCGTTGTAGAAAACTACAACCTGGCGGCTACGCTGGTAATCCACTTCGGTACCTTCCATCAGGCTGGTGAGCATGGCGTCTTCTGCGTAGTCGGTCCAGAAGCGGTTACCGTTGTTACGGAGATTGAAACTCTTGAAGCGTTTGGCTTCCGGACGAGTCTTGAAGAGGGAATACTTCAGACTCTTGTCGTTATAGAGGGAATCGTCCATCTTGATGGCAACGCTCTTCTTGGGCTTGTAACGGCTGTAGTTACCGATAATGGAAATGCCTGCGTCGATTTCCCAGTTCTTGGTCTTGGTGGAGCTTCCGTTTTCAAAGAATTCCACATGAACGGGGAGTTCGTCTTCTTTCCAGAAGTTGGCCTGTTTACAAGGTTCAGTACACTTGGGGTTGTTGGTGTCGTCACCGCCAACGTCCCAGCCGCCCATGCCACCCATGCCGCCGCCGGTCAGGTTGCCAGTAGCGTACAGGCCGTCGGTAGAGTCGAACATGTCGTGATGATTCACGGTCAATGCCACCACCGGCATGGAAACCCTTTCGTTTATGAAGTAAGTCTGGGTCGTTGTATCCAAGGCCTGGCCGTTCAAGAATTCAGAACAGCGGATGACAGTGTTTTCGGTAATCTGCTTGGCTGCCGTAATGGATTCGGAATTCTGGGTAGGGAAGGATCCGTCAAAAGTACACTTGACCTGGCCGCCCTGCTTTCCGCTGAGAGGCTGGATTGTCAGGTTGGAATAGAAGCCTGCTGCGGGCAGGTAGCTTTCCTTAGGGGCGTGGTTGTCGTTGTAGTCCTTGAGACCGCTGGAAGAACTCTGTACAGGAGCCTTTGCAGAGGAACTGCTGGCGGCAATGCCCTGCTGGATCGAGGAGCTGCTGATTCCAATACCCATGGAAGAACTGCTGAAGCCCATGCCCAGGGAGGAACTGGACAAAAACTGGTTCGGGTTGTTGGGGTCTGTAATCTGGTTGTTAGGATCGTTGGGATCTAGGGGGGCAATAGGGCCCAGATTTCCGTTCGGGTCTTCAATTTGAGAATCACCGAGGCCGGAATCTACAATGGAATCGTTTTCGCCGCTGCAACCGATAATCGCCGCACCTGCAATAAAAGGCAAAAGTTGGAATAATTTTTTATTCATGTTAAAAAACACCTGAAAAAAAGAATTCACCAAACAACCAACTTACCGGGTACAAAATATATTCTCAATTTGATTATGAAATCTTTGTTAACCTATTGTTTACATGCTTATGTGTAAGAGGCGTGTAAATGTGATGGCCATCAATGGGTGTGGAACAAAAAGTACCGAAAATTTTGATTAAAAACGGCATTTTTGTGTAAAAATTTTTCATGGTGGTGTATACGAAAAAGGCCCGCCGGCATTACGCCGACAGGGCTTCCCTGAGAAAAAATTGTTTGATGAAGAGGTTTACTTCTTACCACATTTACATTCAGCCAAGCACTTGTAGCCGAAGCCACCGAGAACGCCGCCGAGGATCGGGGCGACCCAGAAGAGCCACAGCTGCTTGATTGCGGTGCCGCCGACAAATACAGCCACAGCGGTAGAGCGGGCCGGGTTCACGGAGGTGTTGGTCACCGGAATGGAAATCAAGTGGATGAGGGTGAGGCAGAGGCCGATGGCGATGGGAGCAAAGCCAGCCGGAGCGCGGCCGTCGGTAGCGCCCATGATCACGAAGAGGAAGATTGCAGTGAGTACCACTTCGATGAGGAATGCGCTGCACATGCCGAAGGTGGTGCCGCCGAATGCGTTACGGCCGCCTTCGAGGGATTCAGACCAGCCGTTGGTTGCGAATGCGCCAACACCAGCGTTGGTGAGGTCCGGGTGGGCGATGCAGAAGAGGACTGCTGCAGCAATGATGCCGCCGATTACCTGTGCAATGATGTAGGCAGGAGCTTCCTTAGCCGGGAAGCGACCGCCAGCAACCTGGCCGAGAGTAACAGCCGGGTTCAGGTGGCAACCAGAGATGTGGCCGAGAGCGTATGCCATGGTGAGAACGGTCAAACCGAAGGCGAGAGAAACGCCAACGTAGCCGATGCCAGTGTTGGGAACGCCGCATGCGAGAACAGCTGCACCGCAGCCGCCGAATACGAGCCAGAAAGTACCGATTGCTTCAGCAATTGCACGAGTAGAAAGTTTCATTTTTACTTCTCCATGAGTTATTCCGGACGAACCGGGATTTCGTTTGGTAGCGCAAAAATAAAAAATGGACTTTGTACGAACTGCTAAAAAAAGGTTATGTAAAAGAGAAGTTTCAAAACCCGGCCTGTATTGTGAACTAGGTCACATTTGGTATAACGTTGGTCTTACGGCTGTTTTGGCGCAAGCACATATCTGCTAGCGGGGAAGGCTTCTATTAGAACTTTACCTTGATACACCGTGTAATGGGATTGATTGATAAAGGTGCTGTTGTAGGTTGTGCGGGAAACTTCTATTTCAGAACCGTTACCAAATCTCAAATAGTAGTCCTTTCCAGACTTTGTACTAATTGTGTATTTGTGAACTACATTTTCTGTTTGAACTTTCGGAGGTTCATTCAGTCGTTCGGGGAAGGTGGAGAGGGGAAGAATTCCGAAACAGACAAATCCTGCTAAAGGAATGCCAATCACTCCGATAAGCAGGCTCCTATCTCTTTTCTTGATATACTTGTCTTTTAACGTCAGTCGTAGACCGATGCAATAAAAAATTAGGCCTGCAGCAAAGAATATTAAAATCGATAAGGTAACGAGTTGCGCTGTGTTGTATAGTTCGTACTGAACAAGATCATTCAAAAAGTTGTCGTCAATGATAACACCTGTATTTACAAACGAAGTTTTCTTTACGCTTAGAACCGCAGTAGCCACGGCAAAAATGACCTCCAGAATTATCCAGAGGATCATAATGCTTTTTCTGTAGATTATCTTGTTCATAATGGACAGTCTTTCTATGGTCAAGGATCGCTTGGGAACGATAGAAAGGCTTATTCTGCATGACCGAAGAATACGGTGGCGTGGTCTCCGTGTCCCTTCTGGTTGGCTTGCATGACTTTCTTGTTGATGTCAATCAGTTCAGTCTTCGTGAAGTACTTGGAAATCTCGTTGGGATTCTGCTTAAAGAAGGTAATGCCTTTCTTGTAGAAGTAGCTTCTAAGAATTGCAGAGTTGTTGGAGTCGTAAACGAAGCGTGCGATTCGCATTCCGTGCTGACGAGCCAAAAGGCTGAGGCTCTGCTGTGAATGAAGAACAATGTGGCGAGGCGCATCAAGCTGGTACCAGTTTTCCTGGTACATGTCGAATGCAATATTGGGGTACACCGGAAGAGTAATGCGTACAACGCCCTTGGGTGCAAGCAATCGCTTCAATGAATCAAACACTTCGTGTGGGTCGCTCATGTGTTCAAAGGAATCGTTCAACATAATGATGTCGAATTCACCTTCCATTTCATGAATGCTCTTCTTGTAAATCTTGACGCCGTTTTCGTAGACGATGTCTGCTTCGATAAAAGGATCGCAACCTACGGGATCCTTGACGCCATTTGCAGCCATGGAACAAAGCATCGCGCCGGCGCCGCAGCCCACATCGAGAATGCGGTGGGTGTCCTTGATTTCGCCCTTGGTCTTGGTATCCTTCGGCGTTGCGTAGCTGTAGTAACGTTCTCCGTAGAAGTCGCCGAGATTCTCCGGGACCTGGGCAATCTGCAGACACTTGCAATGAGGGCATTCGAAATATTCAAAGTTGCCTGCGTTATCAAACATCATCTCCTTTGCGAAGATGGATTTTCCTTCAGATTCCTGTTTGCAAATTCTACAAGTATGCATAAAAAGCCTCAAAGTAATTCTTTACAAAATATAATATACCGACTTTATTTGACTTTCAGTTGGTACTTGTCGGTAGGGTAGAATCCAATGTCTAAATCGCCTTGATAGACGATGAAATATTCCATTCCCAGGGGTGTGACTATATACTCGTCTTTGCTCACATCCACTTTGGTGCCGCTGTTGAATACGAAAGTGTAAGTGTGGCTTCGTTTGGATTCAGATGCCTCCTGCGAAAAACCATTTTTCGTTAAAGGACTTTGCGGGATTGCGACGTACTCTTACAAATTCAATGATAAAGAGTACAAAGCCTAAACCTGTAAGCGCAATAAGACCTGCAGCCGTATCCTGTAAGGCGTCATAATACTTGTACTGAACCAAATTACTCAAAAAGTTTTGGTCAATGAGAAATCCTTGGGGCGTATAGGGAGCCTTCAGCTTCATCATCACAACACAGATGATTGAAAGAATCACTTCCAGGATTCCCCAGATAATCAGTACGTTTTTTCTGTAAATGAGTTTGTTCACAAAGACAAAAATAAAAAAGCCGCGGGGCGTAAACCTCGCGACTTTTTAAAAGTTCCGTTGAAAGAACGATTAAGCCTTTTTAGGCATCTGCACGGCGATGTGGATGTCCTGCAACTGCTGCAGGTCAACGTCGCTGGGGCACTGGTCCATCGGGCTAGAAGCGCTGGTGTTCTTCGGGAATGCGATGAAGTCACGGATGGATTCTTCACCTTCCATAGTTGCAACAACGCGGTCGAGACCGAAGGCGAGACCTCCGTGGGGAGGAGCACCATACTTGAAGGCGTCGACGAAGAAGCCGAACTTTTCCTTAACCTGTTCTTCGGTAAGACCGAGGAGACGGAAGACCTTTTCCTGGACTTCGGGGTTATGGATACGGACGGAACCGCCACCGATTTCAACACCGTTAAGAACGAGGTCGTATGCTTCAGCGTTGCAATCCTTCAGGTTGCCGGAGAGCATCATGTCGAGATGTTCAGGCAGCGGGTTGGTGAACGGGTGGTGCATAGCCATGTAGCGGCCTTCGGTGTCGCTGTATTCGAACATCGGGAATTCAGTGATCCAGACGAATTCGCGCTTCTTCGGGTCGCGGAGGCCCTTGATGCGAGCGACTTCGAGACGGAGCTGACCCATAGCGGTTGCAGCAATCTTTTCCGGACCAGCGATGAAGAACATCATGTCGCCGCACTTAGCGCCGACTGCATCGCGGAGTTCGTTGAGCTGTTCGGTAGTGAAGAACTTGCCGACCTGAGTTTCAACTTCGTCATTTTCCTTGACGCGCATCCATACGAGACCCTTGGAACCGTACTTAGCAACGTAGGCGGTGAGTTCGTCAATCTGCTTACGGGTGAAGTCAACGCAGCCCTTAGCAGCGATACCGCGGATCTTGCCACCAGCGGCAACGCAGTTCTTGAACACGCCGAATTCGCTCTTGGCACCGATTTCGGAAACGTCGTGGATTTCGAGGTCGAAGCGGAGGTCCGGCTTGTCGGAACCGTACTTGAGCATTGCTTCAGCCCACTTCATGCGACGGATCTTCTTGGGAGGTTCGAAGTTCCAAACCTTACCGAGAACTTCGGTAACGAACTTGTCGAACATGCCCATCACGTCGTCCTGGTCCACGAAGGACATTTCAACGTCGATCTGGGTGAATTCCGGCTGACGGTCGGCGCGGAGGTCTTCGTCACGGAAGCACTTGGCGATCTGGAAGTAGCGGTCCATGCCAGCGATCATGAGGAGCTGCTTGTACTGCTGCGGAGACTGCGGGAGAGCATAGAACTTGCCCGGGTTCACACGAGAGGGAACCAGGTAGTCACGTGCGCCTTCCGGAGTAGACTTACAGAGAACCGGAGTTTCGATGTTTTCGAAGCCGTTTTCATAGAAGAAGTCGTAGACAGCGCGGAGGAAGCGGCTCTTGAGCATGAGCTTTCTCTGGATCCACGGGCGACGGAGGTCCAGGTAACGATACTGGAGGCGGAGGTCGTCGTTTTCCTTACATTCTTCGTTGGGGTCGTTAATAGCGAGCGGGGAAGTAAGAGCTGCGTTCAAAATGGTGAGTTCGCTAATCTTGACTTCGATGTCACCGGTAGCCAGCTTTTCGTTAGCATTGCCTTCTTCACGAGCGTAAACCTTACCGGTAACGCAAATCACGTATTCGTTACGGAGGGTTTCAGCATTCTTAATAACGTCGGCGTTGTAGTCCGGATTGAAAACAATCTGGGTCTTGCCATACTTGTCGCGGAGGTCCACAAAAATCACACCACCGTGGTCACGGCGACGGTCCACCCAACCACAGAGAGTTACGGTCTGGCCAACATCTTCCTTACGAAGCTGGCCGCAGTTATGAGTACGTTTCATTGTATTACCCTTTGGATAAAAAATTTACGAGGTGAAATGTAGAAAAAGAGAACTGTATTTGATGGCTTCCTTATAAAAAACTGCCTGTTTTGACTTCATTTTTCTCGTTTGTGTCGATCAATGGATTCCAAGTACTACTTATCACGAAAAATTATGAGTTTGTTCGCTATAAATTATGGTTTTTGGCGCAAAAAAGGCAATTGTTGAAAATTTTTGTAAAAAATGTCATGCTCGTTGTCGTTTCATCGGCGAAAAATGGTGCTTCATCGGCAAAATTTGACTTTTTTTGAAAAAAACGTTAAAAAATTGGTTCGTTTCTAAAAAATACTTGTATATTGGTATCGTCAATTTATGCTATCGGGTCCCGTATGGGATGTTTTGTGCTGTGCGCATGCATATATGGAACTTGGATGGATAACGTTTTTATTGGAGACAAATAATATGGCAGAAGATCTGCAATACCTTATGGAACGCATCCAGAAGGATGCCGTCGATAAAGCTGAAAACGAAGCTGCAGCAATCATTGCAAAGGCTAAGGAAAAGGCTGCTGAAATCGTGAAGGCAGCTGAAGAAGAAGCCCAGGCAAAGCTTGCCAAGGCCGATAAGGACGCAGAAGCATTTACAGAACGTAGCGAACGTACCCTCGAACAGTCTGCTCGCGATCTTCTCCTCTCTGTAGGCAAGAACCTCGAAAAGATGATTCTTGACCTCCTCTCCCTCCAGGTTGAAAAGTCTCTGGACGAATCTACTGTCAAGGAAATGCTCCTTGCTGTTGCCAAGAGTTACACTTCCGATGTGGAAGTTGACCTCTCCGAAGCCGATGCCAAGAAGCTCGCTTCCTTCGTCACTGGCGAATTTGCTAAGCAGGTTGCCGGCGGCGTCAAGGTCGAAAGCGATAAGGGTGTCAAGTTTGGCTTCCGCGTCAAGCTCGAAGGTGGCAAGGTCAGCCACGAATTTACTTCCGCAGCAATGGCTGATGCTCTTTCCGCATTGCTCCGTCCGCAGCTTGCAAAGGTTGTCAACGCTGCAGCACAGGCTAAGTAATTAAAGGCTATCAATGAGCGCTCCATCTTACTTAATGTCGTCGCTTCCCATGCTGGAACTGGGTGACGTGCCCCCGCTGACTATGGAAGAATTCCGTAGCCGTTGCGAAGGCGTTCTCGACCAGCCTGAGTTGGAAGCTCTCGACGCGCTTTTGAATGGCGAAGAATCTGACGATGAATTCGTTTCTGCCTACCAGGCTCACGAAATCCAGATGAAGAACGTTTCCGGTAGGCTCCGCGCACAGGCATGGGGTCCCGAAGTTCGTTTCAGCGAACGTTCTTTCCCTGGCTACGACGTCACTTTCGCCAAGATGATTTCAGATGCGTTCGCCAAGGCAAGTCCTATTGAAAAAGAGCAGGACATCGACAAGGCTCGCTTCTGGCTCGTAGATACTCTCGCCGGTGTAGGGGAGGGTACTGTGAAGCACGTCTACGCTTATGCTATCAAGCTCCAGATTTGTGCACGTTGGGCCCGCCTTTCTGAAAAGGCCGGCGACGAAGCCGTTATCAAAGTTATTAATGCAAACGATCCTGCCTATGTGCAGGAATGACCGGAGGTCCATTTTCAATGGCTAGTATCGGAAAAATCATCGGCGTCAACGGTAACTTGATTCGCGTCAAGTTCGAAAGCGCCGTGTCTCAAAACGAAGTGGCATACGCCAAGCTGCCTTCCAAGACAGCTGACGGCAAATCCGAAATTATTCCGCTGAAGAGCGAAGTCATCCGTATCCGCGGTGACTACGCTGAACTTCAGGTGTTCGAAGACACCACCGGCCTCAAGGCTGGCGACGAAGTTGAATTCACCGGCGAACTTCTTTCCGTTGAATTGGGCCCGGGCCTTTTGACCCAGGTGTTTGATGGTCTTCAGAATCCGCTGCCTGAACTTGCAGAACAGTGCGGCTTCTTCCTGCAGCGCGGTAAGTACCTGCCGGCACTGCCCCGCGACAAGAAGTGGGCTTTCACTCCGGTGGCTAAGCCGGGCGACGTTCTTGTTGCTGGTGACACCATCGGTACCGTACCGGAAGGCGTTTTCACTCACCGCATCATGGTGCCTTTCAAGGTTCTCGGTAAGGTTACCGTCGAATCTGTCGTTGCCGCTGGCGAACACGTTGTCGAAGACGTTGTCGCAGTCGTAAAGAACGACAAGGGCGAAAAGATTGAAATCAAGATGGTTCAGACCTGGCCGGTGAAGATGCCTATCAAGGCTTTCGAAGAACGTCTCCGCCCCACCAAGCCGCTGACCATGCAGCAGCGCATTGTGGATACCTTCTTCCCTGTGATGCAGGGCGGTACCTTCTGTACTCCGGGCCCCTTCGGTGCCGGTAAGACTGTGCTGCAGCAGCTCATGAGCCGTTACGCCGACGTGGACATCGTGATCCTCGCTGCTTGCGGTGAACGTGCTGGTGAAGTGGTGGAAACCCTTCGCGAATTCCCTGAGTTGATTGACCCCCGTACCGGTAACTCCCTCATGGAACGTACTTTGATTATTTGTAACACTTCTTCCATGCCGGTGGCTGCTCGTGAAGCTTCCGTTTATACTGGCGTGACCCTGGCTGAATACTACCGCCAGATGGGCCTGAACGTGTTGCTGTTGGCTGACTCTACTTCCCGTTGGGCTCAGGCTCTCCGTGAAATGTCTGGCCGCTTGGAAGAAATTCCGGGTGAAGAAGCCTTCCCGGCTTACCTCGAATCTGTGATCGCAGCCTTCTACGAACGCGGTGGCGTTGTTCGCCTGAAGGACGGTTCCACTGGTTCCGTGACCATCGGCGGTTCCGTTTCTCCGGCAGGTGGTAACTTCGAAGAACCGGTGACCCAGGCTACCCTTAAGGTGGTGGGCGCATTCCTCGGCCTTTCTCGTGAACGTTCCGACCAGCGCCGCTTCCCGGCAATCCACCCGCTGGATTCCTGGTCCAAGTACGAAGGCATCATCGATTCCAAGAAGGTTGCCGAAGCCCGCAAGATTCTTGCTGCTGGCGTTGACGTCAACAACATGATGAAGGTGGTGGGTGAAGAAGGTACTTCTATCGAAGACTTTATCACTTACCTCAAGTCTGAATACCTTGATGCGGTTTACCTGCAGCAGGACGCTTACCACGAAATCGACGCCGCCTGCACTGGCGACCGTCAGAAGTACGTATTCGACAAGGTCTATAACATTTTGAAGACTCCTATGTCCTTCGCTGAAAAGGACGTTGCCCGTACCTTCTTCTTGAAGCTGACTCAGGCTACCAAGGACTGGAACCGCGTGGCAATGGATTCCGCTGAATTCAAGGATATCGAATCCAATATTACTGCTTCCGTGAAGGAGGTAACTGTCAATGCATAATGTTGCTTACCATCGTATTGAACGTATCGCCGGTTCTGTGATCTCTCTGAAGGCAGAAGGCGTTGCCAACCAGGAACTTGCCCAGGTTACCAGCTCTTTCGGTACTTCTCTCGCTCGCGTGATCCGTATCGACGGCGACATGGTTGACCTTCAGGTCTTCGCTGGTGCCCGTGGTATTTCTACCGATTCCGAAGTCCGCTTCCTGGGCGAACCTATGAAGGTTCCTTATTCCGAAGCACTCCTCGGCCGCGTATTCAACGGTGCTGGTCAGCCCCGCGACAACGGCCCCGAAGTTGACGGCGAACGCATTACCATTGGTGGTCCTTCTGTTAACCCGGCAAAGCGCGTGATCCCCAAGACCATGGTGCGTACCGGTATTCCCATGATCGACGTGTTCAACACTCTCGTGGTGTCCCAGAAGCTCCCGATTTTCTCTATCGCTGGTGAACCGTATAACGAACTTCTGGCCCGCATTGCTCTGCAGGCTGAAGTGGACGTCATCGTTCTTGGCGGTATGGGCCTTAAGCACGATGACTACCTGTACCTGAAGGACTTCTTGGAAAAGAACGGTGCACTTAGCCGTACCGTGATGTTCATGCACACTGCATCTGACCCCATCGTGGAATGCTTGCTTGTTCCGGATGCTTCTCTTGCCGTTGCAGAAAAGTTTGCTACCGAAGGCAAGAACGTTCTCGTTCTCCTTACCGATATGACCAACTTCGCCGACGCCATGAAGGAAATCGCCATTACCATGGAACAGATTCCTTCTAACCGTGGCTATCCTGGCGACCTCTACTCTTCTCTCGCTAGCCGTTACGAAAAGGCTGTGGACTTCACCGACGCAGGTTCCATTACCATCCTCGCCGTGACCACCATGCCTGGCGACGACGTGACCCACCCGGTTCCGGATAACACCGGTTACATTACCGAAGGTCAGTTCTATCTCCGTAAGGGCCGTATCGAACCGTTCGGTTCTCTGTCTCGTTTGAAGCAGCAGGTGAACGGCAAGACCCGTAGCGACCACCGTACCATCATGAATACCATGATCCAGCTCTACGCTTCCTACAAGGAAACCCTTGAAAAGCAGTCCATGGGCTTTAACATGAGTAACTGGGACCAGAAGCTCTTGAAGTACGGTGCACGTTTCGAAAAGGAAATGATGGACCTGTCCGTGAACATTCCTCTGGAACAGGCTCTGGATCTGGGCTGGGCAATCCTTGCTGATTGCTTCGAACCCGAAGAAACCGGTATTCCTTCCAAGATGATTAGTCAGTATTGGCCCAAGAAGGGGTAATTAATGGCTAAAGTCAAGTTAACCAAAAACGCCCTCAAGGCGGAACGTGACGCGTTGAAGCGCTTCCAGCGCTATCTGCCCACGTTGTTGCTTAAAAAGCAGCAGCTGCAGATGGAAATGCGTACGCTCCAGGAGAGGGTGATGGCAAAGCGCGAGGAGGAAGACAAGCTCCGTAAGAGCATGGCTTCCTGGATTTCGCTGTATGCCGAGCCTATCGATTGGTCCAAGTACCTGTCGGTGAAGGAAGTGCGCCAGGGCGAAGGTAACATCGCCGGTGTCCGCATTCCTACATACGATGGGGTGGACTTCAATATTTCCATTCCGGATTTCTTTACCACGCCGGTTTGGCTGGATGACGGTATCCGTTCTCTGCAGGGCCTTATTTCGCTCCGCCTGGAACGCCGCGTTCTCGAAAAGCAGTACGAATTGCTTTCTATGGAACTGCGTACCACAAGCCAGCGCGTGAACCTGTTCGAAAAGGTGAAGATTCCCGAAGCTAAGGATAATATCCGTAGAATCAACATTTTCTTGGGTGACCAGCAGACATCCGGTGTGGCCCGCAGTAAGCTTGCCAAGGGCAAGTCTACAGCCCGCGCCGCTGCTCAGGATGCCGCCGCCGCTAACGCTAAGGAGGCTGCCGCATGATTACTCCAATGAAGAAAGTTACCATCCTTACGGTGGCTGACGCCGTCGATGAGTCCCTGGCCGCACTCCGCGCCATGGAAATCATCCATGTGACTCCGCTCCAGGCCGCCGCAGGATCCAAGGTGAACGCCGCCAAGGGCGAACTGAACCGTGTTCAGAAGGCTCTTGAAAACGTTCCGGACAAGGCTCCCAAGGGCGTTACCGCCATGGCTTCCGACGCTTCCGTTTCTGGCGTGTCTCTGGTGGACGAAATCCAGCAGTTGATGGCCGATTCCAAGCAGGCTGAAGCCGACAAGGAACATGCCGAAGAAGAACTTTCCAAGCTTGGTAAGTTTGGAAATCTTGACCCGGCTACTGTTTCTGCCCTGGCACAGAAGGGTGTCTTCGTCAAGCTCTATGTGGCTGACGTAAGAGTGGACTCTTTTGACGTGGATGGCGCAGGCTCTATCAAGGAATTCGGTTCCGACGACAACGGTACCTATTACGCCGTATTCAGCATGGGCGAAGCTCCTGTGGCTGTGACTGGCCACTATAGCGAAATCGCTATGCCGGCCAAGTCTCTGGCAGAATACCGCGAAATGGAAGCAAATGCCAAGGCAACGCTTGCTCGCGTAGAAAAGCGCCTCGGTGAGCTTTCCGGCGTCAAGAACCAGATCGAAAGCCGCCTTTCCGAAGTTACCGACGATTATAAAATGGCTGAAACTGCTGCCGGCATGGTCGGCGACAGTAACGTCGCTGCACTTCAGGGCTTCTGCCCGGCTCCCCGCATTGCCGAACTTCAGGCTGCCGCCAAGAAGAACGGTTGGGGCCTCCTGGTAGACGATCCCACCGAAGAAGATAATGTTCCCACGCTCCTGGGCTATAACAAGCTTACCAAGCCCATGCAGTGCCTCTACGACATTATCGGTATTTCTCCGGGCTACAACGAAGTGGACGTCAGCTCTGTGTTCCTTTGCTTCTTCAGCATATTCTTTGCAATGATTGTGGGCGATACCGCTTATGGTATCTTGTTCCTCGCCATCGCATTGTTTGCCCGCAAGAAGATGCCCAAGGCAAATTCCGCCGCATTCCATTTCATCTATCTGATGAGTGGCGCAACCATTCTGTGGGGCGTCATCAATGCAAGCTTCCTGGGATTCTCTCCGGAAATTGCAGGTTGGAGCGCCTACCTGGATATTGCCTATTACGATTTCCTCCCGGAACCGATCCGCAATGCGCTTTACTGGATCCGCAGTAACGCTCCCACGGACCCGGCTCGCTTCGAGGTTTACAAGCAGTTCTGCGAAGGCTTTACTTTCCTCCCGCAGACCTTTATCCCGAAGGCCGCCGGTGCTTCCCAGATGCAGCACATCCAGTTGTTCTGCTTCTGCATTGCAGTGGTTCACTTGAGCATTGCTCACGCCTGGAACGTGGTGGTCCGCTTTAAGCGCAAGTCCTCCACCTTCATGGCTCAGGTGGGCTGGCTCATGGGCGCATGGGTTATGTTCTTCCTCGCTTGCAACATGGTGCTCGGCATCGAAATGCCTGGCTTCGTAATTCCCATGTTCATCGTGGAAGTGGTGCTTCTGCTCCTGTTCTCTGTGCCGCCTAGCCGCCTCAAGCAGGACTTCATTAGCATTCCCATGCTGGTGCTGGATATCGTGAACAGCTTCACCGATGTGATCAGCTATATCCGTCTGTTTGCAGTGGGTATGTCTGGTGCCGCCATCGCCGAAGCTTTCAATGGCATGCTCTCTCCGCTGTTTGGCTCCGCCATCGGCATTGCAGGCGCTGCTTTGATCCTTCTGTTCGTACATGGCCTGAATATCGCCCTCGCTGTCATGGGTGTGGCCGTTCACGCAGTACGTCTTAACACACTTGAATTTTCAAATGGCTTGAACCTTGAATGGAGTGGCTTCGCCTTTACTCCGTTCGCCAAGCAAAAAAATTAAACCAAGGGATAATTCCCGCTAATTAATGAGGATAAAAAAATGGAACCGAATACAATGGTGACTCTCGCTAAGATGGGCGCAGCTGCTGCTCTCGGCATTGCAGCAATGGGCTCTGCCCTTGGTTGCGGTACTGCAGGTATGTCTGCAATTACCGTATGGAAGAAGGCTTACGCACAGGGCAAGGGTGCTCTCTTCACTCTGCTCGTGTTCGTCGGTGCTCCGATTTCCCAGACCATTTACGGCATGCTTCTCATGAACTTCATCTTGAGCAGCGCTGCTGCTGAAGGCTTTACCAACTGGGGCGGCTGCCTCGGTGCAGGTATCTTCGGTGGTCTCGGCATGATGTGCTCCGCTTGGTACCAGGGTAAGGCTGGTGCAGTGGCTTGCGACTCCCTCGGTGAAACCGGCAAGGGCATGGTGAACGACCTCATGGTTCTCGGTATCGTCGAAACCGTGGCTCTGTTCGTGCTCGTGTTCTCCATGATGGTGCTTTAATCCTAAAGGAGCAACTTTATGGATAATGAACAGCTTTTAACCTTGGCAAAGCTCGGTGCAGTGGCCGCTCTCGGTCTCGCTGCTATGGGTTCTGCCATGGGTTGCGGTACAGCCGGCATGGCTGCTATCGGAGCCTGGAAGAAGGCTTACCTGAAGGGTAAGAATGCGCTCTTTACGCTTCTTATCTTCGTGGGTGCGCCTATCGCTCAGACGATTTACGGCATGCTTCTCATGATGTACATTCTGAACAAGTCTGCCGCTGCTCCCGAAAACTGGGCCGCTTATCTCGGCGTAGGTATTTTCGGCGGTATCGGTATGCTTGCTTCTGCATGGTACGTGGGCAAGAGTGCTGCCGATGCCTGCAACGCCCTCGGTGAAACCGGTAAGGGCCTTGTGAACTACCTGATGGTGCTGGGCGTGGGTGAAACCGTTGCCTTGTTCGTCATGGTGTTCTCCATGATGCTGGTGTCGTAAGTAGTTCCTGCGGTTTATAAAGCCGCAGAAATTGCCGCAAAACATCGCAATTATGAACCTCGTTGGGGAATGGCCCCCGCGAGGTTCTTTTCTTTATGTCATCCCGGGCTTGACCCGGGATCTCCCTTCTTTTCATTTTCTATCTTTGGGCCTGTGATAAGCCTCCAACAGCGCCTAGCCAAGTTTTTCGTTATTAACGGATACCTGCCCAAGATTTTCTTGGCGGCGGTTATTGGCTGCGTTACAGGTCTTGTGGCGGTGGCTTTCCATTTTGGCTTGGAAAGCACCAGCGCGTGGATTCGTGGTCCCTGGACGGGGGAGAATGCGCTTCCTTGGTGGACATTCTCCATTATGCCGGCCATTGGCGGCTTGATTGTTGGCTTTATCATCTATAGGCTGGCTGACGCTCCCGAAACAGCGGGGCAGGGCACCGACAACATGATCAAGGCCTTCCATCACGAAGGCGGAAAGATCCGTAAGCGCGTGGCTCCCGTCAAGTTCATCACCAGCATTATTACACTTTCTACAGGCGGAAGCGCCGGCTACGAAGGTCCTGTTTCCCAGATTGGTTCTGGTGTGGCTTCCACTATCTGCAAGTTCTTTAAGGTCCCGCGATCGCTGCGGGGGCAGTTCACCCTGGCGGGCACTGCCGCGGGCCTGGGCGCTATCTTTAAGGCTCCTCTTTCGGGGGCATTGACCTCCGTCGAAGTCCTGTATCGCGAGGACTTTGAATCAAACGCCTTTGCCACTTCCATTATTTCCTCCGTCGTGGCCTTTACGGTCTACATTGCATTTGTGGGAACGGCACCTGCCATTGCCGATGTGCCGGTTTTCCCCTTCACCAACGGTGCGGAACTTTTGGCTTGCGCCCTCCTGGGTATTCTTTGTTTTCCGTTCTCCTACCTGTACGTCCGCTGCTATAACGAATCCGAAACCAGGTTTGCCAAGTGGAACAAACCCAACTGGATCAAGCCTGCGGTAGGTGGTGCTTGCGTTTCTGCCATAATCTGGGCTTACCCCGAAGTGGCTGGCGGTGGCTTTGAGTTCATCACCGAAATCATGCACGACATGATGCCCCATACGGTCCTCGGAGTGTTCATTTTGCTGGCCATTGTGCTTGCCAAGATTATCGCTACGGCTCTTACGGTGGGTTCAGGCGGATCTGGCGGCGTGTTCGGCCCCTCACTTTTCATTGGTGGCGTTCTGGGGGCAGCCTTCGCCGGCGTTATCGAACTGATTGCCCCGGGCGTTCTCCGCAATCCAGAAATGTTTATTCTCGTGGGTATGGGTGCGTTCTTTGCAGGTGCGGCCAAGGCTCCCATTGCAGGCGTGGTCATGGTCTGCGAAATGACCGGAAGCTACAGCCTTTTGCCTGGCCTTTTGATTGCAGCCGTGATGCACATCGCCTTCTCCCGCCCCTGGAGCATTTACAAGAGCCAGGTCCAGAACAAGTTTGCAAGCCCTGCACACCGCGGCGATATCGACCAGGATATTCTCCGAATCACTACCGTGGGCGAAGTCATCGAACATTGCGAAATGAAGGTCCTCAAGGCAGAGGATTCCCTGGCCGATGTGCTGAAGGATATTGAAGTCAACTACGTCTATCCGGTGTTTGATCAGGGTCGCTACATCGGGCTTCTGGACATGTCCGTGGTGAAGACCGCCTACATTTCCACTCCGGACTTGATCCAGCATTTGCTGATTTCTGACTGCACCGTCAAAGCGCCCATGCTTACGGACACCACAGACCTCCACACAGCGCTCCGCATCTTCGTGAACAACAAGATTCAGGAACTTTGCGTCAAGGATTCCAGCGGCGAAGTCATTGGCACCCTGAGCCACGACGCCATTCTCAAGGCTTACGATAGAATTGTCAATCAAGCCAGGGAATAAAATTGAACCATGGTGTGATTTAATAAAAGGGCTTGTCTTAAAAATAGGGCCGCGCCTTCAATGATGCGACTCTTTAAAATTACAGTGCCTTGATTTCCTCGGGGGAGAGGCCTGTTTGTTGGGCAATGACTTCTAAAGAAATTCCTGCATCGCGGAAGCCCTTAGCCAGAATCTTTCTTTCTTCAGCGCGTGTTCTCTTTTCGCGGATGTTGAGTTCCTGTTCCAGAGTCATATAAGCCTTCTTTGCTGCGGGATCCTTGCGGTACTTTTCAACCAGTTCGTGAATGCGCTCCATCTTCTTGGATTCGCATTTCTTGGTAGCGAAATACTGCATGTATTCGCGGGTCGCCTCGTCCTTGATGTTAGCGTACTTGTTAAATATATAGAAATTTTTGTAACAAAGGTCATTCAACAGTATTTCGTGGTCGCTTTCGTCACGGTTCTGGAACCTGTAAATGGACTTTCCCTTATGGAAGATGTCGTCCGGGCAGATGAACAGGATGTACTGTTCCTGGAGTTCCTCGTAGTCACCACCCTTTGCCAAAGCATCCAAGTCGCACATGCCCTGGTAATAACGAGCCCGCTTCGGAAGTTCTCCCGTGTTTTCCACTTGCATCTCGATATCGAACTGCCTTCCCGCATTTGCCTTGCCGTCGGCACTAGGAATTTCCTCCCGCGCAAGCACGTCAAAACGAACGCTCTTGTGGAATGGATCTTCCTGCGTTGTCGCTTCGGTGACAACTGTGATTTTCTCGATGGAAATCTTAAGGACATCCTGCAGGAAGTCCTTGGCCACATCCACGTTGCTGAATACTTTCACGAACATAAAGTTGTCTGTGATATCTAGCTCTTCGTACGGTTTGATTTTGTATTCGCTCACTTTCCCTCCATGTTTCGAGCGCTTGTTGCGCTCACTATTAACACGCAGGAAATTTCCCGACGAACCCGCCTTGAACGGAAAAATTTTCTTTACGCAAGTCCCACTTTTGGAATAGTGTTCCGACAGCGACAGGGGCACTTTCCCACTTTATTTTGTCAGAACTGTGACACTTCTGTGATAAATGGCGGTTGCCTACCGTTTGCAAAAACTTAGCGCATAACCTTTAACAAATAATACTAAAAAAATGTGTATATTTATTCCATCAGCTAATGAATATGATTTATGAAAAACCCTCTATTAAAAAATCAATAAGTCCACTTTCTAAATGTGTTTTATTGATGCTTATAGCATTGCCGCTTCAGGGATGCTTTACGTTGTTCTTTACTTATTCGTATTTCCATTTTAAATATGATGTAAACTTGGCTGCTTATGGAATTACTCTGGGCGGAACTCTTGAAAATATTCAACGTTACAATTTGAAAATTTTGGTTGATTCCCTTGATGTTTCTGATGTATTTGGGGAACCTGACGTTTGTCTTGAAAAAAAATGTTTTCCTAAATCGTATCGAGACAAATATCCGGAAATATCACAGGAGGAACTCGTTGAGATGCGTGCTGGTGTTGGTTACTGTAACTCATCCTATGGCGGCGGCGATATTTATGGGTGTAACCGTAATATAGACCACGATGTAGTTGTTACGGCGATTTTATCAGATTCCATACAAGGGAAAAGTGTCATTCTTGATCAGCGAATTTTGACGACAGAAAAACATCGCATGATGAGTTCTCTTGTAAAGATGTATCTCGTAAAGGATCGAGAGAAATACAGGGATTTGAATCGTGGCAACCCATTCTCGTTTGACTCTGCTAAAGCAGTCCTTTTCCCTGGATTCCAAGACTCTATTTATATTTACAAGACCGTTGAGATTTCTGACGAAGATTGGTGATAGTGTAAGCTTCCACGTAACTAGGATGCTTCCTAATCTCAAAAAGTGGACTATGGCGTGATTTAATAAGAGGGTTGCATAGTTACTATACGTCGTGCAAAAAGTTGTTTGTCAAAAAAAACGGCGCAACCTTCGGGCTGCGTCGTTTTTAATTGCTTTGGATTGCTTGGACTTGGGGCCTCACGCCTTGGAACTTTAAGAACATCTCAGCACTTGGCCGGGGCGGATCATGTTGCCCTTGATGTTGTTCAGCTGCTTGAGGCGGGTAATGGAAATGCCGTATTTCTTGGCGATTTTGCCCAGGCAGTCACCGCGGCGGACCTTGTAGTAGCGGTGCTTGGATAGTTCCTTCTGGTATTCGTCTTCCACAGCCTGAATTTGGCTTTGGTCGATTTCAGCCATGGCACTGACAAAGGAACCTTCCTGGAAATTGAATACGGTGGTGGGGTCGATGTAGACGCCGTTATACTTCATTTCGAAATGGAGGTGGGCTCCAAAGGAACGGCCTGTGTTTCCGCCGATACCGATGGTGTCGCCGGCCTGGACTTCGTCGCCGATGTTCACCTTCCAACTTGCTAGATGGGCGTAAAGGGTGGTGAGTCCGTTGCCGTGATCGATAATCACATACTTGCCGTAACCCTTGCGACGACCCTGGTTGCGTACCAGCTTTACCTTGCCGGAGAATGCCGCCACGATGGTGCGGTCTTCGCCGTGGCAAAGGCCCAGGTCAACGCCGCGGTGCATACGGTAGGTACGCATGCCGTAGGGGCCAGCGATGCGGCGGCTTTCGGTTGGAATAAAGGCGGTGGTCATGTCCAACACCAGCTTGTTGGAAAGCTTTGCGGAATCCTGCTGCAGGCTGTCCATGGCGGAACCCATGGCGGCGGCCAGTTCGGCATCGGCCTCTTCCTGAGACATTTCCTTTTCGTCGTCGGCTTCCTGGTTGTCGGCGGAATCGGTGGTGGTGTCGGCTGCGGCTACTGCTGCTTCGGAGGCGGGGAAGTCGACGATTGCAGAAGCCGGGGCATCCACGTTGCCTGCGTCAGCGGAATCCAAGGAGGCGTTTCCAGAGAATTCGCTTTCGGTAACCTTGTCCACTACGTTTTCGTTTGCAGTAACTGCAGAATCTTGTACAGATTCAGTCAAATTGGCAGGATTACCCTCATTGGCCCAAAGGGCAACGGGCAAAGCGCAGAATATGGCCAGTCTTTTCAAATTCATAAGTATGAGGGCAAAGATAAGTTATTTCCCCCGGTTTGTCACTTATGTAAGTTTTTTTCTATATTTTCCGCCGTCAGGGCCTATCATCCAGGTAGGTTCCTAGTCCGGCCCAAGGATATGCCTCAAAGAAGGTTGGCCGAAAAAGGATTGTAAAAATGGCAAAGAAAGTTCAAGACGCCCTCAAAGACATCATTTCCCTCTGCAAGCGCCGCGGTTTCATTTTCCCGGGTTCCGAAATTTATGACGGCCTGGCCAACACTTGGGACTACGGTCCGTACGGTGTTGAACTGAAGCGCAACATCAAGAACCTCTGGTGGAAGAAGTTCGTTACCAGCCGTAAGGATGTGTTGGGCCTCGACAGTTCTATTCTCTTGAACCCCCGCGTTTGGAAGGCTTCCGGCCACGTGGGTAACTTCTCTGACCCTCTGGTTGACTGCCTCGCTTGCCACGAACGTTTCCGTGCAGACCACCTCCTCGAAGAAAAGCTGGGTGACGGCTGCTGCGCTGGCAAGAACTTCGACCAGATTGCCGAAATGATGGTGGAAAACAAGATCGAATGCCCGTCCTGCGGCAAGACCGAATTCACCAAGCCCCGCGCATTTAACCTCATGTTCCAGACCGAAATCGGCGTGATCGAAGGCGAAGGTAACAAGGTTTATCTCCGTCCGGAAACCGCTCAGGGTATCTTCGTCGACTTCAAGAACATCGTCGACAACGTTCGCCCCCGCATCCCGTTTGGCGTTGGTCAGATCGGTAAGTCTTTCCGTAACGAAATTACCCCGGGTAACTTCATCTTCCGTACCCGCGAATTCGAACAGATGGAACTGGAATTCTTCTGCGAACCGGGCACCGAACTTGACTGGTACAACTTCTGGCGTAAGTACTGCTTCAACTGGCTCATCAAGGACCTGGGCGTGAACGAATCCAAGCTCCGCCTCCGCGAACATGCCAAGGAAGAACTTTCTCACTACTCCAACGGTACCACCGACGTGGAATACGAATTCCCGTTCGGTTGGGGCGAACTGTGGGGTATCGCAAGCCGTACCAACTTCGACTTGACTGCTCACCAGAACGAATCCAAGGTCAAGCAGGAATACATTGATCCGGTGAAGAACACCCGCTACGTTCCTTACGTTGTGGAACCGTCCCTCGGTGTGGAACGCTTGCTCCTGGTTCTCCTCTGCGACGCTTACGAAGTCCAGAAGCTCGAAAACGACGAACGTACCGTTCTCCACTTCGACCCGAAGGTTGCTCCGGTGAAGGTTGCCGTTCTGCCTCTCGTTAAGAAGGGCCAGGTCAAGGCTAAGGCTGAAGAACTTTACGAACAGCTGCTCCAGCGCTGGAACGTGGAATACGATGAAACCCAGTCCATCGGTAAGCGTTACCGCCGTCAGGACGAACTGGGTACTCCGTTCTGCGTCACCGTCGACTTCGACACCGTTGGCGAAGGCGAATCCGATCCGGCAAAGCTTGGCTACGTCACCGTCCGTGAACGTGACTCCATGCAGCAGGAACTGGTGAAGATCGACGAACTGGAAGCATACCTGGCTGCAAAGCTCGGCTGCTAGTTTAGTGATTAGTGGTTGGTGGTTAGTGGTTAGTGGTTAGGAATGTAATTTAACTACTGTTTACTAACCACTGTTTACTAACCACTTATTAGGTCACTCCCGATTTTTTTCGGGGTGGCCTTTTTTTGTGTGATGTAGAACGCATTTTCTACCGAAATTGTTTGTTTTTTAGGCGTAATCCATAAAAAATGCCGTTTTTATAGTAAATTACAATTTGTATACAGCTATATAAGGATGTTTGTAATTCCACATGCTCAAATGGATTAAGAATTATTTGCTTTACGCCAAGGTGGACCCCGTCGAGCTTGCGAAGGTCAACGACGCAGTCTCCGAAAACAACAAGAAATCTCTGGGGGCCTACGCTCTCATGGGTGTGGCCTTTTTTACGATCATGTTCATTATTTCTGCGGTTTCAGCCGTGGCCTCCTTGAACAGCAATGTCATAGCATACTCCTCTGCCGCGCTCCTTTGTGCAGGAATCTTTGTTGCAACACGGTTTGTGACCAAGAAGAGCCCGAAAACGGTTCTTTTCCTCATGTACTTGTTCAATAGCGTGTTGCTGGCCTTTGGCCTCTATATCGCCTTTGTAACATCGCCTGATCGCATTACCGTTTCCCTTTTGGTGATGCAGATGCTCACCCCGCTGATTTTCACGGACCGCCCTTACAGAGCCTTTATTTGCGCTGCTGTGCTGGATCTGGTTTTCATCCACTTGGCAATACAGTTCAAGCCCGCTGATATTCTCGTGTTGGATATTCTGGACGTGGTCATTTACGGCTTTATTGGCCTTGTGGTGGGCTCCTACATGAGCCGAATGAAGTTCGAACGTTTTGTTCTGGAAAACAAGGTGGCCGAACTGAATGGCGATGAAGAGCTTAATCACTATATCCAAGCCATGGCCGACATCTACATTACGGTTGTTCAGATTGATGTGAAATCCGGAGCCTTCCGTGCCATAATCAACAAGACTAACATGGTGGAATTCGATGCCCATGAGGACTTTGGCAAGCAGCTTCGCCTGGCTATGAAGGATGCCATTGACGAGTCTTGTCAGGACGCAATTTTGCACTACTGTGATATTCCTGCCGTGGCGGAATCTTTGAAGGGCAGGCGCACTGTAACCCAGGAATTTTTCGGCAAGCGTCTTGGCTGGTGTCGAGGCCGTTATGTGGCCGTGGGTCCCACTTCCAAGGGACGGGTTCCGGAACAGATTATCTTCGCTATCGAAAATATCAACGAGCAGAAGAACAAGGAAAACGAACTTATCACCGCCGCCGAAACGGACTTGATGACCGGCCTCTACAACCGCGTCGGAGGAGTCAACAAAATCAAGCAGGCGCTCCTGGCAAACAAGCCTGGCATGCTTTGCCTTTTCGATATAGACAACTTCAAAAGCGTCAACGACAATTATGGCCATCAGGTTGGCGACAAGGTAATTATCGCTGTGGCCGAGGCAATGCAGACTACCTTCCGCGACGAAGATATTCTGTTGCGACTTGGTGGAGACGAATACGTGGCCTTCCTGAACAAGGTGGGCTCAGAAGAACAGGGCATGTTGGCTATCGGCCGACTCTTTGCGGAAATTGAGAGGATTCTCATTGATGAAATCCCGGATTACAAGATATCCGTAAGTATTGGTGCCTCTTTCTTCAGAAAAGATTCTAATATTGACTTCGATACATTGTACAAGCAGGCCGACGACTGTACTTATCAAAGCAAGAAGGTCGAAGGCAAGTCTTTCACCTTCTACCGCGAAATATCCCGCGATTTTGATTCCAGGTTAATGAATGCTTAATCCGTTTTTCAAGTCCGTTCTAGATCAGGACGATACCGCCATTGTCATCTGCAATTTAAAGCACGAAATCATCTATATGAATCCGAAGGCTTGCGAAGCACAGGCCAAGCGTGGGGGAGCCGCTCTCATCGGCCGCAACTTGCTTAAGTGCCACAGCCCGGAATCCCAGGAGAAAATCCTCAAGGTGATGGCCTGGTTCCTGGCGGACAAGTCCCACAACTGGGTGCACACCTTCTTCAACGAAAAGCAGAACAAGGACGGCTACATGATCGCCCTCCGTGACGAAAACGGCGAACTTATCGGCTACTACGAAAAGCACGAGTTTCGCACCAAGGATGAGACGCCTTTTTACCAATTAGGCTAATCTTTGCTATCTTTATCCGTAGAGGTAAAGGTTATGCGAGGAAAATTATTTCTTCTAGCATCAGCTAGTTTTATTTTTAACGCCTGTACCAGCGATCTTGGATATGATCCCAGCAGCAGGTACGATGGCAAGCCCGTCGAATATATTGTCAAATGCGGACACGTTTTCTGCAGCTCTGGTAACGATAATGACAATATTCCCAAATGTACCGAAGAGCTTGAAGGTGCAGTCTTCTTTATAAAGCAACAGGAAGCCTCCTATGCTTGCATCGATGGCCAGTGGACTAAAAAAAGGGAAATGACCCTTAAAGATGCAGAGAGGTATGGCGCAAAGCAATACGAAGGCGTCTACGATCCTGAAGGCAAGCAAAAGAGTTCCTCTTCTTATGGCAGTTCCAGTTCTTCCAATCGCTATGGATATGATGACGATGACTGGGATGATGATTGGTACGACGATTATTACAGATCATCTTCTAGCAGCGCCCGTTCCTCTTCCAGTGTTGCCTCCTCTTCTTCCCGTACACCGGTTGATTACGGTAACGTTATTGATTCTCGAGACAATACTGTCTACCGTACAGTGACTATTGGAACCCAAACGTGGATGGCCGACAATCTGGTTTTCAAGGGTGAGGACATATTCTACGCTTCTTATCTGGATGATATGTGCCAGGGTGGCTTGTGCGTTCTGTACGGTCAGCCGGAAAGTAACCTTTGCCCCGAAGGTTTCCATATACCTTCTGAAGCAGATTGGGCAACTCTTTACCAGTATGCCGGTGACGTGAAACATTTGAAATCAACGACGTTCACTCAAAGAAACGGCATTCCCGGAGGCATTGACACCTACGGCTTTGACGCAGAACCTGTGGGCTTTGGCGATATAAAGGAAGAATTAGAAGATAGCGAACTTTTGGGTTATCATGTTCTGGCTTGGTACTGGACCCAAGAAAATAGCATCGCCATGATTAGTCGTGATTCTGAAGACTTTACTACTTCGAAAACGCTTAAATACAAGGATTACAATTCCAACCAAATTACAAGAACAATTGCGGAATCGGACTTCTTTGCCATTCGTTGTGTGGGGGATAACTAATGAAAAAGTCTATTCTTTTCGTTCTTGTAGCTTTTGCAGCAATCGTTCTTTCTGGTTGTAGCGGCAAGATTGACTTAGTGATGGTATCCTATGATAAGCGTAAGCCGCTGACCCTTGATGATAAATTGCAGATTGCTTTCTCCAACGTGATTCCAGTTGCTCCTGAAAATGGCGTTCTTATTGCAACGATCAAGACTGACCCGGAAGTTGTTTGTTCTGGAGAAGCCGCAATGAATTTCCTGATAAAGACATCCCGCGAACTTGGCGCAAACTTCCTGTTCGTCAAGAAAGCAGAAGAAGCCAAGGTTGTTGTCGGTGCTGGCGTGTACTATCGCGTCAAGCAGTGTACTACGCTTTATGCGGACTTCATGGAAGTTAAGGAGGAAAAGTAATGAAAAAGCTTAGCATTATTTTTGCTCTTCTGTTGGTGATTCCTGTATTCGCCCAGAAATCTTCCAAAAAGGACTTCAGCGCTTTCGAACAAAGTTTGATGAACGATTCACCTGCGGAAACAGCAGCTGAAAGTTCCGATGAATCTGACACAACCTCTGTTTCTGAAAAAGGTTCTTCAGCCGACTTTGAAAGAAGTTTGATGGACCGCCCTTCGGAATTGAACGAGGTCTTTATTGCCCGTGACAACTTGCTTGAAGCAATTCAGCAGAAAAAGGGTGATCTTGTAAGGATCCGCATCAAGGAATTGGAAGACTTGAATTCTGAATCCGTTGTCGCCATCGAGAACGAAGAAAAGGAATACGCATTCTTCAAGCTCAGGATGTTCAAGGATCTTCTCAACGACCTTGTCAAGAGATACAAAACTGCATACGAACCTTCAAAATTCAATGAGAACACAAAGCACGCTTCCAATAGTGAAGACGCTTTGTTCATTGTGGTAAAAAAGGACCTGGATAGTCGCGATTCCGTCCACAACATTTATTACCAGTACTCGGACCAAATTGACCGTGCCCGTATGTCGGAACAAGAAAAGATGAAGTTAAAACTCATGCTCTTGTTGCGCAGCGCCTATTCCGAAAAAGACGTGATGAAGACTGCAACAAATCTTGCGAAGCGCTATGTGAAGGAATATCCGGACGATCCAGATTCTCCCTGGATTGAAAAGAGCGTTCTTGGTCCTCTCGAAAGAACGAATATCTATGAATACAAGTTCAAGATGAGAAAGGAAAACAAGGAAGCGGTCGTTAAGAACAAATTTTACACCGGCGGCTTTGGTATCCGAATGGGCGTACCGCTTTACGGTTTCGGATTCCAGTTTGGCTTTAACGATTTCTATCGAAAAGATTTGTTTGAACCTGAAATATATATGATTGACATGGAGGCTTTCTTACAAATTAATCGTTTTGTACTCTCTCTCGGTTTTGTCAATGCGGGCCTTGAAGGTGTTGGTGGCTTTGGTTTCGACTTTGGATACGTACTGTATGAAAGTCGTTACTTCAAGGTCAGCCCCTTCGTTGGAGCCGCTTTCTCTGAAGCATCTTTCGAAACTAAGGAAAAAATCCCGTATTACGGGAAATTCAAAGAAGAAATCGTCAGCGATGGCTCTGGTCTGAATACATTTACTTTGGGCATAAACGGAGACTTGAAATTCGGAACACCTTACTTCTTGCTCTCTGACGAAAAACTGGTAAGCTTCTTGTTGAGCGTAAAGGCTTCCTTGAGCTATATCGACATCGATAGCCGATATTCAAGAGGAAACGGCCTTGTAGGCTCTATATCATGGAGCCTTGGCGTGTTCTTCTGGTAAGGACTGGTTCATCGAAAAAGAAAATGCCCGGCGGAAACGCTGGGCTTTTTTACTGCAATAGGGATCCCGTTATGACTTTGTAGGGGAGGGCATAAATGCAAAAAAGGACCTCTTTTCAGAGATCCTTTTTAGCGGGATAGACGAGGCTTGAACTCGCAACCTCCGGCGTGACAGGCCGGTGCTCTAACCAAAATTGAGCTACCACCCCAGTGGTTTGTTAGGCTTTTCAACCGAACGACCCATATATAGAAATAAGAATAAACCTTGTCAAGGCGAATGCCTTATTTTTCTTCATTTTTCTCAAAAAATTTTCAACAAAATTCAAGCAACTGTTGTAAAACCGTACAACTCTTTCTTTCCTATTCCTCTAAACATCTTTTTGGTTGGTGTTTAATTTTAGGGCATGACTATGAAAAAACTCTCTACTCTCTCTCTCAGCTTGCTGCTTGGCGCAACCGTTGCCTCTGCAGCAGAAACTATCTACACCGCTCCGTCTTTCTTTGATGACGGCGCTTACTTCGGCCCGGATTGCGATCAGACTAACTACTCTGGCGCATATTATACCGGTGACTACACCAGCCCCTTCAAGACCTACTTGGGTAAGACCGACGCTGAAATCCAGGAAAAGATGGATCAGCTTTGGAATCACTACTTCAAGGGTGATAACAATTCCAAGGTCTACTACGAAAATGGTAACGAAGCTTACATCAAGGATATCAACAATAACGATGTCCGTTCCGAAGGTATGTCTTACGGTATGATGATTGCCGTGCAGACTGGCCACAAGGAAGAATTTGACAAACTTTGGAATTGGGCCAAGAACCACATGTGGCATAAGAGCGGTGACTGGGACGGCTACTTTGCCTGGAAGCGTGGCGACAATGGTCAGGGTGGTGACGATAACTGCGCTCCCGATGGTGAACTTTACTTCATGATGTCTCTCCTCTTTGCTGCAAACCGTTGGGACAATTCTCAGTACATGGAAGATGCTCAGTACATCCTGGACAAGATGTGGAGCAACTACAACCACAAGCTCTTCAATCAGGGCAACTACATCGTTACCTTCCAGCCGACTCAGGGCAACACCGATTTCTCTGATCCGTCTTATGACCTGCCGGCTTACCTGGATCTTTTCGCTCGCTGGTCTACCAAGCAGCAGGATAACTGGGCCAAGGCAACTAAGGCTACCCGCGATCACTTGTACAAGTCTTCCAACAGCCAGTCTGGCTTGTTCACTGACTACAATAACTTCGATGGCACTCCCCATGGAGTAAGCTTCAACGGCGACGCTGACAAGTATATGTACGATGCCATGCGTTGTGCCATGAACTTCGGTATGGACTACTATCTGTTCGGTGCCGATGCTTCTCGCCAAGAAGAAATGGCTAAGCGTATCATCAACTTCTTTGAAAAGGATGGCTATAAGCACGCTCGTTTCAACTGGGATGGCTCCAATCCTCGTGAAAGTTACACCTTGGGCGAAACTGGTGCCAATGCTGTGGCAACCTATGCTTTGATGAATGATCCTTCCTATGAAGCTGCTATCAAGAAGAACCTCAAGATGGCTTGGGATGCTAGCCTCATGACCGGTCAGTATCGCTACTACGATGGCTTGGTTCACTACCTCTCTATGCTCCACCTGTCTGGTACTTTCAAGATTTGGAAGCCGAAGCCGACTATGGAAAAGAAGTCTATTGACGGCAACGAATACAATGGCGTTACCTACGACAAGGAAACCACCATCAATGCCTTCGAAGGTTGCAAGCTCTACGAAGTGACCATTTCTGGCAAGTCTACTCAGGCTTCTATTGACACAACCACCAAGGATACTTCTCTCGCCATCAATTCTTCCGTGAAGTCTTTGACTGGCGCACGTGTGTGGTCCACCAACAGCGCTATCATGATTGAAAATGCAAAGGTTGGCAGCAACATCACCGTTACCGACATGAACGGCCGCGTGATGATGCGTTCCAGGGTTGGCTCTGCATCTCACGAAGTCCGCTTCGCAAACCGCGGTGCATTCCTGGTGATGGTCGGCAATAAGACCTTCAAGGTAATGAAGTAATCTTGCGCTAGCGAAAACAATTCATATATCAATCCAGAACAGGACGGTCATTTGACCGCCCTGCTTTTTTGTATTGAGGGGCACGTTCAAACAAAAGTCCGCCGATGAGTAGACGAGTCGCGCTGTGTGCAAATTCTTCGGTGGGGGAGGAGGACTTTTATGAGGCGACAACGTTTGGCTTGAATAAACAAAAAAAGGGCTCCTCTTGCGAGGAGTCCCTTTTTAACCGTTAGGCTTTAGCCTTGATTACAGGCTAATCAGACCTTCAGTGTCCTGGGACATTGCGGTGTAGAATGCAAAGCGTGCATCCACTTCCTTCTGGAGGTCATCGGCCAGCTTCTTAGCAACTTCCGGGTTGTTACGGGTGAGCTGCTTGTAGCGGTTTTCGGTGTAGATGTATTCTGCAACCGGGATAGTCGGGGCCTTGGAGTCGAGAACAAGGGGAGCCTTGCCTTCGGCGGCGAGAGCCGGGTTGTAGCGGAGCAGAGTCCAGTAACCGGAATCCACAGCCATCTTCTGGTGTTCCAGCTGGCTGTTGAGATCGAAGCCGTGGTTGATGCAGGGGCAGTAGCAGATGATCAGAGACGGACCATTGTGAGCTTCTGCTTCCTGGAGAACCTTCAGAGCCTGAGCGTCGTTTGCGCCGATGGCGATACGGCCAACGTACACATTCTTGTAGCTCATGGCGATAAGACCGAGGTCCTTCTTGCCAGCGCGCTTACCAGCGGCAGCGAAGAGGGCGACGGCGCCACGGTTGGTGGACTTGGAAGCCTGTCCACCAGTGTTGGAGTAAACTTCAGTGTCGAGGACGCAGATGTTCACATTTTCACCGGTTGCCATGACGTGGTCGAGACCACCGTAACCGATGTCGTATGCCCAACCGTCACCACCGAAGATCCATACGGACTTCTTGACCAGGTAGTCGGCGAATTCGTCGCGGAGGCTTACGGAAGCTTCGTCGGTTGCACCAGCGAGAGCAGCCTTCAGTTCAGCAACGTTAGCGCGCTGAGCCTGGATGCCGGCTTCGTCGGACTGATCCTGAGAAGTGAGCTTAGCCTTGAGTTCAGCAGGAACGTTCACAGCTTCGAGGAGGCTTACAGCCTGGTTTGCATGCTTGGTGATTGCAAGACGCATACCGAGACCGAATTCAGCGTTGTCTTCGAACAAGCTGTTAGCCCAAGCCGGACCGCGGCCTTCCTTGTTCTTTGCCCACGGAGTAGTGGGGAGGTTACCACCGTAAATGGAGGAGCAACCAGTTGCGTTTGCGACAACCATGCGGTCGCCGAAGAGCTGAGAAACGAGACGGACGTAAGCGGTTTCGCCACAGCCTGCGCAGGAGCCGGAGAATTCGAACAGAGGTTCGAGGAGCATAGCCTGCTTGACAAGGTTCTTGTTAACCTTGGTGCGGTCAAATTCGGGGAGATCAACGAAGAAGTCCCAGCACTTGCCTTCCTGAACCTTGATGGGTTCCTGCGGCACCATGTTGATGGCCTTCTTGCCTTCTTCATTCTTGTCCTTACCGATACAAGCCTGAGTACAGACGCCGCAACCAGTACAGTCGTAGCTGGAGACGGAGATTGCGAATACGGGCTTTTCGGAGCCTTCGAGCTTGAAGCCCTTGGCTGCGGTAAACTTGAAGCCTTCCGGTGCGTTAGCAACAGCGGATTCGTCCACAACCTTCACGCGGATAGCAGCGTGGGGGCAGACCATAGCGCACTTGCCGCACTGTACGCAAGCGTCCGGATTCCAGGACGGGATGTTCAGGGCGAGGTCGCGCTTTTCGTACTTGGTAGTGCCGGTGGGGAATACACCGTCGCAGGGCATCTTGGAAACGGGGAGCTTTTCGCCGTTGCCCTTGATGATTTCTGCAGTAACTTCGTTAACGAATGCAGGAGCGTTGCCGTGGATCGGAGCGCGGAATTCCTTGGTGCTGGTAACAGCAGCCGGAACCTTGACTTCGAAGAGGTTTGCAAGAGAAGCATCGATAGCGTCCCAGTTCTTCTGGACCACTTCCATACCCTTCTTGGCGTAGGTCTTTTCGGCATACTTCTTGATGTACTTGATAGCGGTATCGGAATCGAGAACGTTACCCAGCTTGGAGAAGAAGCAGGTCTGCATCACAGTGTTGATGCGACGGCCCATGCCAGTCTTTGCGGCCACTGCGTATGCGTCGATGACGTAAACCTTGAGCTGCTTCTTGATGATGACTTCCTGAACCGGACGCGGGAAGGTATCCCAGACGGTTTCTGCGGAGTGCGGGGTGTTCACCAGGAAGGTTGCGCCGTTCTTAGCATACTTCAGCATGTCCACGGATTCGAGATGCGGAGTATGGTGGCAAGCAACGAAGTCAGCTTCGTTTTCACCGATCAGGTACGGAGCGTCGATGATGCTCTTACCGAAGCGGAGGTGAGAAGTGGTCATGGAACCAGACTTCTTGGAGTCGTATACGAAGTAACCCTGAGCGTTGTTTTCGGTTTCGTTACCGATAATCTTGATGGAGTTCTTGTTTGCGCCAACGGTACCGTCGGAGCCCAGACCGAAGAACATAGCCTGGAAGAAGTCGGAATCCAGCTTGAAGTCCGGATCGATGGGGAGGCTGGTGTTGCAGACGTCGTCGTTGATACCGACGGTGAAGCGTGCGCGCGGAACTTCGAGAGAAAGTTCGTCGAAGATAGCCTTGACCATTGCCGGGGTGAATTCCTTGGAGGAAAGACCGTAGCGGCCGCCGATCATCTTCGGCATAGCCATCTTGCCGGCCATCACTGCTTCAGAAACAGCGGTAAGAGCGTCCTGGAAGAGCGGTTCGCCTGCAGAACCCGGTTCCTTGCAGCGGTCGAGAACAGCGATCTTCTTGACGGTCTTGGGGAGAGCTGCAACAACTGCTTCCATGGGGAACGGACGGTACAGACGAACGTTTACGAGACCGACCTTTTCGCCCTTGGAGTTGAGATACTTAACGGTGTCACCGATGGTGCAGGTAGAAGAACCCATGGAGATGATAACGCGTTCTGCATCGGGTGCGCCAACGTAGTCAACAATGTGATACTGACGACCGGTGAAGGAAGCAACCTTGTCCATGTACTTCTGGACGATTTCCGGAACCTTGTTGTAGAACGGGTTCACGGTTTCGCGGCCCTGGAAGTAGACGTCCGGGTTCTGAGCGGTACCGCGCATAGTCGGGCGGTCCGGGGTAAGGCAGCGTTCGCGGCAAGCCTTCACATACTTTTCGTCGATGACGCTACGGATAACGCCGTCTTCGAGAGCTTCGATCTTCATCACTTCGTGAGAGGTACGGAAACCGTCAAAGAAGTGAACGAACGGAACGCGAGCTTCGAGAGTAGATGCGTGAGCCACGAGAGCCATGTCCTGGCATTCCTGAACGGAGGAAGAGCCCAGCATAGCGAAACCGGTCTGGCGGCAAGCCATGATGTCGGAGTGGTCACCGAAAATAGAAAGGCCCTGCATAGCAAGAGCACGGGCGGTCACATGGAAGACGGTCGGGGTAAGTTCGCCGGCGATCTTGTACATGTTGGGGATCATCAAGAGAAGACCCTGGGAAGCGGTAAAGGTGGTGGTCAAAGCACCAGCCTGCAGAGCACCGTGAACGGTACCGGCAGCGCCACCTTCGGACTGCATTTCAAAAACGCGAGGGATCTGACCCCAAATATTCTTCTTGCCTGCTGCACTCCAGTTGTCGGCGTGTTCAGCCATCGGGCTAGACGGTGTAATCGGGTAGATAGCTGCCACTTCGCTAACTGCAAAAGCAACGTTAGCGGTAGCTTCGTTACCGTCACACGCAATCATCTTCTTTGCCATGTGTGTCTCCAATTATTGTGTTAGTTATATAAAATCGTGATTTTACAAAAATCCAACGTAAATTTACTTAGTTTTTTTAAGGAAAAGCGAACTTTTTTCAAATTTTTCCTAAAAATTACCGATTTTTTTAACGTCCTGTGTAAAGGTGTGATGAAAAACGGACTTGCGGAAGGCAAAGTTCGCTTTTAAAAGTTTACAAAAATGTTATTTATGCTGAAAACGCCTATTTTTTCCTGAAAAATTTTTATTCAAACCGGCGGGAAATGTTTTATTTGTAACTTTTGGCCTATGGAAAGCACACCGAGAAATTTGAGACTTTGGCTGGTCACCTGCCCAGATGGTTTTTCTGCAGAATACGAGGACATCGAGGAGATGTTCCGCCGGGGGCTTTCACGCCTGATTCTGGACAAGAGAAGCCGAGGCGGTCAGCCGAGAGCTACCGACGACGAATACGAGCGTTGGCTCCTGAGCCTTTCCATGGAGTATCGCGACCGCATCTGGGTTCGTGGAACGCCTGACTTGGCCAACCGTCTGGATGTCCGCGGGTGCGTCACCGAGGCCCGCAGCCTCATGGGGGAGGTTCCGGAATGCTGGAAGCGAGTAAACTGCGTCGCCCTCTGCAATAGTCTCGAAGAGTACAGCCAGTTGCCGGACTGGATCAGCGGCGCTCTCCTTGGCCCGATTTATCAGCCCTTGTCAGCCCTGGAACCTATGAAAACCTTGAATCCCGCAATCCTCAATTCCCTTCAGGAACCGGTGAGAATTCCCTTAATCGCCTGGGGCGGGGTAGAACCCGAAACCATGGCGGATTTCAAGAAGCTGCCCTTGGCCGGAGTGGCTACCTTAGGCGGAATCTGGAACTACGCAGACCCCATCAACGCCTTTATCAAGCTCCAGAGAGCCTGTTCTAGTCACATAATGTGATGAATCGCATAAGAAAAAAATAAGAAATCCCGATTTTTAGGCTAAAAAAGCCACTTTTTGTTCCAAGTTGGAATAAACTAGAATGATTTATTTCATTGTGGATGCATTTATGTACATATATTATGAACATGGAACTAGGTAGAGCGAAAATTTTGGTCGTTGACGATACCAAGACGAATATTGAAGTCTTAGAGGGTATCCTTTCTAACGACTACGACATGTATGTGGCCCTTAACGGAAAAAAGGCCATCATGCTGACAGAGAAGGTGAAGCCGGATCTAATCCTTCTGGATGTCATGATGCCCGAAATGGACGGCTACGAAACTCTCAAGCAAATGCGAATCCAGGGTCTTGTGGATAATACCCCGGTGATTTTCTTGACGGCAAAGGCCGACTCCAAGAGTGAACAAACCGGCCTCGACCTTGGGGCTGTAGACTACATTACCAAGCCCTTCAACCCGGACTTGGTTCGCCTCCGTATTAAGAACCAACTTGAATTTAAGCACCAGCGCGATCATCTCAAGGATATTGTTAACGAACAGACGAAGACTCTCCGAAGAACCGTCAATGTTCTTTTGACCAGCTTGGGTGCCTTGGCAGAACACCGCGACACAGATACCGGTGAACACATTAAGCGTACCCAGGTTCTCGTGGAAATGCTTGCAAACAAATTGAGGGTTCACCCCAATTTTGCAGAAGCTATTCCTAGCCAGGATTATGTGGATTTCTACGCCAGCGCCGCTCCGCTCCATGATATCGGCAAGGTCGGCATTCCTGATGAAATTCTGCATAAACCGGGTAGACTCGACGACAATGAACGTGCAGTCATGAGCGAACATCCGCAAATCGGTTTTGATGTGCTTACCAGGGCAACCCGCGAACTTGGCGGAAATCCCCTGATCAAGATTGCTGCAGACATTACCTTGTTCCATCATGAACGTTGGGACGGCCTCGGATACCCTACAAAGAAGAAGGGCGCAGAAATTCCTGTTGGCGCACGCCTTATGGCTGTGGCCGACGTGTACGATGCACTGGTTTCCCGCAGACCGTATAAGGAACCGTTCCCACACGACGTAGCTGTAAATGAAATTAAGAAGGGAAGTGGCACCCAGTTCGACCCGGATGTGGTAGAAGCCTTCTTGGAAATTGAAAGCGAA
Organism: Fibrobacter sp.; assembly: GCA_024399015.1. Classification (GTDB taxonomy): domain Bacteria; phylum Fibrobacterota; class Fibrobacteria; order Fibrobacterales; family Fibrobacteraceae; genus Fibrobacter. The sequence goes on from JAKSIC010000008.1 coordinate 47,994, forward strand.
CTTCCTTCTATTTACGACAAATTTAAAGATGCTTAGCTCTTAAGGAGTTAACGTGACCCATAGTCCTTTAAACGCACAACGTAGACGTCTTCGTTGGAAGATTTCTCTCGTTTATACGATCCCGGTACTAATTGCCGCCTTTATTTTGGTCTTTGTCTTTTCTTCTGCAGTAAAGGACATTCTTGTAACATCATCTTACAAAGCTACAGAGTCAACCTTGCAGGACAAGGTTGTCAATGAGATGGACGGACTTCTTGAACGTTACAAGAATTCCTTCATGAACGTAGCAAAGAAGATGCAGTCCAACGTGGCCAAGGATATGCAGTCCAGGCCGCTGCTCTACAGACATTACCAGTCCAACGACGCCATTGTCGATGTTTACTATGGCAATAAGGAAGGCGAGTTCCTTTCTGGTCGTGGCATTAAGCTGAACACCGAAAAAGGCGAAGTCAGAACCAAGGCATGGTACCTTGAATCTTCCAGAAAGCGCGGCCTTGCCGTTACCGGCCCGGAAGTGCGTTCCGACATCAACAAGCAGGTCATGACCATTTCTTACCCCGTTTGGGACAAGAACAAGAAATTCAGAGGTGCGGTTGCCGAAGACCTTGACCTTTACAAGATCCGAGTGGCCATGGGCAACCTTGCACGAGACGAAGGTGGCATTACCGTTCTCATGGGAACGGAAAATGACAACATGTTTACATACTTCCCGTATGAAACTAGCCGTGGTAAAATCCTTCAGGATACCGTCTCCAACCTCCTGCAGTTGATTAGCGGCAAGTACAGTGCCGACACTTTAAAGGCAGGAACCGTCATTCGTTTCGAACAAACGAACCAGCAGCATCAGCAGATGGTCTTCATGGTGGCTCCCCTTAAGAACTCCCCGTTCTACGTGGTGCATGTCATGCAGCAGAACCGAATTGTTGCTGGCATCGAAAACAATCTTTCCAAGGTTCTTCTGATTGTTGCCATCGTCGTTCTTGTAATGATGGGCCTGGCCGCATTGATCGCTCACATCTTGTTCATCAAGTTTATTCAGAAGGACTTGAACGAAAGCGTCAGCTCCAGTACCATGTTCGATACGTTGCTGGGCAGTGACAACTTCAGGTTGATTCTTACAAACGACTCCTTCGATATTCTTCATGCCAGCGCCTACATCGTCGACTTTTTAAACGACGGGGAAGACATCAAGGGCGACATCCTGTTCAAGTATTTCCCCTCGGATCACTTCAAAAAGTTCGCTCACCGCGTGGCTATGGGTGGCGAAATGCTGGCCAGCGAACGTAAGATTCTTGTCCCGGTTCGCAATACAGACGGTGAAATTGCATGGTGGAGCATTGTGTTCCAGGTGCTTGTGGAAGACGACGGTGCAATGCGCTACCTCTTCATGATTAACGATGAAACCAGTGGCATCCAGAAGGATACCATCTTGGATACCATCATGACTTCTGCAGACCACTCCATTGTCATAATTTTCGATCGCGCCCGTAAGATCAAATATGTTTCTCGCCAGTTGGCAGAATTGCTCGGTGTGGAATGGCGAAAGATGATTGGCCTTTCCCTGAAGGACTTGAAGGACGTGGGTATTCCCGAGGAAGTGATTCACTCCCTGAAAACCACCTTCGACAAGAAGGAACTTTGGAAGGATTCCTTTGCACTGAAGTCCAGCACCAACCAGAGTGAAATTTGGTTCCGTGGCGAAGCTTGTACCTTGAAGGTGCAGGAGTCTGTCGTGGGTTACATGGTAACCATGATTGACATTTCCGAAGTGGTGGAGGCCCGAGAAATCGCAGAACAGGCCACCTTGGCCAAGAGCGAATTCCTGGCCAATATGAGTCATGAAATCCGTACGCCGATGAACGCCATTATCGGTATGGCTCACTTGATTTCCGAAACCCAGCTGGATGAACGTCAGCACAGTTTTGTGGACCGCATCAGTAGCGCAGCAAAGTCTCTGCTTGGCATTATCAACAACATTCTGGACTTCTCCAAGATTGAAGCCAAGAAGCAGGAACTTGAAATCACCCAGCTCGTTCTCCACGATGTTATCGGTGAAGTGGCGGCATTGGCTGAAGTCCGTATCGCAGGCCGTCCCATCGAATTGATTGTGGACGTGGATCCTGAAATTCCTGAAGTGTTGATGGGTGACCCCTTGAGACTTTCTCAGATTTTCACCAACTTGATCAATAACGCCACCAAGTTCACTGAAAAGGGCGACATTACCCTGATTGTCAAGCTTCTCCAGAAGAAGGGCAACAACGTGAAGCTTTCCTTCTGCGTGAAGGATACGGGTATCGGTATGACCCCGGAACAGGTGGGCAAGTTGTTCAACGCCTTTACACAGGCCGACGGATCTACAACCCGTAAGTATGGCGGTACAGGCCTTGGCCTTGTGATTTCCAAGTCCCTTGTGGAATTGATGGGCGGTCAGCTCCAGGTTTCCAGTGAAGCAGGTGTCGGTTCCCAGTTCTTCTTCACCATTACGCTGCCGGTGGCTCCCAATGCCGAAGAGCCCCGCTGGACTACGGTGCAGACTTTCCGCAACAAGAATGTCTTGCTGGTGGATGACTGCGACAACCTCCGCGATGTACTGCGCCATTACCTTGAAAAGTTGCAGTGCGTTGTGGAAGAAGCCCACTCTGTGGACGAAGCCCTTGACTTGGTGCAGGCTCACGAAGAGGCCGGCGAAGATCCCTACGACCTGTTCCTGGTGGACTATGCCATGCCCATTACAAACGGCCTGGAATTTGCCCGCGGCCTCAGCGCCTCCATGCTGAATATTCCCAAGGTGCTGATGCACCCGCTGGATTTCGACGAAGCCCACACCACCATGGCAACGGAACTTGGCTTCAACAGCTTTATCCCGAAGCCGCTGCAGATCAGTTCCTTGCTGAGTGGTATGCAGGAAGCCGTAGGGGAGGATTTGACCTACCAGAAGGTTTCCAAGAAGGAAAAGCGCAAGATTTTCTTCAAGGAAGCAAAGATCCTCTTGGTTGAAGACAACCAGATGAACCAGGAACTTGCAGTGTCCTTGCTGAACAGTGTCGGCCTTACGGCAATGATTGCAAACAACGGTAAGGAAGCTTTGGACCTGTTGAAGGAAAATGCATTCAACCTTGTTCTGATGGACATCCAGATGCCTATTATGGACGGTCTCACCGCCACCAAGGCCATCCGTTCCCGTCCAGAAAAGTACTTCAAGGAAGTGCCGATTCTCGCTATGAGTGCCCGCGCCTTCCAGAAGGATACCGAGGAATGCTTGCAGGCCGGCATGAATGCCCATATCGTAAAGCCCATCGACCCGACGCTCCTTTACGAAGAAATGGCAAAGTTCCTGCCCATCGACTCCAATGCCGATGCCGACAACATCGTGGACATCATGAAGAAGGATGAGGAAGAAGTGTCTTCTGAAGACGAAGCATTCATTTCCATGTTCCAGAAGATCGATAACTTTGATGCCAAGCTTGGCTTGTACCACGCTAATAACAACAAGACAATTTACTTGAAGATTCTCCAGGGATTTGTCAGAGACTTCAATAATCGTCATGGTTCTATCTTAAAGCATATTGGCAAGGATCAATACGAAGATGCCGCAAGAATTGCCCATACGGTGAAGGGGCTCAGCGGTACCATGGGTGCCACAGCAATGCAAGCCATTGCCTTAAAGTTGGAAACGAGACTGCTCCAAAAGGAATTTGACCAGAACGAATACAACGAGTTTGATATTACTCTGATTAACCTTGTGGAAGGCCTTGAAAAGGCTTTGGCAAATATCGCTTCTGAACAGAACAGTATCACGGAAAAGAAGAAGGATCCTGAGGCTCAAAACAAGCTTAAGGACGCCATCGAAAAGCTTAAGTCCGCAGTGGAATCCTGCTCTTCTACACACTGCAAGCGCGCTCTGGACGACATCGAAAACATTGCTTTCGAGAAGGATCAGGAACGTATGTTGCAAAAGCTAAAGGAACAGATCGACGACTACGACTTTACCGAGGCCGAAGAAACTCTGGAAGCCTTGGAAAAGACTGTAGGATAAAAAAAGCGCGGGTTTAACCCGCGTTTTTCTTTTAATGAATGACCATGGCCGCCATAAAGGCCAGGGCCACGATGATAGCAGCGATGGTGCCGACGACGCCCATGCCTTTCTTCTTTTTGGCGTAGGGACTGTTGGGATCGTCGCCAAACTCGTTCTCCAGGATTTCGTCGTAGTCGGGGAGTTCCTCGTCGGCGAATTCAGCACCGTCTTTCCAGCCGGTGTTCTTGTCGCTACCGCAGTGGCGGCAGAAAGTTGCGCCAGGTTTAAGTTCGGCGCCGCAGTGGGGGCAAGTATTCATGGAAATTTCTCGGTTTATTCTTTGATATAACAGGCTTCTTCTACGGCAATGTCACATGCTATTGAACCTAAGATTGAATCTTCTACATTTTTCATGCATTCTTTATATGTGTTTTTTTCGCATTCTGGGTCAAATGTTTTACCTGCTTCTGTGGAGGAATTTGAGTCGCAGCCTCCACAAAAACATGCTGTGAAAACAAGTGCAATTGAAGCGATGTATTTTGAGCGTGTCATATTTTCAATATACAAAAAAGACCTGCCTTGTGGGGCAGGTCCTTTTCATGCTTGTTAGAAAGTTGCGAGCGGAGCTCGCAATCTATTACAGCTTGTCGTTAGAACCAAGAACGTCGACGATCTTGTGTTCGTACATCTTCTGCATGTTTTCGCGAGCCGGCTTCAGGTACTGACGCGGGTCGAAGTGATCCGGGTGTTCGTTGAAGTACTTACGAACTGCAGCAGTCATAGCGAGACGAGAGTCGGAGTCGATGTTGATCTTGCAAACTGCAGACTTGGAAGCCTTGCGGAGCTGTTCTTCCGGAATACCAACTGCATCGGGGAGCTTACCGCCGTTTTCGTTGATGGTCTTAACTTCGTCCTGAGGAACGGAAGAAGAACCGTGGAGAACGATGGGGAAGCCCGGGAGTTCCTTTTCGATGGCTTCGAGAACGTCGAATGCCAGGGGAGGCGGAACCAGGATGCCGTCAGCGTTGCGAGTGCACTGTTCCGGCTTGAACTTGTAAGCACCGTGAGAAGTACCGATGGAGATTGCGAGAGAGTCGCAACCAGTACGGGTAGCGAAGTCAACAACTTCTTCCGGCTTGGTGTAGTGAGAAACTTCAGAAGCAACTTCGTCTTCAACACCGGCGAGAACACCGAGTTCAGCTTCGACGGTAACGTCGTGAGCGTGAGCGTATTCAACAACCTTCTTGGTGAGGGCGATGTTTTCTTCGTACGGGAGGTGAGAACCGTCGATCATAACGGAAGAGAAGCCGTTGTCGATGCAGTCCTTGCACAGTTCGAAAGAGTCACCGTGGTCGAGGTGGAGAACGATCTGCGGATTTGCGCAGCCGAGTTCCTTGGCGTATTCAACAGCACCCTGAGCCATGTAGCGGAGGATGGTGCCGTTTGCATAGTTACGAGCACCCTTAGAAACCTGCATGATAACCGGAGACTTCTGCTTGACGGAAGCCTGAACGATAGCCTGCATCTGTTCCATGGTGTTGAAGTTGAAAGCCGGGATAGCGTAGCCACCAGCAACAGCCTTAGCAAACATTTCCTTGGTGTTGACCAAGCCGAGTTCCTTATAAGAAACTGCCATTTTTTTACCTCTTGTTTTTGTAATGGCGACTTGCGCCGCCGGTTTAAGAATTACGGGATTGAATTTAGCAAAAATGCGCCCGTTTGGAAACGATAAACGGAAAAAATAAGTGTTTCGGGCACCTATTTTGGCTCGACCTGTAGCCTGCGTCAAATTTTTACTTGATGTTGTTACAAATTTTGGATAAATTTCACAATGGTGTTGGACTGGAGTGTTATGAAGAAAGCCCTTATTGTACCCATTTCTGCAATTTTCGCACTGACTATGACGGTCAGCGCCCAGGCAAAAGTGGAATATCACCTGAACAAGGTGGAAAATCCTTCCGAAGACGAACTGGATGCCTACAAGCGCATCTCTGCGGCCATGGATTCCGCGGTGTATATGTACAACAAGTACACCCACATGTCCAAACACATCGAAGTTTACTACAACACTGGCGTCCAGACTGCGGATGCCAGCTACAACGGCACCATGCGCTTTGGTGCGGGCCGAGCCTACATGAACGTACGTACCGCCATGCACGAAATGGGCCACACCATGGGCATGGGTACCACCAGCGAATACCGCGACATGCTTAAAGACGGCGTGTTCCAGGGTGAAACAGCCCAGGCCAAGCTGAAGGAATTGACCGGCGATCCTACCGCCGTGCTGAAGGGCGATAGCCAGCATTTCTGGCCCTACGGCCTGAACTACGATTCCGAACTCCATTCTGAACAGGACTTGATTATCCACTGCCAGATTGTAGAAGCCATGTACCAGGACATCTTCAAGGAGAAGTTCTACATGACCGCCCGCGTCAAATCCCTGACTGACGGCAAGTGCATCGGCAAGACTTCCTCCAACGCTTTGGAAATGATGGACTGTTCCGGGGAAGAGACCGTGGCAAAGATCTGGAGTATCGGCGACAGTCCGGTGACCTACCGCTTTGAATATGGCGACAGGGTCATCGACGTGCCCAACGAATCTACCGCTGCAGGCGTTATCTTGGGGACTTACTCCTGGAACTCGGGAGCCCACCAGCGCTACGTGCTGGAAAACGCCCCGGTGAATACGCCCAATGCGTTCTACCTGCAGAATTTCAAGAGCAAGCTCTACATGCTGCCCTCGGGCAAGAATATTGTGCAGGACCAGCGTAGCCGAGATATACAGTCCGGCGTGTGGATTTTCGTGCAGGTGGCGGAAAGCGGCGAAGGTGGGGTAGGTGACACTACCGTTGCTGACACCTCCATTACAGACACATCAACAACAGACACCACAGAATCCATCCGCAAGCTTGATCGCGTCAAGGCCCGTCTGTTGGCTCCGAACCCCCAGCAGTTCGACCTGAAGGGCCGCGCCCTGGGACGAGAACGCGCCCTTAACGCTAGCCGCCGTCAGACCAAGTACATCAAGATTTTCGAGAAGTAGACGCGAGCTGAAGCGGACCTTCAAAAAATAAAGCCCGTGCAGTGAGCGCGGGCTTTTGCTTTTTATGTAGAGGGACGTCGCAGCGAATCTAAGGTCGACTACTTGGAGCCTAGATTCAGGGAATCCAAAGCTTCGCCGGCAAGAGCCACGCAGCGGTTGCAGGGGATAATGGCATTGGGGCGAATTTCACGGCAAAGGGAGCATCCTTGCGCGCCCTTCTTGAAAAATTCAGCCAGCGCCTCGGCGTGTTCCGGTTCCAGCAGTTTCGCGGCATGCAATGCGCCGCAGGTTCCATCCGGTGAACGGCCACCACAGTATGCCTTCATTTCTTCCGCCAAGGCAAGCGCTTCTTCATCAGATTTTCCCTTGGCACGCCAGTAGCCATAAGCTAGAGACACAGCGCAACGACCGTGGTTCAGGTGATAATCCTTTGCAATGTCGGAAATCTTTTCAGCCATAATAAACCTCAGCAGAGAATGTAGCAAAAAAGGACCTCTTTTCAGAGATCCTTTTTAGCGGGATAGACGAGGCTTGAACTCGCAACCTCCGGCGTGACAGGCCGGTGCTCTAACCAAAATTGAGCTACCACCCCAAAACGTTTCCGTTTTATTTGGTAGTGGGCGATAACGGATTCGAACCGCTGACATTCTGCTTGTAAGGCAGACGCTCTGAACCAGCTGAGCTAATCGCCCGAATGGGTTTACTTATCGTCTTTCTTGCCCTTCCAGAGAATTCCAAGAGGAATGATCACCAGGTAGGCGAGACAGAGAATAAGAGGTGCAACCGTGAGAGAAACCGGATTATCAGCAGGGCCTGTTGCCAGGCAGAGGAAACCGATAACGAGGAGCAGGACACCGACTGCAATCAAAACGAGATTGTTCTTTTTCATCAGTTACCTTAACCTGTTCTCAAGATTACGAAGCCAAATATACAAAGATTTAGACCTTTGTCAAGGGAAAATCGGGAATTTTTCATAAAAAATCCCAATTTTATTTCTGTCCGGGATACTTCACGCGTGTATGGTACGTTCCATCCAAGCTATCCAGGAAGGCCTTTTCCAACTTGAACAGGTCCTTCACGGAGAGATTACTTTCGTTGAACTGGCCTTCCATGAAGCGGCCTTCGATGGTCTTGTGGATCATGGCGGCAAGAGCTTCTGGACTAGTGTCGGTCATGGAGCGGCTGGTTGCTTCGATGATATCGGCCAGCATCAAGATGGCGGTTTCCTTGCTCTGGGGCTTGGGGCCCTTGTAGCTGTAATCCTCGATCTTTACGGTACCGCCCTTTTCTGCAGCAAGTTCCTTTGCCTTATGGTAGAAGAACTTGATTTCAGAAGAACCATGGTGTTCACGGATACCATCAGCAACCATATCCGGAATATTGTATTCCTGGGCGAGGAGAGCACCCTGTTCTACGTGGCCAACAATAATCTTCACGGACTGAGCCGGGTCAAGGGAATCATGGGGGTTCACGCCCTGCTTCTGGTTTTCAGTAAAGTATTCCGGACGCATAGTCTTGCCCAAGTCGTGGTACAGAGCCATAACACGAACCAGGAGGGAATTAGCACCGATACTGTCAGCCACCTTTTCAGCCAAGTTGGAAACCTGGATGCTATGGTGGAATGTACCCGGGGCATATTCGGAAATACGCTTGAGGGCCGGACGGTTGAAGTCGGACATTTCCATAAGGGTAAGCACCGTGGTAATGCCGAACACACGTTCTGCCAAGTGAACCAAAAGCACAGATGCCAAAGCGGAGCAAACGATGATGTTTGCGCTACCCACGATGACGTTCTGGTAGAAAGCTTCGAAGGAAAGGCGGTTACGGAGCAGGAACATGATGGCGATAGCAGCAGCCATGGCACCAACGCCAGCGATAATGCTCCACACAAACTGCACGCGGTAACGCATTCTGATCAAGGGCAGCATTGCTACGCAAGTGATGGCAATTGCAAAAATAGTTGCCGCAAGGTCGTAGCCGTTCAAGAGGCCGAAAATGAATGCGGAGAAGATGGTAAAGCCAAGACCAAAACGATGGTCGAAAAGAACCGTTGCAGTCACCGGGGCGAGGGCAAAGGGATACAGCCACATGAATTCAAAGTTTTCCGGCAGCACCGGAATGTCAACGGAGTTCAAGCTTCCGGAGAAGTTGTGCATAACCCAGAAGGCCACCAGCTGCAGCAAGGTAAGGGCAATAACGCTCCAGAGCTGACGAGGAGTCTTGAACAAACGGTTGGACGGAGTAACGAAAATAAAGAGGAAGAAGAAGGTGATGATGATGACCAGCACCAAAGCGTTACCGTAGACGGCGGTGAACTTTCTGGAGTTTTCTTCCTTCTGCTGGGCACGCTGCAAGGCGTCCAGCTTTTCAAGAATGTCCTTGGTGATGGGGGAGCCCTGGGCCACGATTTCCATACCGCGGGGCACCATACCCTTGATGAGGGTCACCTTCTGGCGAGCTTCCAGACGGCTTGCGTCGGTCTCCTTTTCCAGATAGAAAACGTTGGGAAGCATGAACACAAACAAAGTTTCGTAGAAGGAGCTGAGCAGGCCCTGATCGTTGGGGAAACTCATCTGCAACTGGGCGAAAGCTTCGTCGATGCGGCGACGGAGGGGCTGGATACCACCGGCTTCCACAGAGGACTTTTCGTTATCCTTGAGGAGGGTGATGGTGGGCTTGGTATAGACGATATACTTGAAGTCGTCCTGAAGCTTATAGTTGTCGCGGTAGAGCTGTGCTGCGGTTTCAGATGTTGCGATGAAAGTGTTGGACACACCCTTCTGCAAAGCCTGGTTGAACACAGAAAGCAGGGAGTCGCGGGCCTTGGCATTCACGCTCAAGGGCTTGATAGCGGAGGTAGAAATACGCTGCTTCAGCACGTCGTAAACGCGGCTAGCCTGAATCACCTTGACCTGCACAGAGGAGTCTCCACCTTCAAGTGCACTGGCCTGGTTGATCTGGTTCTGCAAAGAACCATACTGGCCCACCTTGTGGAGGAAGGTCTTCAGTTCTTCATAAATGCGCTTGGTCTCGTCGTTGTTGAACTCGAAAATAGCGTTCACCTTGTCGGCGGCGCGATTGCGTTCCGTTTCAATTTCCTGTTCGGACTTGGGAACTTCGAAATTGATGGGTGCCACGATGGTGCGGGAGCTAGCCTGACCAAGATGGGGACGTTCCGCCTGAAGGGCGATGTTCTTGTCGGGGAAAAGGAAGAGGGCGGCAATGACAACAATCGCCCAACCAATGATGAGATGAAGTTTCTTCTGCTTCTTCTTCATACTACTTGTCCTTTTGTTCGTAAGCTTGCAAAATGTCCTTGACCAAGTGATGGCGCAGGACGTCGGTGGCGGTAAAGTCCACCTGGGCGATTCCAGGAATGCCCTTTAAAATTTTCATGGCATGAACCAGGCCGGATTTCTGGCCCTTGGCCAAGTCCACCTGGGTGGCGTCGCCGGTAATGATTGCCTTGCTGTGGGGGCCGAGGCGTGTGAGGAACATCTTCATCTGTTCCGGCGTAGTATTCTGGGCTTCATCCAGAATGATGAAGGCTCGCTTCAGAGTACGACCGCGCATGTAGGCCAAGGGGGCGACTTCGATTGCGCCCGCTTCCTCGTAACGGCGGAGCTTTTCAGTAGGCAGCAATTCTGCAAGGCTGTCGTGAATGGGGCGGAGGTAAGGAGCGATCTTCTCCTTCAGGTCGCCAGGCAGGTAGCCTAATGATTCGCCAGCTTCCACTGCCGGACGGACCAGGCAAATACGTTCCGCCTCATGACGTTCCAGGCTTGCAACTGCCAAAGTGACCGCAAGGAAGGTCTTACCGGTACCAGCAGGCCCCTTTGCGAAAATCACGTCATTCTTTTCGACGGCGTTCACCAGTTCGGCCTGTGCCTGAGTCTTTGCGAAAACGGAAACACCAAAACGGTTCCTGAAAACGGGAGTGCCGGGAATGCAGTTGCCGAGGTTTTCTTCAACCTCGACCGGACCCAGCAGTCGTTCCACCTGTCTGGAGGTAAGAACTTCACCGTTCTTGGCGGCCATTTTCAATTGATCGAGAACAGCAAAAACACCCGCTATGTCGCCATTTTCCTTGGCCACAACGGTTAGGCCTGGCAAGCGGGTTTGTATTTGAACACAAAAACGGCTCTCCAGCAAGCGGAAAACCGTTTCGTTCTCACCTGAAATTGTTCGTTTCAGGTCATCTGATAAAGAATAGCGCTGTATCTCGCTCATTCAATCCAATTACTGTGCGTCTTCTTCTGCAGCAGGTGCAGTAGACATACCCAGCTTGTTCTTGGCGTCGAAGATTTCCTTACGGAGCTTGTGGTTATCTTCATTGATAGCGGTAGCTTCCTGTTCAGCCTTCTTCAACTTATTTTCGTCGATGACTTCCTTCGGGGCTTCCTTCTTCTTCTTGGCCTTTACGCCATCAGCGGTTGCTGCCGGGGAATCATCATCATCATATGCTGCATCGTCAGAATCGCCGTTAGAACCACCAGCGCAAGCAGTAAACATAGCAACGGTCATAGTTGCAACAATCAATTTCCAATTCTTAAAAAGAGACATTAGTTCAGGCTCCATTTTAGTCTGTGATGGCTAAAATGTATATAAATAATTCTAAAAAGAATTGTAAAAAAGGAAAAATTATCAGCGAAAATCGGCTTTTTTTAGATATTTTAGCCTTTGGATGTGTTTAAAGAGGTCTAAAATGACTGCAAGCGCCTATTCGCAAGTTTTTATTTCGTCTAAAGAGTACAATAGCAAGAATATTTATAGTGCCCGTCGCAAGGCTTTTATGAAAAAACTGGACTCCGTCTGCCTCGTGGCAGGGATGCCCATAGACCCCGGTTCCGAGGAAGCTTTTGTGCAGACCTGGAACAAGATGATCCAGGAACCCGCCTTTTTGTACCTCACCGGTATCAACCAGGCCGGCTGCTATTTGCTCCTGAATCCCAAGACCATGGAAGAAACCCTTTTTGTTCCCCGAAAGAACCCCTTCAAGGAATTCTGGAACGGCAAACGCCTTGGTTACTTGGATGATGACAACGAGGTTGCCCGTATCACGGGAATCAAGGATGTTCGCCCGGTCGATGAAATTTGGGAAACAGTCCAGGACATTGCTGCGAAATTGGCCAAGAGAACTCCCGACGAACGCTTCATTTACGCCTATTATTTTGAAAAGTTCAAGGAAGACCACAACGATCATTTCAAGAACCAGCTCCAGCGTGCCATCAAGGGCTCCGGCGTCAAGATCCGCTCGGCAGCAGACATTCACTGGAAACTTCGCCTGCCTCTGGAAAAGCAGCGCATTCAGGACGCAGAAAAGGCCCAGGACATTACCGACAAGGCCTTCCGCACCGTTCTCGCCAACATGTCCAAGCTGAAAAACGAACGTCAGCTGGGCCTCCTTCTGGACTACGAAATGCAGAAGAACAGCGACGGCGACCTGGCGTTCCCAACCATCGTTGCGAGCGGCGCAAACGCCTGCTGCCTCCACTACGTCAAGAAGGACGAGCCTTTGAAGGCGGGGGAGCTTTGCCTCCTGGACTTTGGCATCCGCTGGAACTCCTTGCATAGCGACATTTCAAGAACCATTCCCGTTGGCGGCAAGTTCAACCCCCTCCAGAAAATGTTGTACGAAATCGTCCTGGATTCCCAGGTGGAATACCAGAAGTTCGTGAAGCCCGGCGTATCCCTTAGAGAAATCGGCATGGTTCCCTGGGAATTTATTATGAAGGCTCTGGATGAACGCCTGGTGAAGGGCGCAAAGGGCAAGTTCAAGCTCCTTTACGATGTTCGCCCCCACGGTGTAAGCCATTTCATTGGCGAGCAGATTCATGAAGGTGATCCGGGCAGTCGCTCCTTGGATGTGGTGCTGGAACCGGGAATGCTGATTTCCTGCGAGCCTGGCTTGTACGGCGAATTTGAGGCCACCATCAACGGCAAGCATTACAAGGAAAAAATTGGAATCCGCATTGAAGATGACCTGCTCATTACCAAAAACGGCTTCCGTAACATTTCTGTAAGCATTCCAAAGACCGTAAAGGACCTGGAATCACTTATTAAATAGACTTTGAGAGCCTTTCCTAGAACATAGGGGGGGGCTTTAATTCTAGATTGTAGAACTATAAAATTGTTTGGGTAAACAAGAGGGATAATTAAAAAGGATAACTTATGTGGAAAGTTAAAGGTGCAACTCGCTACTTCCTCTCTATTCTAGCAACCACTTTTGTTCAGCTCGGCGTATTCATTTACGCCCAGAAGATTCTTGCCGGATCTTTCTCCGATGCAAACGGAATGATTTGGCAGACCTTCATGCTGCAGGTGTTCTTTGTGGCACCTTACATCCTGATGGTTTTGCTGGCAGGCTTCTTTACCAACCGTTTCTCCAAGAATAAGGTGCTGGCCTGGTCCTCCCTGTTCATGACCTGCTTTGTGGTAGCCCAGTCGGTTCTCGTCACCTGCGGATGCCCCAAGGTCGCCTTCTGGCTTTCTATTGGCCTGGGCTGCGGATTTGCAGTTCATAGTGCAGCCAAGTATGGCATTCTTAAGGAAATGTTCGGCGTTCGAAACCTGAGCTACGCCAACGCCTTCCTCCAGATTTTCGGCATCGCCGGCATTATTTGCGCCTCCTGGCTGGTGATTGTAGGTGTGAACCTCATTGATCTTGAAGCACTGCAGTCCTATGCCGCAGTTCACCGCATTACCTCCAACTCCATCGTTATTCCCTGGCTTCTTTCTGGAGCAAGCATTCTTGGCACCGTAGCCAGCTTCCTGATTCCCAAGGTAAAGTACGAAAACAAGAACACCAACATGTCCAAGGTCAAAAAGCACCTTACCTTGGGCTGGCGTGTTCCCAACCTTCGCGGTTCCATTATCGCTCTTGCTATGTTCTGGGCCTTCGCCCAGGTGTTCGTTCTCGTGTTCCAGGATGTATCCGGATCCAACGTGGTGAACATGTTCCAGGACTACATGATGTTCGCCATCGGCGGCCTCATGGTGGGGTCCATCTTTGCTGCCCACAACTCCAAGGACTTCATTGAAACGGGCTTTATCCCCATGGGCATGATCGGCCTTACGGTGTGCATGGGCTTGCTTCCGTTCATGGTCAATCCCATTACCCTTTCCGTTATCTATGCCCTGATCGGTTTCTTCGGTGGTATGTTCCTGGTTCCTGTGAACGCATTGTTGCAGTACAACACCCGCCCCAACAATTCCGGTTCCGTACTTGCCTTCGCCAACTTGATTCAGGCCTTGGTGCTGATTGCCTTCCTCTTTGGCTATACCGCCCTGACCAACTACACCAGCATGGACCATAAGATGTACTTCCTGATCATTGCAGCGATTTCTCTTATCGTTTTCATGTGGACTCTTTCCAACTTGCCTCAGGCCCTGGTTCGTTCCGTTCTCCGCGTGGCATTCTACCGTTACAAGATTCGCGTGGTAGGCGTGCAGAACATTCCCAACGACGGTCCTGTACTTTTGGTAGGTAACCATCACAGCTTTATTGACTGGGCTATGATCCAGATGGCTTCTCCTAGAGCTCTTGTGGTGGCCAGCAACAAGGACCATTTTGAAAAGTGGTACCTTCGTGCAATCATGAAGCGTTTGGGTACAATCCGTATCGACAACAACGACCCGAAGCCCGCCATGGACAAGATTCACGAAGCTCTGCTTGCAGGCAAGGCCGTGGTCATGTTCCCCACAGGCGAAGTTTCCAAGTCTCCTCACGTGGAACCCTTCAGCATCGACTATTCTTCTGCCGTTGAAGGAACAGAAGCCTCTGTAATCCCGTTCTACATCCAGGGTCTCTGGGGTTCCAACTACAGCTATAGCGGTTCCGACATGTACGCCTCCGCTGCCGACAAAACTGTGGTGGTGGGTTTCGGTGACGCAATTCCTGCAGACACGGATCCAGATGAAGTCCGTCATATTGTCCGTAAGATTTCCATTGAAGCTTGGGCATACGCCACCAACTTCTACAAGCCTATTGCAGAAACCTGGCTTAGCACTTGCAAGAAGTACGTGAAGAACGGCCCCGCAATCTATAATCCTGATGGAGGCCACTTCTCCGGTTACAAGCTGATTGGTGCAGTCATGGGATTCCGCGGCCTCCTGAAGAAAAAGCTTGGCAAGAACGAAGTGAACGTGGGTATCATGCTTCCGCCCAGCCCCGCAGGCGTTATCGTGAACCTGGCCCTCTGGGTCCTTGGCAAGACCAACGTGAACCTGAACTACACCTCCTCTGTAGACAACGTAAAGTACTGCTGCGAAAGGGCTGAAGTTTCTACCGTCATTACCAGCCGCATGTTTGTGCAGAAGCTGAAGGGGAGGGGAGGCGACTATAGCCAGGTAGCATCAGACAAGGTCCGCATCCTTTATGCCGAAGACCTGATGAAGGAAATTCCCAAGGCAAAGATTGCAGCCCACTTGCTGTTCTGCGCCGCCATTCCCACCTGGCTCATCAAGATGCTTTACTTCAAGCGCACCAAGCTTGATAACAACGCCGTGATCGTGTTCAGTTCCGGTTCCGAAGGTACCCCGAAGGGCATTGAATTGACCCACCGCAATATGATCGGCAACATGCACCAGTTGGCTTGTATCTTGAATATTAGCCGTGGTGACGTGATGCTTTCTGAACTTCCGCTGTTCCATAGCTTTGGCCTTACCGTGACCACCTTGCTGAACCTTGTGGAAGGTTGCCCCATTGTGGCTGTGGCTGATCCCACCGACGTGAAGACCATGGCCCGTGTGTGTGCCGAATTCAAGGTGACCTGCCTGGTGGCAACTCCCACCTTCCTCCGTGCCTTTACCGTTAGCCGCTACGTGCATCCGTTGATCTTCAAGCACGTGCGCTTGATTATCGCCGGTGCAGAAGCCTTGCGCCCGGAACTTACCCAGGCATTCCGTATTAAGTTCGGTAAGGAAATCTTCGAAGGCTACGGCTGTACCGAAACCGCTCCTGTGGCATCCGTGAACAGCGAAAACACCTTGATGAATGACTATACCACCATGCTGGTGAACAATAAGCCCGGTACCGTGGGCATGGCTCTTCCGGGAACCCAGTTCCTTATTGCCGACCCGGACACCAATGAACCGCTGCCTGTTGGCGAAGCCGGCATGATTCTCATTGGCGGTTGCCAGGTCATGAAGGGCTACCTGAAGGATCCGGAACGTACCGACAGCGTGATCGTGAAAATCGACGGCATCCGTTACTACAAGACTGGCGACAAGGGTAAACTGGACAGCGACGGCTTCTTGACTATCGTGGACCGTTACAGCCGCTTTGCAAAGCTGGGTGGTGAAATGGTCAGCCTCGGTGCCGTGGAAAAGAAGATCCAGGATACTCCGGTCCTCGAAGGCTGCGACTACCTGGTGACCACCGTTCCCGATGCAGCCAAGGGTGAAAAGATCGTTCTCCTCTACCAGGGCGAAAAGGAACCTTCCAAGGTTCTCTCTGAACTCCGTGCCACAGACTTCCCGCCCATCATGCTTCCGTCCCTTGCATTCCAGGTGGAAAAGGTACCTAAGCTTGGTTCCGGCAAGGCAGACTTTACCACCGCCAAGAAGTTGGCCAAGGAACTGGTGGAAGCCCGCAAGGGTTAAGAGTTGGTAGAACGTCGACGACCATAGGGAGGTATATGAGCAAGAATGGCTTGGCCGTAGTCCGAACCGGAAGATTGATTGCATCTTTCAACGCTCTTCTGGGCATGTTGTTCCTTTTGTTGAACCGCGTGCTCACCGCAGTCCTTGAAATGGCAAACAACGCCGTAAGTATGGGCCTTGCTCGTTACAATAATTTCACAGGTCGATTTGCTGCAGACAATTTCGAAGAAGACAAGCGGTTGCTTAGTTTGTTGAAGGAAGCCAACGAGTTGCTCCCTATGGCAGACACGGCGCTGACGATTCTCATGTTCTTGAGCATTGTCTTTATCGTGATTGCGGTAATTGGCCTTGTGATGCCTCGAAACTTTGTCCATATTCTTGTGGCCCTTCGCCTTTTGGAATGGTCCAAAGGTGGGGAAGGTCGGGGCAAAGGTAGAGGCGGCAAGGAGCATTCCCTCAGCCCTACGCAGAAGAAGATATTTCTCGGCGGGATAGGTGGCGTTGTTTTCCTGCTGCTGGCCTGTGTGGGAATATCCAGTTGCATGGAAGAAGCCGAAGTCCAGAAAAAGAAGAACTATGTTGCAGAAATGCAAGAGCAGGCGATGGTGTACATCAACGCCCAGAAGGATTTCTATGCAAAGAACCAGAAGATTGGCGGCCCGAAGAGTTTGCAGTTGCCTGACAGCCTGGAAACGGAAGCCTTTGTACTGAAGGTCACCGGCAGCCGTTTTTCCGCAGTGTCCAAGGTTCAGATCGACAGTTGCGCGGCCGGAGCCAAGTGGCAGATTTCCTCCAGCGTCAAGGGCTTTTTCACACAGGAATTGCAGCTTTACAGGCAGCCTCCCAAGGATTCCGCCTGCGCCGCCTTGACACCTGATTTCAAGAATCTTGGCCGCGTAAAACCCAAAACACAGCCTTAACACATCTTTGATCAAATTTTAGAAGCCGACGGTTTGAATCGCCGGCTTTTTTACATATATTAGGAACATCAAAAGGGATGTGATATGGGTAAAATTTTCAATTCCGGTATAAGTATCGGTTTTTCTGTTTTCGCTTTCTTGGGTGCGGCTTTTTCTGTAAACGCTGCCACCTACAAACCGGTCTGTGTTTCTGCAGGCCACACGCTGCTTGCAAATTCCGAGCATTTCGAAATTTGCAAAAAGGCTAAGCACGACGACGGTACAGCCAACAATGCAACCTTGGATGCGACCGTTGCGCAGAATGCCCTGAAGACACTTGAAAACATCTTTTCGGTGTACCACGATTCCATGCAGTGGATGTACCCGCAGCCCAGCAACGCCAACGAAAAGTTGAAGAGCGTGGCCTACATCTTTGAAGATTCCAAGATGGGAGCCCTTTACGGCGGTGCTAACGGCGAAGCCTGCGTCAAGAATGCTGCGGGGAAGGACGAATGCTCTCCGGGCCTTTGGCTTGGTTCGGGAGCCTTCAAGGACTTGTGGGGATTGGCTCACGAATACGCCCACGGCCTCCAGAGTGTGGCCGGATGGATGGGCAGTAACGCTACCGCAGGCTGGATCTGCGAATCCCACGCCAACTGGATGGCCCATCAGGTGAATCCCACCGACGCCCATTACTGCTCCGAGGCGCTGATCAATTTCCCGTACCTTTATTACGGCAGTTCCCGCGACCGCTATTGCAACTGGCAGTTCATGGAACACCTGAAAGAAGAATTCGGCGGCGGCTGGAAGGGCGTGCAGGCCGTCAATCGCATGTGGATGAACAAGATTAACGAAGGGGAGGCTGGTTACGACACCCAGACGCCTTTTGACGCCATGATCCACGCCTACGATTGGAAGTACGAAGATCTGACGGAACAGCTGGGCAAGTTCGCCATGAAGAACGCCACCCTGGAATACGCCGGCGAAAAGAAGCAGCTCTACAAGAAGACCTGGGGCGATTACGAGTTCTCTACCCGTCGCACTGTAGGTAACGGCGATATCTACCGCAGGCACAGCCGCGTGACCATGCTGAACAAAGTCGAAATTATTTGCTCTGATACTTTAGGAAGCGAAGGACAAGATTGTTCCAATACTGGAATTCATTATGAAGTTCCCAGTTACTGGGCTCCCCAACGATTCGGCTACAACATCGTTCGCCTCTATCCCGAATCCGCAGGAAAGGTCACCGTGAAATTCCGCGGTAATGTACAAACCAAGGCAGCCCAAAGCTACGGCTGCAAGGGCAACGAAACCTACTGGGAATGGTCTGCAGCCTCCAATAGCTGGGTGCAGAAAAATCGCTGTAACCTGACTCCCGAAACCATGCCCGATCCTGGCTCCAGCTGGACGGTAGGCCTGGTGGCGGAAGGTGCCGACGGCACGCCCCGCTATAGCGAAATGAAATCCGGAACCGCATTCAACCTGGACATGGAAACCAAGGCCGACGATAAGGCCCTGTGGCTTACCGTGACTGCCACGCCCAAGGATTTGTACACCATTACCTGGGACCAGTTCTACTACAGCATTTACCGCTATCCTTACATGATCCGCGTGGAAAACGGCAAGCCCGAAGGCTATACCAAGGATTTCTGGACTCCTGCTGGCTACAACGCAGCCTCCCAAACTGCAACTGGCTACACCCGCCACAAGAACGGGGGAGGCTGGGTCAGCACCAAGGCTACCGTGGCATCTACCGCCTACGTAGGCCCCGAAGCTATGGTATTGGGTGGAACTGTCAGCGGAAACGCCCGAATCGAAGGCCGAGCCCTCGTTACCGGCGGCACCATTACCGACGACGCAGTTCTTGAAGACGATGCCTGGCTCGTGAGCGGAACAATCAAGGGCAAAGCAAAGGTAGGCGCACTTTCCATTATCGTGAACAGCACCATTGCCGATAACGCACAAGTTTATGGAGTTATGTGGGCAGTGGCTAGCAAGAAGGTGAGCGGTACTGCACAGCTCCGCGGCGACCTGGAAAACAACTTCTCCAAGGAATTGACCCAGGGCGTGTTCTACGGCATGGTAGATGACGGAATGCTGAATGACGCCATGTACGGCGCAAACTTCACGGAAGCACCCCAGGAAGCAACTCCCGATTTCAGCTACTCCAAGTGGTACTCCATCGACGAAGACAAGGTCAGTGGCGGAGATGTTCCCCCCGCAAGCATTGTCGAAAAGAAGTTGCCATACAGAACTTCTCCAGCCCTTCGAAAAGACGGCGTAAAGTTCGATGCCCTAGGCCGCGGCCTTCCCAACAATCACCGCAACCGCAAAGCAGCAAAGTTCCTGAAGCTGTTCTAGGAACCTCTTTCCAAAGAATTACTTCTTTAACTTAGCCAGCAGCGTAATCACAGCAGACACGGCGAGGGAAGTAATGGTGGGGCCCACAGGGGAGTTGCCTGCCACCTGGTAAACGATGAAGCCAGCAAGCCATGCCACAAGATTCAAGGCCCAGAACCACTTCTTGTTCAGGTGTTCCTTCACGGCAAAGAATGCTACCAGAAGCACCGCGGCCATAGGGGCGAACACAGATGCAATCAGGTAAAGGAAGTGGATGTAGTGATCTACGATTCCGGAAATGGCAAGCACGGTGCTGAGGGCACAAACCACAACACCAACGGCCTTCGGGTTCAGCTTGCCGTAGATGGACTTTGCAGATTCGCCGGCGGAATTTGCAGCCAGGAAGTTGGTGGTCACGGTGGAAAGAACCACGATGATCACGCCCGGAATACCAAGGCCAGCCAAAAGGATTGCACCTGCAATATCGCTACCGGTACCTGCAATTTGAATACCCACGAAATACATCCAGAAACTTGCGAGAGTATAAATTGCTGCAGAAACCGCGGTGGCCTTGAAAGGCTTTTCCACATCCTTGGTGTAGTCGGAAATCACCGGCAGCCAGGAGAGGGGCATGGCGATGGAAATCTCGAAAATCTGCCAGAAGGTGAGAGCCTCGTGTGCAGAACTCGCAGCCCCTTGCGCAGCGCCACCCTCGGCACCAACGACCCCGGCACCGAACAGCTTAACGGTCAGCACAGCCAGCAACACAGCCAATAGGGACATGGTCACCATGGAAATCCTGGAAGCATTCCTGAGGCCAATGAAAATCCACACGGCAATCAGCACCGCCAAAAACACGCAAACAATAGGCATGGAAAGCGGTACATTCAAACCGCCAAGAGCCATGGCACCCTGGGCATTCAAAACAGCGATCCAGCCAACAAGCTGCAACAAATTCAAAGAAGCGAAAAACTTGGAACCGTACTTACCGTAAGTGGAAACCGTTGTCTCCATAGCGTTCAAGCGAACCTTGGCACCAATAAGGCCCACGGCAAAAAGCATAAGGCCGCCCAGCACATGGCCGAGAATCAGTGGCAGCCAAATTCCGCCGGCAGGGGCGGCCACGCCAATTTCAAGACCGGCCTCGATTTCAGAAACAGAAACCGCAACGCCAAACCAGATCAAAGCATTGGTCAAAAGATTGGTACGCTTTCCCATGAGAACCTCGCAGTGTTTCAGCAGTGTTATTTTCGCGCCTAAATATAAAAAAGTCCCGCAAGCATAAACTTGCAGGACTTGATTGCTAGATCCTTCGCCAGCTCAAGAAACGCGTTCTCGAACCTCGAGCCTGGAACCTTGCGCTTCGCGCCTATTAGCCTTCAACCTTGGGGAGAGTTGCGAAGCTCTTGGCCAGGTCTTCGTCGGACGGAATGTAGTCGTTCATTTCGCCGTCGTTGAACTTCTGGTAGGCAACCATGTCGAAGTAACCGGTACCGGTGAGACCGAAGAGGATGTTCTTGGTTTCGCCAGTTTCCTTGCAGCGGAGAGCTTCGTCGATGGTAGCGCGGATAGCGTGGCTGGATTCCGGAGCCGGGAGGATACCTTCGGTCTGAGCGAAGAGCTTAGCAGCTTCGAACACCTTGGTCTGTTCCACGGAAGCAGCGCGCATGAGGCCCTGATCGTAGAGTTCAGAAAGGATGGAGCTCATGCCGTGGTAGCGGAGGCCACCGGCGTGGTTTGCAGACGGAATGAAGCCGGAACCGAGGGTGTACATCT
Source organism: Fibrobacter sp. (assembly GCA_024399015.1). Taxonomy (GTDB): domain Bacteria; phylum Fibrobacterota; class Fibrobacteria; order Fibrobacterales; family Fibrobacteraceae; genus Fibrobacter. Next base: position 69,670 of record JAKSIC010000008.1, read on the forward strand.
TGGCCAGCGGGCAGACCTTACCAGTGTCGCAGAAGTCGTAAGCGTACTTACCGCGGGTAAGGCTGGGGCAGCTTGCAGGTTCGATAGCCAGAATATCGTAGTCGGCTTCGCCACGGAGCTTTTCGCCCATGAACGGGGAGATAAGACCGCCAAGGTTAGAACCACCACCTGCGCAGCCGATGATCATGTCGGGCTTGACACCGATCTTCTTGAATGCAGCCTGGGCTTCCAGACCGATGACGGACTGGTGCAAAAGAACCTGGTTCAGCACGGAACCGAGAACATAGCGGTAACCTTCCTGAGTCACAGCGGCTTCAACAGCTTCGGAAATGGCGCAGCCCAGAGAACCGGTGGTGCCCGGGAATTCTTCGTTGATCTTGCGGCCAACGTTGGTGTTCATGGAAGGAGACGGGGTGACGGAAGCACCGTAGGTGCGCATCACTTCGCGGCGGAAAGGCTTCTGTTCGTAGGAGCACTTCACCATGTAAACCTGGCAATCAATGCCGAAGAAGGCAGAAGCCATAGAAAGAGCGGTACCCCACTGGCCAGCGCCAGTTTCGGTGGTCACACCCTTAAGGCCCTGCTGCTTGGCGTAGTAGGCCTGGGCGATAGCGGAGTTCAGCTTGTGGCTACCGCTGGTGTTGTTACCTTCAAACTTATAGTAGATGTGGGCCGGAGTGCCGAGAGCCTGTTCCAGGAAGTAGGCACGGACCAGCGGAGACGGACGGTACATTCTGTAGAACGTACGGATGTCTTCGGGAATTTCGATGTACGGAGTGTCGTTGTCCAGTTCCTGCTTCACCAGTTCGGAGCAGAAAACGCCTTCAAGTTCGGCGGCGGTCATGGGCTTGCCGGTACCCGGGTTCAGAAGCGGTGCCGGCTTCTTCTTCATGTCGGCACGGACATTGTACCATGCCTTCGGAAGTTCATTTTCTTCGAGATAGACCTTGCAGGGGCCGTCAAGCTTGAGGGAAGAGCAATTACGCATTTTTATTCCTTTTTATAAAACTTTTGCGGTCTAAATATATGAAATTGAAGAAATATCCGCGCGATTTTTTTGAAAAATGTGAGGAATTACATTCCGTTTTTCAAAATCCAAGGTATTTGCAGACAAATTCGCCGTGAAACGACAAAAATGTTTTACAAAATGCGTTAAATTCCGCTAAAGTCGTGAACAAAGCACCATCCTGCGCAAAGAAAAGAGCATCAGCCCTCGACAAACGACTTTTAAAAAGCCTGTTTTTTTCTATCTTGCGGGACATGGTTAGGAAATATTTATCTAGCGTTATTGCATCTCTTTTCCTCGGATCTTTCATTGCAACCTCTTGCAGCAACACGAATTCCTCTGCAACCGATATTCAAGATTCCGAATATAGTTCCTCTGTTAGCGATCAGGCAAACTCATCGGCATCAACCACCTGGACGCCGGAAGCTTTGCACACTATCGTCGGCTACGTCAATCGCGGCCAGTTCAAAATCGGCTCCGAAATTGTTCTGCGAGAACTAGACAGTACCATGAGCCAGACTGGTACTGTTTACAAGGCTAAGATCTTCGATAAAACTGGGGCATACATCGTCGAAAATGCCGTTTTTGAAAGCCCTTATGTTCATCTGAAGGTTTCCGGAGACATATCTTCCCTTTGTTATGGAGACGAACATAGTTACGCCACCATTACTTTGGAAGCCTACGCCGATCTTCGCAAAGGTGACACCATCAACCTCAATATTCTGTCCCATTTGCAAGCCTTGAGAACTCCGGTCCATTTTAAGAAAGGAATGTCCTTGACCGAAGCATTAAAGGCCTCTCAAGACGAAATTGCAAAAGAACTCTTGCTAGATACCCTTCGTAACGATTTTACCAAGATCAACCTTATTGAGGCTAGCGACGACACCCACTATCTGCTGGGTGCAACCGCCATGTTCGATGATCGGATTTTCTCCTACAATTATAAAATCGACATGTCTGAAGACACCCTCAATCACGACAAGTTCAATTCATGTTGGGAACAGGCATACGCTGTTGTCGAAAATACAGAATGTTTCAAATTCAAAGAAAGCGTTAACAAGTTTGGATATCGTCCCCTCCACGCCAAAACAAAAGCTTATCTCAAGGACGCATGGGAAAGAATGGCTCAGCTAGGAGAATGCACCGCTGAAAATTACTATGAAATCAAACAAACAGCCTTTAGCGAATACAATACTCTTTACTGCGACTCAACATCTAAATGGGTTTACCCGTATAATTGTAGTGATCTAGACAAAATTGTTCTTGACACTCTTTCCAAGCCGACAGAAGCTGGACAAGTATTCAAGAGTCCTTATTGTAATGAAACGTCTTATAAGTATGACGGCAAATGGAAAAGGGCAAACGAAAGAGACACGGGCTTAAAGTTAGCTTGCGTGGAAGAAACCAAAGGTGAAATTAGATCCAGTGGTAAAAAATGCTACGAATGCAAGTACGTCAGTTATATCGGCATGGACTGGGATGATGTGGATGCATCAGTATGCGACATCAAAAACCATGTATGTTCCGAAGACGGCGAAAAATTCAATGGCTCCGTAGATACAAAGGCTAATTACATATGCGACGGAGATTCCGCCCGCTTGGTGACCAAACGTGAAACCATGTTTGAAACAATATGCCTCGCCAGCACCACGAACAAGTCTTTTACTGTCGGCAAGACTATCTTTACCTGCAATGCTGGCAAATGGACCATTTCTAGCGGAGATTCCCTGGACAACGTCCTAGTTGACAAACGTGACGGACAGGTCTACCGAACAACAGGTATTGGAAACCAGCGCTGGATGTCCGTGAACTTGAATTATCAGGATGTAGAAAGTTCACCCATTCTTGAAGGCAACATCAAGAACAAAGCAGTCGGCGAGGACTATTACAGTAGCAGTGCATACAAGACCCTCTACAACTGGAACGCTGCTATGAACACAGAAGAATCCTGGACTGCGGCAAAACTAAGCAAGCCCGTCCAGGGAATTTGCCCCGAAGGTTATCACGTTCCGTCTTCTGCAGAATGGGACACCCTGCTTACGTTCATCAATAAGTATCGAGATTCCGACTCCGAAGCCGCAAGTCTGAAATCAGCAAGCGTGTACGATTGGGACCGCCCCAGCAAAAGTCCAGTCGGAACTGACGAATTTAATCTCACCCTTGTAGGCAGTGGCTTTGTCGGCAAAGATGAACGTTTTGTTTATGGAGATAAACAAGCTTATTTTTGGACAAGTGACGCAGACAGCAGTGGTTTCTACTTGCAGCATCTATCCGTTCTCTCAAGCGAAATGGACCGTGAAAGGTATAGTCATCTACATGTCAAGGCAGCCATCCGCTGTGTAGAAGACTAAAAGCAAAGGAGATTATCTTGAATTACTGCAAAAATATTCTTGCGACGATTTTGATCGGCTTCTCCTTGTTCCTGATTCCTCAGGCGCTCCTTACCAGTTGCTCTTCTAATCCAAACAGTACAAACGATATTAAAGATGTAACGCCTGATTCTGATGATTCCATCAGAGAAACTTTTGAAAAGACAGACTATAGCCTTATTGGCCGCAATACTGAGGATTATTTTAAGGCAAACGGAGAAGTAGTTCTGTATGAACTTGATGGGAACCTCGTTAATACGGGTAGAGAATTCACTACTGAAACCCAGGGTAACAACGGATTTTTTTCCTTTGAAAAGGTAAGCCTTAAATCTCCTTATGTTTTAATCAAGATGTCTGGACAATATGGCTACTACGATGAAGAAGACAATCTTGTTCTCTATAGTCGTACCACAGACTTCTTCGCAATTGCTGACCTGAGATTGAAAGATACAGTGTACTTTTCCAAAGCAACCGCTATTGAAGCCTTCAACACCATCGATATTGCCAATGACGAAAAAATGATTTTTGAAAATGCTCAACAGAAAGCATTGAATAATATCGTCAAGGCATTCAACCTAGACACCAGCCTGATTACAAAACCTTTCTCAAGAAATCCGAGAAACAATCCCGAAGATATGGAAAGCAAACTTCTGTATCTTTTAGACTATTCTTTTTACGCAACCGATTCTGCAACAAATCATAATCTCATTAAAAACGGGAAATGGGTTTCAGATTCCCTCAAAATCAAAAACGCAGATAGAACATTCCGTAGCCTGACTGGATATGAAAACAAAAAATCTGATGAAAAAATGGTCAGTGACTATTTTGCATCCACCCTTGGTTTTGAAGTCTGTCGAGAATCTAATCGTGGGGATTCCGTAAAAGTGACTGAAACTCTCAGTGATTTTTTCAATTATGTCTTGACATGCGAACCCGGCGATATTTGGGTAGAAATTCCTTATTTTGAAAATGATCGTCTTGGATGGACCGCAGGACACGATGCAGAAATTCGTAAAGGAAATATTTCCACATTCATCTATGCTTACGACTCCATTGCTGAAAGCTGGATTAACGCAACGATTATTGATTCTGTTCCTTGCGTTACCTCCCTTATTGGCGCAGTAACAAAAAAGACCGAATTTACTGAAAGTTATTACTTTGTTTGCCAAAAAGAAAATTTTTGGGATATAACCAGTAGTGACAAATATGTAGCTCAACAAAAGGCTTGCCTCTCCTTGATCGAACCTGAAGTAAAAAACTTTGACTACATAAAGAAATTCGTCTGCAAAAAAGATACATCCAGCCCAGATACAACAGAAGATGGTGAAAATCAGGCCGGGCAGTTGTTGACCCTGTTAGAACGAGAACAGCGCGCAAACCCCTGCGACACCGTAGAGGAATTCCGCAAGGGCGTCATCGACACCACAATCTACTACCATTGTTACAAAGGTGAAATGACTGTGGCAAACGCCTTCGATCTAGCTATCGGAAGAGCATGCAACCAAGACAACAAGGGCTATTATCGCTACCAGAATTCAATTTATAACTGTAACGGATTCAGATGGTCCTATGCATCGGACAGCCTCATCACAGACTCCATCGTTGACTCCAGAGACAACCAGGTCTATAAAACAGTTGGTATCGGCACTCAAATCTGGATGGCTGAAAATCTACGTTACGACATTGACTCTAGCTGGTGCTACAACGACAGTACCGAATATTGTCAGTATGGCAAAATCTATCAGTGGAATGAAGTCATTGACGTAAACGACCCTGAAAAAAATATTTGCCCCGATGGTTGGCATGTCCCCAACAATATTGAATTTGATTCTTTGATTACTTTTGCTCAAAGCCAGTTCCCCAACAAGACCATCCAGAAAATCCTTGGCGCAACCAAGGGCTGGGAATTCGGTGGTTGGAACGATAGCGGGGCAGACCTCGTTGGTTTCGGTGCTTATCCTCTTGGACATAGGACTTTAAACAACGCCTATCAGGGCAAAATCACGTCTATATTCTTGTGCAGCGCTGATCATACCGACGACAAGGGCTATATTTTCTCGATGAATCGTAATGACTTTGACTCATTCAAGGCTTACGAACAAGAACCTAGATTAACTTGTAATATTCGCTGTCTCAAAGACTAATGACCAATCCCTTTGAACTGAAAAAGACGTCGGCCAAGTCCAAGGCCCGACTGGGCGTGATCCACACGGCGCACGGTGACGTGACTACGCCGATCTTTATGCCGGTGGGCACCAATGCGACGGTCAAGGGGATTACTAGCCGCGACATCAAGGAGATGGAAGCGGAAATCATTTTGGCAAATACTTACCACCTGTACCTGCGTCCGGGTACGAAGATTGTGGCGGAGGCGGGAGGCGTCCAGAAATTCATGAACTGGAACGGTCCCATGCTTACGGATAGCGGGGGATTTCAAGTGTGGAGTCTCAAGCAGTTCCGGAAGATTACCGAAGAAGGCGTCCGCTTCAAGAGCCTGCTGGATGGTTCCATGCACATGTTCACGCCGGCAAGTGTGATGCAGGCCCAGCGAGAAATCGGTGCGGATATCATCATGGCGTTTGACGAGTGTACGCCGTACCCCAGCACTTTGGAAGAGGCCGACGAATCGCTGCGTCTGACGCTGAAGTGGACCCGGGAGGCCAAGGAATGGCTAGAGGCGAATCCGCCCATTCACGGCTACCCGCAGTATTTCTTCGGGATTGTGCAGGGCGGCATGCACAAGGAACTGCGCCAAAAGTCCATCGAGGCCCTTAAGGAAATCGGTCCCGATGGTTACGCCATGGGCGGGCTCTCTGTGGGGGAGCCAGTGGAAACCATGTACGAGATTGCGGACTTCTGCACAAACTTGCTGCCCGAGGATCGCGCCCGCTACGTGATGGGAGTGGGCACGCCCTGGAATCTGCTGGAACTGATCCGCCGCGGCGTAGACATGTGCGACTGCATTCTGCCGGCGAAGAATGCCCAGGACGGTCTGGTGTATACAAGTCAAGGCGTACTGCGGTATAAGGGCGCGAAACATGCACACGATTTCGATCACCCGCTGGACCCGGAATGCGACTGCTACTGCTGCCGCAATTACAGCCGTGGCTACATGCGCCACCTGCATAAGGCAAAAGAGCCCCTCGGGTGGACTCTTTCTGTAATTCATAACCTGCACTTTTACATCAAGCTGATGCAGCAGGCCAAGGCCCACATCGCCGCGGACGATTTTGAATCATGGATGAAAGAAAAAGTTAAAATTCTCCAGCAAAATATATAGTTTTTGACGTTTGGGAAAGGAGGGTCTTAGGCTAATGAACACTTAGGACTTTAGTCCTTAGTGAGAATTGTCCACCCTGTGGACGACGGCGAAGCCTTCCCTTGTCATAAGAAGCTTTACGTTAAGTAAAGCTTCTGGGGCGGCCGACCAGATGATTCCCAAGCTACAGCAGAATCTGTAAGCGCCGCAGTCTCTAAGTTCCGCCAAAGCCGCCGCTCCCCAAAGCACGTTTTCTGGGATCGTTTTTGGAAAAATGTGTCACTAAAAAACGTTATAACTCCATTTAGTGACAAAAAATCAAGACAAAGTAACAGAAAGTATTGCTTACTAATTATTATCCAAGTTAAAAATTGTCACTATATTGCCTCAAAGATCTTTTTGGTGACAAAACAATGTTAGCAAAGCACATTTTTTTAGTCACGATTGCACGTACAAACTAAAAATTTTGTCACTATTTCATCAAAAAAGACGCTTTAGTGACAAAAAAACGAAAAAAAGTCTTTTGCCTGCTTTGAAAAAAATTTCTTCCTGCGCTTCAGCAGGGCAATAATCCTTAGTCGTAATTTAGTTTACGACTGGCTTTTCAGCCTTCTTCACCTTGGGGCGCACGGTAAAGCATTCGCTGAGGCCCATTTCTGCAAGGAAATGGAGCAGGATCTTGTATTCATCGCCAGCCACGAAGGATTCGTTGGTTCTCTGGAAAATGTTGAACATGTGGGCGGAATCGTCCTTCTGCTTCTGGGAGACTTCGAACATTTCCGTGAGGCTTACTCCGTAGAGCTTCTTGAACAGGAAGCTGGGGAGGACCATCATGAGGGAGAACCAGTTGGTCACAGTCTCGGACTTCTGGGGCTTGCCGTTCTGCTGGTGAATCACGTTCACGTTGGTACGGACTTCCTTACCCATGGCATTCAGCTGCAACGGACGGAATTCCTTCATCTGGTAAATCTTGGCGTCGGCAATCAGGTCGAAAACGGAGCACACAAAATACTTGGTGAAGTCGGAATAGAGGGCATAGCCCATGGAGTCCACCACTTCCTTCTGGGATTCCGGAACAATCTTGTCCAGTTCACCGCGGATCTTTCCCATGGCGTTTGCCAGGTTGCTTTCGGTGCAGCAGACCTCGTAGTCCATGTTTGCCAAAAGGGATTCGCGGGCCAGTTCAAAACGCACAACTTCGCGAAGCTTCTTGTAGGGATCTTCGCCGGCATCTTCGCTGATTTCCACCTTCACGCCGTACTTCTTTTCGGCAGCTTCAATCTTCTGGTTCACCAAGGCTGCATAATCCGTGGAGTTGCAGATCTGCATGGAAGAAGAAATCATCTGCTTGAACAATGCGTTATAACTGGCGGCAGGGTCGCTGACACCTGCAGGGTCAAAGTTCAAGAGGCTATTCAAAGCTTGTTCAAATTCTTTTTCCATATTCAACGTCCGTTTTAATTTTACGGCACAAATATAAAAAATTAGGCAAGTTGACAAATGAAAAACTTTTAGTATCTTGAATAGTATGGCAATGAACCACCACCTATTTACCGGTCAATGCGAATCCGTGGGCGAAAACCACGTCACGAACACTACAACGGCAAACGATGGCGTAAAATCCAAGATTTTGCCGACTCACGCAGGAACTTCGCCCATCAAGCGTCATAACGTTCCTCGTGCCCTCAAAAAGAAGTAGGATTCGTTAAATCGATTCGTAAACTATTGGACTCGGGTCCTTGTGATGCGCACAAGGCCGTTGCTCAAAGTTTCCCTGCGAAGGTACACGCCGGCCTGCTTGGGCTTGCCCTTAAGTAAAACGCCGGTCATGCTAAAGTATTGCACACGCACCGGAACCGCAGAAAAATGAATTTCAGTGGCGAGAGCACCGGAGCCGATTGCTTCAGTCTTAGAGGGATCGGCAACGCACTTACCCGATTCATTCAGGATTTCATCATCCTTGCAGACCACAGGTTCCACGTAGGGATGTTCCGGGTCGTTCACCACCAGCTTGATTTTTTCGTAGCTCTTGCAGCCGGTTTCGTTGGTGTATTCAATGGTATAGATACCGCTGTTCTGCCACTGCAAATCCTTCAAAGTCACTTCGCGAGTGGTTGCAGAAAGGTCTGCCGGACCGCTCCACTTCCAAATCTTTCCATCCCAAGGATGAGGGCCAAAGGTAATGGAACTGCCCGGTTCAACCAGCAGGTCAGTCGTCGGGTTCCAACCGCCGTCATTGACCTTGGAATAGGGAATGATCTTGGAGCCAGCGCAGGGTCCAACCACCGCCTCGCCGCCAGCCAGCGTCTTCAAGGTATCAGGTTCATTGTATTGCTTCGGTTCAAAGTCGGCAGTGGGGAAGACCTTCAACAAACGCTGGGTTTCTTCCGCAGTAATAGGCAGCACAGTTCCATGACGAGGAGTAAAAGCACCAGCCATTTTGGTGTCCTGCACAAAGGTAAAGTTGGTCAGGTCCGGACTGCTGGTAAACTGATAATGACCGTTCATGTAGCAGTCGTACATGAGAATCCAGGAATCCTGATTGATCAGCTTAAAGACACCAGCGCCTTCCACCGCATCCTTGGTCTGCTGCAGAGTGCCGCTGGGCTTGCTCCACTGGGAGCCTTCCTTGCCAGCGGGGGCCGTCAAAGTCTTGGCTGTAGTCTTGCAAATGCCACCGTCGCCCTCGTTCTTGAAGAAGGCATGGTAAAGCCCGTCGTTGTCGTTGTAGACGATGTCCATGTCGATGGTGGCGGAACCGCGGTCAAAGAAGTAGGTGGGCTTGCCCAGAACATCGGTAAAGTCGTCGTTGGCGTACAGGTAATAAACCTTGTCGTAGGGAATGGTTCCGTCGTTGGTCAGCAAGGAGAAGTAAATCATCAGGCGACCCTTGCTGCCGTCGACATTTTGATAATCCTTGTCCCAGATAGTTTCGGGTGCCCAAACACGGGTTACGTTGGCAAAATTGGTTCCCTTGTACTTGTCCGGAAAATGAACCGTACTGTGAGTCCAGCTCACCAGATCCTTGGAGCGCATCAGCACCATGCCGCGATTGCTCGACCAACCTTCGGCACTCTTCATGTCGGTATTTACCATGTAGAAATAGCCATCGGGGGCGCGCAAAATATGAGGGTCGCGAAGACCTTTTTTCAGGGCAACCGTATCGGCGGCCACCACTCGCTTGCCACCATTCATGGCAGTAAAATTGTAACCGTCGTTACTGATGGCGTAGTAAATGTTTTCGTTGTCGTTGGCCGGGAAGTAAATGAAAAGATAGTTGGAATAGGGTTCGTAACCGTGAATGGAAACGTCGAACTTCTTGGTTTCAATCTGGGTGCCGTCGGTTACGTTTACAGACAACTGCACCGCCTTATTCTGGTTCACCAGGCGGGCGGCAATGGTACCGTCGTTTTTCAAGAATGTGGTGTCGCTGGAGGTCCAGTAAAAACGCACATTTTCGCAGCCGGAAATCCCCGCGCCGGTGGAGGGGAGGGTCAAGTCCTTGTAGAGGTTGTTCAGATGACCATCAAATTTGATGCTGTTGGCGCAGTCACTCAGGCTCGCGGCCATGGAATTTGCCGCCAGAACAACAGAAAGTGCTCCAAGAAATGCGCCATGGAAAGCGCCAGCTTTGGAAATAAATTTCTTACCCATATTCAAATCCAATCCCTTTTACAAGGAATATAAATTAAGTAAAGCCCAAACGATAAGTTTGTCCACATTTAAAAAGGATAAATTGTCCACATTTTACATTGGTTACATATCCGTTTTTCAATAAAAAAAGCGATTTTTAGATTGGAAAGATCCCGAACAGGGGTTTTATGGAGATTGGGTATGCATTTTCATGGAAAATTGGCGTTTTTGACAGCTACCGTGGCCGTTTTGGGCTGCGGAACAGCCAATGCGCAGACCAAGGTTACCGTTGATCCCGGTAAAAAGTATCAGATTTTTGAAGGTTGGGGCACAAGCCTTTGCTGGTGGGCTGTTCTTGCCGGCAAGTGGAGCGAAGCAAACTACCTCAAGTTGGTAAACGCCATCGCCGATCCGGATTCGGGCCTAGGTTACAACATTTTCCGCTACAACATCGGCGGGGGAGACCAGCCGGGCCATAACCATTTGACTAAAGGCGATGGGGGCGGAGCCGTTCCCGGCTACAAGCCTACGGAAAACGGCGCCTACGACTGGACTGCAGACCAGAGCCAGCGTAACATTTTGTTCGCATTGAACAAGAAAGTCAAGAATCCCATCTACGAAGCATTTTCCAATTCCCCTCCCTGGTGGATGACCAACAGCGGTTGCGTTGCCGGCGGCAAGAACGGTGCCGACAACCTGAAGTCCGACTACTTTGACGATTTCGCCGACTACCTTTCCGAAGTGGCTTTGCATTTCAAGAAGGAATGGGGCATCACCTTCCGCACGGTGGAACCTTTCAACGAACCTAGCGCTGGCTGGTGGGCCGAAAACAAGGACCAGGAAGGGTGCGGCTTTAAGAACAATCAGTCCGGCATGATCGAAGAACTGGGAAAGGCTCTAAAGAAGAAAGGCCTGTTTCCGGAAACTTCTGTGAGTGCAGCCGACGAATCCAACATCGGAGACGCACTGAACCAGTTTAATAAGTACAGTGCCGAAGCCAAGTCCTACATGTTCCAGGTGAATACTCATAGCTATTCCGGCTATGATTCCCGCGGAAAACTTTATAACGCCGCCTTCGGTGCCGACAAGAGAATTTGGCAGTCCGAATCCGGCCCCCTCCATCGCAGCGGCGATCTGGATATTACCCTCTGGATGGCAGACGTGATCCTCCACGACTTACGCGACATGAAGGCAAACGCGTGGGTGGATTGGCAGCTGGCAGACCCCGCCGAAAACTGGCACACTTTTGCCGCAAATCACAAGAGCCAAAGTTTTACCAAGGCTCCGCGATTCTATATGCACGCCGCCTTCAGCCGCTTTATTCGCCCCGGTTCCCGCTTTATTGATTCCGACAAGGACAACACGCTGGCCGCCATCCGCGAAGACGGTTCTTTGGTACTTGTAGTGCTGAATACTAGCGGCTCTGCCGCCAAGTACAGCTTCGACTTGAGCAAGTTTGACACCGTTGGAAGCAAGGTGAAGGTACACCGCTTTACGCTGCCCGCCGCTTTGAAAGCCGATGCCGACATTTCTGTGACCGGCAAGAGTTTTGACATCAATGTTGGCGCAATGTCCATGGTCTCTATGGTTGTAGATGGCGTCAAGGGGGAAGGCACCTGCACTACAGAGACCATCGTTCCCTACGTAAAGATTCACGATGGCGGATGGAATGAAACCACAGACGTCACCGTCAATCCGGGCGATTCCCTCGTCATTGGCCCTCATCCGTGGGATGGTGGCCGCTGGGTATGGCGCGGTCCCAACGACTTCTATCAAGTGGGGCGCGAAGTCCGCTTCAAGAATATGCAGTGGCAATCCAGCGGAATTTATAAGGCAACGTTCAACAACGGCGCCGGCTGCGAAAATTCTGTAAGCATCAAGGTTGTAGTAAACGATCCGGACCATCCTTATGTGGAGCCCGTTGAACCGGACACGACTCAGGACACCACCAAGCGAGATACAATTGATCAGGCGATTAGGGTAGGGACTGTCCCCGCGCTAGTATCCGTCACCCGCCTCGGAAACGATTTGCAAATTTTCGCTCCTGCACGTCCCATGACGCTGACTATCCACGACCTCCAAGGAGTTCTGCTACTGCGTCGCCAAATCAATGGCCCCGCCACTGTGCCCGTCAGCGCGTTCTCTCGCAAAGGCTACATCGTCCGCCTCACTGACCTCCGTGGGAAAACTCAGTTCATAAAACTGTTTAAGTAAAAATTGATAAAAAACCGCAAAAATAAAAAGGCCCCAGGATTTCTCCCGGAGCCTTTTTTGTCTAAAGCTTTCTTGCAATCTTTTTGCACTTCGCAATTTCTCGGGCGGTTACCCCTTGTTTCATATGGGTACCGCCTTTTTGCATCACGCCCATAATCTTGAAACCGCTCCAGCCAATCACTTCCTTGATGGCACGGACTGCACCCGCCGACTGTTTAAAGAGAATGTTGAAAGGCCACGGGGTGGTGCTGGTGCTTACAATGATTGCCCGCTTACCCTTCAGCAAAGGCTTCGGGAATCCGTGGGAACTGTCGTCCAGCATTCCGTAGGCCATTCTGTCGAACAAGATCTTCAGCTGGCCCGTCATATTTCCCCAGTAGCAGGGAGAGCCAACAATGAGCCCGTCGCACTCCTGAAGCAATTTCATCACCCGTTGGGAATCGTCTTCCGCCAGCACGCACTTCTTGGCGCTGCGGCATTTCATGCACCCAATGCAGGGTCGAACCTGCAACTTGCAAACATCAATAAATTCCACCTGGTCGCCGCGGGCCTGCAATTCCTCTTGCATAGCGCAGAGCATCTGGCTGATGTTGCCCTTAGGGCGGGGACTAGCATTTAAAACAACAACTTTCATATTACCTCAAGTTTAACAATTGTTAAACACCGAGGGAAGCAAAAAGTGTTACTTAATATCATCGTTGTCAATCTTGCAGACGATTTCGTCGCAGATTTCGGTGAGCATGCGTTCGTGGGTGCAGACTTCCGCGGAAACACCTTCAATAGATCCCGTGGTGTAAAATGAAGTGCAGGCGCATTCGTGAGCCACGCAGCGGTGCTTAATGGCACAACCTTCGCATTCCTGTTTGTCGTGATCCAAGAAGTCGCGAATCTTGTTGCATTCCGCCTCGTCGAAGCCGGTAAACACATTGCCCTGAACGTAGGGCGCATTTTCCTTGGAAGAAATAAAGCGGGTGCAGGGGAAAATGTTTCCGTTGGTGGATACGCCCATGGCTCCATTATAAACGTGGCAGGAATACTGACGGAATCTCAAATCCTGCAAACGGAGCTTAATCTTGTCCTGGATAGTCCCCAGGAAAAACTTGTTACCGGCCTTGCGGCATTCCAGCCAGTACAAAGCCATCTTCTGATATTCCAGAGCAAGCTTGTCAAAATCTTCACCAGTCCAATTTCCATCGAAGTCGATGCTGGTGGTCATGTTGTTGAAGCCCTGCTCATGAATCCATTTTACCGCCTCGGTCAGATGGGGCACATGCTCCCGGGTCACGGTGCAAAGTGCCACCGTATTCATTTTGGAGAGGCGGGGGAGGTGCTTGTACATGGATTCAAAGCTGCCTGCGTCACCCACCGTACGGCGGGAAATGTTATGCTGGTAGGCAGGCCCGTCCACAGAAATGTACATGCGGAACCTTTCCTTTTCACAAAAGTCCAGCATCTTGTCGTCGAGCAAAGTGCCGTTGGTATTGATAGCAAAACGCAAAACAAAATCTTCAGAAGCCGCGCCACGGTCTATGGCCTCGGCGACCATGGCCTTTGCCAAATCCACGCCCTTGTAGATAGCCTCCTTACGGAGCAAAGGTTCACCACCAAAGAAGGTGATATTCATGTATTGCTGTTTAAAGAAAAGCGTACGCTCCAGGCAAAGCCTGATGGCCGCTTCCATAATGGAATCGTCCATCACCGTGGCCCGATCGCTCTGGGAATCCTTGTAATAACAATAAGAGCAGCGTAGGTTACACTGCTCCGTAAGGCAAAGCACTAAGTTCATACATCCACGTCCGTAGACTCAAATGTAGTCACCATGCTGACAATCATGTTTTCAGGATCATTAGGATCCGGGCAAAGCCGCACGTTACTATCGCAGTCCGGCTTGGCTTCGGAGGAAGAACTATTCAATTCCTCGGAAGAAGAACTAACGGGAACCAAAATCGGTTCAACAATAGGATCTATGTTAATGTTAACAACGCCAGCCGAGGGTTCTACAATGGGTCCTATAGGTTCTATAATCAGAGTGTCCACGGAGCTGGAGCTCTTGGGAATATCCACCACAACCTGACTGGAGGAAGAAACCCCTAATTGTTCAGGACCAACAACCGGATCACCTGCTTCTGGTTCAATAATTTCTTCTGGATTCGGAGTTACATTCTCTCGATTATTCTCATCCTCAGGGCCTGCAACATCACCACTAGAGCATGCCACCATACTTGTTGCGGCAACACCAATCAATGCTGCGACACTAGCCTTGACTGCAGAATTCCACTTGGAATCTTCGACAATTTTCTTCTTTTCAATTTTCATAAAGGAATCTCCTAACCGTTTCTGCAATCAAAATAGATTTTCCCAAATCATTCGCAATTCAAAAATAGCGCTTTTTAGGGCACTTTTTTCAACAAATTATCAATTTGCAAAAAAATGTGATTCTGTATAGAACAAATTGTTTCTTATATAGAACAAAACATAAAAAAGAGATCCCGGCGCAAAGGCCGGGATGACATGATAATCCTACTCGGGGACTTTTAACTATTTAAACAGGTTCTTCATCTTTTCAAGGAAGGATTCTTCCTGGGCGGTTTCCTTATCCTTGCGGAGTTCGGCCAGCTTCTGGTAGAGTTCCTTTTCTTCTCTGGAAAGATCCTTCGGGATTTCCACGCCAATTTCAACGTAGAGGCTACCGCGGTCACCACGCTTGTTCAGCGGGTACAGGCCCTGTTCACGGAGGCGCAGGATGCTGCCAGCCTGAGTGCCGGCTGCAATCTTGATCTGCACTTCGTCTCCATCCAGAGTAGGAATGCGCTGGGTGCCGCCGAGAACCAAGCGATGTACGGGAACCTTCACTTCACAGTGCAGGTCGTCGCCTTCGCGGGTGTAGAAATCATCGGGCTTTTCGGTTACGACGGCAAGCAAGTCACCGCATGCACCGCCACGAGGACCGCAGTTACCTTCACCACGAAGGTTCAGGTACTGGCCTTCGGAAACGCCAGCCGGAATCTTGATGGAAATTTCTTCGGTTTCCTGCACACGACCTTCGCCGCGGCAGTTGGAGCAAGGCTTTGCAATGACTTCGCCCATACCGTTACAAGTGGGGCAGGCACTTTCAGAAATCATCTGGAAGAAGCCACCCGTCGCACGGCGCACTCGGCCGGTGCCATGGCAAGTGCTACATTCGGTAACGTTTTCGCCACCCTTGCCGTTACATTCGGTACAGGGAGTATAACGCTTCAGGCGAACCTTCTTGGTGCAACCTTCGAAGATTTCCTTAAAGCTGAGGGCTACCTTGATCTGCAAATCGTTTCCGCGGGGAGGGCCTGCCTTACGGCTGCGACCGCCACGACCACCGCCAAAACCAAAGCCACCGCCAAAGATATCGCCGAACTGGCTGAAAATGTCTTCGAAGCTTCCGAAGCCACCGCCGCCAAATCCGCCACCGCCGAAACCGCCACCAGGTGCGTTAAAGCCAAACTGGTCGTAGTTCTTGCGCTTTTCAGGATTGGAGAGCACGTCGTAAGCTTCTGCAGCTTCCTTGAACTTTTCTTCGGCTTCCTTGTCACCCGGGTTCTTGTCCGGATGGTACTTAATGGCAAGCTTCTTATAAGCGTGCTTGATTTCGTCAGCACTTGCGTCCTTACCGACGCCTAGAACTTCGTAATAATCTCTTTTATCTGCCATTGTTGCCCTCCCGGGCAATTAGTAAACAGTAAACAGTGGTTAGTATACAGTTTTTACGCAAAAAAGGATTGCCCATATTTCGGGCGAATCCTTATCTGCATGGGTTGCGGCAAATGATTAGCGATCTAATCACTAACCACTAACCACTAATCATTAGTCAACGACTTCAGCGTCGACAACTTCCGGACCGTCGCCCTTCTTTTCGGACTTCGGCTGTTCAGAAGCGCCCGGCTGAGGACCCGGCTGAGCCTGGTTTGCACCGGCAGCCTGAGCCATGGAGGAGATCATGCCCTGGAGCTTGTCCATAGCGGCCTTGATTTCTTCCTTGGTACCGTTGTCCTTCTTGTCCTTGATTTCCTGGATAGCAGCTTCCAGCTGAGCCTTGGTGTCGGCAGGCAGCTTGTCGCCGAATTCCTTGATCTGGCCTTCAGCCTGGTATGCCATCTGTTCGGCCTGGTTCTTGACGTCTACCAGTTCGCGCTGTTCCTTATCCTTGGCAGCGTTGGCTTCGGCATCCTTCACCATCTTGTTGATTTCGTCTTCGGAGAGGCCACTGGAGGAAGTAATCTTGATGGACTGTTCCTTACCGGTTTCCTTGTCCTTAGCAGAAACGTGGACGATGCCGTTGGCGTCGATGTCGAAGGTCACTTCGATCTGAGGAACGCCGCGGGGCTTCTTCGGCAGGTCGGTGAGGTCGAACTTACCGAGGGTACGGTTGTCGCGAGCAAATTCACGTTCACCCTGGAGAACATGGATGGTCACTGCCGGCTGGTTGTCTTCGGCGGTAGAGAACACCTGGCTCTTCTTGGTAGGAATGGTGGTGTTACGGTCAATGAGCTTGGTCATGACGCCACCGAGAGTTTCGATACCCAGAGAAAGCGGGGTCACGTCGAGGAGCAAAACGTCCTTCACAGCGGAGTCGCCGCTAAGAACTGCGCCCTGAACTGCAGCACCGATTGCCACAACTTCGTCGGGGTTCACAGTCTTGTTGGGTTCCTTGCCGAAGTACTTCTTCACAGCTTCCTGAACGGCCGGAATACGGGTAGAACCACCAACCAGGATCACTTCGTCGATTTCAGACAGAGACAGGCCAGAGTCGGCGATAGCCTTGCGGCAGGGTTCCATGGAACGTTCAACAAGGTGAGCGGTCAGCTGGTCGAACTTTGCACGGCTGAGGGTCAGGTCCAAGTGCTTGGGGCCAGTTGCGTCAGCGGTGATGAAGGGGAGGTTGATGTTGGTAGAAGTGGTAGCAGAAAGGTCAATCTTTGCTTTTTCAGCAGCGTCCTTCAAACGCTGGAGAGCCATCTTGTCCTTCTTCAGGTCGATAGACGGATTTTCCTTCTTGAATTCGTCGTTGATCCAGTCGATGATCACTTCGTCGAAGTTGTCACCACCAAGCATGGTGTCACCGTTGGTGGACTTCACGGAGAACATACCGTCGTCGATTTCCAGGATGGAGATATCGAAGGTACCACCACCAAGGTCATACACAGCAACCTTTTCGCTCTTCTTGGAGTCGAGGCCGTAGGCGAGTGCTGCAGCGGTCGGTTCGTTCACGATACGGAGAACTTCGAGGCCAGCAATCTTACCAGCGTCCTTGGTAGCCTGACGCTGAGCGTCGTTGAAGTAAGCCGGGACGGTGATCACAGCCTGGGAAACGGTTTCGCCCAGGTAGTCTTCAGCAATCTTCTTCATGGTCTGAAGAACTGCTGCGGAAATTTCAGGAGGAGCGAACTGCTTGTCGTCAATCTGCACGCGGATCGGATCGGAACCGGTACCAACGAGCTTGTACGGCATGTTCTTTTCCACAGCGGAGCATTCGCCAGCGGAGCGGCCCATGAAGCGCTTGATGGAGTAAATGGTCTTTTCGGGGTTGGTAATTGCCTGACGCTTAGCAACGTGGCCAACCAGACGTTCGCCAGTCTTGCCGAATGCGACGATAGACGGAGTAGTGCGGAAACCTTCTGCGTTTGCGATCACTACGGGCTTGCCACCTTCCATAACGGAAACGCAGCTGTTTGTTGTACCAAGGTCGATACCGATAATCTTGCTCATTTTTGAGTCTCCTATTTAAATTCCTTCGGCGCATTCTTTGAATTTTGCGCCATTTTGTTTTCGCCGAACATTAAGCAAAAGCCGTGCCAAATGCAAAAAAGAGCCTTTTTGTTTCGTTCTGAAACAAAAACAGTCCTTTAAAGCCCACAAAAAAAGCCCTGTTTCATTTTAGAACAGGGCTTAAAGGTTATTTAGCTAGGTTTATTTTGAGGGTTTGGCCCCTGGAATTCCGTACCAGATAGGCACCCTTGTGGTAACCGGCAGCCTTTAGGCTAGCCTTCAGCCCCATTGTAGAAGCTCCACTGTCCAGCCGGATCTTGCCCAACTGATGGCCCATCAGGTCAAAGACCTTGTATTCATCAGAAATCCTTGCGTCGATGGCCGGTGTGGACATTACGAATGAAGGAATGGTGTCATCCGGAGTTTCAGAAGATCCGTTACGGATTTCTTCGGCGGACTTATCACTTGCACCAAAGGCAATCCAATCCAGGTTCACGTAGTCGGAGGTCAACAGAACCTTCAGCACGTGTTCACCCTTGGTCAATTCCTTGGTTGTCTTACCCTTGAAAGTGGTGTATTTGTCGAAATCGCCGGTTCCAGTCAGCTTCAAGGTGTCGGTAATGGGCTCGTTATCCATAAAGAGCTGGATTCCGGCAGATTCCATTCCCGTTGCGTAAGAAAGTTCGTAGGGGAGGGCACCAGCGGCATCCACATTCACGGTGTATTCCAGCCATTCGCCCTTCTGGGTGTAACCGATGGCATAGCCTGTACCTGCGGCAACAATATCGACGCGATCTTCGCGATATTCGCCGCCCTGGTTCTTGGTATCCATGTCGTAGTAGGCCTTGCCAGCACCGCCTACGTCGTAGTTCTCAAATTCAATGAAGTTGCCCAGGCCTTCAACCTTGGCACCGATAACAGGCAGTTCGCACTTGGCTTCGGGATCCTTCAGCATTGCTTCGCAGAAGGGGCCCTGAGGAACGGCAGTCTTGCTGTCTTCAAATTCCCAGTAATCAGCCTCGAAATCTCCAGCGAACATGAAGAATACGTCATGCTTGCCAACGGCTCCTTCGGCAGGCACAGTCACAAGGCCATCCTTGGTAAATTCAGCCTTGGCAATTACGGGACCGTCCACCTTGTCCAGGCGAACCGTAACAGAAGATGCCTTCTTAACGCTCAAGACAGAGGCTGAGAAAGATTCTGCGCCGGCGTCACCGAATTCAACGCCGCTGATCTTTGTGTACTTGCCGTCGGTAAGGTTGGTGAGAACCGTATTGCCTGCGGCACCGCTCTTGCGGACCTTCACTTCTTCGCCCCAGGACATGGTTTCGGCCTCTACGCGCTTGTAGGGATTAAAATCTTCCAGCTGGGCCACGCCATTATCCGGCCACCAGTCAATCTTTTGGATAGTTCCGTCGGCATTATACTTCATTTCGGCAACGCCAACAGAACGGCGTTCCTTGTGCTGGAATTTTAGACCCATTTTATCGGATTTCTGGTGCCAAAGTTGATAATGATGGCCAAATACGTAGGATTTTCCCTTATAGTCAATAATTCCCGGGTGGTTTCCGTTACTGCGGGAGGAATGAGGCATAATGTCGCCCTTGTAGGTCCAGGGGCCCGTGGGGGAGTCGCTCATGGCGTAGCCGATACCTTCGGCGCAGCAGGTGGAAGCAAAGGCCATGTAGTAATGGCTGTCGTGCTTGTAGAACCAAGGGCCTTCCTGGTAATCCTTGACCTTGGGGTGGGTAACGATATTGCCGGAAGTGCTGATCATGTCTTCGTTAAGCTTGATCATGTACAAATCCGGATTACCCCAGTACATGTAGGCCTGGCCGTCATCGTCAACCCATACGGTGGGGTCGATATCGTTCCAGTGTTCGCGCTGCCAAACCAAGGCCTTGTTCAGAGGTTCCTTAAAGGGGCCGTAGGGATTATCTGCCACAAGGACAGAAATTCCGTTACCATGAATGGGGACGTACATGTACCATTTGCCATTGCGGAATACAACCTGCTCGGCCCAAGCGCCATTGGTCCTGGTGCTCCACTTGATATCGTTTAGGGAGGCCACAGCCCCATGGCTCGTCCAGTTGACCATGTCCGTAGAAGTATGCAACAGCCAATCGTACATCACGAACCCTTCGGCGTCATCTTCGTCGTGGGTCGTGTAAAGGTACACCGTGTCCCCATGCACCATGGGAGCCGGGTCCGCCGTGTAATTGGTTGTGATTATTGGTTGCTGGGCAAAGGCCACTCCAGCCAAAGCCAATACAGAAGTAACGGATAAGAGTTTCCCAAACATCTTTATCTCCAGATTGTTATACACCGGAAATAAAGATAAGTTCCATAGGATATCAAATTACCCTATGGAAAACACATTCCTTTGCAAGAATCTCAATAACGTTCTGTTTACAAATTAAAGCTTGCCGGAGGAAACGATGACCTTGGCAGGCTTGAGAATCTTGTTCTTCAGCTTGTAACCCTTCATGAAAACAGTCACCACGTGATTTTCAGGAATGTCTTCGGAAGGCTGCTGCATCAAGGCTTCGTGCTGGTTGGGGTCAAATTCAGCACCAGTGGGGTCAATCTGTTCCAGGCCGGAGTCAGAGAGAACCTTGGCGAACTGGTCGTGGATCATCTGCATGCCCTTTTCGAAGGTTTCAAGATCCTTGGCCTTGTTTTCGGAAGCGAATGCACGTTCGAAATTGTCCAGCACTTCGGAAAGCTTTTCCAGGAGCTTGCCGTTGGCGGTTTCGATAATTTCAAGCTGTTCCTTGGCGCTGCGTCGGCGGAAGTTGTCAAATTCAGCCATCAAGCGCAGGTTGCGGTCGTTGGCGGCGGCAAGTTCAGCCTTCAGGATATCTTCGGCAGATTCGGTAGATTCGGGGGCAGGTTCGGCCGTGGCTTCGGCGGACAGTTCAGCAGAAGCGTCGGCAGGGGAGTCCTGGGTACCTTCGGCACCTGCGTTGGCAGCTTCGGCAGCCTGCTTCAGAACGTCCTGGATGTCCTTTTCCAGCATTGCTTCTTCTTCCGGAGTATGTTCCTGCAAATTTTCGTCAGCCATAATAATTCCTTTTTAATCTAGATCCAGGGCATTCCCCGGGGTAACTTGTTTAATTTCGTCCCATACTTCGCAAAAACCGTGCCAAGCCCAAATCCCATAAAAAGCCCCAAAAAGTGTTTCAAATTGAAAAACTTTGAAATGCAAGGGGGGGAGGGGTGATTTTGCAATCAACTGTTTGCAAAATGAACGATTTTGACAACAACTGTTTGCAAAATAAGCCAGCAAGGCTACCAACCCCTTCAAAATTCCTGATTTAGCACCTAGATTTGTCCCTGCCGACGAACGTTGGCAAGTTGCTATATAAATTGATAGCATCTTTCAGTGGGGAACCTCGCCGGACGCGGCGGGGTTCTTTCCCACAAAATTTTTCCCAATGTTTTTATTATATTAAATCACGAACAACGTTTTATTATTTAGTCACAGCAACGTTTTTGGGAATTCAGTATGTTTTACGCATTTTTAGTCATTCTTGCCATCGCCGTAGGAGCCTACCTGTGCTTTCTGCTCCGTAACGTCATCAAGAATCAGAAAGACACCATTGCCGCCATCAAGAGCCAGAATCAGAGCGTAATCCTTCAGGACAACAGCCTACAGACCCTCAAGCTGCAAGTTGCCGCCCTGGAAGAAAGCGTCCTGGAACTTTCCATCAGAAGCATCAACGTAAAGACCAAGCTGAAGAATTTCGTCCACACCTCCATGAGAAACGGCGAAACCCACACAACAATTGATGACGCCAGCAAGTCCATGGGAATCTCCAAGAGCAAGGCCAAACGCATCCTGCTGGTTCTCGTTGAACTCCGAATCGCAAGCATCGTAGGCGAGGACATCGATTTCAGAATCAAGAAGGAACAAGTCAGCATCGCACTGGAAAAGATCGACATGTTCTTCAACGACGAAATGAGATAGAATCCAGGGAAGCCGAATCAAAAGTAGAATGCCCGCGGAGAACAACCACGGGCATTTCTTGACAAACTTTAGTTTACATAATCCGCATTATCGGCAACAAAGGCGTAAGGGATTAACAGGGGAGCTTTTAATATATATTTACCAAAAACTCGTGAGAAAAACCATGTCCCAGACCAGTGAAAAGTTTAGAGTTGAATGGCTTGCAGCCGACCAGGCACGTGATGCAGGCCTTGAAGAACCGACGGACGTTACCGCGTTCAAGGATATTTCCTACGGTGAATTTGGGGACTGGAATCTGCTGGATTTGTATATGCCCAAGACCGCGACGAATCTTGACGCTTTGACGAAGAAACACCCGGTGATCATCAGCGTCCACGGCGGCGCTTTTGTCTACGGTCAAAAAGAAACCTACAAGTTCTATTTGATGAGTCTTGCACAGCGTGGTTTTGCCGTGGTGAATTTCAATTACAGGCTTGCTCCGGAATACAAGTTCCCGGCAGTCCTTGAGGACACCGACGCCGTACTTCACTGGGTTATGGATAATGCCGCAAAATACAATCTGGACGCCGAAAATATTTTCTTCGTGGGAGATTCCGCAGGCGCAACTTATGCCGCACTTTACGCCATTTATTGCGTGAATCCGGAATATGCAGGCAAGGTACAGGCCACCGCAAAATCCTGGTACGACTCCCCCGCGAAAATCAACCCACCGGAAAATTTCAAGCCCAAAGCCGTCGCCCTGAACTGCGGACTTTTCGATCTAACGGAAGACAGAAACAAGCAGGCCGATATTGTGGTAGACTTGCTAGGTGACCATTGGGAAGAATGCTGCGAATACCTGAATGTGGAGGATTTCCTGACCAAGGAATTTCCAACCGCATTTGTGATGACAGGCGAGTACGATTTCTTGAAATCACAGAATCAGCACATGGCAGCAACTCTCGAAAAGCTAGGGCTCCCCCACGTTTTCAAGCATTACGGAACCCAGGACGACAAGGAAATTTCCCACGTTTTCCATGTGAACATGAAGCTCCCCCTCGCCCACGCCTGCAACGACGCCGAATGCGAGTTTTTTAAAGGGTTTATTTAGATCTTCAACAAATCTAAATTCTTTCTTTTTCACAATTCATCAAATCCTGGATGAATTCTTCGGCGTCAACGCCTTTCGCTCCGTTTTCTATTTCAGATACTGCTTCGGCAAGTTTTCTATAAATTTCATGCTGAACAGATTCTAATTCATTGTTACAATGTAATTCATTGTTAATCAAAGAGTTAAGCATTTGCAGCCTTATCTATATGGAAAGAAAGAAGACCAAGTTCAATATAATTTTATAAACGCAGTAAATCAACAAAAAATTGTCTTTCCCCCTTCCCCATTATTTTTCGCATACGTTCTAGCAGAAAATCACTCCGTTTTTTCTATCTTTTAGCCCGTTAAAATCCCATTTCAAGGAGTACATATGGGCGGCTTTTGTGGCGTTATTTCCAAGAAGGATTGCGTAACCGATCTTTTCTTCGGAACCGACTATCATTCTCACCTGGGCACACATCGCGGCGGTTTGGCTGTGCTGAAGTCCGATGGTAACTTCCATCGTTCTATCCACAACATCCAGAACACTCCGTTCCGCAGCAAGTTCGAAAACGACCTGGCAAAGTTTGCCGGCAACGTGGGCCTGGGCGTTATTTCCGATACCGACCCACAGCCCCTGGTCATGACCTGCAAGCACGGCACCTTCGCCCTGGTCACCGTAGGTCTTATTTCTAACATCGAGGACCTGAAGAACGAGCTGTTCCAGAACAACTGCATGCAGCTCCAGTACTCCACCACCAGCGGTATGGTCGGCCCTACCGAAGTGGTTTCCGCACTGATTGCCACCCAGGAATCCATCGTGGCTGGTCTCAACTACGTTCAGCAGAAGATTAAGGGTAGCTGTTCCGTGCTCGTGATGGACAGCAACGGCAAGTTCTACGCCTCCCGCGACAAGTGGGGCCGTACCCCCATTATCGTGGGCAAGAAGGACGGTTCCGTTATCGCTGTTCAGGAAAGCTGCGCCCTCCCCAACCTTGGCTACGACCACGTTCGTGACCTGGGCCCCGGTGAAATCGCTGAACTCACACCCGATGGAATCAACACCCTGGTGGAACCGGGCAAGAAGATGGCCATCTGCTCCTTCCTGTGGGTTTACTACGGCTATCCGGCATCTGCCTACGAAGGCCGCAATGTTGAAATGACCCGTTACCGCTGTGGCAGCGCTCTCGCTAAGCGTACTCCTACTGAAGCCGACGCTGCTTGCGGTATCCCCGACTCCGGTACTTCTCACGCTCTCGGTTACGCTCACGAAGCTGGTATCAAGTTCGCACGTCCCTTCGTCAAGTACACTCCCACATGGGCACGTTCCTTCATGCCTCAGGATCAGCGTCAGCGTGAACACGTGGCTTCCATGAAGCTCATTCCTATTCCGGGCCTCATCGACAACAAGCGTCTGGTGTTCTGCGACGACTCCATCGTTCGCGGTACTCAGCTGGGTAAGCAGGCTGAAAAGCTTTACTCCATGGGCTGTAAGGAAACCCATATGCGTATTGCCTGCCCTCCCCTGGTCTACCCCTGTAAGTTCATCAACTTCTCCCGTTCCAAGAGTGTGTACGACTTGATCACTCGTCGCTACATCCGCGAAAAGGAAGGCGAAAACGCAGATCTGGACAAGTACACCAACCCGGATTCCCAGGAATACAAGGACATGGTGGACTACATCCGTCGCAACCTGAACCTCACCACTCTGGCTTTCCAGCGCATCGACGACCTCATCCAGGCCATCGGTCTTCCGGAAGATCAGCTGTGCACCTTCTGCTGGACCGGTAAGGACTACGCAGAAACTGGCGACTGCTATCACTGCCCCTGCCACGCTGACGAAGAAAAGAAGTAAAGCATGGATTGCCGCGTCTCCACAAAGTGGATAACTCCACTAAGAGGCAAAGCCTTAAGTGTCGTTTAACTGCGTTCCTCGCAATGACGTCGTGTGAAAAATCCGATCTCTAAAATAAAGAGGTCGGATTTTTTGTATTTTAGGGTACGCATGAAAATCAGGAATTCAAAGACATTCTACAAACGGTTTGGAATCGCAGCGTTAATCGCCGCAGTTTTTTGCGTACTTGTCATAAGCGCCTGCGCCATCACCCGCAAAATCAATGCTGCCGAAATTCTCTCCAAGACAAAGCTTGAATTTGCAGCACTGTCTTTAGACGCCGTTGCACTAAACAAGGACTTGTTCCCACAAAAAAGTTTAGGCGGTGGTTTCCTCCCCAATCCCCAGGTAATCGCCTTGGTGCAAGATTTCTCAAAGGGAATTCTTGAAAAGGAAATTGGAAAGGCTGGCCTCACCGCAACACTCACTGCAGACAACCAAAGCACAGATACTCTTTGGATCAAGACCATTTCTGCAACGATCAAGTTGGATTCAATTTTAGACTTGCCCATAGAGCTCAAGGATTCCCTGATGCTCGTCCCCGGCAAAAGCAAGCTCAGCATCTTTACTCAAATGCCCATTGACAAACGTTTGTTCAAAATCAAGGACGTCCAGACAATCCAAATGGCCGGAAAACTTGAAGCCACTTTGGATGCCGACGGTGAAATTGTTGAACTAAACTTCGACATTGACAAAAAAATTTCCGATGAAGAAAAGCAGGCCCTCGCAGAAAAGGCCCGCACCTCTGTTTTGAATAGTATTGTAAACGATTGGGTCGGAGCAATCCTCCCCCAGGACTAAGGCCATTATGAAACGTGAATTTGTACCAGAAAACTTAAACGTAGATGACGTAAACGCTGTAACACAATTGTTCCAGACTCTGCTCGACGAGAACATTCCCAACGATGCCAATGCTCTTCGCGCTTGGATCCTAAAATGGAGTGAACTCGGCTCCGTACTGAGCGAAGTCAGTTGCCGTCGTTACGTGGCCATGACCTGCAACACCGCTGACGAAGCCGCAGCAAAGGCATACGAAACCTTCGTTGAAAATATTGACCCGGTGTCCAGCGAATTTGATGACAAATTAAACAAGAAGCTGATGGCACACCCGGCAAAGGATTTGCTGAAGAATGAATTCGGCGTTTGGTTCAAGAGCCTCCAGGTTTCCCTGGACTTGTTCTCCCCCGAAAACATCCCGCTGGAAACAGAAGAAGTCAAAGCCGTTCAGGCATACCAAAAAATCACTGGCGGAATGAGTGTTGAATTCGATGGCGAAGTCAAGACCATGCAGCAGATGAGCGCCTACCTGGAACGCACTGACCGCGACCTCCGCGAACGCGCCTGGCGCACCATGTGGGACCGTCGCCTTCAGGACAAGGAAGCCCTGGACGAATCCTTCGATAAGTTGTTCGCAATCCGCAACAAGATTGCAAAGAACGCACACTGCAAGGACTTCATCGATTACATCTATCTTGCCAAGCGTCGTTTCGATTATACTCCCGCACACTGCCGCGACTTCCACGAAAGCGTCGAGAAGTTGGTGCTCCCGCTGTTGAAGGAAATCTACAAGAAGCGCGCCGCAAAGATGGGCCTTGAAAAGCTCCGCCCGTGGGACCTTGCCGTGGACCCGCTGAACCGCGCTCCGCTTAAGCCCTACGAATCCGGTACGGAACTCATTGAAAAGGTGGACCAGATTTTTGAAAGTCTGAATCCTCAGGCTGGTAAGTGGGCCCGCCAGATGCAAGCACAGAATCTCATCGATCCCGATTCCCGCTTGGGCAAGGCCCCGGGCGGATACCAGATCGGTTTCGACGAAAGCCGCCTCCCCTTCATCTTCATGAATTCCGCAAAGACGGACCGCGACATCTATACGCTGCTCCACGAATCCGGACATTCCTTCCATCAGTTCGCCTTGGCCAACCAGCCCATCCTCGCCTATCGCGATGTTCCTTCTGAATTTGCAGAAGTGGCCAGCATGAGCATGGAGCTGATCGGTACGAACAACTTAAAGCCGTTCTATGGAAACGATACTGCAGCCATTGCCCGCAGTATTGAAGGCGAACTTGAAGATGTCATTTGGCTCTTCCCCTGGGTGGCAAGCATCGATAGCTTCCAGCACGAACTTTACAGCCGCCCTAACCACACCGCCAAGGACCGCGAAGAGATCTGGCTCAAGATTATGGACCGTTACGATTCCGGCGTAGATTACAGCGGCCTAGAAAAGGTCAAGGCAAACTTCTGGCAAAAGCAACTTCATTTGTTCGAATGCCCGTTCTACTACATTGAATACGGCATCGCACAGCTGGGCGCCCTCCAGGTGTGGGCAAACTACAAGAAGGACCCGCAAAAGGCCTTCGAAGACCTCTTCAAGGCAGAAAGTCTGGGTTACAGCGTGTCTGTTCCCACCATGTTCGAGACCGCAAACATCAAGTTCGACTTCACGGCGAAGACCATCGAGCCCTTGATGCAGGTCGTTTGGGATGAGCTGAGCAAGTTCTAAGGTAGAAAAGCAACTTTTTTCAAAAAAAATGTACTTTTTTTGCCCAAAAAGCCCAAAATACCTTGACAAGCGTCTGATATAATTATATATTTGGCGCACATCCTTGGAGGGATGGCCGAGTGGTTGAAGGCGCACGCTTGGAAAGCGTGTTTACCTCACGGTAACGAGGGTTCGAATCCCTCTCCCTCTTCTAAACAAAACTTTCTGGAATGTTTTGGACAAAGCATTTCAGAATTTTTTGTAGAAAAACAACACACGGTTTTCTGCAGAAACCAAACCTTAAACAAGGGGTACTTAGATGGCTGATGATCAGAGAGTTTATCTTGACGATATTTACGCAAGTGAAGAATGTCAGGGCTCTGTATTCCGCGCCGTTGTCATGATGGCTCAGGAAGCACGCTTCATCAACAAGCAGGCAGGTCAGGGTTACATCCAGTTGACCAAGAAGCCGACAACTATCGCTATGTACAAGTTTAAGGAAGGCAAGCTCTCTATCTCCGAAAAGAAGGCAGAAGAAGCTGTTGAAGCCGTTGAAGAAGTCGAAATGACTACCGAAAACGCAGCACAGGTTACCGCCGCTGCAGACGACGCTTTCGGCGAATAATTTCTACAAAAAGCAATTTAAAAAGCAGTCCTAACGGGCTGCTTTTTTGCATCCAATCCGCGCAACCACCGTACGGAAAACATCTGCCCCTACCCCACTTCATAAAAAACAGCCGCCGGCATTACACCGACGGCCGTCACTTCCTAACCCAAATTTAAACCAAATTACATCTGGCCTTCACGAACGCGATATGCTTCCGGGAAAGCCGCAGCGGCACAATTGTCGCAAAGCATTCTCATGTGAGTTTCCGCGGCTGTACGCACACGAATGTGTTCGCCACAGCCACCGCAACGTCCCAGGAACACCACAGACAAGGAAGATGTCTGAACGTTTTCCAATGCACCGGCAGCCTCACCCTTACGACGCACCATGTTGCGATAGACGATTTCGCCATTGGGCTTCAGGATCGTCTCACGAATCACATCGCAATTGAAGCTACGGCCCTTGCGATTCTTCATTCGAATCACAAAGCTGTTCTGGTCAGCAGAATTCTTGTAGTTTTCCCAGTCCTGCACATAGCGGCACAGATCAGTAACATAATGCCACGGGATTTCGGATTCATTGAAACCGAAAAGGCGACAGAAACGCTTATTTGCGCTAATGAGACGGCCGTGTTCGCTAACCTCGAAGCAGGCCAATTCCATAACGTTTGATTCTACGGTGTTCATAAACTCCTCCCCCTGAGATAGTACCTGTAAAGTACATCGGCTGAAGTGATTGCTTTTGCACCCAAACGCACATCATCCAACTTAACGTTTATCTTTTCCTTGCCAAAGAAGATCGATTCATTGGAAGGATACAGGCGCTTGACCGAGACCTTGTGGTCGCCAGCCCAAACACCGTTCTTGTAGAGCGTCAAGACGTCACCATCCCAAGTGACGACATAGTTCGTCCAAGATTTATAATCAATTGCAACATTTGCAATGACAGCATTTTCGCAACGCAATGAATCACCAGAGCCATCGGCCAGGAAGAAGGCAACAGAAGGTTCGCTCACGCCACATTCCTTATTGATCAAGGCAAAGCTAAACACATCCTTGTCACTTTCGCCACCGAAGCCAAGTTTTCCCACAATATTCTTTCGATAAGCCCCCTGGTCCTTAATGGAATCGAGCATTACAACTGTTTCAAAAGTCAATTCGGTAAGACTGTCCAAAATTCCATGGTCATTCTCCACAACACCAAACTGGTCTGCAGACTGTATGTGCAAGGCCTTTCCTGTGTTACCATCCACCACATTATCAATGCCATAGACAAAGAGAGAATCTGCACGTCCGCGAGCATCAATGGTAGCCTTGAAACCATCCCTTTCACGCAGATAATCGAAAGTCCACCAGCACAACAAACTATAGTCTGCAACAGAAGGCATTTCCAGAACAATAGAATCATTAACGCTATCAAAGGTCAAGCTATCCTGAGCAAACCATTCCGCATCATCATAGACTACAGATGTGGGCAACGGTCCATAGATTCCTGAATCTTCAGCAGAGAATTTGACCGCATAAACAGCATCATCATAGCGCTTGGAATCGCCAGAAGAAACCATCAAGAAATATTCACCGAAGGGCATTCCTTCAAATTCAAAATGACCTGCAGAATCCACATCAACAGACCAGGGTGATCCCGGTACAGACAGCGTCACACCACCAGCCAAGCCAAGAGAATCAACGCCAATAGAGCCCTTAAAAGTCAAAGTCTCCTTCAAATTCAAATCGAGCTTGATTTCAGAACCTTCAAAATCAAAGGTTTCATAAACAGCCAAGGAGTCCACAGACGATGTTAGCGCATAGTAACCACGACGAGTGAGACGGAATCCAAAGGAACCATCGGCACCTGTCGTATCGTAAAGCGCAACAGTGTCTATAGCGAGATGCCTTGCCATAACAGTAACTCCCGCAACAGGAGAACCATTATCCAAAAGGACACCGGCAATGTTATTGGTCTGCTCATCAAAGCCGCCAACCAGTTTGTCATCACCACCTTGAGTGGTGCAAGCAGCAAACAAGGCCGCACAGGAGAGCGCAAAAACGATTTTCTTATTCAGCATTTTCGCCCTCCTTCTCAAGTGACTTTGTCAGCGGGAAAAATTGAATATTCATGCGGTAGACGCGTTCTTCGCCAGCATCTTCCATGACGATGGCGCCGATTCTACGACGGAAATCAGCAATTTCCTTGGAAATCTTGGCGAAAGCGGCTTCAGAAATACCCATGGTCATGCCAGAAATGTCACGTTCGGCAACAGCAACTTCATCCAAAGCCCTTACAGCAAGTTCACCCATCTGGCGGTGCATATCGCGAATCGCAAGAGAAGCAGTTTCCAAATTGCCGGTAGAAATGGACTTACTGCTCTGAACAAAATTGCCGTTTTCATCCTTGCTCAGAAGAGATGTCTTCTGAAGAAGATCCAAGGACTTTTTAACCTGAGCCGTATTAACGTCAAAGACAAACTTTTCTGCCATCTTTGCCGGAGTTGCACCCGGCATCTGGGGAGCCACTTCACGCAAAACCGGGTTTACCCAGTTCTCGTAATAATCGTACTGATCCTCGCCCACCAGCACCATGGAATTTTCCTTGGCAATCTGGCGCATCTCGGCATAAACACGTTTCTTGGAGGCGGAGTCCCTTTCTTGATCGAAGGAAACCAACAGGCGGAAATACTGAAGGTCCACACCCACAAGACCCATAGCGGAAGCGACCCTTTCGATACCCACTTCGCTAAGGTTGGACTTACCGTCACAAACAAGCTTCAAGAAAACCGGAGAGGAATAGCCTGCGTCCCTTGCAAAATCGCGCCATGTAAAGCCAGAACGATCCTTTCGTTCTGCATAATAGTCGCGGATATAGACGCGGTAGCTGTTATATTCCATCACAGGTTTCATACACCTACAATATACTTTCCAAGATACAAGAAATCAATACTTCAAGATACAAAAAGTTAAATTTTATTGAATTTTCTAAATATTTTTGATAATTTAAGCAAGTTTTAAAGCAAATCTATGATACAAAGTTGCAAAAATGCGTGATATCTGTCATGACAAATATTTAATGCCCGTTTTCAAAAAAATGAGTATCTTTGTGCGTGAAGTTGAAAAGCAACTTTCAAAGGACAGTTAAGTATGGATGAGAACCTGGAAAAATCCGTAGAAAACAAGGAAAACGAAGCCGCCAAGGCAAAGTCTTCCTCCGACAGAGTCAAGAGAATGCGCGGTTGGCTGGGAATCAACAGCAACACCAATTCCGGTGGACACGCAGACAGTTTCGAACCTCTGGTCTACGGTGACGGCCATAACGGCTGGAACCGATAAGCCATCAAGATACAAACAAAGAAATGCCCACCCCGAAAGGGATGGGTTTTAAATTTTACGGCGGATGCTCGGTTCGTCGATTCCGAAGAGCCCGTAGATCCTACTTAATCAGATCCTTGACCACCAGGATACCGCGACGATCTGTCAACGGATAGGCACGCATGCCTTCACCGCCCTTACCGCTGTCCATGACTTCCAAGAGTTCACCCTTTGCAGAGTAAAGATGAAGTTCCCACGGACCGTTGGGAGCATTGAAGTAACCGGAGTTCTTCTGCACATTGCGCTGGAAGGACGGGTTCAAGCGATCAGCCACGCTACGGGCCTGAACGAGAGAAACGTCGGCCAAAGTCCAGGCAATAGGAACACCGCCCATGTCGTAAATGAGCAGGGATTCCATATCGGTATCTTCTTTCATGGTGAACTTCCAGCTGAAGTTCTGCCAGCTGGTACTCAAGTCAAGAATACGGCCGTTTGCATACGGGGTATAATCGTCGCAATCCTTCTTGATGTTCACGTTCAAGGTGCGGGGCTTATCGGCCTTGGCACGCATACTGAAGATGTAAGTCGTTCCCTTCATCAAGGCGAGATGCTGCTTAAACTGAAGGTTCCAGGATTCCTTGCCACCCTTCTTGATGTCGAAGCGGACTTCGCCATTCTTGATGGAAGTGTTTGCCTGACCACCCCAGAAGTCGGTTGCCCAACCAGAAAGAGGCTCCTCAGCGGAGAAATCACCGTTCTGGATCAGGTTTGCGCCAGTAGAAAGGGACCCTGTGACGTAATCCTTGTCCTGGATGAAGTTGGGAATGACACTTGTATTCTGGATGCCGTTGGGGCTATCCACACAGATTTCCTTACCCCAGCTTACCAAGGTATTGAAGGAACCGTGAACAGTCATGTCCATTTCAGGACTATCGAAATTACCCGGACCCCAGCTCCAAGCAAGCCAGCCAATATCCAGGCGTTCAGCCTCGGACATAATCAGCTTGTAGGGAATTTCGCGGGCACCACCAACAGCCACCGGTGCAAATTCACCGATAACCAAGGGAAGTTTCTTTTCGACAGAAGCTTTAAGAACGCCACGAACACGATCTTCAACAGTTGCGTAGCCGGTAGCTACGGGATCGTGGTGTTCGGAAGGCCACCACATATGGATGGAGAACAGCAGATTGTGTTCCGGGTCTGCCTGAAGAAGGCGCGGGCCCACGTTCAAAATATTCTTTTCGCTCTGGCCCCAGAAATCAGCATCGATCATCAGGGGAACGCGAATGCCTGCAGCACGCATACGGGTAACAATCATACAGTATGCGTCAAAAAAGTCTTCGGGGTCCTGTTCCTTGTCGCCAGGTTCATTACCCACATTCAAAATCATGTACTGCTGGTGATTGGAAATGACCTGCAAAGTTTCTTCGCGAAGCCAGAAATCCAAAGCATCATGGAGTCGATCCCAGTTACCCGTGGTATCGTGAATTTCGGGAATAGGAATCATGCCGTTATCAATGCACTGGGCAATGATATGGTCCAAGTCGCTCAGACGACCGCGAGTGTTCCATACGATACGAACGCAGTTCGCACCAGTCTTTGCGATTTCAGGAATGGTTTTTCCTTCACGGTCTGTCCAGATAAACATGTGGTTTACACCACGGAGGATAACCTTTTCGTTATCCTTACTATACAAATAACGATCCTGAACAAAAAATCCCGGTTTTGCCGAAACAATATTCATCACAAACTCCAACTTATACCAAAATAAAGATACAATTATTTGCACAAGAGTGCGTAATTTTTTTGATTCTGGCCTGAATAAATGGAGTGAAAATGTCAACAGCTACACAACCTGCCGAACAGACTGACGTTCAGGAAGGTGCTTCCAGTAATGAACCGGAAGACATCGGCGCAATAGTCGCGGATTCTCCCGCTCCTTGATGGAAATGGCATTATAGTAGTCCTTCCAGAGTTGTGTGATGGTATCGGGCGGAGTTTCGGCGGTAACCGCCTCAAGATTGGGGATGAAAACCTCTGAGGCGGAATGTCCATCGTAATAGACACCATATTTACGCTTGGAATCGTAAATTGCCCAGCGTTCCCCAGCAAAACGCCCCCTGAAATGTCCCACCATCAGGTCAAGAACATCGTATTTCGGTTCAATTTCGGAGAAATAGGTTCCGTCAGAAGTCTTGGAAAAGCGGACCAAGCCAAGCATGCCACCCGCTTCACGACGGACAGCTCTCGCAATTTGGAACAACGGAAGCATTTCATTGGACGCAGGATTGCGGGCAAAATTCTTGTCGACGCCAGAGAACAGGCGCTGAAGATAGGCGAAAATTTTCATTTCGATCCCCGCCTCCTCCGAACGGAATGCTGCATTCAAAGTCTGGAGGACATCCTCACCCGCCGCGTTAATAACGGCCCGCTTCAGCCTGCGGGCAGATTCCTGGTCGGTTTCAATACGGAAGGGCTGCTGAAAGATATCGACGGAAGCACCCGCTGCATCGCGGTCGGGGCGGATATCACCAACATCAAGACGCTGGCGGTAGACTTCAAAAACAACACTGAGGAAGCCGTCAAAGGTAGAGTCGTAAGAAATGCAAAGAGACATAGTTATGCACTTTTAGAAATGAAAAGGTTTGAAGAGGAAGCAGCGCTTGCCGCTGGAATTGGCAACGCAAAAGTTGTGGACGACTCGGGAGCGGGCAGCACCAGCGTATTTGCAGAGTCGAACAAGTCAAGCTGCTGCGGTTTCGGATGCACAATAAGTTGCTGACGAATCATCTCGGGATAGAGCCTGCGGAGAGACGCGGGTGTATCAGGATGGTAAATGAAATATTTGGCGCGTTTCATTACCACCCCCATCTTTTTCAGCGTTTCCAGACGAATTTTGCTGTAGCGTCGACTAGCGGCAATGAGCTGTGCCGACTTCACACCGATTCCCGGCACACGCAAAAGCATTTCGTAGTCTGCCGTCTGAATATCGATGGGGAACATTTCCGGATGCCTCAGCGCCCAAGCGATTTTCGGGTCCAGTTCCAAGTCCAGATTCGGGTGCTGTTCGTCAAGGATTTCATCGTACTGGAACTTGTAAAACCGCATAAGCCAATCAGCCTGATACAGCCTGTGCTCGCGAACCAGCGGGGGCTTCGTGGTTATGACGGGTAAACGCTTGTCCGCATTGATGGGAACGTATCCGGAGAAGTAAACGCGTTTCATTTGCTGTTGCTTGTAGAAACCGCTGGACAACGTCAGAATCTGGAAATCCGTTTCTCCGGAGGCGCCCACAATCATCTGGGTGCTCTGTCCCGCAGGCAGGAACCTCGGGGAGAATCTGGATTTGTCGGCCTTGTACTCGATCTTGCGCTCCGCCAGATAGTTCATAGGGCGCAAAATAGACGCATGATTCTTCTCCGGAGCCAGATACTGCAAAGCCTTATCCGAAGGAATCTCGATGTTCACGCTACTGCGGTCAGCATAAAGCCCCGCCTCGTGCAACAATCGACTAGACGCACCCGGAATTGACTTCAGATGGATATAACCGCCAAAACGATGAACCGTTCGCAATTCCTTAGCCACCTTGATCAGAAGTTCCATGGTATAATCAGGAGTACCAATAACCGCTGAACTAAGGAACAAGCCCTCGATATAGTTGCGACGGTAAAACTCTAGAGTAAGGTCAATCAGCTCTTTCGGCGTGAAAGTGGCTCGAGGAACATCATTGCTGCGACGATTGACGCAATAGGCGCAATCGTACTTACAGGCGTTGCTCAAAAGCACCTTCAGCAAAGAAATACAACGGCCATCAGAAGACCATGTGTGGCAAATTCCAGCACTACAGCCATTACCTAGCCCACCCTTCATGGCCGGTCGATTGGACCCGCTGGAGGAACAGGATACATCATATTTTGCGGCAGCCGCAAGAATATTCAACTTATCACGCACATCCATAAGATCTTATCCGCCAACTATTTAGGGTTTATTTGTACACTTACTCTTTTGTTCACTAAAATATAAATATTAGTGCTCAAAAAAGCAAGTAGCAGAAATCAAGATCTTTTATTTTGAAATCTTTCAGCTTGAGTCAAATACTTTTAGTACACTGAGATACGTTTTTACAGCTACGCCCTTTGAGTACAACATATTTTGTAGTTAAATTAAGGGAAAACAACGAGGAAACTATGAAGAATTCCCTTATCAAAAAAGCCTTTTCCATTGCAGCCATCGCTGCAGCATCCGTAATGGCCAAGGACTACTCCGGTGCAGAACTTTACACCGCAGATACTTGGATGTACGGTAAATTCGAAGCGCGCATGATGATGGCCGCAGGTTCCGGTACCGTGAGCTCCATGTTCCTCTACCACAACGACTCCTACATTGGATGCGATGAGCCCTGGGTGGAAGTTGATATTGAAATCCTGGGCAAGGATCCCAACGAATTCCAGTCCAACATCATCACTGGAAACGGTCCTGCCGAAGGCTGCCCCGACAAGAAACAGTATAGCGAAAAGCTTCACCCCATGAGCCCTGCCGTAAACTCCACCTACCACACCTATGGCATGGAATGGACTCCGGACTATGTTAGTTGGACCATTGACGGTGTTGAAGTCCGCAGAACCAAGGCCGGAGAAGTGAACGCAAACGGACACGACCAGGTTGCAGAACTCCGCTTAAAGCCTCAGGGTCTCCGTTTCAACCTCTGGGCATCCGAAGAACCCGCATGGGTCGGTCCCTGGGACGACAAAATCCTCCCCGTCCACCAGTTCATCAACTGGGTCAAGGTCTATAAGTATACCCCGGGTGAAGGTGAAAACGGATCCGACTTTACCCTCGACTGGGTGGACAACTTCGATGAAGAAGACATTTATCGTTGGAACTACGGCAACTGGACTTTTGACGGAAACCGCGTAGACTTGTCTGTTTACAACGCCAACGTCATGCAGGGTACCATGATCCTCTCCTTGACCAAGGAAGGTGAAGAAGGCTTCTTCGGTACCGTGCCTGCCGATCCTGCCGACGGTGATGCCGCAATCAAGCCTCTTGCTCCCCGCCAGTACAACGCAACAAAATACAGCACATTCAACGCCAAGGGCGAAAAGATCAACACCAGAAACGCTAGCCGTTATCGTGTAGACTTTAAGCTGTAATTTCAAATAAAATTCAATTCATGAAGCCTGAGTAAATTACCTTACTCAGGTTTTTTGTTATTCTCCATCCATCTAGAGACTTCATATTTCAATACAGAATATGGCTTCAAGAAAGTCCAACACTTGATACACAAATAATTTTTTATCTTTAAATACATGAAAAAACGTATTATTCAGACTTTGTTGCAAACTGAACACAAGGACGGGGATCGTCTACCCTCCGTACGTACCATTATTTCTACGTACAACGTATCTTCAGGAACGGTTCAGGCAGCATTAAAGGATTTGGCAAAACAATCCAAGATCTACCGCATCCAAGGTAAAGGTTGCTTCTGGGGAAGCGAACCTCCTCTGAATAACACGCCCGAAGTCAAGCTGACCATTATTGAAAAGTTGGCTGCCAATTTCGAAAACGATTTTGAACGCGGTTACCTAAAGCCCAACCAAGCCCTCCCCCAGGGTAAGGAACTGGCAGCACGCTATAACGTTTCCCAGAACACCCTCCGCAAATTCCTTTCAGGAAAAGTGGAAGAGGGCGTTTTGAGCAAAAACGGCAGACACTATTATTTTAGCCGTAAGGAAGTTTCCGAAAGAACGCGCCCCATTAGCGAACTGATTTTCGTTACCCGATGCAACAGCTGGGGCGGTTTTACCGCCGAAAGCGAACGCGAAATGGACTTTTTGCGACTGGTCTACAAGACCGCTGGTGCAAACCAGTACAAACTAATTCTTCTGGGCATCAACGATGCTACAGGCCAGCTCATCGACAGAAACGGAAACTTCTGCAAGCTTTCCGACTACCCCAACGCCATTGGCGCAGTCCTCTCCACATTGCTGGTGCAGAACTATCAGCCACTGCTTTACTTCTTCGCCAACGTCAGCTACCCCGTTGCCGTATGGTGGGAGCATCCCGAAACCAGCGTGCCCAAGGTGTTCCTGAAAAAGGAAAACTGGAAGTTCTTCAACTCCACCTTCGGAAAGAAGCCGGGCGTTGAAATGGGCAAGTTCCTCAAGAAGCGTGGTATTACCGAAGTCAATTACTTCTCTCCCTATCACAACAGTTCATGGTCCCAGGACCGTATGACAGGACTTGTTGATTCCGGCCTTAAGGTTCACGCCTACGTGGATAGCGAATTTGCCAGTCCCTGGGACTACAAGGAAATTGCTCGAAAAACCGTGGAAAAGTATGCCGTAGAAGCCTACGCCCGTTCACTTGTACGAAAGAAGCTGGAAGCACTTTCCCAAAAAGCTGTTTCCGATGGAAACAACTGCATCAACGTTTGCGTCAATGATGAAGTAGCAGAGTTGTTTGTGGAAATGACAGAGAGCGAAAGCAACACTCCGAAGCTGATCGCGTTCGACAACTCCATGGAAAGTTACCTGCTGCGCCTCCCCTCCTACGACTTCAATACCGAAGCCTTGGTGGAGCACATCTTCTATTACATCGAGAACCCGTCCGGATTCGGCCACTACAAAAAAATCCACCACATTTTAGGAAATGTTGTTGAAAAATAGCGAAACAATTCCACAAAAACAAAGGCCCCCAAAAGGGGCCTTCATTTTTATTGTGATTAAAAACTACTTGTTTTTATTCACAATCAAAGTCTTTGCCTTGAAGGTCTTGCGGTCGATGACCTTAACCATCAAGGAAACCTTGTTGTCCTTATCAAGAGCGTTCCAGTACTTCTTGAGGTTTTCTTCAGCAGTGTCGAAAATCGGCATGAGCTTCGGAGAGCCTTCGAAGGAAGGAATGGGCTTGCCATCAGTAACGTAAGTGCTGATGAAGTGACCAAGACCCGAAAGAGCCTTTTCAAATTCGAAAGTAGCGCGTTCGCAGCCTGCATCTTCGCAGTTGTTGCGAGACTTGAGGATGCTTAATTTGTACAAAGCCGGCTGAGCGTTCTTGTAGTGGATACCGGAAATACGCGGAGTGAAGTTGGGAGCGTCATCTTCGTACTGACGAGTAGCGAGAGCGCTTTCGAAAGTGCCGCCCAGCTTGATGGCGTCATAGATGGTATCGGTCTGGTCACCGTTGGTGATGATCTGCACGTCGGCAGTGTGGCGAGCCGGATAGTAGATGATGAGGTGCGGGTCGGTGAGTTTGGATTCATCGAAAGCCTTGGTCTTCATAAAGCCAGTCTTTGCTTCCATTTCGAACACGCGGTTGCGGCTGTTGACGCTGCGGCCCATGATCCAGTAAACCTGAACAAAGGACTTGCCATCCGGGCTAGTGCCGAGGACGATGCCGCGACCAGGATAGGGATTCTTGGAAAGTTCCTTAAAGTTGTTTTTTGCTTCATCTGTATAAGACATGTTTTTACCTCACTGAAAAAATCTTTTCTGAATTCATCGCTTCGGGTTGTAGTTGTTCATCAAAATCATTGCCAAGGCAACGCAGAACATAATGACACTACCAACAACCACTTGCTGTTTATGATCGTACTCGCGCTTGATGTAGCTGGGGTTCTCTTCGTTCAGTTCCTGCAGCGTAGGACCTTCAGCCAGCTTGGTCGAATCAATTTCGCAAATCTGCGCAATTTCCTCTTCAGTCATATTCAGCGTACTGACTCTGAGGGAATCGCATTTGTTCGCAACTTCTGCGGCATCTGAAACCGCCGGCGTCAGTACGACGCAGGCGATTGCAAACACAACTGCACGAAGGAGATTCCGGCCTGCGCCGGAATGACATCCCTGCAAATACGACTCACGATAGGACAACGAAAAGCCTTGGATTATTCGGCGGCCAGCTTGTCAAGGATTTCGTTCACCATGGCGGGGTTTGCCTTACCGCCAGACTTGCGCATGGTCATACCCACGAGGAAGCCCTTCAGTGCAACCTTACCGGCCTTGAATTCGGCGAACTGGGCGGCGTTGGCGGCACAGACTTCGCGAACGATAGCTTCGATAGCGCCAGTGTCGGCCACCTGGACCAGGCCCTTTTCCTTAACGATATCTGCAGGATCCTTGCCGGTTTCGAACATGTCGGCAAATACGGTCTTTGCAATCTTACCGTTGATGGTCTTGTCTTCGATGAGGTTCACCAGGGCGCAGAGCTGTTCCGGCTTGATCTTCAGGTCGGCGAGACCGCCTTCCAGGTCCTTCATCTTGGCGAGAAGTTCGGTGATGACCCAGTTGGCCAGGACCTTGCCGTTCTTGCAGTTCTTGGAAGCGGTATCGAACCAGTCGCTGATGTCGCGGTCGTCGGTCAGCACCTGGGCGTCGTATTCGGACACGCCGAGGTCGTTCATGAAGCGGGCGCGGCGGGCATCCGGCAGTTCCGGAAGGGTGCGACGGATTTCTTCCACGAAGGCAGGATCGGTGACGAGACGGACCATATCCGGTTCCGGGAAGTACTTATAGTCGTGAGCGTCTTCCTTGGAGCGGATGACGATAGTCTTGTCGGCGTTGGGGTCGTAACGCTTGGTGCACTGTTCCACTTCCTTGCCTGCGTCGAGCGTTGCGGACTGCAAGTAGTATTCGGCGTTCAGAGCCTTTTCAAGGTTAGTGAAGCTGTTCAAGTTCTTGATTTCTGCACGGGTGCCGAAAGGTGCGTCTTCGGAAGCGCGGAGGGAAATGTTACCGTCGCAGCGCATGTTGCCGTTTTCCATGTTGGCGTTAGAGACGCGGGTGTATTCAAGAGTCTGCTTGATTTTCTTGAGAACGAGCACTGCTTCTTCCGGGCTACGGATGTCCGGTTCCGTGACGATTTCGCAAAGCGGAGTGCCGCAGCGGTTTGCGTCGAAGTGAGAGTCGGTGGGACTCATGTCGTGAATCAGCTTACCGGCGTCTTCTTCCATGTGGATACGGGTAATGCCCACGCGCTTCTTGGTACCGTCGGCCTTGATGATTTCAAGCCAGCCGTTCTTGCAGATCGGATGGTCGTACACCGGAAGACCACCAGTCTGGGTGATCTGATAACCCTTGGGAAGGTCCGGGTAGAAATAGTTCTTACGAGTCCACATGGCGTTCAGGTCGATTTCGCAGTTGAGAGCGAGACCCAGGCGGATGGCGTATTCCACAGCCTTCTTGTTGGGAACAGGCATGGCACCGGGCATACCCAGGCAAACCGGGCAAACGTGCTTGTTGGGGCTGGTGTTCACTTCAATTTCGCAACCGCAGAACATCTTAGTCTTGGTAGCGAGCTGGCAATGGATTTCGAGACCAATAACGGTAGAGTAGTTAGGCATATTAACTCCAGTAAATTTTACAGCCAAAAGATAGAAAATGTAGGAAGAGCAAAGTCCATCAACGACTGGAAACCAAAGGAAAAATAAGTTATTTTCCTGCCTTGAACAAAGTGGTGATAGAGAGGGAATCTGAACTACCTTCAAATCGCCCCCCTAAATAATGGTACTTCAATTTCCAGGTGATGACAGAGTCCCGTTCCAGCGGTTTCACTAGGCCATTAGCCAAAAAGAAGGGGTCTTCAAAATAGTCCGAGGGATAACACACCCCCAAGCATGCACGGTTTATTTTATGATACGCCAAGGAACCATTTACCATCAATTTTCCGCGAGTCACCCATTCAGGCAGCCCCACCCATTGAATAAAGTAGCCCATCCACAACGTATCCATGGCAAACGTCGGATGCCGCGTATCAAGAGTATCTAACGCCGCACGGAAACCGGCTGTATCAAAAAGGGGTGCATTTATCCAAGGTACATATGTGGTCCATGCATTTTTTCCATAATTCAAGAACGCCGTATCCTGCTTCGTTGCGGTTCTATAAATCACGGAATCCACACGAACAGTATCATCAATACATAGGACTCTTCGCCTTGTACTGCATTGTGCAAAGTTTACCCTGCCATTGGCAACATAAGCTTTGGAAAAAGTAGACGTACATAAACGCATACTAGGTTCATGGCAAAAAAATTCCTTATGCACGGAATCTAAATGGCACGAGACAAACCGCATACAACTGCCGTTTTTTATGTTTTCTAGTGTTGAATCAGCAACGCGGCGCGCCGTCAACGTATCATATGTACTATCAACACGGTTTCTATAAACAAAACTGGCATAGCGTTTTACTAGGGTATCTTTATACAGTGTATCATAAACCAAGATAGAATCTACGACAAAAGCCGTATCGCACGCAGTCATCAGGGAATCCCATTTTCCGTCACGCTGCAAATGGTACAACTCCATTCCGTCGCGAGAAAAAGCGCATCCTTCCGCTATATGATGGCGTTTAGATTCGACACTGGAAGAATTTTCGCAACCTACGAGCGATACAGCAAAAAAGAACCACATGAAAAATTGCGTAAATCTGTACACAACATCCTCCCCGTAAGCTGCGGTCTACACTTCATCGAGCGTCACGACAGCGATATCTGTTGCATCGCGGAAATTCGCACATTC
Source organism: Fibrobacter sp. (assembly GCA_024399015.1). Taxonomy (GTDB): domain Bacteria; phylum Fibrobacterota; class Fibrobacteria; order Fibrobacterales; family Fibrobacteraceae; genus Fibrobacter. Next base: position 111,725 of record JAKSIC010000008.1, read on the forward strand.
AGTGAGGATGCAATCAGCGCCGTTCACATAGGCTGTAGCCAGACGTTGCGCCTCGGATTCTGTCAACTTATGGTTGGTCTTGTTCGCTGCAGCAAACAGTTCCGCAGCCTTCACGGAAACTTCCCCATTCACTTCGCACATCTTTACGTTTGAAGAATGTTCAAAGAACTCGCGGTACTGACGAGCAAGAACTCCCTCCCCCGCCAGGCAAGCCTTCTGGGCGAGTTCAAACAAAGTAATTGAAGAGGTCAGAATCGTCGTATTCTTTTCGTAGGCGTAGTCAAGCACTGACGAAACCACCGGATAATAATCCGGATTCATCTGGAGCAAGCGCACAATAACACTTGTATCCATGAACAGGATTCTGGACTGTTCAACCAGTTTATTCATAGATTTCCATCTGGGCGATGTCTTCGCGCATACCGGCACGAACCATCTTGAATCGTTCGGACTTCGGGTAGAAATACCAGATCCACCATTCGCCGCTGATGTCAGTGCGCTTGGTCTTGATAACGAAAGGCTTTTCACCCTTGAAGAAGTCGCGCTTGTGAGGGATGACGTGTTCGAAGGGGCGATAGGTATGGACTTCTTCACCTGCCTTACGTTCAATAAAGCCGTTGCCGCCCTTACTCCAGGTGATGGTCACCTTGCCGTTTTCATCCTTTTCTTCCTTGCAGGAATCAAAGCCACTGTCGCACCACTTGAAGCGCTTGTAAGTAAAGGCCTGTTCCGGGAAATTGAAGGTTTCAACCTTGCGGTTGTTGCCCTTGAAAGTCTTGTATTCGCCAGCGAGTGTGAAACGGTCTACATTATATTCTTCGCAGCCGTTCTGGGCTACCTTCACCTGACGATTGGAAATAGCGAGATCGATGGTGCAGCCCAGTTCAGAATAAGTCATACGGCCCATGCCACCTGCTTCACGATATTCCACGTTGCTAGCTTCAAATTCTGCACGGCCGCCAAAGGGACCATTCTGGATAACGATGGTAAAGAGACGGGGATTGGTGGGAGACTTCTTGAGGGTAACGCTACCAGAGTTGGAGGCGTATTCACCGCTGATATCGGCAGATGCCTGCTGGAAACGAGCCAGGTCGGCACGTTTGACCCACACATCACCAAACTTACACTGGATGGGAACGAAGCGGGGCGGTTCAGAAGGTTCTACATATTCCCACTGGATGATGCGGGTCTTCTTGACCTTCATCTTGGGCTTGCCCTTCTTGTCCTTGACCGGACGACCCTTCTTGTCCAGTACGGGGACCTTTTCTTTTTTGATAGTCACCTTCTTGACGGAATCCTGGGGAATGGGAAGTTCCTTGATCCAGTCGGTAAAGACTAGGGAGCCAGCAACATTGGCTTCGTCAACCTGACCTTGAACTTTCTTGAAAACGGAAAGACTACTCTGGGCAAAAACAAAGTTTGCCATCAAAAAAAGCGCAACAATTAGAATTTTCTTCAAAACAAAACCTCTTTGGGGTCTAAAATTAGCTTTTTATATGAAAAATCATAGACAAATTGCTAAGTGAAAGTTTTTTTTTACTAAACTTTGGATGTGGAATTAGTGAAAGGAGTTCCGTTATGAAGAAAATGTTCCTCGCCTCTTGCATCCTGGCTGCTGCTGCATTTGCTCAGGAAGCTGCCCCCGCAGCACAGGCCGCCGCACCGGCTGCCGAAGTCGCTGCTCCCGCTGCTGAAGCTGCCGCACCCGCCGCCGAAGCCGCCGCACCCGCTGCCGAAGCTGCAGCACCTGCCGCCGAAGCCGCTGCACCCGCTGCCGAAGCTGCAGCACCTGCCGAAGCTCCGGTTCCCGTAGCCGAAGCAGAAGCCGCTCCCGTAGCTGAAGAAGCTCCTGCCGCCGAAGCCGCAGCACCTGCAGAAGTCGCCGCAGCACCCGCTGCCGAAGCCGCTCCTGCTACCGAAGTCGCAGCTGCCCCCGCAAAGCCTGCAAAGGCTAAGAAGCCCCGCAAGAAAAAGAAGATGATCGAAAACGCAGTGATGTCTGCTGGCAAGGTCAACTTCGATATCAACGCTGACTTCGAATTGGAAGCAGGCAAGGTATTCTGGACCTCCGAAGACGACACTTACAACGACAATTTTGAAACCTGGAGCGGTGAAGCTAACTTTGCCGTTCTCGCTGAAGCAGACGACTTCAAGGGTAAGATCGCTTTAGCATTCTACCCGGGCGACCTCGCCCTCAATGCCGAAGACGAAGCAACCAAGGCTGCTAAGAAGAAGGCAATCCGCGAAGGCAAGACCGCAGACGACTACTTCTCCCTGGACGAAGCTTGGGCTCAGCAGGGCACTGAATACTTCACCTTCAAGGTCGGTCGTTGGGACAACACCGACAAGAGCGGTGACTACTTCGGTGGCTATATCGATGGCTACAACGCAGGCTTCCTCTCCACCCAGGATCCGGAAAACCAGTTGCAGTTCGGCTTCACCCCGACCGAAAACATGGACATGTACATCTCCTTGATCAGCAAGTCCACCAACCTCAACAGAGGCGACCTCCGTGCAGCATTCAACTTCCACGGTCTCGAAAGCATCGCCCTCCTGAAGGTTCAGTTGGCTTATCGTAGCAACCTCTTCGACGCAATCTACGACTCCAAGGCTGACATCAAGCACAACATCTCTGCTAAGTTCAACCTCCCCATCAACAAGACCTTCGATATCTTCCTTGAAGGTGCTGCAATGGACATCACCGACGAAGCCATCTTGCCGATCACTGGCGGTGTAGCAATCTACACTCCGGTTGTTGACCGCATCCTCGTCGAAGCAGAATTCGTGAACAACCGTCACAAGTACAAGGACTTCTATGGTGTTACCAAGGATCCGAAGCACGTGAAGGACGTTCTCGGAGCATTCTACCTTGAAAAGGCATTCACCAACCGCTTCAGCCTCTCTGCAGGCTTCCATAGCTACGGCTGCACCAAGGACTACATGCTGTCCGGCAACCTCGTTGGTCGTATTAATTAACGCACTCGTCGTTCGTCAAGAAAACTACCTGCGTTCACTCGTGCTTACGTAAAGAACACAGCGCGTACTTGACGGACTATTCCGAATGTAAAAGTGCCTGGTTAAATACCAGGCATTTTTGTTTTTCACAAACGCACTCAACCTTCGTCGAGTTTAGAACCTGCGTTCACTCAAAAAAAAGCCCCGGCTTCATTGGAAGTCGAGGCTTATAAAATTTGATGTCTCACAAACGAGAATTAGATGCCCTTGCGGTCCAGGTCCATCATGAGGGACTGGAGGGAGTCTTCGACGCTGGTACGGAAGTCGCCGGAGCCGAGGCTGCAGCTAGCAACTACTTCGGAACCCTTGCAAATACGAATAACGGAGAAACCGTTTTCATTAGAAAAAGAAACACTAAGACCCTTATTCAATGCCTTTTCCAGCAAATCACGCATAATAAACTCCTTTATTTATGCATTAAACGTTAGTACGCCCTTAAATTAGGCTTTTTCTTTGTGAAAAACAAGTTTTTTTTCAGTTTTTTACGTTTAAAACAGGCCATTCCAGGATATATTCTAGCCGATGTACGATTTTCATCTCCATTTGACCCGCCTACCCCACTCCAAAGAAGTGGCAAGCCTGCTAAAACAGGCAGGAACAAGCTATAACAACATAGCTTGCGAACCCTGGGAATGGGAAAAATCCATCGAAATGGGAGAAACTCGTGCTTTTGGAATCCACCCCATGATCGCCACCAAGGTTTCCGAGGGCGATTGGGAACGTCTTACTGAAATTCTAAAACAACATCCTAATGCACAGGTTGGCGAATGCGGCCTGGACAAGCGTTTTGATGGTTATGAACCGGGGGGCGTGCAGGAACAGGTGTTCCGCAGGCAAGCGTTGCTTGCCAAGGAGCTGGGGCGTACGCTGCACATCCACTGCGTGGGCGATTACTTGAGAGTCGTAGAGATTCTTGCCGACGCCGGGTTCGATAACGGAAACTCTACGATAGGAACCGCAGCAGGAGCAGCAACACAAATTGTTTTCCATCGATTCGGCGGAGACATTTCCGCGGTCAAGGCAATTCGCAAAGCCTTCGGCGATTGCGCCATTTTCTCTTTGCATATAGATTCATTCCGCAAGAAATCTACGGATGCTGCCATCAAGGAAATTCCCCAGACGCGGGTAAGGTTCGAGACCGACGCCGACGAAAGCTTCGTGAATCCGCCCGCGGGCACTTCCGCGGTTTCTGCAAACCCTTCCGCGGAAACAAAGTCCACGGATTCTATTGCGGCAAGCACTATCGCCAAACAGATTCAGAATCGTTTAATGCAAGTGATGGCGCTTTACAACAGCACCATTTAAGCCGAGCATTTCCATACAAGCTTTTGCGCATTTTCGCGCAGCCCTAAAACGAAACTATTAGCTTTCGCCGATACCAGCCAACAACGGGTTCTTGGGCTGTATGGTTGCAGCCTGGACGCGTATAACAGAGAATGCTCTAAATTCCTTGAGGGCGCGAGCTGCAAGTTCCGTGTTGTTGCCCTTGCCAAGCTCAATGACAACCTGCAGGGGCGAGCCTCCCATAATGCGCATGGGGAACTGAGTTGCACCATACATCTCGCTGATAATGCGGGGATCGGGAGGCGGGAATTCTGCGAAGGTAGCGGCCAGCATTCCCTTGCGCTGCACAAGACCTTGAATACGGAGGCGCCCAGCCAGCAAACCGATTTCCGTTACCAGCAAAAGCATCTTGGCAGGCTCAGGCACAGGGCCGAAACGGTCCAGAAGTTCCTGCTGGATACTTTCAATTTCATCCGTATGGGAAACGCGAGCAATACGCTGGTACATGGAGATTCGGGTAAGACCATCTTCGATGTAGTCTTCCGGCAGGTAGGCATCCACACCAATTTCCACGCGAGTCTGGATGGGCTTTTCGCTGGGACCGCCGCGGAGCATTTCCACCGCTTCCTTCACCAAGCGCACATAGGTTTCAAAGCCCACTTCTGCAATAAAGCCGTGCTGTTCCTGACCCAGCAAGTTACCGGCACCGCGAATTTCCAAGTCACGCATAGCCAGCTGGTAGCCGCTACCCAAATCCGTAAACTGTTCCAGGGCCTGCAAGCGCCTCATGGATTCCGCAGAAATTTCATGCTTATTGGGAATCACCAGGAACGCCTTGGCAAGCACACTGCTTCGGCCCACGCGTCCACGCATCTGGTAAAGCTGGCTAATACCGAAATGATGGGCGTTCATAATGATAATGGTATTTGCGTTAGGAACGTCCAAGCCAGATTCAATAATGCTGGTACTGATCAAAATGTCGAACTTCCTGGAAATAAAGGATTCCATTGCATTTTCCAGGTCGCGGTCGTTCATCTGGCCGTGAGCCACACCGATGGTGGCATGAGGAACCATAGCCTCGATATCGTCTGCCAGGTGATAAATGCTCTGGACGCGGTCGTTCACAATGAACACCTGGCCACCGCGGGCAAGTTCATCCAGAATAGCGTTCTTCAAGACCTCATCGTCACGCTTCATCAGCTTGGTTTCAACAGGCAAGCGATTGATCGGCGGAGTATTGATGAGAGAAATATCGCGAACCCCAGTCATGCTCAAATGCAGAGAACGAGGAATGGGCGTTGCGCTCATGCTCAAGGTATCAACCGCAAGGCGCATCTCGCGAAGCTTTTCCTTCTGCTTCACGCCGAACTTCTGTTCTTCATCGATAATCAGAAGGCCAAGATCCTTGAACTGGTTCTTTTCAGAAAGCAGGGCGTGGGTACCAATCAGAATATCCACCTTCCCTTCTGAAACCTGCTTGAAAATTTCCTTCTTCTCCTTGGCAGTCTTGTAGCGGTTCACAAGAGCCAGGTTCACGCCGAAACCCGCAAAACGGTCCATGAAGTTTTCGTAATGCTGGGCCGCCAAAATCGTTGTAGGCACCAGAAGCACCACCTGCTTACGGCTCACCACGCACTTGAAGGCGGCACGCATTGCCACTTCGGTCTTACCAAAGCCCACGTCGCCGCAAATCAGGCGGTCCATGGGTCGGCGGCTTTCCATATCCCGCTTAATATCCGCGGTAGCCTTCACCTGGTCAGGCGTGGGCTCGTATTCGAAAGCCTCTTCAAATTCCTTCTGCAGTTTCCCGTCGGGCGGGAAATCGAAACCCTCGATAAGTTCGCGCTTGGCGTACAGTTCCACCAGTTCGCGGGCAATCTGGATTACCTTCTGCTTGACACGCTTCTTGAGGTTTTCCCAAGTCTTGCTGCCCAGCTTATCCAGCTTCGGAGGGGTCTCGGAATTTTCAAGACGTTCAATCTTCTGGAGGTCCGCCACCGGGAACTTCAGCTTGTCGCCACCCTCATATTCCAAGAGGGCGCAGTCCACCATACCGCCGTTGACTTCAACGCGGACAAGGCCAAGGTACTTACCCACACCGTGGTCTTCATGAGCCACATAGTCACCGCGGTTCAAGGACTCGATCATCAGCGCACCGGTCACTGAACCAGAAATCTTGCGCTTGCGGGCCTTATTGGAATGGCGGTTGAAAATGCGGGTTTCCGTTAGGAAGGCTATATTGTCTTCTTCAAGCCAGAAACCTTCGGAAAGATTGCCCTGGATGTATTCCTCGATGGGCAAGTCTTCAAAGACCTGCTTCAGACGATTCAATCCACCAGGTGTTGGTGCCACCACAAAAATTCGTCCACCGGCAGCAGCAAATTCCTCAATCTGCTTAGCTACCGCATCTGTACCGTTGGAGGAGAAATCCTGCACGCGGCAATGGAGTTCATGCCAGTTCCCGTCGTTTACGTTGACGCGGGTAACATCCATGGAGGCGCGCCCCACGAAACTGCGGGACAAGTCGCCAATCTTGAACCAGATATCGCTGGGCGGAACCGCGTCCGCCTCCACCTGGCGCAACTCATGGAAAACAGATTCGTAATTCAGGTAGTACTTGGAAGCTGTTTCCGAAAGCAGGGAAAGTTCCTCGAAAACAAGGGCAGCCTTGGGCAGGTAATCCAGCAGGCTCTTTTCCAGCTTTTCAAAACGGCTACGCTGCCACCATAGTCCGGCGGCGTCACCGCCACGCAAGGCAACTTCCTTCTCGGGAACCACAAATTCACCCATGGGGAACAGCTGCACGCTATTCATCTGCTCCACGGAACGCTGGGTAAAGATGTCGAAAGATCTTATGGATTCAATTTCGTCGCCGAAAAATTCGATACGGATGGGGTGGGGATAAAGCAGGCAGTTCACGTCCACAATGCAGCCGCGGATGGAGAATTCCCCCACCCCGCTCACCACCGGCTGTTCCACAAAGCCATGGTCCAAGAACCAGGGGCGCAAAGTGCTTGGTTCAAACACATCCCCCACCTTCAAGTTCTTGGATTCCTTCGCCACAAAGCCGGGTTCCGGCAGGCGCATCATCAAGGAATCCAGGGGGCAAACCGTAATGAAGGGTGATTCATTCTTCTCCAAATCCCTAAAGAACTTTAGACGTTCTTCAAGAACACCTTCAAAAGGCACCTTCTTTTCGTAAGGCTTCAAACCGATGGACGGGAAGAAACGGACAAAATCCTCCCCCACCATGCTTTCCAAATTTTCAACCCAAGTTTCTGCACTGCGATAATCCTTGGCCACCACCAGAATGTGACTGGGATTTTTAAGGAACCTTGCAGCCACCATCATGGAAGCCAGCGGGACAGAAGCCCCGTTGACATGAATAGCCTCACCCTGGGTCTTTTGGAACAACGTCAGGGTTGGCGAATTGGCAAAGGTTAAAAATTCGGACAAAGAATCCATGGGCGTCAAAAATAAAAAAATCCCGCTCATGGAGCGGGACTTTTTCAAGCATATTCTCTCGAATTAGAGAAGGTAGGTTGCCTGGAACTGGAGAGACCAGGGATGGCCTTCACCAACAATGTTATGTTCACGCTTGCCAGCTCTTTCCATGACATAGTCGAAGGTAGTGCCGTTCAAGTCAAAGACGAAGCGGAGACCCACATCCACCCAACGACCATCAGCCCTTACAGTACCACCGGCACCGAGAACAAAGGAGACCGTGAGCGGATTTGCATCCCATTCTTCTACATCGTAGGAACCACGATCGATAACATCGCGGTCAAACCTATTGTTGTAGCAGATATAGTCGTCGGAATACATGCTAGCCAGGTTTAAACCAAGCTTGAAACCGCTTTCGAAGAAGATAAACGGAATGGGCTGGAAACGACCCAAAAGGGGAATATCCACCAGCAACTGGGTAAAGTTGTCTTCGAATTCGTAGTAGTATCCATAGAATCTTTCAGAATCATACTTTTCAGAGTAGTTACGAATAGAGAAGTTCACTTCCGGGGCCAGGTAAATCATAGGCATGATGCGAACATGCAATGCACCACCCATATCAACGTTAATATGGGTCAAACCGTCTGCATCACCAATACCGATAGCCAGACGGCCACCAAGACGCACCGGACTATCCGGGGAAATGATGGATTGACCATGGTCGCGATGCGGTTCACGCGGCGGAGGCGGCGGAGGCGGCGGATTGCCATGGGGACGACGGTGAACACCATCTACAGATGCAGGCTCAAAGGAAGACAGAGAACTGCCAAACTGAGCCATGGAAGGAACTGCAAAAAGGCTAAAAGCCAGAGCCATGGCGGTTTATACTTTATTCATAAAAACTCCAAACTTTATTCGTGAGAATTCTAGTTATTAAAGGAGGTAGGTCATAGAGAGCTGGAGGGCCCAGGCATGACCGCTACCGACCTTCATGTACTTGACCTTGGTATCACCCTTTTCAACATAGTTGTAGCCGAAGTCTTCGCCGTTGAGGTCAAGCATAAAGCGGACGCCGACATCAACATCGCGGCCATTGGCCTTTACGCGGCCACCGGCGCCGAGCACCAGGGAGGCATAGACGGAGCTTGCATCCCAATCGCCAGTATCATAGGAACCAGAATACACAATATCGCCGTCGTAATCGTAGCAGGTGTAGTCATCGGAATAGAAGCTGGCCATGTTGATGCCGAGCTTCAAGCCACCTTCAACATAAAGGTACGGAATGGGTTCGTAACGAGCGAGAAGGGGAATATCCAGCAAAATCTGGTTGAAGCTATCGTCGTAATCAAAATAATAGCCTCCGAGCACCCTTTCGGTAGCGTAAGTCCTGGTAAGGGAGCGGAAAGCAAAACCGACTTCCGGTGCGAGAGCGAATTCCTTGGTGAGGTAGATACGCACAGAACCGGTCAAGTCCACATTGAGGTTAGTCAAGTCGTCTGCACCACCGAAACCGATAGCGATACGACCGCCAAGGCGGGTGCTGATCTTGAAGGGTTCTGCATCGTCGGACTGCTGAACAGCCTGGGGAGCAGCTTCCGGTTCTGCAGCAACATAAGTATCATCATAAGAGCTGGCGTTAGATTCCGGTGCAGCTTCTGCATCGTATTCCGGTGCGCCTTCCTGGTAATCTTCTTCGTACTGTGCGAAAGAGGGAATTGCAGCAAGGCTAAGAGTCATAGCCAATGCGGTAATAAACTTGTTCATCTAGTTCTCCTTATTTAATTTATGCGCAGAAAGTAAAAAATGCTCAACTTTCTGTCAAACGTTTAGATGAAATACCGATACAATCGGTTGCAAAGATTTTTAGGAAAAACAGGTGTTCTTTCAAAAAAGTTGAAAAAAACTATTCTTCGATGCAGCGGACGAAGAATTCCTTGCGGTATTCGCTACCGCCGTTACGGAAGCAGCTGAACTGTCCGCCATGGGGAACATAGGCACCGTTTTCGGCACTGAAACGCATAAAGGGAACATCCTCTTCCATGCCTTCGGCCTTGAAGGGCTTGACCCAGAAGGCTGTTTCGCCCGGCTTTTCTGCATCCTTGGAGTGGTACTTTGCATACAAGGTGTCGATAAGTCCTTCGAAGGGGTCGCCGTCGCAGCCTGCGTCAAAGCAGCTGCAGAGGCCATCGAGATTGTAGAAGTTCATGCCAAAGCTATTGGAGGACTTGGCCGTTACGAACAGGTCGCTAAAGCTCTGGACAGCCTCGGAGGAATGGTTACGAATAAACTTGTTGAACTCCAGGAATTCTTCCTTGGTGGGCAGGCGGTAACCCAGGGGGCAAAGGCCGTCGTCCACGGAGGATTCAGAATAAATTCTTCCCTTCTCGGAGCAGCGGGAACCCTTCACCTTTTCAAAGCAGTTGCTGCCTTCATCGGCATAGGCAAGATTCTGGGCAAGCCAGTTCTTCTGCCCCACCTTCAAGGTCTTGTACTCCTGGCCGTCGCGGGCGTCCACCACCGTACCCCACTCGGGAACATAGCCCGCCTTGACGGGACTCTGGGCGTAACCTTCCAGGGAAATTTCAGAAATCACCAGGTCGTTCCACTTCTTGCCCGGGTAGATGGATTCGATCTGGATGATCAGAATCTTCACATCGCGGAGGGCCGGAGAGAAAAGAACTTCCTCGGAATAGTCCATAGGCCGGCAGATATCGTTACAGGCCGTAGACTGGTACTGGTCAACGATTTCGGAATATTCGGTGCCCTGCAAAAAGTTCTTGCAGCCGTCGGCGTCGAACTCGCCAAAGCAGTATTCCCAGGGAAGATCCTTCAAGGTAACGGTCTTCACCAGGTTCTTCTTGTTGTTCACGTAGATCTTGATGGTCTTTGCACGGCTGTTGCTTTCGTACAGGTGCTGATTCTTGCGGTAACCGTTCAGAATGTGGAGGGCGCTGATCTCGTGGGCGTCCACCTTCAGCTCCACGAAAATGGACTGCATCTGGAAGGGGGCAGCCCAGACGGTGCTGGCGGAATTGTCAATGAGATTACGGGTGCTGTAATTTACTTCACCCAGTTTCGGCATGGTAGCGGAGGCTCTAGTGGCCTTGACCGGTACAACGTCGGCCAATGCGGAAGAAGACAGTACTAAAATTAGTGCTAAGATCTTTATCATTCTATACCCGCCGCCGAATATAGTTTTTTGAACAAATTCTTTAAATACTAGGGGGATGTTAAAAAAATTAAGTGTTGTTTTAATCACACTGTACTACGATGTAAACGCTTTTTTTCTATCTTTCGCCCCGTATGAAGAATGTAGATACTATTGCCGTTCTCGATTTTGGTGGTCAGTACGCCCACCTCATCGCAAACCGTGTCCGCCGTCTCGGCGTTTTCACCGAAATCCACTCCCCCAACTGCGACGTTTCCGAACTGGAAGGCGTCAAGGGTATTATCTATAGTGGCGGCCCGTCCAGCGTTTATGCTGCCGACGCTCCGGAATACAATCCGGAAATCCTGAACCTGCCGGTGCCCAAGCTGGGCATCTGCTACGGTCACCAGCTTATCGCCCAGCAGCTGGGCGGTCATGTGGAACCGGGCAAGGTGAAGGAATACGGCATTGCAGACCTTATCGTGGGCGACGAAAAGTGCCCCATTTTGAAGGACCTGCCCAAGGCCTCCCCCATGTGGATGAGCCATGGCGACCAGGTCACCAAGCTGCCGGAAGGCTACCGTATCGTGGCCAGCACCAAGGACTGCGAAATCGCAGCCGTGGCTTTCGACGAACGCAAGATTTACGGCATCCAGTTCCACCCGGAAGTGACCCACAGTAAGTTCGGCATGAAGCTTCTTGAAAACTTCATCGACATTACCGGCGCACAGAAGACCTGGAACATGAAGAGCTACCTGCCCCTCATCACCGCCCGCATCCAGGAACAGGTGAAGGACCGCAAGGTGTTCCTCCTGGTCTCCGGCGGCGTGGACTCCACCGTGGCATTCGTTCTCTTGAACCGCGTGCTGGGCCCCGAAAAGGTCCTGGGCCTCCATGTGGACAACGGCATGATGCGTCTCGGCGAATCCCAGAAGATCATGGATTTTCTCAAGGCCGAAGGCATGAACAACCTTCAGATCCGCGACGCCAGCGAACACTTTTTGGCAAAGCTTGCCGGCGTGACTGCGCCGGAAACCAAGCGCGGCATCATCGGTAAGGAATTCCTGGTGGTGAAGGACGAGGAAATGGCCAAGCTGAACCTTGACCCCAACCAGTGGATGATGGCTCAGGGCACCATCTACCCCGATACCATTGAATCCGGCGGCACCAAGAACGCCGACAAGATCAAGACCCACCACAACCGCGTCCAGGAAGTTCTGGACCTGATGGAAAAGGGCCTTGTGCTGGAACCCCTGGCAGACCTCTACAAGGACGAAGTCCGTGCCCTGGGCGAAGAACTGGGCATCCCCCACAATCTCGTTTGGCGTCACCCCTTCCCGGGTCCGGGCCTTGGCGTTCGCCTGCTCTGCAGCGATGGCGTTTTGAAGGACGACATGGTGAAGTTTGACGATGTTCGCGACGCGCAGGGTGGAAGCCTCGCCGACTACCTGAAGGCTAACGGAATCAGCGGCCGCATGCTCCCCATCAAGAGCGTTGGCGTTCAGGGCGATGGCCGTACCTACGCACAGCCGTTCCTCCTGACCACCCCGAACCTCTCCTGGAAGGACTGCGAAAAGTTCTCCACCGAACTTGCCAACCGCTTCAAGGCAATCAACCGCGTAATCTACCAGATCGGCACCGTGGCCGATGAAGACCCGAAGCTTGTGGAACAGTTCGCTACCCGCGAAAACTTCGATACCCTCCGCAAGTTCGACGACATCTGCACCACCTTCCTGCAGGAAAACAAACTGTACGAAGAAATCTGGCAGATGCCCGTGGTGTCCGTGCCGCTGCGCACCGCAGGCAAGCCCTGCATCGTGATGCGTCCGGTGAACTCCACCGAAGCCATGACCGCCAACTTCGCCGAAATCGACCAGGGCATGCTCGCAGGCCTCTGGCGCAAGTTCGAAGCAGAAGGCGCCGGCTCCCTGTGGTATGATGTTACACATAAACCTCCGGGAACTATCGAGTGGGAGTAAGGCGAGCGTCGCAAAAATGAGTTTGCTCATTTTTATGACCGAGCCGCACGACCAGGCGCGAGCGAAGCGAAGCGCAGTGGGAGTAGCGACATGTTCATCCTCAAGCAGTTTGATACGTCTTTAGTAAAATTCTCCGTTGCCTCGGCGGCGGAGAATTTTGCC
>JAKSIC010000009.1 GCA_024399015.1 Fibrobacter sp.
GCGTTCACAATTCCCATCAAGAAACTGATGGCAAAAAGCAATAGCACAATCTTTATGGAATCGTAAACAAAGAAGTTAAGCGCGGCCCCTAAACGGGACGCAGCATCCAGGCCACACAAGCCATAGATAAGCCAATCTGCAAACTGCTGGATCATATAAACCTTTGATTATTTACTCAGCACCTTGCGGATTTCGTCATCGCTGATTTTACCCTTGGCCACCACCTTTTCATCCACAACCAGAGCGGGGAGAGACATTACATTGTAGGGAATCATCTGAACGATATCGTCAACACGAGTAACGTTCGCCTCGATTCCCATTTCCTTGACAATTCGCTCCACGGAATCGGCGAAAGACTGGTTGCATTTGCATTCACTGACAAGAATCTTGATGTTTTTCATTTTGTTTCCTTTGCGGTTTGTTCCGCTTTTTCTAGTTCGTTATTCGTAGAACTACGAACAATAAGGTTAAAAATTTATCCCTGCCTAGCAGGGATCTTGACTACTTACAACAGGATTTCTTTTTACAAAGTTCCATATTGAAGAAATCCTTGAAAAGCGTCTTCGCCAGTTTCCAGTTTTCACGATCGATGCAGTACTTGACCTTTGGTGCTTCAATCTCACCCTGGATCAAGCCCGCATCTTTCAGTTCCTTTAGATGCTGGCTGACGGTCGCCTTGGCAATAGGCAACTCTTCGTGAATGTCCCCAAAGTAGCAGGTATCCTGCTTCGCCAGGAATTGTACAATGGCAATCCTTGCGGGGTGAGCAAGAGCCTTGGCAATTCTCGCCAACTTTTCGGTTTCTTCACAATACTTTTTTTCTGCCATATTCGCCTCTATTCGTAAATATACGAACATTATTGATGAAAAACAAGGGCAGAAATCTACTTCATAAATTCGCTTGGGGTTAGTCCCGTCACGCTTTTGAACAGTCTTGTAAAATGGTGGGGGTAGCTGAAGCCCAACAGTTGTGCGGTCTCGCCGATGGAAAGGCCCTTCATCAAAAAATTCTTGCTCTGGTTAATGACGAAGGAATGGATATAACCGATGGCGCTGCCGCCTGTGGCCTTGTGGACCAAATCGCCAAAATAGCGGGGGGAGTAGGCCAATTCCCGGGCGCAGTAGGCAACCGAGGGCACTCCGTGAATTTTCTGTTTTTCGTCGCGGTAATATTTTTCCAGGAGCGTATGGAACCGCTTTAAGATATCGTTGTCGCCGTCGTTTCCGTTTGCACTCTGGCGCAAGTAAGCCCGCTTGCAATATTCAAGAATCAAGTGAAGGTACGACTGCACAATGCTCCTGAGGGGCGCGCCGTCTTCGTGCTGCTGCAGCTCAGAACGCAACTGCGACGCCAGCTGGGTAATGGCCTGCCACTCCGCAGGATCAATCTGCAAGGAATCCGAAAAAAAGTAGGAGAAGAACTCGTAATCCTTCATCTGCTTTTCCAGGGACGAATCCTCCAGAAGTTCCGGCGACCAAAGCACCGCCCAGCCACTCAACGCGATGCCATTGCCACCTTCCTTGGAACCGCCAAGCTGCCCCGGCGCCACCGCAATAATGGAAGAGCCGCTAGCCTGAATCGTCTTGGTGCCGTAAACCAGGGACTTGGGAAATTCCCGCTGGATGAACAGCCCATACACACCGTAATTGTTCATGCTATGGGGAAAAGGCGCGAGCTCGTCAAAATGGATCACGCTGATGAGGGGGTGAATCTCCGGAGCGCTCACATGACGGGCAAAAACATTGGGATTATCGACTTTGAGAATTTTCATTCTATACCATTTTTTACGTTCTGAATATAGGAAAAAAGGTTATAAAATCAAATTTTTATATATAAAATCTGCGTTTTTGGTAGAAATTCATTTGTTTTGGGTAGTGAATTAAAACTAGTCTTTTGGTAAATTCATAACTATGAAAACTGCATTCTTTAAAACATTCGTAAAATCCATGGGCGCGGCGGTCGCAATTTCTGCCGCATTCGCCACCACCACAAACGCACAGATTATGAAAAACGTTCTTACCGTTCAGCAGCAGGACATGGCCATTATCGCCTGCCTGGAAGCCAAGGGCGACTTGGCAAAACTCAGCAAGGCCATCGACAAGGGTCTGGACGACGGCCTCACCGTAAGCCAGGTGAAGGAAGCCCTTTCCCAGCTTTATGCCTACACCGGTTTCCCGCGCTCCCTGAACGCCCTGGGAACTTTGCAGAAGGTTCTGGATGAACGCAAGGCCGCCGGCAAGAAGACCGCCGAAGGCAAGGACGCATCTCCCCTGCCCAAGAATTACAACTCCCTGAAGGCCGGTACCGAAGTTCAGACGAAGTTGTTCGGCAAGGTGAACAATACTTTCGCTCCTGCAACGGATTACTACCTGAAGGCACATTTGTTCGGCGACATTTTCGCCCGCGACAACTTGACCATGCCAGAACGCGAACTGGTGACTGTTGCGGCCCTCAGCGGCATGGATGGTGTTCACCCCCAGCTGGCCGCACATAAGGCCGGCGCAAAGAAGGCAGGCCTTACGGATCAGCAGGTGGAAAGCATTACCATGACTTTGCAGGATGCCAAGTTGATTCCTGGCATGTACGGCGGAGATTCCCCGTGGCCCCGCGGCGTGCCTAACGTAAATTACGCAAAGTACTTTATCGGCAACAGCTATGTGGCTCCCATGAGCGCCGAAAATGGCGGCCCCACCAACGTGACTTTTGAACCGGGCTGCCGCAACAACTGGCACGTGCATCACAACCAGGTGCAGGTCCTGATTGCTGTTTCTGGCCGCGGCTGGTATGTGGAAGAAGGCAAGGAACCTCTTGAAATGACGCCGGGTACTGTGGTGGCCATTCCCGAAGGCAAAAAACATTGGCACGGTGCTGCCAAGGATTCCTGGTTCCAGCACTTGACTTACCACACCCACGTTGGCGAAAACGCCAGCAACGAATGGTTGGAACCTGTAGTTGACGAAGTGTACAACAAGCTTCCGTAATTGAGGCGGTATGAAAAAATTGCTGTTCTTGTTGAGTGTGACGGCGGCGTTCTTTCTGAACGCCTGCGGCGACGACTCCAGCTCTAACGCAAAGAATGATGTTGCAGGTTCAAGTGAGAGCATCGTGGAATCTTCTGCAACAGAAACTGCGGAAAGCAGTTCCAGTGAAGTTGAGAATGTCGCCAGCTCATCTAGCGAGAGCATCGCTGATTCTACAGAAGCAGACGTACCTGCCGTTGACTCCGCAACTTCTGAAAAGATGCTGGTCGCTTATTACTCCTTCACCGGGAACAGCAAGGCTATCGTAGAAACTTTGACAGGAATGATTTCTGCCGACGTAGTGGAAATCTCTCCTGTGGAAAAGGCAGATTTTGCCGCCAACAATTACGCCATCGGCGACGCCCTTATTGACGCCATCAACAAGAATCCCGATGACGAAAGCAGCTACCCCGCCATTACCGCAAGCGTCGAAGTGAGTTTCGCAAACTACAGCGAAGTGATCATCGTTGCACCTCTCTGGTGGAGCCAAATGGCCGCTCCCATGCAAACCTATCTTTTCAAGAACAGCAAGGAACTTGCAAATAAAAAAGTAGGCCTTATTGTCAGCAGCCATTCCAGCGGAATCAGCGGCGTAGAAGCCGACGCCAGGCGCTTGCTTCCTGGCAATAACTTCACCGCAAGCCTTTCTATAAAGGCTGCTGATTTCTCTAGCCGCGAAACAAAAATCGTAGACTGGCTGAAGTCCGAATTTTAAATTTTAAATTCTAAACCGCCGCTGCGGCGGCACATTCAAAAATCATGAAAAAACTTCTAATTTTCTTCGTACTTCTTCTAGCTTCAGGAATGGCTATGGCAAAGACTAGTCAAGTGAAAAAACAGCCCTTTGAAAGCGACCGCATCGTTCGCCTGTCCTACATTGAGATTCACCCGGAATATCACGACCAGTACATGGCCATGGCTCTTGAAGTCGGCGCCACCAGCATGCGTACGGAGCCGGGCGTCATCTGCATGTATCCCATGGGCCTCAAGCGTGACAAGAATGCCCTCTACATTCTTGAAATCTACGCCAGCCAGGACGCCTACAAAAAGCACATCGCTTCGGAACATTTCCAGAAGTACAAGCAAGGCACCCTCCACATGGTCAAGCACCTTGACTTGATTGACACGGATCCGCTGAACCCGCTAATGAGCATCAGCTCTGAGATTGCGGACAAGTAGAATCCACAAACATCATGATAAAATGGAGCGCGAAAGCGTTCCTTTTTTTTCGCCCCCTTGACAATATACCAATCGGTATACTAAATTTAATATACCGAACGGTATATAATACTTTCAAGGAGGATTCCGTGAGACCAAACCACATTTACCATGTATTTCCGCTAGGCGCATTACGAGAGACTGAAGACGGCCGCGATTCCAAAGCAAACACGAACCGGGCGAAATACAGGAACATCTGCCAACTTACCGCCCTCATCCCCCACTTGCAAAGTCTGCGGGCTGATTCCATCCTGCTGGGTCCCGTTTTTAAAAGCGAAACCCACGGCTATGACGTAACAGACATGTACCAGGTGGATCCGCGAATGGGCAACAACGACGACCTAAAGAAAATGGTCAGTGATTTTCACGACGCCGGTTTCCAGGTGTTTTTCGACGCCGTCTGGAACCATTCCTCCAGACATCATTTCGCCTATAGGGACCTGCGGGAAAAAGGCCAAAATTCAACCTACGCAGGCTGGTATCGCAATCCGCGATTCAATACGCCCAACCTTTGCGGCGATTCCTTTACGGTGGATTGCTGGGCCGGTTTCCAGGAACTGCCGGCGTTCAATCTGCGAAATCCCGAAGTGGAAAGGGAGCTGATTCATTGTGCGGAATTCTGGATGGATGAATTCGGCATCGACGGAATCCGCATTGACGCTGCCGAGGATATGGACCGGGAATTTCTACGCCACTTAGCAACCGCCTGCCATCAAAAACGTGGGGATTTCTGGATGATGGGAGAAGTGGTTTTCGGAGATCCCAGGCGTTGGCTTGAAGCGGGGCTGAATTCCGTCACCAATTACCAGACCTATAAATCCTGCTGGAGTTCCATCAACGACAAGAACATGTTTGAACTGGCCTACAACCTGAACCAGCTTTTTGATGACCGAGGCGGAAGCTGCAAGGGAGCAAGGCTTCAGCTGTTCAACGAGAACCACGACGTCAGCCGAATCTACAGCATCTTAAAAAACAAGGCAGACAATTTCGTTCAGCATCTGCTGTTTTACACCATGCCAGGAGTGCCCACTATTTATTACGGCGAGGAATTTGGCTTGGACGCAATTAAGGGCGGCTGTGACGATTGGAACCTGAGACCAAGTCTCGATGAAATAGACCAGGGCATTCCCGCAGGACAGGAAAACCTTTTGGCAGAAATCCGCAGGCTCGCCGCCATCCGCATGGATTGCGACGCCTTGCGCGAAGGCGGCTATCAACAGGAATTCGTTCACTCCCAACAATTGGCCTTCTGGCGAACACACCAAAATGGCGATGCCCTTGTTCTTATAAATCTTCAAGACACACCCGTTCAATTTGAAATTGACTTGCGCAATCATTATGCGCGCACGCCTCAAATGAATTCCTTAAAAAATCTGCGAGACCTTCTTTCCAACGATTTCATCGAAATCAGCAACAGCAAAATTACCGTCGTAATTCCGCCCAAGTGGGGCCGCATCCTTGTACCTAGCGGTACATAAAAAGTATATTTGAATCATGACCACAAAAGAAGTTTTATTGCAGCAGGCCCTGATTCTTTTCCGCAAGGAAGGCTACGATGCTACCGGCGTGCAAAAAATCGCAGACGCCGCAGGAGTGGGCAAGCCCACGCTGTACCATTACTTCGGAAATAAGCGGGGCCTTCTGAACGCCCTCCTCAGTACCCATCTGGAAATTTTCTGGAAGGATTTCGAAACCGCAGTTGTGTACCAGCACGACATCGTGCGCTCCCTGGAATCCGTCGCCCGCGTGTACTTCGAATTCGCCAAGAATAATCCGGAATTCTACGCCTGGTTCTTGTGCATGAGCAACACCCCTACCGAAGGCGATATCCACGACGAAGTCCTCCCCCTCTGTGAAAAACAGTGGACTGCGCTCTCAGAACTTTTCCTTGCAGCAAGCAAAGATCACGGCAACATGAAGGGGCGCCATCAGCGTTACGCCTACACATTCCTCGGAATCATCAACGCAAGCATCCAGGCCTATTTCAACAAGATGATCAAGTTGAACGACAGAGACGCCTTTGAAATCTGCCATCAGTTCATGCACGGCATCTTCTCGTAAAGTTTCGATTATATTTATCTAGACTAAAAACTTCTTTTTTCAATAGTCATTATTTCCTCATTTGTAGAATAAATATCCGTAATATCGCAATTTTATGGTAAAAAATCCTTTATACACAGAAATTTAAGCCTCAGCAAAGAGAATCTAATCGCAGTCGGAAGGCAAGCCGATTTAGGAGATAGACTTCACCACTTCGTACAGTTTTTCCATGGCCCTGGGCATTTGCTTTTCGGGCACGGCGGAGTAGTTCATGATGAACTGATGGGCGGAAGGTTCGGCCTGGGTGTAGTAATCCGAAAGGGCCCCGATGACAACCCCCTTCTCCTTGGCTGCGTTGCAGAATTCCTCGTCGGAGAGGGCGGTGTTGATTTTCAGAATAAAGTGAAGGCCCGCATCTTCTTCGGAGATGGCGGCGAAATCGCGTAGCTTGGATTTGCGAATGGCGGAAAGCAGAGCGTCGCGACGATGGCGGTAAAAATTGCGCATACGGTTCACATGCTTTTCGAAATGACCTTCGCCAATGTAGCGGGCAAGTGCCAACTGTTCAAAGTTGGAAACGGTGCAGGTATAGAAACTGAATTCCTCGTGGAATTTTTCCGCGAGGCTCCTGGGCAACACCATATAGCTTACGCGAACTGTTGACGCCAACGTCTTGGAGAAGGAATTGATGTACACCACCTTTTCCTGGACATCAATATTCTGCAGGGCGGGAATGGGTTTGCCCACCATGCGGAATTCACTGTCGTAATCGTCTTCCACAATGTAGCGGTTGCTGGATTTTGCCGCCCAGCTCAACAGTTCGTAACGGCGGCTCACCGGCGTCACGATACCCGTAGGGAAATGGTGGGACGGCGAAAGGTGGACAACGTCGGTGCAGGTTTCTTCCAGCTGGTCGATGCGCACACCTTGTTCATCCAGCGGGATGAAGTTGCACACCACATTCAACTTGCGATAGATTTTTGAAATCTTGCTATAGCCCGGATCTTCAACGCCATACTTTTTGTTGAAACCCAGCAGCTGTACCAGTAGGCCGTAAAGGTAATCCGTACCTGCGCCCACGATAATCTGGTCTGGAGAAACATCCAAATTGCGAGAGCCCTTCAGCATTTTGGCGATGGCCACACGGAGGGGCAAAACGCCTCCGTAGGGAGAACGTTCCAGCAGTTCATTTTGCTGTTCGCACAAAACCTTACGCATGATTTTCGCCCAGGTGGAGAAGGGGAATGCGGAAGTTTCAGACTGGTTGCTGGTAAAGTCAGCAATGATTTTGCTACGGGCGCGGGACTGAAGTTTTTGAAAACGGGGCGGTAAATCGTCAGGCGCGGAAATTCGTTGTGCCTCGCGAGACTCGGGAAAATTCTGTCGGGAGGACGTTGCGGCAAGTCCAGACTTTTTCAACTTTTCGGCAATATCCGCAACGAAAAAGCCCTTGCGGGGTTCAGAATAAATAAAGCCCTCGGTCAGCAACTGGGCATAGGCATTTTCCACAGTAATCACGCTGACACCAAGATGTTCCGCAAAGGGACGCTTCGTAGGCAGTTTATCCCCTGCCGCCAAAGTTCCCTGAAGAACGTCATTCTTGATGCACTTATACAAATAGTGATACAAAGAATCGGAACCATTTTTTGTCATGTCGTAACTAAGCATAATCTGACCTTAAACTGACCTTAATCTGACCTTGTTATAAAAGTAGAAAATTGAATATTTAATAATGTCAATGAAAAGGGTAAATTAGGGTTCGAAAACAAACAAAAGGAGTCCATTATGACCGAAAAGTATATCGCAGACCGTTACGAACTGAACAAGAATCTTGCCCAGATGCTGAAAGGTGGCGTCATCATGGACGTGACCACTCCGGAACAGGCAAAGATTGCTGAAGCCGCAGGGGCTTGCGCTGTCATGGCATTGGAACGTATTCCCGCCGACATCCGCGCCGCCGGTGGTGTCAGCCGCATGAGCGATCCCAAGATGATCAAGGGCATTCAGGACGCCGTTTCCATCCCCGTCATGGCCAAGTGCCGTATCGGTCATTTTGCCGAAGCCCAGATTCTTCAGGCTATTGAAATTGACTACATCGACGAAAGCGAAGTTCTTTCTCCTGCCGACGACATTTTCCACATCAACAAGCGCGATTTCCAGGTGCCTTTTGTTTGCGGTGCCAAGGATTTGGGCGAAGCCCTCCGCCGTATTGAAGAAGGCGCTTCCATGATCCGCACCAAGGGTGAACCGGGCACTGGTGACATTGTCCAGGCTGTTCGTCACATGCGTTTGATGCAGCAGGAAATCGCTCGCCTCACCTCCATGCGTGAAGACGAACTCTACAACCGCGCCAAGGAACTCCAAGTTTCCTACGCACTCGTGAAATACGTTCACGATAACGGCAAGCTTCCCGTAGTGAACTTCGCCGCCGGTGGTGTCGCAACGCCCGCCGATGCAGCCCTCATGATGCAGCTTGGTGCCGAAGGCGTGTTCGTGGGTTCCGGCATCTTCAAATCCGGCAATCCTGAAAAGCGCGCCCAGGCCATCGTTCAGGCCGTCACCAACTACACCGACGCAAAGCTCATCGCAAAGCTTTCCGAAGATCTTGGCGAAGCCATGGTGGGCATCAACGAGCAGGAAATCGCATTGCTTATGGCCGAACGCGGCAAGTAATTTTGCAGCCTTAAAGGAGGCTCAATGACTCAAACGAAAAAAGCCCCTGTCATCGGCGTCCTTGCCGTGCAGGGTGCATTTATTGAACACCGCAGAATTCTGGAAAGCCTTGGCGCAAAGACATTCGAAATCCGTCAGCTTTCTGATTTGAATCGCGCCCCCGCAGAAACCAAGAGCGGAAAGTTTCCTTTCGACGGTCTTGTTCTCCCCGGTGGCGAAAGCACTGTCCAGGGAAAACTGCTGAAGGATTTGGGACTTTTCGAACCGCTGAAAAAGTTGATTCAGGACGGTCTCCCCGTCTTGGGAACATGCGCAGGTCTCATCCTTCTAGCACAGAAACTTTCCAACGATAGCAACGTCTATTTCGGCACCCTGCCCGTCACCGTACAGCGCAACGCCTACGGCCGCCAGCTGGGAAGTTTCTTCGCGGAACAGCCCTTCAAAGGAATCACGAACGCCACCGACGCCACCATCCCCATGACCTTCATCCGCGCCCCCGTGGTTTCAAGCGCCGGCGAAGACGTGGATGTCCTTGCGGAAGTTGATCATAAAATAGTCGCAGTCCGCTACAAGAACCAACTGGGAATCACCTTCCATCCGGAACTGAACGAAGACACGAGAATTCATCAGTACTTCCTGAAAATGATTTTTTCTAACTTTGCCATTGATGGCTGAGAAACAGAAAAGAGAACTTTCCTTTGTGCAGAAGGTGGAACGTAGCATTTCCACCACTTATCGCGAACGTCTCTGGACGCCCTTCATCACGGCCATCAAGAAATACAAGCTGATCGAAGAAGGAGACAAAATTGCGGTCTGCATTTCGGGCGGCAAGGATTCCATGCTGCTGGCCAAGCTGATGCAGATGCTTTTGCGCCACACGGATTTTCAGTTTGAAGTCAAGTACCTGGTAATGGATCCGGGCTACAACAAGGTGAATCGGGAAAAGATCGAGAGCAACGCCGCCCTGCTGGAAATTCCCATCACGGTTTTCGAGACCAACATTTTTGACGTTACCGAAAAGGTGGTCAAGTCTCCTTGCTATGTTTGCGCCAAGATGCGCCGCGGTCATCTGTACCACATGGCAAAGGATATGGGTTGCAACAAGATTGCCTTGGGCCACCACATGTCCGACGTCATCGAAACCACGGTCATGGCCATGTTCTACGGTGCGCAACTGCAGGGCATGATGCCCAAGCTTCGCAGCCAGAATTTTGACGGCATGGAACTGATTCGCCCCATGTACTGTATCAACGAGCAGGACATTGTCAACTGGACAAAATACAACTGCCTGGAATTCATCCAGTGCGCCTGCCGCATGACTTCACGCACTGCAGAGCAGGAAGCCTGCGCCATTGACAATGCTAGCGGCGACGTCATCAGCGTCAGCAAGCGCAAGGAAACAAAGGAGTTGATCAAGCGCCTCAAGCGAATCAACCCCAATATCGAAAAGAATATTTTCAACAGCGTTCACGCCGTGTGCATCGAGACTTTTCCCGGCTACAAGGCCGGCGGCGAGCAGCACAGTTTTCTGGAAGATTACGATAAATCCTAATTCAACACAATGCTTGCTGCGCAAAGCGCAAGGGACGCCGCCATTACCGCATTCACCTGCTTTTGATAATGGACAAAGAATCGCTGCAAGGCAGCCCCAGTAAAGAGCCAGGCCAGATTGCAAACGGGTCCAATAAAGGGCAAGAGCAAAGCCAACAACAGAACAGAAAGTAAGCTGTGATTATAGGGCAGCAAAAATGTGGTCTGAACAGTCACGCAAAAGAACATAATCTTCACATTGGTGAGCTGCACGAAAATTCCGCGTCGAAAATATTGAGCAGAGGAAGCGGCAGCAATATTTTCAGAGGCGCATTCCTGAATCATCTTTTCTCGCAGCAGGTGAACGGCCAGCCATAAAATGTAGGCGGCCCCCACCACAGACAAAACTTTTGCGTATTCATTCAGGGCGGTTCCTACAAAGAAAGCTACGAATCCTGAAATCAGGGACACAATAGTAAAACCTGTGAACAGCCCCACCCATTGCTTGAGAGCCACATTTTTTCCGCGGCTCAGCGCCAGCGAAAGGGAACTTAAATTTGCAGGACCTGGCGTAATACTTGTAATAAAGCTGTAGAATAAAAACGTAGGCAGAATTTCTAAGGGTATCATAAAACCTCCTAAAAGGAAAGCGCCAGAAAGCTAATGGAACTTCCTGGCGCTTAATTCACTTTAACACAGATAGGACAAAAAACTATTCAGCGAAGAGTGCTGTAGAAAGGTAGCGGTCGCCGGTATCCGGGAGGAGGGCCACAATAGTCTTGCCCTTGTTTTCCGGACGCTTTGCCAGTTCCTTGGCGGCCCAAAGGGCGGCACCAGAAGAGATGCCCACCAGCACGCCTTCCTTGTGGCCGATTTCGCGACCGGCTTCGAATGCGGCTTCGTTTTCCACTGCGATGATTTCGTCGTAGACCTTGGTGTTCAAGGTGTCAGGAACGAAACCTGCGCCAATGCCCTGGATCTTGTGAGCGCCAGCAACACCCTTGGAAAGTACCGGAGAGGAAGCGGGTTCCACAGCAACAACCTTCACGTTGGGGTTCTGGGACTTCAGATATTCGCCAACGCCCGTGACGGTACCACCGGTACCCACACCGGCAACAAAGATATCCACCTTACCGTCGGTGTCTTCCCAGATTTCCGGGCCGGTAGAAGCGCGGTGGGTTGCCGGGTTTGCCGGGTTCACGAACTGGCCAGGAATAAAGCTGTCCGGAATTTCTGCTGCCAGTTCGTTTGCACGGGCGATAGCACCCTTCATGCCCTTGGCGCCTTCGGTAAGAACAAGTTCTGCACCGTAGGCCTTGATAATCTGGCGGCGTTCAACGCTCATGGTTTCGGGCATCACGATGATGATGCGGTAGCCGCGGGCTGCAGCAACGGAAGCAAGGCCAATGCCAGTGTTACCGGAGGTCGGTTCGATAATCACTGCACCGGGCTTCAGCTTGCCGGACTTTTCAGCGTCATCCAGAATGCCCTTGGCGATACGGTCCTTCACGGAGCCTGCGGGGTTGAAATATTCAAGCTTTGCAAGAACCTTCGCACCGAGATTGTTAGCGGCTTCGATGTGAGTAAGTTCCAGAAGAGGAGTGTGACCAATCAGCTGATCTGCAGAAGTATAAATCTTAGACATATTTGAAATCCTTTTTATTTTTAGTGGTTAGTAGTTAGTGGTTAGTGGTTAGGCGCATGCTTCATTCTGCATTTCCTGTTTACTAACCACTAATCACTGTTTACTGCAGTTATTAAACTGCGGCCAATGCCTGTTCCAGGTCCGCGATAATGTCATCGATGTGTTCCGTACCGATAGACAGGCGGATGGTGGACGGCGTAATGTGCTGTTCCTTGAATTCTTCTTCGTTCAGTTCGGAATGAGTGGTGGTGTACGGATGAATCACCAGGCTCTTCACGTCGGCAACGTTTGCCAGCAGACTGAAGATCTTCAGGCTATCAATGAACTTCCAGGCTTCGGCCTGACCGCCCTTGATTTCGAAAGTAAAGATGGAGGCGCCACCCTTGGGGAAATACTTCTTGAAGTTTTCGTGGTCCGGATGGGTCGGCAGGCTGGGGTGGCTAACGGAAGCAACCTTGGGGTGCTTGGAAAGGAATTCCACCACCTTCTTGGTGTTTTCAACGTGGCGTTCGATACGCAGGGACAAAGTTTCAGTACCCTGGATGAGAGCCCATGCAGCGAACGGGGAAATTGCAGCGCCCTGGTCGCGAAGGAGGATTGCGCGGATGTAGGTCACGAATGCGGCACCCGGAACAGCATCGGCGAAGCTTACGCCGTGGTAGCTCACGTTGGGATTTGCGATGGTGGGGAACTTGCCGGACTTCCAGTTGGTCTTGCCGGATTCAATGATGATGCCGCCCAGAGTTGTACCGTGACCGCCGATGAACTTAGTTGCGGAATGGACAACCACGTCTGCGCCGTGTTCAATGGGGCGGAACAGGAACGGAGTACCGAAGGTGTTGTCGACGATAACGGCGAGGCCGTGCTTGTGGCCAAGTTCGATAAGAGCGTCGATATCGGAAACGTCAGAGTTGGGGTTGCCGAGAGTTTCCAGGTAAAGGATCTTAGTGTTTTCCTTGATGGCAGCTTCAACTTCGGCCAGGTTGTGAGTGTCAACGAAAGAAGTGCTGACGCCGAAAGGTGCCAAGGTGTGCTTCAGCAAGTTGTAGGAGCCACCGTAAATGGTCTTCTGGGCAACCACGTGATCGCCAGCCTGAGCGAGAGCTTCAATGGCATAAGTAATGGCAGCGGCGCCAGATGCAACGGCGAGGGCAGCGGAACCACCTTCCAGGGCAGCGATACGCTGTTCGAAAACGCCCTGGGTGGAGTTGGTCAAGCGACCGTAAATGTTACCGGCATCGCGGAGGCCGAAACGGTCAGCTGCGTGCTGGGAGTTGTGGAAAACGTAAGAGGTGGTTGCGTAAATAGGAACTGCGCGGGAATCGGTTGCGGGGTCTGCGGATTCCTGGCCAACGTGGAGCTGAAGAGTTTCAAAGTGAAGATTCTGAGACATGATTGAATTCCTTTCCGTGTTTGCGTCTACGGGGCGGTTTGTATTAAAGTTCTTTGGTTTTAGAATTTCCTACAAGTTTTGTAGGTTTCTCAAACCGACAAACACAACTTAAAAACAATTTCCTACTTATCCAATAGGTTTTGTAGGAAAACTACAACTTTTTTCACTTTTCTTCGCTTTCTATAGTTTTTAACTATAACCAATCCTTAAGAAAGGCTATAATTAGGCATTTTTCGCAGAATCTTGCAGGTTCGGAACAAATAAAAAAAAGCCAGTTTTCACCAGCTTTTTAGAGATACGACGAGTGCAACGCCCCGAGTCGTTTAAATTCTAGAGCCCGCAGCTCCAGATTTTATCGTCGGGCATTTTGCCATCGGCGGCTTCAACACCACGCACAAACTGGTCCAGCTTAACTCCCTCTAGGTAACCGCGGATAATGCCGTCCAGTTCCTTCCACACTGGAAGCGTAATGCAAATGCCGGCGCGTTCGCACTTGTTCTCCTTGTCGTCCAGGCAGGCTACAGGCGCCACCGAGGTTTCCGTCAGGGAGAGAATATCCCACACGCTGCATTCCGAAGGTTCGCACTTAAGCTTGTAGCCACCGCCCTTGCCGCGGGCACCTTCCAGAAGCTTTCCGCGAACCAAGGTGCCGAGAATTCCTTCGAGATACTTTTCAGAAATCTGCTGGCGACCTGAAAGTTCCTGCAGCTTCACGTAGTTTTCTCTACCATTCTTTGCCAAGTCAATCATGACGCGCAAAGCGTAACGGCCTTTTGTAGAAATTCTCATTTGCTTACCTCACAACACAAATTAAAAAAAGAAAAGCCCCTTTGCGAGGCTTTTCCTTGAAAAACTATAGGATTTGTAGGCTTTCGTTTCTGGAATTATTCGTTACCCAGATATTCCACGGCGAAGATCAAGGTGGATCCTGCAGGAATCGGGCCTGCGGCGCGGTTGCCGTAACCAATTCCCGGCGGAACGATCAAGATTCTCTTTTCGCCCGGAAGCATGCCCTGAACGCCAAGTTCCCAACCGCGGATCACACGGCCACCACCCAGCGGGAAGCTGAATACCTGACCACGGTCACGGGAGCTATCGAACTTGTAGCCATTGGTAAGCCATCCGGTATAATGGACCACAGCCTTGTCGCCCTTCTGGGCAGGTTCGCCTTCGCCCTGCTTGATTACAGCATAGCGCAAGCCTTCGGAACCATTTTCGAAAGTGAGAGCGGTTGTATCCGGGAAGAAGTCCATGGCGGCAGCCACAGCTTCGTCAATTTCAGAGGAAACCAGTTCAACCTTGAAAATCAAGGTGGAGTTGGAAGGAATCATAGAGTAGGCAGTTGCGCCATAACCCATGTTGGGAGAAACGCGAAACCAACGGACGCCGCCGACCCGCATGCCTTCGAGACCCACTTCCCAGCCCTTGATCATTTTGCCAGCACCCAGCACTACCTGGAGGGGCTTGCCCATGTCCTTGGAGCTACCGAACTTGCGGCCAGAAAGGAGCCAGCCGGTGTAATGAGTCTTAAGCACTGAACCTACTGCAGCAGGCTTGCCGGAACCAACCTTTTCATCGTAAATCTTGAGACCCTTGGCGGCATCCTTCCACTTGAGGCCATCAACACTCTTGGGGAATGCATCCGGTTCCATGGGTTTTTCGGCAGCCACCAGTTCCACTTCAAAGTAAAGGTCGGAATAGGCAGGAATACCTTCCAAAGAGTTTTCGCCATAAGCCATCTGGTAGGGCACATAAAGCTTGCGGATTTCGCCAACCTTCATTCCCATAAGGCCCTTTTCCCAACCCGGGATCACCATACCCACGCCGATAGTGAATTCCAGCGGTTCGCCATTTGCATAGGAGTCAGCAAAGGGACCGTTTTCAGCAGCTTCGGTAGATTCAGCGGTAGAGTCAGTTTTTGACACTTCTTCAGTTTTTGCTTCATTAGCCTTGGTGCTATCCTGGTACAGGAATCCTTTGTAATGGACTTTAATCAATTGTCCTGCACGAATGGGGTCACCGGAGCCTTCCTTTACGGTTTCCATTTTGAAAGGAACGGCGAAACAGCTCACACTCATCAACAGAACAAGAAAAATCTTTAGTTTAGACATAATATCTCCTGTCTCATAAAATAGAAAATGCTAGTTTTTTAGAGTACGGGTTTCACCCAAACGGAATTGAATATGCTATCAATCATCATTGTAATCGCAATTATTGTCCTGTCGATCATTCTCGCCGCCATCGGTGCCTACGTGGTTATCCACAGCTCCGACGAAAAAGACGAGCCCAAGCAGGTTATCGACGTGTCCGGCCAGTACGCTGTAGTGGTCCGCCCCGCCCGCGAATCCCTGGAAGCGGTCAAGCCCTCCGACGCATCGCTGCGCTCCTGGCTTGAAACCCAGAACTTGACCCCCGACCAGAGGGAAGCCCTGATCGCCCAGTGGCATCAGACCATGGATGAAACCATTAGAACCATTGACGAAGGCGACCGCAACGGCACCGCCACCTACCGCATCGTTCTCGGCCCCAAGGGCAAGGAATACTGCAAGTTCGTCAACGAAGAAAACTTTATTACCCGCGAACAGATCCGCAACCATGCCGAGATCCTGCCGCCTTATGTTTTGGGCTGTGACTGCAAGCTCTTGCCGAAGCAGCCTTGGGAAAACCCAAGTAAATCCGGATGGAAGGCTGTTGTACCGTCCCACGGAAGCAGCTACGACGTACCGGACTGGAGGCACCTTGCGTAAATCCCTACTCTCCGCTCTTTTGCTTGCACCTGCTCTGACTTTCGCTGCAGGTTCCGCTATTATCACACTTGAAATGCCCGTTGGCGCACGTCAGCTGGGTATGGGCGAAGCCGGTTCTGCCATGGCAGACGACGCTACCGCCATGTTCTACAACCCGGCAGGTCTCGCTTTCGGTCCCTTGGCCGACGAATGGCGTATGTCCTACCCTGCTGACGCAAAGAACGCCCCCTATTTCACCCGCATGGCATCCCGTTCCAAGAACGGCTTCTTTAGCAAGAGCGAACTTTGGGCTGGAACTGCCGAAGGTATCCAGAAGTTTGATGGCGAACAGTGGATCAACTACCATTCCATCACTCTGCAGGGTAACGCAAAGGTTCGCGACGCTGTTAAGGTTTACGTAGGTACAGAACGCGGCTTGGATGAATACGTTCGTCAGGTCAAGGCTTTCAACGAAATCAAGACTGCTGAAGACGAAAAGCACGTGGTGGAAGTGAAGATGCCCTGGAACCTTGTGGTCAAGGACACCATCACCGCCGTTCTTTATGAAAGCCGAACTGAAAAGCTCTGGGTAGGTACACCCAAGGCTCTTTACCGTTTCGACGGCAAGGGCTGGAAGAGCTACGAATCTGAACTGGGCACCCACAGAATTTCTGCCTTGGTAAGTCAGGGCGCCTCTATCTGGATCGGTACCGACGACGGTTTGTTCGTCTACCGCAACGGCCAGTTCGAACAGAAGGGTAAAGTTCTCCCCAGCCAGAAGATTAACGCTCTTGCCTGGTCCGAAAGCCGTAAGGAACTTTTCGTTGCCGCCGACGGTGCGGGTATCGCACGCCTCGTTCCCAAGAAGTCCGTAAACGACAAGGACCGCTGGAGCCTGTTCACCGAAGAAGACGGCGTTATGGATCTTAAGCCCACCGCCTTGGCCGTGGACAGCTCCGGTCACGTCTGGGCAGCTCATGAAGGCGGCCTCAGCCACTTCAACCTCCGCAAGTGGGAACAGGTGCAGTTCGCCAACAACCACGTGAACGACGTTTCCGTGGACCAGAAGGGCGGCATCTGGATCGCAACCGACAAGGGCGTATGGCGCCACCTGCCGGACTACGCCACCGCAAGTGGCCGTAAGGCAGAACTTGAACGCGGCACCGCAGAAGAAGAAGGCAGCGTCAAGAAGGAAGACGAATGGATCCATTACCATTCTGGAAACGGTCTCTCCGTCAACAAGGTCTGGGCAGTCATCCCGCAGGGCAACGACGTCTGGTTCAGTACCGCCAACGGTATGGAACAGTTCAAGGACGCCGACTACCAGCTCACCGCATTCTACGAAAAGCTTTTGCCGGTCTTGAACATTCCCGACCTGTACCATCTTTACGGCGGCATGACCATTCCGCTGAATGACTGGGGTACCTTGGGCGCATTCGTGAACTTTGTCAGCTTCGGTTCCACTGTGGCATCCGCAGACATCGATGCAGACGACCTGGTGGCCTACAACAGTTCTGAAATCGTGGGCGGCGTCAGCTACGGCACACGCTTCCCCGGCGACTGGGGTCTCGGCCTCTCCATCAAGTTCTTCTATTCCGACCTGAGCTCTGGTGCAGCAGCCGGGGAAGAAGAAGCAACCACCTTCGGTTACGCATTCGACATCGGCGTTCTCAAGAAGAACTTGATCATCCCGAAGTTGAACTTTGCCGCAGCCCTTATGAACATCGGTCCTAGCGTCTACTACGTAGACAAGACCATCGAAGACCCGATTCCGTTGACCTGGCGTCTCGGCCTCGCCTACGAAATCTTCTCCTTGGCAGACTACAAGCTGACCGTTGCAGCAGACTATAACCGCGAAGTCGTTTACGACGATGACCACGGTAATCCGGAACCCTTCTACATCGCTTGTTGGAAGTCCTTGCTTAATCCGGAACGCGGTGGCGACGGATTCTTTGAACAGTTGAAGAATTCTGTAATGCAGGGCGTGTTCAACGTTGGTTTGGAATTCATCTACTCCAACACCATCGCCCTCCGCGCAGGTTACTTGCACGACCAGACTGGTAAGCGTAACGAAGTTGACTTCGGCTTCGGCTTTATGCTTAGCGACATGCTCCAGTTCGACTTCGCCACCATCAAGGATGTGGGCGACAACGACGGCGTTCGCGACGGCCAGATGAGATTTGGATTGCTTTTCAAGTTCTAATTCCTTATGAGATGCAAGGGGGATCCTCCCCTTGGAACCCCGGCCTGAAAAGTGCAGACACACTTTTCTAGGGTGCAGGGAAAAAGCAGGCCAAACGGTCTGCTTTAATTTTTTAGCAATAGAATCTAGGGGGGGCTCGGCCCTCCCTCGATTTATTCAACTCTTTCGAATATAACGAGCGCTCTTTCCTGGGTGCTATTCGGGATAGAATAGAAGTGCTTTTCCAGCAGCTTGTAGCCGTAGTCTTCCGGATGCAAGGTCTTCAATTCATCAGCGGCAGCAGGGCCCTTCATAAAGAACACACGGCCTCCAACCTTCAAGGAATTCTGGAGGCGCGGGAAAGTCTTTTCCATCAGTTCGAAGGCGCGACTGATAACGCCATCCACAGGAATAGTCATACTGTGGCTCGTAACCTTATGGCCGAACACATCAATATTCTGAAGGCCCAACTTTTCAATCACCATGTTCAGGAAGTTGATACGATTGGGGCGAGGTTCGCAAAGCGTCAAGTTGATTCTTGGGTTCACAATCTTCAGAGGGATTCCCGGGAAACCCGCGCCACTGCCCACGTCAATCATGCGGGCCGGCCACTTTTCGACGAATGCGTTAATCAAGGTGCAGTCAGCGTAGTGACGTTCCACCATGGTTTCAAAGGCATTGAGACGAGTCAAATCCTGATCGTCGTTGTTAGCACGAATCAGCTGGTGGTATTCCCAAATCTGCTTCAGGGTATCTTCCTGAAGTTCCACACCATAATAATGCAGAAGCTTATCCAGGCCAGCCAGAGACGGAGTCACTCGCTTGCCATTGAACAACGGGAATTCTGTGCGGGGAGCCTTCATGTGAGGCACAAAGGCACTGCCCAAGGCGTCTGCACCGCGAGCAGGCATGCGAGAAGGAGCTTTACCCCAGGAACCCTTATTGGGCTTTTTCGACCAGTTTGAATTTGCCATAACCCAAAATTAGAAATCCTAAAAAAATTTCAAAGATAGGGGTTCATTACGGACCAAAAGAACGTGTATAAAAACGAGGTCTAAAAATGATTTTTTATCGCGTTTTGCTTTTCGGCTTACTCTACCTAGCTCAAAATCTTTTTGCATCAATCCAAACTTTGACCGAATCCCAGGTTTTCGAATGGTGGGACGATGGAATCGTATCCGCCGAAGAAGCACAAGAAATGCTGAACCTTCTGCAAGAGGACAATGTCCACGAAGCCTGCATCCTGGCAGAAATTTACGCCCTTGAAAATTGCGAATCGGAAACATTCAATCTCAAGCCAACAAAAGTAAAACAAACACAAAGCCGAAAGTTAAAAAAGGAACCTCCACCAAAATCCAATCAACGAGAAAAGTTCAGCGGTCACCTTTCCTGGAAAGTCCAAACAGACTCTTTAGGCGAAATAGAAAAATCCAATTTAAGTTTTCAGCTGAATTTCTATCGGTTCAACCTTCGCCTTGGATCCCAAGAACTTTTAACCTACAAGAACAAAAATACGGAAGCCTTCTTCGGGCAAATTTCCACCAAGGAATTTCACAGCCATATTCCCCTAGACACCTTGTGGGGAACAGCGTTATTTTTCCCTATGAAAAATTTCATCCTGGGCGCAGCTCTGGATACCGCAAAAAACATCCAAGGTTTTCTGAACTACCCATTTAGCAAAGAGTTTTCACTTAATGCAGTCTACTGGTTTTCTCCACAACAACAATCTGTGGCTTTGCACGCAAAGTCCCCTTGGGGAGAAATTTCCGCTTGGCAAATCATTGCGCCGAGCACCGACTTTTCGCCTCTCATAAAATTGGAGTTACACAACAAGGAACAACAAACTTTCCATTCTCTATCTTGGAAAACAGTGGCCTACATTCACGGCGATTCCATACCCATACAATCACATTTAAGTGCCACTTTACTCAAATACAAATTTTGGGGATCACAGAATTTTAACTTCGCATTCTCAGATTCCTGGAACAGTAAAGTTTCCGCCAGCACAAGAATTACAATTCCATTGGGCGCAGATACCGCCAGCGCAAAAATTAAACTTGGGGGCGAATCCGGTCCGGATTTTTTACGAGGTTCTGCAAGCGTCACTTGCCTTGAAGCAGAAAATGGCTGCACCCAAATGGACTTAAAAGCAAAGATTTCATCTAAGCCATTCGGAAATGAATTTGTCGCAAGCTTCAACATTCAGGAACAATTTATTCGCAACAAGGAAGTACCCCTCCCCCATTGGGAAATCGCCGCGACCTACCAACCCATGGCCTTAAATTACGCAAAAGTTTCCCTAGTTTTCCCAAAGGGCATTCCACAAAGACACTTGCAAATCCGCAACGAAATCAACTTGACAACCCAGGCATATCCCAAAATTCGATGTAATTTGGCCACAACCTTTGAAAAAAAGGAAATTTCCCGGTTACACCCTGTGCACGGCTATTTACAGATAAACTTAGGTTTTTAAGCGAAAAACGGCATTTTTGACGATTTTTCCATTGTACCGCACACATCTTGTTTACTCGAGTAACCAAGATTTATACGATTTTTAGGTCTAGCCAGCCCCTGAATATCTACTTTATCGGTACCCAAACACTCCCAGACGCCATTAGGTTACCTCCTTTACCTGATGGCGTCGTTTTTTATATTTGGACCATGCTTATTTCCGCAATTATTGGAGCCATTTCTTTTTTGCCTTCCGTGGCCCTTAACATCGCTTTGGCCCTAGGCGCACCTTTGGGAATGTACGCCATGAATGGACGCCACCGTGTGGTGCCCAAGGAAGTCCGTCGCGCATTTATCGTGCCCATTATTATGCAGTTTGTTTCCCTGTGGTTCTTGCTCACCGCAGGTAACGTTTTGCCGGAAGCATTGAGCCAGCTTCTGCCCCGAATCATCACCACGATTTTCGCATTCTTCTTTTCCCTCTATATGACCTTCTACATGGCTACGGTCTTGTTCAGCACCAGCCGCAAGGAAAAGATGGTCATGGGATTTTTCGCCATCGTCACTACCATTTGCTACTGGGCAACTGCATTCGGCACGCTGAACTATGACTGACCAAGTCAACGAAAAAAAGAAGGACTGCGCCTGCGAAGTTCCCAAGCCGCCGAAGCATAATTACCAGCGGGACTTGGAATACATTATCCGCGGTTTGCAAAAACGTGGCGAGGTTCCCCATTTGCTGTTGCACGCCTGCTGCGCCCCCTGCAGCAGTTACTGCATCGAATACCTTTCACAGTTCTTCAAGATAACTGTTTTCTACTACAACCCGAATATTTCTCCCGACGAGGAATACCGTCATCGCGTTGCGGAAATCAAGCGTTTCGTTGCCGAGTTCCCCACCAAGAATCCGGTGAACCTCATTGAAGGCAAATACGAACCGAAGAAGTTTTACGAAACTGTTCGCGGGTTGGAAAATGAGCCCGAAGGCGGAAAACGCTGTCGCAAATGTTTCGAGATGCGCCTGGCAGAAAGTGCACGAATTGCAGCAGAAATGTGCGCCGATTTCGTCACCACAACGCTAACCATCAGCCCCATGAAGGACGCACAAGTCCTTAACGACGTGATGCAGGAACAGTGCGAAATCTACGGAGTAAAACGCCTCCCCACCGACTTCAAAAAGAAAGGTGGATTCAAGCGATCCACCGAACTCTCCGAAGAGTATAAACTGTACCGTCAGAATTTCTGCGGCTGCGTCTTCTCCCAGCGGGAAGCCAGAGAGCGCGAGGAGCGGGCCGCGGCAAAGGCCGCAGCAGAAAATGCCACCGCTGCAAATGCCGGAGAAACTCCGGCACCTGTTAAATAATTCCAAAAAAAACTATAAGTCAGGACATTCTTCACCACGCTTCACGTAGATGGAGAACCTATTCGACGTCAACAGCCAATAGGTGGTTCCAGACGGCTGATTCAAAGTCCACCATCCATACAACAGGCCCTTCCGCCCGTCAGTAAAGACATAAACATCTTCACCTTCATCCATGAAGGCTAAAGTATCGTTTCTGAACTCATAGTTATAGTATAGAGAATCATCGGCATCTTCAAAGATTAATGAAATCTTTCCAGATAGGCCATCTTCAGAAGTTTCTTTGACCTTCAAACGGCCAGATTCACAGGGAACAAGATTGTCGTCGACTTCATTTTCTGTTTTAGATGGATCACCATTATCTGATGAGAAACCGCTCCAATCCGTAGTAAATCCAGTGCAGCCACAAAAAAGGAAGTTCCCCAAAAAAGCCACAAGAAAGGCGCACGTAATTTTTGCACAGCTCTTGCTAACCATTTTCATTTTCCTCCTCCAATTTTCGACTCAACGGAAACAAATGTAAGTTCATTCTGTAGACGCGATCGTACTCCTTAACTTCGGATACGATATTCTCGATTCTTTTGCGAAACGCTGCAATTTCTTTTTCAATTCGTTCGTATGCCGCACGGTCAATGCCTACAGTCATTCCGCTTAGACTACGTTCAGAGACATCAACGTCATCTACAGAATCCGCGGCTAGCTTAGCAAACTGTTTTTGCATGTTTCGCATAGCCACATTGACCGCCGCCTTTTGATCCGGGCTAGAGACGGGATTGATACCCACATCAGCCTGCTCGTAAGTTACGCGACCATCACTCTCGATTCGTCGCAAAAGCCCCATCTGAACCATTTGATCCAAAGAATAACGTACATCGGCGGCAGGTACAGAGGGGCACAGCATGCGGGCCATTTCCAGAGGTTTCGCACCCGGCATAATAGGAGCCAACTCACGCAACGTGGGATTTATCCAGCTGGAAAAATAGGAGTACGCCTCGCCGCCTAAAATACGCACCTTGTTGGCGTCTGCCAGGCGGCACATTTCGCCATAGGCCGCTTGTTTTTCTTCACTGTTCTTGGCATCGCAAAATTCCACCATGCGGCAGAAATAATCTTTCTGAAACCCAGACAGTTCCATGGCCTTGGCAACACTTTCTGCACCAGCCTTACGCAAGCGGGTCTTGCCGTCACTCACCAGCTTCAAATATCCCGAAGACGAAAAACCGGAGAGCTTGGAAAACTCTCTCCACGTAAAAGCGGAAGTTCTCTTACGCTCTTCATAGAACTCCCGCATATACACGCGATAATCAAGATATTTGACAATGGGTTTCATAAAACTTCTAGAATATTCTGGCAACCCCACTCAAGGAGAATGTGTGCCGAACGTTTTTGTCAACCGCAATATCCAGCGGGTAAAATTCCAAGCCAAATCGCTGATTTTTCGTATGGACACTGAATCCTAGATTTGCGCGAAACTGGAGAGATTCTGTTTCATAGAATTTTTCTCCACCTTCCAGCTGTAAATAGCCTTCTACCTTATTCCCGTACTTGTCTTGAACAACAACAGTGCCGCTCATGCCTCCGCTATAATATTCAACAGTTCCATATCGATAAATAATGTTAATCATATAGTTAGACGACAAGCTGAAAATCTGAGAAATAGGAACATTCATATTCAATAACAATCCTCCAGTAAAATCGGTGAATTCATAGGAGTCACGATCGGTGGATGTGGTTACAGCGCTGCCAATTTCATAAAGTAAACCTACACCTACATAAGGGGAGAACGGCTTCACCAATTGAACCCCAACACCTATGGAAGATGCGTCATAACCACTGAACATGGCGACATAAGGCGTCAACTTTACATCGAAAGTTTTCCAGGAAAATCCTTCGGCAAAGACAAGGCTTGAAAACAACAAGAATAGAGCAGCAATTTTTTTCATAAAGATCTCACGCAACTTAAACTTTGTTAAAACCAGTAACCTACACCCAACTGAAACTTCAACAACTTATAGTAAGAACCATAAGGCTCGGAATATTCCATATAGTTAAAAACGGCATTCCCATCCTTATCATGCCCCTGTACTGGGATAAGAAAACTATCCGCAAACTTGTCCGCATCGATTAAGTCATTCACGCGGAAAAGCACACGAAAATCAATGAACAGGCCCGATTTAAATTGATGCCCAACACCCATAGCAACATTCACCCCAAGGCGGCTCTCCTCATCACGATTTCGATAAGGTTCACCTCTCCATCCATCATCCTGATTTTCGATTGTCCCAAGTAACAAGTCAAATACAATGCCCGCTTCAAAAAATAGAATGTGGGGAATCCTCCACTGCAAAAGCACGGGAATGTTTAGCAAGAAAGTCTGATTATATTCCCAATGTTCCCTCCCGCAGTAAACACTTCCTTCGCACATATCATAAGGGTGCTGTTCCTCCCCGGCATCGTAATCAAAAGAATATCCCGCAAGTTTTTCTATATAAACAAAGAAAATCCTATAGTCCAAACCCACTCCAGAATGCAGGTAGAGATTTTCCGTCAAGCCGTATGCCACATCGAAAGACAGCGATCCCCAGGGGCCTCCATTGGAAGGATAATAATCTGTTTCGGAATCTGTGATGACATACATGAGACCTGCGCCAAAGCGGGTCCCAAATTCCAACTTGTCAAAACTACTTGAAGAGCTGCTTGCCTCGGCCCAGGCCCCCAACGGCATAAGCAAGGCAAATATGAATGCAACAACATTTCGCATAAAAGGTTCTCCTAACCTTCAAAAATTCACAGGGACGTGCTTGCCCCACATTCAAAAAATAAATTATGCGGAGAGTGGCTGCAATATATTCAAGAAACAAAAACCGTCTATTTTTGCAAATTTTTAAGCCATTTTGAACATTTTTACATTTTCACAACATTCTATGAAACATATTGTTTCATGAAAGCGTATTTTTCGCTCATTAAAAAAGCCCCGCGATTTCATAAGTCGCGGAGCAATCAAAATGTCAAAATCAAAAACGTCACGAAAGTCGAAAGTTATTTCTCGTAACCTACGGCGTGGTTCAGCATGGGAATCTGCTTTTCGTTTAGGCCCAGAAGTTTCTGGAGGCCAGCCTTGTCCATGGAGGCGCGGACGCGGGTGTCAATCTTTGCGCCGGCGCAGTAGATGCTGATGTTTTCAGAGACGATGCCCGCATCCATGGCGCCGGTCATCTTCTGGCTTTCGGCGTCACCGTGGGTGAACTTGGAAACGTCACTGACCAGAAGGACAATCACCGGAGTCTTCATGCGTTCGGTGAAGAGAGCGCGATGGTCGCCTTCCACCACCAGGTTCATAGCGTGGGCTTTTGCGTCGTAGAGGTAAGCTGCCTGGGTGGTAAAAACATAGAGAGAAACATCCTGCTGATTCAATGCGGAAGGAGCCGTGCGATTGCCAGATTCCGGGCGGTTGATGCCGTTGGCGGCCCACAGGATATTTCCGATTTCCTTGTAGGTGACAACCTTCTCGGTGAAGCCCTTGGCGGACTTACGATTCTGCAGGGCGTCCATGACGTCAGCCTTCAACGCCTTGGGCGGTGCGTCAAACTTGATGGTCTTTGCAAGTTCCGGCTTTGCAGTGGCGAAAGCAAAAGTGCAGCAAGCCAGAGCGAGGGCGAGAATTGTTTTCAATTTCATATGATATTCCTTTTTAGATCCTTCGACTTCGCTCAGGATGACACGATTAAACAATTTACTTCAATAATTTACGAACGTTTTCCAAGCGGTTCAGCGCTTCAATCAAAGTTTCGTCCTTCTTGGCGAAATGGAATCGCACCAGATGGTTTACCGGCTCACGGAAGAAGCTACTGCCAGGAACCGCGGCAACGCCAACTTTCTTCGCCAAGTCCATACAGAAGAGTTCATCGGGGCGAACCGCACCAGAGCCAGTCATGCCAATGCCGGAAACGGCGCCGAATTCACCAGCGGCCATGCGACGGTCGTAACCGAATTCAGAAATATCCATCATCACGAAGTAAGTGCCCTGCGGTTCCGTAAAGCGGAAACCCAAATTGCGGAGGCCGTCTGTAAATAACTGCTTCATGTGAGTGTAATGAGCCTGCAGTTCCGTATAATATTCGTCGCCGAAATTCATAGCAGTCACAGCTACTTCCTGCATGGTAGAGGACGCACCCACTACCGTAAAATCATGAACCTTCTTGATGCGTTCCATGATAGGTTCCGGAGCAAGCACATAGCCTAAGCGCCAACCCGTAATGGAGTAACTCTTAGAGAGGCTGGAACATTCGATGGTACGTTCACGCATGCCCGGTAGCGTAGCCATATAAGTATGAACATTAGGAGCAAAAATAATGTGCTCGTAAACTTCATCAGTAATCACATACAAATCGTACTTGATGGCAAGATCTGCGATGATTTGGAGCTCCGCCCTAGTGAAAACCTTGCCGCTGGGATTTGAAGGATTGCAAAGTACCAAGGCCTTTACGCCCGGCTGCTTCATGGCATCTTCAAGGACGTTGGCATCAAAACTAAAATCGTGAGGGTCCAGCGGAACATAAATGGGAGAAGCTCCGCTCAGAATTGTATCCGCCGTATAGTTCTCGTAGAAGGGTGAGAAAATTACCACCTTGTCGCCGGGATTACAGACGGACATCATGGTAATCATCATGGCTTCGGTACTGCCGCAGGTAATGACGATTTCCTTTTCAGGATCATAATGGACGCCGCTGAAATGTTCCTGCTTGCGGCACACCGCGTCACGGAAATTCTTCGCACCAATGGTCAACGCATACTGATGAGGGCCAGTCTTTGCCACTTCTGCCAAACGGTTCTGCAATTCCACCGGCGGGTCAAAATCCGGGAAACCCTGGGAGAGATTGATTGCGCCGCATCCATTGGCAATGCGGGTCATGTAGCGGATGACAGATTCAGTAAAATGATTGGTACGATCGCTTAACGGTTTCATAGAATAAAAAGTAATAAAACCAGAAACTGCGAGCTTATTCTTTCATTTTTTTACTTCTGGGTTTTTGCAGAATTTACTGTATAGACGCCAGCTACAATCAAGGCGATGGCCAAGGCATGATTAATTCCAAATATGGCAAGGCCCGCAACCACCGACACAATTGTGGAAGTGACAGGCTGAACGTAGTTGTACATGGCAACCACAGTAGGACGCAGCGCCTTCTGTGCTTTCGCAACAAGAATGTAAGCGATAAATGTTCCACCCAAAACAACGAAACTAGTTTCCAGCCAGGTCAACACACTGATGTCACTAAAAGGAATCTGCATCACGCCACCTAAAGTAAAAGGCGCGATCATGATGGTGGAAAATGTGAACATCCATTTCATAGTAGTGATGACGCTATACTTGCTCACAAGATTTTTAAAGAACGCAAGGTAAATAGCAAAACTGCACTGGGACGTAAAACACAGTAAGTCACCCACAATGTTGCCTGCCTTGGCGTTGTTAGCAGCAGCACTTCCCATAATAAGCATCACAGCACCAGACACACCAAAGACAATGCCGAGAATTTTCTTAGCCGTAATTTTTTCGTGAAGAAAAATGGCAGAGAAGATCAACGCAACAATGGGCAAACTGGTGGTCACAATGGAAGTGTTGATGGGAGACGTAATGGAAAGTCCCACCGTAAAACAGCACTGGTTGCAAACGATGGCAAAAAGCCCTGCGGCGGCAAACTTGAAAACATCCTTCGTGGGAACATTTTCCTTGGGGGGATTAGTTGAGTGAGCCCTGCGCAAACTCAAGAAAATGGAGGCAAGCCAGAAACTGACTGCGGCACCAGTCACTCGAAAGAACACCATATCCAAGCCGGTGACGCCATGCATCATGGCGTCCTTGCCAATGGGAGCCATCAGCCCCCAAATTGCGGCTGCTGTAAATCCTGAAAGATGACCTAGAATGTTCGATTTGTTTTCTGCACTATTCTGCATAGGATTAAACCATTACACGAATCAGCACCATGTAAAGTGCGGTTCCCACCGCCATGGAAAGGAACAACTGACGACGCAACAAGTGCGTCAGCACCACCGCCACGATTCCCGCAATTTCAGGAATGCCGTGCATTCCTTCAAGCCACTTCACATCCTTAAGGCAATAGACTACCAGCATTCCAAAAACTGCAAGAGGCAACGCCTTGCCCAAATACTGAATGTACTTGGGGGTAGGCTTTCCTGCAGGGAAAATGAGGAAGGGCAAGGCGCGGGTCAGCACCGTCATCAAGGCAAGAATTGCGATGGTAATGATTTGCTGCTGGGAAGTCATTTTTGCACCTCCCCCATATAGCTAGGTTCCAGTTTTTTGCGGAACGCCGTCAGCATCAAAAGAATTCCAACCATTGCAGGAATCACAAAATACTGTGAACCAAACAGGAACAACGCAACTGCGGTGCAACCGATTCCAATCCACGCCGGACGATGTTCCTTTTCCTTCAGGAACTGATCCATAAAAATCGCAGTGAACATTGCAGTCACCACAAATTCCAAACCATGAATATCAAACTTCAAAAGGGAACCAAACATATAGCCCATGAAGCCGCCGGTAATCCAGTAGGAATAATCCAGCAAACTGACCATCAGCATTTCCGTAGGGGTGGATTCGCGGGCATTATAATTCACAGCAAAAGTTTCGTCCGTCAGTCCGAAAATCAAGAAAGGCTTTCGCCAACCCATACCACGGTAACGGTCCAGCATAGAAATGCCATAGAACAGGTGGCGCGCGCCCACCACAAGGGCCATACTTGCAGCAGCCAGGGGATTGAAACCTGCGGCAAGCATTCCAAGGCCAAGAAACTCTGCGGAGCCACTATAAATGAATAACGCCATGGACAGCGGATACCAATAGCTAAAGCCCATGGATTCTGCCAGCACTCCATAAGTAATTCCCAAAAACCAGTACCCCGTAAGTACCGGCAGAGATCGCTTGAATGCGACCTTCAAGGAATTCTTAAATGAGGCTTGTGAATTATTCATGGTGGGTGGAATATAGAAAACTATATTTGTACAACTTATCGCAAGAAAATTATGGACCGCCTTGAACAACTACGAGATGGAAAGGCTCTCAGCCGAAGCCAAATGCTGCTTTTAATTGGGCAGCTCAGTCTTCCTGCAATTCTTGCGCAGATTTCCACCACCATCATGGAATACATTGACGCCTCCATGGTGGGGCACCTGGGTTCCAGCGAAGCGGCCTCCGTAGGCCTCGTAGCATCCAGCACGTGGCTGCTGGGCTGTTTATGCTATGCGGTGAACGCAGGTTTCACTGTGCAAATTGCCCACGCCATCGGAGCCAAGCGCGACGTACGCGCCCGCAACCTTGTGAAGGTGGGCCTCCTTTTCGGTTTGTGCTTCAGCGCATTGCTCATGGCCTTCGGCGTTTTCATGTCAGGAAAAATTCCTGGGCTTCTGGGAGCCGACCCCAGCATTCATCAAAACGCCTCCATCTACTTTTTGATTATCGCCTTAGGCCTTCCGGCAATGCAGTTGAACGGCATGGCCGCAGGTATGTTGCAATGCAGCGGCAATATGAAATTGCCCAGCGCCTTGCAAGTCTGTTCCTGTTTCCTTGATGTGCTTCTGAACTTCTTCCTGATTTTCGAAACTCGGGACGTCAGCATCTTCGATGCAACATTCACAATGCCTGGCGCAGGCCTCGGCGTTATGGGTGCAGCCCTTGGCACAACCATTACCGAAGTCATCATCATGTCGCTGATGCTCTACTTCCTTTTGGTCAGGAGCAAAAGTTTGCACCTCCGCGCTAAGGAAAAAATCTGTTTCTCCATCAAGCAAATCAAGGAAGCTTTCAGAATTTCCTGGCCCGTGGGATTGGAACAACTAGTGATGTGCAGCGCCTACGTCATGTTCACCGCCATCGTGACGCCCCTGGGTGCAGCAGCCATCGCCGCAAACTCCTTCGCTATTACCATTGAAAGTTTGTGCTATATGCCGGGCTACGGAATCGCCCACGCCGCCACCACATTGATTGGCCAGAGCATTGGAGCCAAGCGTTTCGACCTTACCCACAAAATGGGATTCATGACAACCGGCATGGGTATGACCATTATGGCTATACTAGCCGTATTCATGTTCATCTTTGCTCCGGAACTGATTGGCCTCTTTACACCCGACGAAGAAATCCGCAGATTGGGAACAGCGATT
Organism: Fibrobacter sp.; assembly: GCA_024399015.1. Classification (GTDB taxonomy): domain Bacteria; phylum Fibrobacterota; class Fibrobacteria; order Fibrobacterales; family Fibrobacteraceae; genus Fibrobacter. The sequence goes on from JAKSIC010000009.1 coordinate 30,418, forward strand.
TTAAGAATCGAAGCTTTTGCAGAACCTTTCTACGCCGCCTCCATTGTTGCTAACGGTGTTTTCCGCGGCGCTGGCAGCACCTTCGTTCCCAGCATCATGAATCTTGTAAGCATGTGGGTGGTTCGCCTCCCCTTGGCCGCATTCCTTGTCACACGCTACGGACTGCAAGGCGCATGGATGGCCATGTGCGCAGAACTTTGCTTCCGCGGCACCATCTACTTGGTACGACTTGCTAGAGGCCGCTGGATTCCGAAACACAGCTAAGCAAAATACAACGTTCCAAGGAATTCTGTTTCCACAACTCTCAAAAAAAATTTTATTTTGGCAATAACCAAGGAAAATTATGAAAAAGCTTTTTATCGCCATGACTCTTTGTGCATTGTCTGTTTCCGCATTCGCTGCAGAATACAAGTGCGACAAATACACCGCATCCTACGACAGAACCTACTGCATGAGCAAGCTTTTCGTAGAATCCGATAATGAGCTGAACGAAGTTTACAAGGAACTTCGCGAAAAGATCAGCGAAGAAGGAAAAGTTGATCTCAAGAAAACCGAAGTTTCCTGGATTAAATACAGAAATTCCAAGTGCGAAGTTATGCCTGGCACTATTGATGTTCGCTGCAGCTACGAAGTCAACGTAGAAAGAACAAATTACCTTCGTGACCGTCTTCGCGAATGCAAGGTCGGTCAGTGCGATTACAAAGCTATCAAGCGTCAGAGCTGGTAATTCAATTTCTTAAGTCGCATGTACGATCCACGCTTTTTACCGATTTGCAAAGAAGATCTCGACGAACTTGGTTGGGATTACGTTGATGTTATTGTCATCAGCGCCGATTGCTATGTGGACCACCCCAGTTTCGGCCACGCTGTAGTTGCACGACTTTTCGAACACGAAGGTTTGCGTGTTGCCATTTTGCCTCAGCCCAACTGGCGCGACGACTTGAGAGATTTTAAGAAGTTGGGAAAGCCCCGCCTGTTCTTTGCTATCAGTAGCGGCATGGACAGCATGGTGAACCATTACACCGCAGCAAAGAGATTGCGTAGCGATGATGCCTTTACCGCTGGCAACAAGGCAGGCTTCCGTCCGGATTACGCCACCTATACTTACGCAAAAATCGTAAAGATGCTTTACCCCGATGTTCCGCTGTTGATTGGCGGCCTGGAAAGCAGTTTGCGTCGCGTGACCCATTACGATTACTGGAGCGACCGTCTGAAGCCAAGTATCTTGGCAGAAACAGAAGCCGACATTCTGGTGTACGGCATGGGCGAAAAACCCCTAAAGGAAATCGTACGTCTTTTGAAGAAGGGCGTTCCCTTCTCCAGCCTGAAAAATATTCCCCAGACCGCTGTTCTCGTAAACAAGGGCGAATTGCCCACACCGGGCAAGCACAAGGATTTGGGCACCACTTGGGAAGATCTGCGCCTGCCTAGCCACGAAGAATGTGTGGCCGAAAAGAAAACCCAAATCCAGAGCTACAATAAGGTGGACATTGAATGCAACAAGATGTACCAGCGTCGCATTTTGCAGGACGTTGGAGACAAGACTGTTGTGATTAACCCGGCCTACCCGCCCATGGAATACGGCGAACTGGACGAAAGTTTTGAATACCCCTATGCACGCGCACCTCACCCGCGATACAAGAAGCGCGGTGACGTTCCTGCATTTGAAATGATTAAGTACAGTATCAACACCCACCGCGGATGTTTTGGTGGTTGTAGCTTCTGCGCCATTAACGCTCAGCAGGGTAAGTTCATTGCCAGCCGTAGCCGCGAAAGCATTTTGCGTGAAGTAGAAATCGTCACCAACATGGAAGGTTTCGCAGGCACCATTACGGACTTGGGCGGACCCAGCGCCAACATGTACAAAATGCGTGGCCGCGACCGTTCCCGCTGCGCCAAGTGCGCACGCCCCAGCTGCTGCACCCCCAAGATTTGCGACAACATGGACACCCGCCACGCGGAACTTCTGGATTTGTATCGCGAAGTCCGAAACCATCCGAAAGTCAAGCACCTGTTCATCGGAAGCGGTGTCCGTTACGACTTGCTGTTGCAGGAAACCACCGACCAGAACCTGCGCAAGGAACACGAGGAATACGCTCGTGAGCTGATTGACTACCATGTCAGCGGTCGCTTGAAGGTTGCTCCGGAACACACCGTAGAAGAAGTGCTGAAGTTGATTCGTAAGCCCAGCTTTACACTGTTCCACAAGTTCAAAGAATTCTTTGACGAAGAATGTAAGCGCATCGGCAAGAAGCAGCAGATTATTCCTTACTTCATCAGCAGCCATCCGGGCTGTACTGAAGCCGATATGGCAGAACTTGCTCTTGAAACAAAGCAGTTGGGTTTCCAGTTGGAACAGGTTCAGGACTTTACGCCGACGCCCATGACCATCGCCACGGAAATGTTCTACGCCGAAATGAAACCGGATGGAACTCCGCTGTACGTGGCAAAGACTCCGGAACAGAAGAAGGCCCAGAAGCAGTTCTTCTTCTGGTACATTCCCGAGAACCGCCCACAAATCCGTGCCACCTTGGAACGTTTAAAGCTTGGCAAGATTGGACGTCTGCTGCTCTCCCGTTCCGCAATCGCCGAAGGCAAGAACTTCAGCCCCAGCAAGGAACGTGAAGAGAATCCGGAATTCCGCGAACGCGACTTGCAGAAGCGTGCCGAACGCAGCGCCATCTCCATCGTTCCGCAGAAGTCAGGCGAAAAGGGCCGCTGGGAAAACTCCGCACGTCGCGAACGCCGTCAGGCAGAATTCGGTGACAAGACCTGGGTCCCGCGCCACGAACGCATCCAGGAGCAGCGCGACGCACGAAATCAAGATCGCCGCGACGACAATTTCCGTCGTGACGACAACCGCGATTTCCGACGCGACGGAGATCGTCGAGGATTCCAACAGGGAAGCAACAAGAGTTTCCATCGCGATGACCGCAACGGGTTCGGCAGAGGCAACAACAATCAGGACCGTCGCGGCGGCAGCAACAGCAATGGTCGTGGCCCACGCAACGACTCTCCTGTGCAATTCAGTTCCAAGCGTCGTCCCGGCCGCTAATTCCATAAACATATGAAGTCCGTCTTCGCCTATCAGGATTACCGCGTCTTCCTTCAAGACTACTTTGACGAAATGAAGTCTCGTAAGCTTTTGTCTTGGCGCATCTTCGCCAAGCAGGCAGGATTTTCTTCTCCGTCTTATTTGAAACTTGTTTGCCAAGGCAAGACCAATTTAAGCAACGCAGGCATCAATCAAGTCGCCGTCGCTCTCGACCTCAAGAGCGTAGAGCTGGATTACTTCAAGATTCTGGTAAACTTCAACCAGGCAAAAAACGCCGAAGAAAAACAAAAATATTTGAATCAAATGGGAAACCTAGCCCAAAGCAAGAAAGTCAAGGTTCTCAACGAGATCATGTACGCCTTTTTCTCTTCTTGGTTGAATCCAGTCATACGCGAAATGGTTCCCCGCGTATCAAGCACAAGGCCCAGTGAAATTGCACGACGTTTCGTCTCCGAAGTAAGTGCAGAGGAAGTCAAGTCTACCCTCCAGTTTCTAACCAAGAACAATTTCCTGGTAAAGACACCTGATGGGCACTACGAGCAGGTAGAGCGAACCCTCGCATCACAGAACCGCGACATCACAGCTACCGTATTACGTTCCTTCCATCGCCAAATGAGCGAACTTGCTGTCGAGTCGTTGGAAAAGAGTAGCATTGACGAGCGACACTTTTCAGAACTTTTCGTGGACCTTTCCAAAGAAGGCTATCACAAAGTACTCAACGAAATCATTGAATTTCGCAGAAAAATCCAGGACATTGCCACCCAAGACCAGGAGCTTAATAGAATCTATAGTCTGAATATGCAGTTGTTCCCGCTGACACATAAAAATACCAGCAGTCCGAAACAAAAGCAGTTGAGATCTGAAAAGACTAAAAAGAATGCTTAAGCATTCTTAGCGAGTACACTCCACCACTCCCCACTCGTGCGTTCTTGCACAACGGAGAAACCAGCCTCTTCAAACCACTTGATAATGTAATCGCGCTCTGTTGCCAGCTGACCAGAAATAATCAGTTCGCCGCCTGCAGCAAGTAAGTCCTCAATGTCATCGCGGAGAGGCCACAGTTCACTGCGGATCATATTGCAAAGAATCACGTCAAACTTGGTGTTGTCCTTGAACGCATCTAGGAAACCCAGCACGCAATCAGAACCATCAAAACCGTTACGTTCAAAATTTTCAGCAATGCAGGGAATTGTCAGCGGATCAATTTCTGTACCCACCGCAAGTTTTGCTCCACGACGCTTTGCAAACATGGCCAAAATGCCAGTACCGGTACCAATGTCAAGAACAGATTTGTCCTTGAAATCCACAAATTCCATCAAGTGGGCGCAGCTGCTGGTAGTATCATGTTCGCCAGTGCCAAAGGCAGTCTTTGCTTCAAGTTCCAGCACCACCGTTTCTGCATCTTCCGGAGTGTATTCAACCCAAGGCGGGCGCACCACCAAGTGAGGGCTCACGGCAACAGGCTGGGCGCGGTCACGCCACCACTTGTCCCAATCCTTAGCGGGTTCTTCAGTCACTTCAAAATGATACTGAGGGAACTGAGCTACGATGCTATCGCGTTCTTCCTTGTCTCCAGTGTAGAAGCAGAAGTCCGTACGGCCTTCTTCCACCGGATCCAATTCTTCCAAAGTTGCAACACCAGCTTCAAAAAGCAGGTAGCTTGCAATTTCATATTCTTCTTCAGAGCAATAGCCCTGGGCCTTATACCATGTATCAATTTTCTGCATAGAATAAATTTAATAAATCCAATTCTCAAGCCTCGCGCAGGCTGCCTAAAATCGTTTGATAAATGGACCGCAAAAGAATTAAGAAAGAATGAAAGAAAAGCATCTAGCTTTTCTAATCCTTTATACAGCGAATAGACATATATTTTTCTTTATTTCCATCAGCATAACCGGCATCAAATAATTCTTCATTTACGATATACAGTATTATAGCATATTTTGCACGTTCACCAAATTTCGAGTCTTTGTCTAAGGTTGTCCAAAATCTAGATTGGTACTCATTGATAATGCCATTATTGGAATAACTTTCCTCATAAACAGGTATGGCAGAAAATCCCACATCATCTGTCGCCGGGGCTTCAGCAACCCATGCATTCATAGACTTAAGTTTCATGTTTGCTTCAAACCATATTCCCTTATCAAAATTATTGAGTAGCACGACAAACTCGTCTTTTTCCGGCACATGCCATCCATTAGGGCAAATTCCTTGATGAGGAACGACCTTGTCTTCATAGAAAAAAAGATTATTGTACGAAGCATCAAAATTCATTGCAGCGGCCCATGTATAAAGGCGACCATAAACTTCGCAGGAATCCTTTGCACATATAGAGGCGACCTGATCATCGGCATTGCCACCAATAGTCGCCAAATTAAGATTTTCGGCAAACCATGTTTGATCGCCAATCACAACTGTTTTGTATCGCTGGCCATCACGTTCATCTACAATCTCATCATAAGCAATTGACGGATTCAGATATTTCCAATTAGGCTTTTCTCCCACATAGGGCACATAAGATTCTTTGTTTTCAGACACACCAGAAGAGGAAAGTACGTCATCAGCAACAGAAGATGAAGACACATTTTCAGTCCCTGAGCTGAGCGGAGAATCCTCCGGAGAAACAGGATCGTTTTCTAAACCATTTGAACATGCCGTCAACACAAACATTGTAAACGACAAAAACAATAAGAACTTTTGCATTTCTAAAACCTCCAAACCAAATATAGATTACAAGAAATATAAAAATCAAAAACCATTCATAAAGGCTTATGCAAGGAACTAAAAAAGACTAGTTGTGGTGTATAACAATCTTGTAAGCTGGATTGTGGATTGACAAAAAGAACTACAGAAATATCGGAGTGCCCCCCGAAAACACACCATTGAGACTACGTTTCTTTGATTTCCGTTTTTTATGAAGTTTACAAATTTTCATCATCAGCGTGCTGTTTCGGAGCATCGCACCAGAGACAGCGGGACATGTCACGTTCATAAAGTCTTCCACACGTCAAGCACATGACTTTAGTCTCGGTGCCCTTCTTGCGACCAAACTTGCAAGGCTTCTCCAAATAGATTCCTTCCATTATCTTTACAACATCAGGAAAAACACATTCATCGACCCAATAGGTACGGTACCTTTTTTTGAAGTAGAAAATTCTACCACCAAAGCGGCCCCTTCCGCATCTTAAAAATTCATCTTTATTAAAAAGAAAAAAAATTGTTTTTCCAAACATAAAAAAAACAAAACCGTCTTCTTTTCTTTCAATTTTGTAGGGATGAGCCCAAAAGAAATACATGAGTACGACAACCAAGCCTGAATACATAAGACAAAAAGGAGTTAAATCAAGGTCTATATTGACATCTTGATACGTATTCAAAGCTACTATCCAAAGAGAAATGTTTGAAAAAAACATCAACATTAAAAAAAGAAATTTAGCAGTATATAAAGCTTTTGCCTTATACGTCACACATTCGATCATTTAATCATCTCTTTGTTAATCTTGTTAGCTACACTTTTTTGAGACAAGTTTAAAATATACAAAAAACACCTAGTTCTTTCCAACTGATATTCCATTGGAGCAAGGTTATTTAAGAAGTCATTTGGTCTTTGTTTGATGATTTCCCAAATGATTTCCGATTCGAAGTGGGTTATTTTTTTCATGGTTGTTTCTTCGCTACCAAAGGTAGCATTTTAACGAAGGCATAATCGACATTTTTATGGTCATGAACAGTCCTAATTATGGGAATAACTTACATTCTTAAAAACCACAATTCGCCCGTAGCAAAGCAAATTGTGAAAATTGAAACATCCGAATTTTTAATTAAGAGCCCAACCCCCAAAGAAAAATGGTCAGGAACCAAATGAAAAAACTTTCGTTTTCAATACGGAACCGCAATTTAGAAAAACCGATTAATTTTTTAAGGGATGCCAGGTCATTTTCCGCAGCAAAGTCATATTTTTGCTAGATTTTAAGCAATGCTTTACATCCACCAATATCCTGACTGGACCAGTTTCCGATACAATTTCCAGAGTGTCATGGACGCCCTGGGCCAAACTCGCCTGCAGGAAGGAAAATTGCTGGGCATTTTTGACGTCATCAATCCCGGCCCTTCTGAAACGGATACTCTCGCCGAGGACATCTGGGCAAACTTCGCCATTGATAGCGAAACAACTTTTGCCAAGCCGACAGACGATTCCAAGGGCCTTGAAAAAATCAAGTCCGAGATTTCCAAGAAGAATGATGCCACTCCGAAGATCAGAAATATCCTGGGCGCGCTGCACAATGCGAACCAGCCCCTAACTGCCGAAAGACTTTTTGCATGGCACGCCGCCGTGGGTCAGAACAAAGTAAAGCAATTCCGTACAAAGGATAGTGCCTGGGGAGTTTCCGCTGACCGCATCGAACATGAAATGAATCGATTCCTCCAGTGGTTCGAAACCTCAAAGACCGACGGAGTCATCAAGGCTGCCATCGCCCAATTCTGGTTTTTGACCATCCGACCCTTTGACGACGGAAACGGGATCATTGCCCGCACCCTGAGCGCCATGCTTCTTGCACGCAGCGAAAACTCGGCTCGCTGCCAGTATGCCTTGAACAAGCAAATTCTTGAAAACCGCGACCATTATTTTGAAATTCTCGCAAAATCCCAGCAAGGAAACGGCGATCTCACCCAATGGATTTTGTGGTTTCTTAAAATTCTTCGCAGTTCCGTGGAAGAAAGCCATAAAAATTTCATTCAGACTGTCCAAAACATTCAGTTTTTGCAGAAATTCCAAGAAACCGACTTCACACCACGTGAAAAAAAGCTCATCGAAGCCGCAAGAAACGGAACACTCCCCAAGAGTTTCACTGCAAAGGACGCTGCAGCCCTTACCGGTGTAAGCCACGATTCCTCCCTCCGCGACATCCAATCCCTTATCAAAAAGGGCATTTTCAAGGCTGAAAATAAAGGTGGAAGAAGCACTCGCTACACCATGTAGCATTTTTTTGGGTTCATTTCCCAAATAATTTTAACAATTTTAAAAAAAGAATACGATATAACCTTTGAAAGATTAAAAAGAAGGTTATTTCGAACATGAATAAATATTTTTCAAAAATTGCCGACAGCCTCGAAAAAAACGGCAACACTAAAATCGAAAAAAACACAATCGTCTTTTCCACTCTCAAAATTCTTGAATATTGGGTACGAATTCTTCAAACAAATCCGGAATGCCTAAATCGCGACGCGGCAATCAGATTGATGGATGAAAAAAATACCTTGGCATTTGTAGATGAAGTTATTGGATTTTTTAAAAATTTCTTGAATAAAGATAAACCGAAAAAGAAAAAAACAACTGATCCGGAACTTGATGCATTACTAGATGACGATGAAGAAGAAAATTTCCGTACAGATGTTTGCTGTCCGCGTTTACTAAGAGCTGTCAATCGATACATCGACGAAGCGAAACCCAAGTGCGTAAAAAAAGCTGCGGCCAATTTCTTGAAAATTCTCCAGAATATGGATTCCGACGATATGGCTCCGCAGCTTTACCAGGAATTGCAAAGTATCGCCTGCGAATATTTCACCAAATACGCCATGGAAACTTTGCGTAAGGGAATCAGCGAAAAGGATCCGTCTTTCAAGCGAGTTCAGAAAATCAAGAAAATTTATCGATTGAACGACGACGAATTAGAACTGCTTCTTTACCTCTGGCTGCGCGAAAGCAACGACCTCGAAATTACCGAATCCGAAAGATCCTTCCTTCGTCACCGCCGTTTCCGCGACAACGACAATAATCTCAATAGTCTTGAAAATATCTCCCGCACCACCGGATTTTCCAAGGAACAGCTTTCGACTCTTTTAAGTAAGGATAGCGCCCTTAACCGTTTGAACCTTCTCGACGAACATTTGGACATTCCTCGCGATGTGGCAAAGTTCCTCAGCGGTTACTCCGACGGCGCAGCAATGAAGGCATTCAAGGAAGCACCCGAGGCGTCCGTCAGTTTTGAACAGTTGCAGGGTTCCAATCCCGACGCAAAGTTGCTGCTCACCCTCCTCAAGAACCACAAGCGCGAAAAGCCGCTGAACATTCTTCTCCATGGTGTTCCGGGCACCGGCAAAACCGAACTGTCCAAGGCACTGGCAAAGGAACTGGGAGTACCTCTTTGGGAAATCAGCATCGACGTAGATGACGAAGAAATCGGTGGCAACCGCCGCCATGACAGCCGCAACACAAGCCTTTTGCAGTACCGTCTCCGTGCCATCACTCTTGCAGATTGGCACTGTGAACACAACCCGGGTTTCATCCTGGTGGATGAAGCTGACATGGTCTTGAATTTCGGCGAAAAGGGTTCCCTGAACAGTTTCTTTGAAAGCCTCAGGACTCCTGTCATCTGGATCAGCAACAACATGCGTTTTGTAGAAGACAGCACCCGCCGCCGTTTTGACTATTCCATGGCATTCAAGCCCTTGGCAAAGGACGAACGTCTCAGCGTCTTGAATTCCGTGCTCAAGGCCCAGGATGCAGAAGGCCTCCTTTCCGACGAAGAAAAGATGCGCCTCGTGGTGGAATACCCCGCAATGGCCGGCGGCCTCTCTCTTGCTGTACAGCACACCAAGAGTCTCTTTGGCTGCGGCGCAACCAATGCCGAAGAAAACTACAAGACCATGGCCCGTCTCCTGAAGGCGCACACACAGCTTATGGGCATCCGCACCGGAAGCCTCAAGGATGTGGAAAGCCACGCACCCAATTACTCTTTGGAGGGTTTGAATATCGAAGGCTCTACTAGTGAAATCATGGAAGTCGTCACCTGCTACGACAAGGTCTGGAATTCCTTGGAAGAAGATGACGCACCCAACTCCCTGAACATTCTCTTGTACGGTCCTCCGGGCACCGGCAAGACCGAATTCGTCCGCTACATCGCACGCCGCCTAGGCCGAAACCTCATCATCAAGCGTGCCAGCGATTTGCTTGGGATGTTTGTGGGTCAAACCGAAGCACAGATTTCGGCAGCCTTCGAAGAAGCCAACCGAACCAAGTCCATCTTGTTCTTCGACGAAGCAGACAGCATTCTCAGTAACCGTGCAAGCGCCACCCATAATCACGAAGTCAGCAAGGTCAACGAACTTTTGACCCAGATGGAAAACTTCAAGGGTATTTTCATCGCGGCCACGAACTTTGAAAGCCATCTGGATCCGGCAAGTTCCCGTCGCTTCGCCCTGAAGGTCGGTTTCGACTATCTAAAGCCCGAAGGCATTCGCCATCTCTGGGATGTATTCTTCCCGGAAACTGCCTGCCCGGACTCCGTGGCAAACCTCCCCATGCTCACTCCGGGCGACTTCAACGCAGTCAATGGACGCCTCCGCTACTTCCCCGCAAGCAGCAAGACTCCCGACCGCATCGAAGCAGAACTCCGCAAGGAGCTCAAGTGCAAGGATGACAGAGCCGGCCGAACCATGGGTTTTTAGAAACTCCTAAACCCTCCTAGAAACGAAGCCCCGCGGGAGAAATCCTGCGGGGCCTTTTTTGCTAAAAAAATTATTTATGCCTGCATCACCAAATGAATGATCAATGTAATTAAACCGCCCACAACAACGCCGGCAAGGATAATCAAGGCGACAAGCATCCACTTGGTATAGCGAATAAGCTTTACCATGGTGGAATTCTGATCCTTGGCAAACTGCTGGTAAACATTCAAGGCTGCCATCAATACAAAGCCTATGTCGTCAAGCCAGCCAAGAACCGGGATGGCGTCGGGCACAGCATCGATGGGAGAAGCTGTATAGGCAGCAGCCACAAGCGCAACAATGATGGAAAGAGCCTTCCACACCACGGGCGCCCCACGGCGTTCTCGCTGGTTACGTTCCATGTCCTTCACATCAAGGACTTCGACATCTTCAATAATTTTATCTGCCATAGTGGTTATAATTTACAATTTTCATCTCGCAAAACAAACATCACGAGGGACACAATCACAGTAAGCAATCCAACGGCAACACTGCCGGCAATAATGACGAGGCCGACCACAATCCCGCCAAAAGACGGATTTGCGCCCCACAGGAGTTCGCTTGCGATAATAAATAGTGCAGCCATAACCCACTTGGCGTATTTCGCGATCTTCACCACTACGAAATTCTGATCGCAGGCAAATTGCTGGTAGACATTCATACCGGCAATAATCAATACGTTCAAATCATCAAGCCATCCAAGCAAAGGAATTGCGTCTTGATTTTCAGGAATTACATCCGCAGGATAAATTCCATACACCAAGGCAAGCAAGGCTATGATTACAGCAAGAACTTTATTGGGCATACGCCTAATATACTTTTTATGGAATATTTTTTGTATATTCTTGAACGTAATTGAGATTTTATAATGCTTGATAAAGAAGTTTTAAAGACCGTCAGCCGTATTGAACTTTCAGTTCGTGGCACGCTGGACACCGTTATGACCGGTGCCTACCATAGTTCCTTCAAGGGCAACGGTATGGAATTCAGCGAAGTCCGCGAATATATGCCTGGCGACGACGTGCGTACCATCGACTGGAACGTTACCGCACGTACCGGTACCCCTTACGTCAAAAAATTTATCGAAGAACGCGAAATGACCATGCTCCTCATGGTGGATGCGTCCAGCAGTTCCGAATTCGGTAGCGGCACCCAGATGAAGGGCGAAGTCATGGCCACCCTTACCGCACTTCTGGCCTTTGCCGCCATCAAGAACAACGACAAGGTAGGCCTCCTGATTTACACCGACCAGGTGGAACTCTTTATCCCACCCGAAAAAGGTCGCAAGCACGTGCTGCGCCTCATTCGAGAAATTCTTTACTTCAAGCCGGAGCATCACGGCACCAACACCCAGGTGGCACTGGAATACGCCGGCAAGATCTTGAATCGCAAGGCCGTGGTCGTGGTCATGAGCGACTTCCTGGACGAAGGTTTTGAAAGCGCCTTCAAGATCCTCCGCAAGCGCCACGACGTGCTGGCCGTTTCCGTAGTAGACCCCCGCGAAATGGAATTGCCGCCTGCAGGACTTGTGGAACTTGAGGATCCTGAAACTGGCGAGACTCTTCTCATCGATACCGGTGACGCAGCCTTCCGCGAAGCTTTCGCCCGCGAGGCAAAACGTCAGGGCAAGCAGATCAAGGAACTGTTCCAGCGAATGTCCATCGACTTTGTCCGCATCGAGACTAAGGAAGAGTTCAAGGAAACCGTGGCTCCGCTCATTGAGCACTTTAGACGCCGCGCCAAAATGGCTCGCACCTAGTTTTCACAATTTCAAGCAAAAAAGACCTGCCCGAAAGCAGGTCTTTTGTTTTAGAGAGAAAACTCTTACTGTTCTACGTAGGAGCCAATGGACATAATGTTGAACTCGCCTGTTGTTTCGCTGAGATCCTGGAAAAAGAATCGTACAGAAACCAGTTTCTTGGCGGCTTCTTCGCCCGTCATTTTGGTAGATGCGGCGGACTTAAATTCATCCCACTTGAAGCACTTCATGACACCTTCAGAGGACTTGGGCAAGGTAACGGATGGACCGTCACCCGGAATATTCGGAGATTCACTGGTATCCGTACCCAACATGAGAATTGCATCTCGGGAAGCACTATAGGCAATGCAGACTCCGCCCCACGCAGAAGCATCGGCAGCACTATGTCCTACAGGGACATCCTTTTCATCATAAGCTTCACCAGCAACATTGAATGCGATACCAGTCACGGGATTACCGCTAATCAAGTTCTTTCCATGGAGTTCGAAGATCCCACAAAAACCGCCACACACTGCGAGCATGTTTTCATATTCATCAAAATCGCAACATTCTGTGGTAGTGGGAATTTCAATCTTAGATTCCCCGCCATCTTCGTTGTTATTGAATATAAACCAATAACCGGAGGTTTCACTTCCATTATCAAGGCCTGTTTCTACACGTTGATCAAAATTAGCACCACACCAATGGGCCATTCTGTCTTCCGAAACACAGAGACTTTCCTGTTTAGAAGTACTGGAATTGGAGTCTGCTACAGAAGAACTAGAAAGCGTTTCATCTACGGAAGAACTGGAGAGAGTTTCATCCGCAGGGGAATTGGGAGACGATTCCTCGGAACAGGCACCCAAGAAAGTAGCAAGAGCTGCCACAGAAAACAGAGTGCCAAAGCGAGAATATAATTTCACGATAGACCTCCTAACGAGCCGACAAACCAGGCTCAAAACCAAGGAGGAATATATGTTATTTTCTTTATTAGCGCAATATCTTTATAAAGAAGCTTCTCTATAGCCCAGCAACTTCAAGCTATACAGCGCCGTACCCTTGCTGATACTACGAACATTAGTGGCGTATCCAAAAATCTTGCGAAGAGGAATATCCGCTTTCAAAAAGTGAGTGCGGCCATCGCCACCGATTTCCTTCACCTTACCATCACGGCTCTGGATATCCCCTGTAATGACGCCGGCAAAATTCACCGGACATTCCAAGGACAATTCCATAATAGGCTCGTAGGCCACAACATCGGCAGGTTTGATAAGCTTTGTAACCGCATCAGCACAGCACTTCTTGATCATAGGAGGCAGCGCACCTTCGGTCCATTCAAATTCCTGAACTTCAAAACGGACACCAACCAACGGGCCCTTACCCAGCACACCGATTTCAGCAGTTTCCAGCAAAGCGGAGCGGACACCCGCAAGAATTTCTCGGGGAGCAGTTTCAAGGAATTCTGCAGACAAGCGGATATCGTGATTTGTCGGAAGCTCCGTCGCATTTTCCACAACATCATTTTCGATGGGAGATGCCGCCAGCTTAATGGAAATCTTGTGAGGGCCAAGCTGGAAGGAATTTTCTACAGCGGGAACTTCACGAGTCAAGCGTTCCTGCCAGCGAATCTCGGGATCGCCCGCCTGGACCTGACAGCCGAATTCACGCTTAAGGCGGGCGAGCAGCACTTCCAGCTGCACCTCGCCAACGGTATGCAAATACCAGAAACCGCCATCTTCGTCATGCTGCACACGGAAAGATGGATCCATACGGGAAAGGGTATCCAGGCTCTTCTCCACGTGATGATAATCTTCAGTGCTGACACATTCCACACGAGTCTGCAAAAGCGGCTGATAGCGGTCTCGAATACCTAAAGATTCGCCGCTACCCAACGTAGAGCCACTTTGCAAAATAATTTGTCCTAATTCCGTTTCATAAGGCGCACGCATAGCGTAAATATCGCCTGCACGAATTTCATCTACAGGAACAAGGAGGTTAGCCTTGAGGCGGGAGAATTCAAAACCCTCGGGCCATTCCTTACGCTCCATATCGCAATGGGCGCGGAACAAGGAAATTTCGCCAACACCTCTAAAGTGACGCAAGCGAATCACCTGCCCCATCTGGCCTTCATCAAAGGAAGGAACTTCCGGCAGGAAGAACGTCAATGCAGTCAAAAGGCTGCGAACTCCAAAGCCGGCCATGGCCGAGCCTGCATAACACAGCGCATAGTCATCGCTTGTTGCCAAGCCTTTCAAACCTCGAAGCAAATCCTTGGGCGGAACAGCCTTGCCTTCCAAGGCCATTTCCAGAACTTCATCGTCAAAGTTGCTGGCAAACTCGCAGGCTTCCTTGTAATGTTTCGCAAGCTGTTCGGCGTTGGTGCCTGCCTCGGCAGAGGAACCATCTACCACTTCTTCGCCATTCTCATCATGAACCAGGCGACTCTTGCTCAACACATCCTGCACGGAGCACATCTGACCATTCTTATATTCCGGAATGGTCATGAGCACAGGACGCACTCCCAGAACTTCCTCGATATTGATCAGGGTCTCGTCCAGGGAATAATCAGGATTGTCCAGTTTATTTACAAACAAAATAGTACGGACACCGGCTTCACGCAACTTCTTAAAAGCGGCTACCGTCTGAGTTTCTACACCGCTGGCAGCACTCACCACAAGAACGGCGCCTTCCACGGCAGTAAGGGCCATATCTACCTCGGCACCAAAATCCACATGGCCCGGAGTATCGATAAAGTTGAACCAAGTGTTCTTCCATTCAAAATGGGCCACGCCGCTTTCGATGGTAATGCCCCTCTCCTTTTCTTCCGGGAGGTAGTCCATGGTAGCAAGGCCATCTTCGACCTTGCCCGGGCGACGCACTTCACCCGCAGCGAACAGAATCCGCTCGGACAAGGTAGTCTTACCCGCATCAACATGGGCCAAGATGGCGATATTTCGAATAGATTGCATATGATGAAAAATAGCTTTTTTATTTATGAAAAATTACTTGAACAAACAAACTGCTTATTCACATTTGATTTATATTTATCATATGGAATTGGAAAAGAACATTGCGCAAGCCTACGCCGAACTGGGCAACACCTTTTATAAGATTGTTCGTCTTGACTTAACTAAAAACGAATACGATATCGTTTTCGAAAAACCCGAAATCGTCATTGCTGCCGAAAAGAAAATTGGCGCATGTACAGAACTTGCTGATTTCTTATGTAATTCCGGCGTTGTACACGAAAAAGATCTTAAGACCATTGAAAACTATCTAGAAGTCAATTCCCTTAAAAAGCACTTTTGCGCAAACGAACGACTCCAATTGCAGATCCGCCGAAAAATCAAGGATCAGTTCCGTTGGGTGACCATCGTTCTTTTCAAGTCCTCCTTGTATTCAGAAAATTCCCAGATTGTCTGGATGTTCGTCAATGACATCCACGACAGTATGTCCCGCGACATCGAAATCCAGCGAGACCTGGAATACTACTGCAAATACGATACCTTGACCGGTGTCAACAATTACTACTCCTACCAGCTGCTTTGCAAGAATTTTATCTCAAAGACTGACAAGGGTTCCATCGGTTTAATTTTCGCAGACCTCAACGGCTTGAAACTGATTAACGACACCCGTGGTCACGGTGCCGGCAACGAATTTCTACAGAGTTTTGCACGTAAACTGCTGGAACATTTTTCTAGCGAATTCATTTACCGAATCAGCGGTGACGAATTCCTGATTGTCATTCCCAACTGCAAGGAAAATGAATTCACGTTCTCCGCAAAGAAATTCGAGAACTTCCTAAATCAAGAGCCCGTTCCCCAGGCAGCCTTGGGTTACTGCTGGATGGCTCATCCCGTGCATATTGAAGACGTAAGCCGCGAAGCCGAAGTTCACATGTACCAAAGCAAGGAAGCTTTTTACGAAAAGCATCCGGAGTACAAGCGCGGCATTGCAGAATTGAACTACAAGCGCGAAATGGACGCCATTCTTAAAACATTGGCAAACTCCTATGATGCAATCATCACCGTCGACTTGATTCGCGACACCTTCTGGATTCTAAAGCAAGGTCCCACTGCAACCTACGGCAAGGACGTCGATTCCTACACCAAGATGTCCGAGAAATTCTTGGCCGCCGTTGATGTGGAATACAGGGAAATGGTTTCAACCATCAATTCCATTGACAACCTTCGCAACGATTTGCGCAAAAAGAGTTCCATAACAATGGAATTCAAGATGTCAAATGGCCGTTGGGTACGCACCATGTTCAAGGCCATCGAGACTTCAAATGGGGAGCCAACCAAGATTCTTTTGATTACAGAACACCTGGATCATGATCGCATCCTCGAATTGGAAAAGACCAAGGATCTGATGCTGGAACACCAGATTATCGAAGGCCTCAGCAAAGGCTTTACCTTGATTTGTCAAATCGACGTTCCTACAAAGAACATTCTGGTCTACAAGAATATTTCACTTAAGGATAGCATTCCTGCCGCAATCAAGAACTTGTCCTACGATGCCGTAGTTACCTGGTTCACTAACAAATTCGTTGTGGAAGAAGACCGCGAACGTACTGCCAACGCACTCCGTTTGGAAGCAGTCACCACCAAGTTGGAAAACCGCGACGTGACTACAGTGCTATTCCGCACCACGCCAGAATTCCACGACACCAAGGGCATTAGCTACAGCATGTTCTATTTCTACAAGCTGGCATCTAACCCCAACAAGTTGGTGCTGGCAACAAAGAACGTGACGAATTCCATGGGGTAAACTTCGAATTACGAAGTACGAATTATGAGATTTGTCGGATAAGAACATTATCGCTGGTAGGGCCGTCTTTTAAATAAGGCCGATTACCTTTTTACGCAAATACGATATGTTTAATATTTGCAAGGGCGACGACTTTATCCACAATTTGAATTGTCTGTTCATTAGTATCCAGCTTCGCCACAACGCCTTCAAGATCTTGGTACGTTCCCACGCCTACCGCAAGAACCTTGTCCTGAACAAAGTAATTCAACTTGACGACAGGATGTTCCCCGTGTTCCAAACGTTCTGCCAAGGCTGACAAAGCTTCATCTAATTCAATACGGGAATCTTCCATCAATTCGTCTTGACGAACCGTCAAGTTCCTTTCAGCAGTATCATCAATAGCATCGTGATGCCCACGAAGAGCGGCAAAAGGCGAGAAGATTTTTGCACGATTCTCGATGGACATTCTAGGATGTTTAATGAGGTAATTCCAATCATTTCGCGGGTAGGACAAATTAATAATGTCGTCGTAGTTAAAGCTAGGCACGATGACCTCCAATTTGCCCGTTGCGTTCTACAGTGGTTGCGCCTTCCTGCAAATCCATTCCCTTGATAATGGCGTTCTTGCCAAAGCGTTTCTTGATAAGTAGTTCCGCCTTCAAGCGCTTTTTTTCTTTTTCTTCTTTCTGAACATCGGTGAAAATATCCGGCTGATCATAGCTTGCATCTAGAACATCATTTGCCGTCAAGTTCAGTCGCTTGATGGTCAAATTCGGATTAGCAATTCTGTCATAAAGTTTCATGACCGCATCGGCGATGAATGTCAATGACGACGTGTATCGGCCAAGGTTTGCTGTACCGTGAGCTGGCTTAGGCAAAGTTCTGCCATAAACATCAACCACCGTTTCACCGTGATAAATACCCTTGTCGATATTTCCCCGGTCATAGCCCAAGTGAAGAGTCAATCCGTTTGTCACAAGATTTTTATCAATCAAATCAATGGTCAACGTATCCACCATTTCACGGACAACAACACGGGCCTTCTTGAAATCATAGGCGTGTTGCAAAACTTGTCCACCACCAATGCTATTGGATTTCGGCTTGTACTTCTTGATTTCCGCAATGGTACAAGGTTCATAACCCCAAGCGTGGTCAATCAGAATTTCCGCATTAATGCCAAACATTTTGTACAAGTCGTCAGGGCGTTTTACACTGACACGGGCAAGGTCACCCATAGTGAGAATTCCGCGGCCATCGTTAAGGCGACAAGTTTCCAGGCGCTCGGCAATACCGCGGCCCACCTGCCAAAAGCTGGTGAGAGGGCGATGACCCCATAATTCTCTGCGATAAGTCATCACATCAAGTTCAGCAATACGCACTCCATCGCTATCCGGAGCCACATGTTTTGCCATCACGTCCATTGCAATTTTGCAAAGGTAAAGATTAGTGCCGATACCTGCTGTAGCCGTAATTCCCGTAGTTTCATAAACGTCTCGAATCATAGTCTTCGCCAATTCACGAGCCGTCTTTTTGTACATAGACAAATACTGTGTTACGTCTATAAAACATTCGTCAATGGAATACACATGTATGTCATCATGACTTACATACTTTAGATAGACATTGTAAACCTTGGTAGAAAATTCCACGTACTTCGCCATCTGCGGCGGGGCAATAGTAAAATGGATTTGTTCGCCAGTACGCTGCTGGATTTCACGAATTTTTTGATTCACTTCAAAAAGGCGTGCACGACCGGGAATTCCGTAAGCCTTAAGGCTTGGCGTCACTGCAAGGCAAATAGTCTTTTCGGAGCGGCTTTCGTCTGCCACTACCAAATTTGTGGTCAGCGGATCGGATCCGCGAAGAATACACTCCACGGAAGCAAAGAACGACTTCAAGTCAATAGCAATGAATGTTCGATTTTCGCGACCCACAGGAACAATATAGCCATTTTTTAGTGACACCCTATGGCACAAAATGTTCTCTATTTCGTTCTTTTAATTTGCTTTGTCATTTAGCTTTTTATAGATTAAGAACAGGTTTAAGGAGGACTACTATATGAGAAAAATTCTCATTTTTTTGTGCATTAGTTTTGCACTATGTTCAGCAGAAGAAAAAAGCCCCAAGTGGATTCTAGATGTTGGCGCGAACTTCGCCACCTACGCTTCACTAATAGACCACGATGACGTAGGCGGAAGCAGCAATTTCACAGGAGCCAATTTCGGAGCCCGGTATCAAATTGCCAAAATGATTGAAGTCGGCATTGCCACCGGATATGAATACTATTCTTCGGTGATTGATCCTGAAGATGGTTCACACAGCAGCGTCATAGACAACCATCTAATTCATATTGCGGCCGAAGGCAAGTTCGATTGGATAACATTCCTTGACCACATTCAACTTTATTCCCGACTCGGCCTGGGCGTTACCATAAACTACCACAACGATTCTAGATACGACACGGAATTTGAACCAGTGTTGCAAGGAACCCTTGCCGGCATTGAGTACATCAATACGGTAGGTTGCTATGTGGAATTTGGCGCCGGGTATCGCGGATTTTTCTCTGGCGGTTTAAGCGTCAGGTTCTAAAACAAAAGCGTCCGTTAGGACGCCTTTTTTATTCTCGTAAATGTATCTCCAAAGATTATAATTTCCAAAAATCCTTGGGAAGACCACGGTTATCGTCGTCCTCCTCTTCATCACCTTCGGAAACATTATCGCTCATGTCGGCATCAGAAATTGATTCAGGATGTTGATGAATCCACCAGCAACCCTTGCATCCCGCAAGCAGCCCCAAAGCAATGGTTATATACATTGCAGCAAACCCAGTACTAAACTTTCCAGCAATAATGTTTAAAATTATGTAGTCCAAACAAAAGAATATTAACAGTAGAATGGACGACACCCATCCTTTTGCAAAATAGACTCTCCAGGTCAAAAGAGAATATAGACAAAGAACAGGTACAAAAGCAATGTCAAAATCTACAATAGAAACACTGTTTACGAATAAGATAACAGATCCCAAAACCTTCAAAATGATGATAGTAAGACCGGAATAAGCACCACTTCGAACTAATGTCAGTGCATCCTGCCGACATTGAATTTTCTTCATTATCGTTACTATAAATGGTTCTTTTTTCTTCTTTTTCATCATTCTCAACTTGATTTTTTATTCTCGGTATTCGTATAGATAGTAGTTGGTCATTTCTTTGGCGAGTGCTGCACCAGAGATAGTCCACACATCAGGAGTACCGCTGCGATAGGTGGCGGTGATTTTAACTTCGAAATCAGATTGTAGAATTGCCTGGGGAACTTCCCAGAAATTTTCTGCGCCGGTAAACAGAGGAAGTTCGGATCCGTTAATGGAAATGCTCTTAACTGCATCCTTGGGATTGCGAATCTGGATGACACTCCAGTAGGCGCTGGCACCTTCCTTCACCCAGATGCTGGTGGAATCGTCCCACACACCTTCAACGCCTTCGCAGGAAACGAATTCCCATTCGCCGTAGTAGCGGCCCACCGTAAAGCCCATGATATCGCTGGCCGGCGCGCCGCCCAAGTCCACACCGCAGCTTTCATCGGGGCAACGGTCCATAATGCGCACTGTGACACGCTTCCAGCCATCAGGCGTCTTCGCCTTTACGCGAACGCAGCCTCCGCAGGCAAGGCCCCCGTTCCAGGGCCCTTTATCGTCCCCGCTGGAAACATTGACGTGGATGGCCGCATAATAATGAACGTCCGTCTTGCCATAATTGCAGGCGCCTCCGGAACTGGCTTCCTTCTCGGTAATGCTTCCGTAGGTTGTAATGGATCCTTCGCCACCGCGGTCCGTGAGCACCGGGTCTTTCGCAGTAAAGCTGTCACACTTTTCGCACTCGCCGTCGGTATCGTCAAAATACCACAGGTCAGATTCAGAAACCGCCGCAGAACTGGACGAAATCACAGCATCATTAGAACTAGATGATTCCAAAAAAGCGGAAGAGCTGGAAAACACTTTTGAGGAAGAGCTGGAAAGCTCCTTCGCAGAAGAGCTTAAAATCTCGTCAATGGAACTGGATGAACTTTCCACATTGGGAGCGTTCACCTCGTCAGAACCGCAGCCCGCCACCAGAGCGGACACCGCACTTGCGATTCCTAACCACCGCATCAATTTCATAGGTAAACCTTACCAATCTCGGGCAGGGCGGGCCTGGCCACGAATAGGTTTCCAAGGCTTACGTTCGCCATTCTGTTCGTCAAAGTCCTTCAACAGCTGGGCTGCATCGGCAGGATCCATCTGACCTTCCGGAACTTCCGGCGGCATTTCAGGCTGTTCGCCCTGACTGTCGCTAGAGTTCTGTTCAGGCTGCTGAGGCTGATTCTGTTCACCTTCGCCGCCCTGGCTGCTGGAACTTTCTGCAGAGCTAGACTGTCCGCCATTGTTCTGATCCTGCTGGTCGTCACTCTGGCTGGAGCTGGACTGATCACCGTTCTGGTTCTGGTCCTGCTGATCTTGATTCTGCTGATCCTTGTTTTGATCCTGGTTTTGATCTTGGTTCTGGTCCTGGTTTTGGTCCTGATTCTGATCGTTGTTCTTAGGATCCTTCTTCTGATTTTCGTTCTTCTGTTCGTCCTTGGCTTCCTTGATACGGTCCAAGAGCATCTGAAGTTTCTGATCGTTGGGATAATACTGCAGGCCTTCATTACAAGTAATTTCTGCAGTAGGCAAACGGTTTTCGATGTACTGGAATGCAGCATCGCTGTAATAGGCGCTGGCAGACTTGGGAGCGGCAAATGCCGCGACTGCGCACAACAAGACACAAGCCATCACGTGCTTTAGATTGCCACGGCCATTCTGGCCTCGCAATGACATCTTAAACCTGGAACCTCGAGCCTCGAACCTCATTAGATTACCTCCAGGTCGTTATCGGTGTTGCTTGCATCAATCTTTGCCTTAGGCTTGCGGCCGGCCTTGATTTCGATGACATCGTCAATGCGCTGTACGTAGGCATTCAGCTGACTAGCAGTTTCATCTTCAGCAATGACGTTTTCCAAAAGCTGCTTGGCTTCGGCATACTTGCCATCCTTGCTGAGCTGGAGCGCGCGGGCCAAAGCTTCCTTGGCCTTTTCACTCAGAGGCGGCTGCTTTTGGTCATTATCCTGATCCTGGTTCTGATCCTGATTTTCCTTTTGCTTGTCCAGTTCTTCCTTGAGCTTACGCTGAACAATTTCCACATTCTTCTTGGCATTTTCAAAGCTGTTATCCAAGTCAATGGCTTTTTTCAAATAGGCAATGGATTCACGCCATGCAGCAATACGGGCGCTAGGTTCGCTAGCTTTTTCGCCAATACGGAAATGAGTGTTGGCCAAGTTGTAGGCGGACTTTGCAGCAAGCTTTACATCGGGCATGCGCACAGCGCTTTCCAATTCCTTCTTGGCTTCTTCGTAATTGCCCAGCTTGTACTGACAAGTACCGATGTTGTAGAACAGTAACGGATCGGCAGGTTCAGCCTCGCGGGCCTTCATATACTTTTCAAGAGCACCGGCATAGTCGCCAGCGGCAAACAACTTGTTGCCATCATTGATGGGTCGTGCAAAAACCGACACGGCTCCCAAAAACAAGGCAAATAACAAAACATTCAAACGCATTAAATAGCTCCTGGACGGCTTTCAATATACAAAACCCGCAATTCAAAAATTACTGATTTTGCACATTTTCCAGCAATTCAACCTGATTACGCAGGATTTTCACTACTTATAGAATGTAGACACCAACTGGATCATATCCTTATGGTCATCTACAGCAATCATTTCTCGGATGCTGTGCATGCTGAGCATGGGTTCGCCAATGTCCACCGTGGGAATTCCAAGGTTAGCAGAAATGGTGGGACCCACTGTGCTTCCACAAGGCATGTCGTTTCGGGTAATGAAAGTCTGGCTCTTCACTCCGGCCTTTTCACACAACAGCTTGAACTGCGCAGAAGACATCACATCACTTGCATAACGCTTCTGTGAATTTGTCTTCAATACCACACCGCCACCGAGAATCGGAGCGTGGTTAGCTTCGTGCTTCTGCGGGAAGTTGGGGTGCTCTGCGTGAGCCATGTCGATGGACAGGGCTAGAGATTCTGCAAGAGCTTGAGAGAAGGGTGCTTCAATCTTGGCTTCATTCCAAAGAACTTCAAGAGTGGATTCCAGGAAATTGCCTGCAGCACCTTCGCGAGTGTTGCTTCCCACTTCTTCGTTATTGAAGAATGCGGCCACTACAAAATCGTTTTCCAAAGCCTCTGCGGAAAGCATAGCTTCAGCAATAGCGTGGCAGCTGCTCAGATTGTCGAGACGACCGGAGTAAATCCATTCGTCATTCATACCGCCAACATTTGCAGCCTGGGCATCAAACAGCTGAACATCAAAATCCAGAAGACGTTCATCGTCACCCAGTTCAGCCTGGAGTGTTTCTACAAATTTCTTAGAGAACCCAGAGCCAGCCCACAGAGCATCAAGATCCGTCTGGGGATTTACCTTCAGGCCATCCTGGTTCACGCCTCGATTCAAGTGAATTGCCAACTGGGGAATGCGGAACAACTTGCTTCCGCGAACAAGCTTTGTAGCAACCTTGCCGTCTTTTTCAAATGCAAGCAAGCCAGCGTAGCCAAGGTCGCGGTCCAGCCAACTGGTAAACAAGGGGCTTCCGTAAATTTCGGAATGGAGCGTTTTTACGCCGGCACAGCCCTTGTCCGGATTAGGGACAATCTTCAACGCAGGAAAATCCGTATGAGCTAAAGCGATGCGGAACCTGGACTGGGCGCAAGCCTTCTTCGGTTTGCGAACGGCAATCAATGCACCGCCCCTTTCCATCAAGGTAATCCCCTCAACGGAAAGTGTTTTCTTCAGAAATTCAACCGTATGATACGGGGTTACAGCCTGATTCAAAAACTCAAAAAATTCCATAAAATACCTAGATAAGACCTTTTTCCTTAAAATAGCAACTTGACCGCCTTTTTTAGACCTTTTTTTTCATATAAAATAGACCGCCATGCTATTCGTAAAAATTTATTTATATATTTCTTACCATGGCATTTAAACCCTTAAAGCGAATCAATTGGATGGAAATATCCGGCGTTATGGTCGGTGTTTTCTTCACTGCCGCTGTAATGATTTTTGCCATCGTCTTGTACGCAAAGTTGTTCTCCACCGGCATGATCGGCGTGGAAGAATACAGACTTCACAGTACATTTGAAAAAGCTTTCGGCCTTAGACCCGGTACCCGTGTCCAGATCAGTGGTGTGGACGTGGGTCAGATTTCCAACGTGGAAATTGAAGGGGACGGCGTCAACATGGAATTCATCATCCGTAAGCAGTACCAGCCTTGGATCACCGACAGCGCCACAGTGTTCGCCATCCGTGACCAGAACTTGATTTCTGCCCGTGTCATCAACATTGACGTTCACCGCGGTAAGGGCCGTGTTCTGGAAGACGGCGACTACCTGCCTCCGGGACAGGCACAAGATATCGAAACCGTGCTTGAGACCGCCAACGAACTTTTGGGACGTGTGAACTCCCTTGTGGACGGTATCGATACCATTCTCGTAATGGCCATGGATACTGGAACCACCGTGGGTGCACTCTTCGGAAGCCGCTTGCTCTACGACAACCTGAACAAGCAGTTGTCCAGACTTAACGACATTACCTACTCCGGTAAGAAGGTCCTTTTCCAAGCTTCCGGATTGCTAGATACTTTGACCTACTCAGTCC
Source organism: Fibrobacter sp. (assembly GCA_024399015.1). Classification (GTDB taxonomy): domain Bacteria; phylum Fibrobacterota; class Fibrobacteria; order Fibrobacterales; family Fibrobacteraceae; genus Fibrobacter. Next base: position 55,185 of record JAKSIC010000009.1, read on the forward strand.
CGGCTCTCATGGGCAAGGTGGACGGAATCACTACCGATGTCACCAGTTTGATGACCGACCTGAAGCCCCTTCCCCAGAAGGTGGATGGACTTATGGGCAACGTGGATTCCCTTATGGGTAACGTAGGCACCATGGTTGGCAACGTAGACAAGACTCTCGGCAAGGCAGACGATCTCCTTGGCGAAGTCGGCAAGCTTACTACCGGTATTGCAGACTTCATGGAAACTACCGAAGCCACTTTGCAGAATGCAGACGACTTGATGGCCGGCATCGAGAATATGTGGATCATCAAGAGATCTATTCCTAGCAAGGATACAGTGCCCTTTATGGTGGAGACCCTATGGTAATGCGCACGCCTAAGCATTGGATCCGTTCTGCAGCCGTCGCCATGGTCATGGCCATGGCAGCTACTGGTGTGGCCTCCGCCTCTGAATCAGGCATCCTTTCCGCTCGTGCACAACGTTCCTTTGACAACGGCAAGTTCGCCAAGGGCTACGGCCAGCTGGAACGCGCCCTTCTCGCAAGCCGCAAGGAAGCAAACCTGTACGCCGAAGGCAGAATCCTTATCGGCATGGCCCAAATCAGAACTTTAAGTCTGGACTACGCATTGGCTGATTCCCTTCTCTCCGTGGTACGCACAGAAGAGCTGGACAAGAACTCCAAGGTTCAGTTCGCCAAGGCCAAGGTGGCTTTGGACGTGGCTCAGGCAAATTACAGAGACGCAGTCAACCTCTGCAAGGCCATCAAGGAAGACGTTCTGAAAAAAGCCGACGAAACCACCCAAGCCGCATTTTATGGTGAATGCGCAGTCGCACTGGCTTCTGTAAACCAGACTAGCAGTGTCAAGGACTTTATGGAAATGGCCGCCAAGCGCTCTGATAAGAAAGGTGGCTTCTACATCTATACCCAAGCCCGAGTCGCCGATCACCAAGGAAAGAGCGAGGCCGATTCCCTGTACCGTGCGGCAGAGAAAAAGGCAATACAGGGAAACAAGCCCTACTTAACCGCCACTATTCTTTATTACCGCTCCCAACTCAGAAGCACTTCTGCCGAAGACAGGAAGGACTTGAAAATCCGCTGTCAAAACGCATTCGAACTTATGGGACTTCCAAACAACGCCAAGCGTTGCGCAGAATAAGAAAAGAAAGGCTCGCTAGTGCGAGCCCTTTTTATTTAATTGCTTGATGAGACTGTTGAGTCCTGAACCGGCGGAACCGTGGCGGAATCCTTAGCAGCTTCTTCTGCAGCCTTTTCTGCCGCAAGCTCTTCATCACGCTCCTTCTTCATCTGAAGCAGTTCGTTGTACACAATTCCCGGATGAATCTTGCCGTCAGCCATTCCATCTACAAGGAACTTTATCTTCTGGTAATTCTGATCCTTTTCCTTGTCTGCCAGCAGTCCCTTGAATCCGATCAGGCGGAAAATCTTCGTATAGAAACTGGTTCTGAATGTTTTGAACTGCGGTTGAAGAACATCGTTCAAGATGGTTTCAAGGGCAACTTCAGTCTGCATTGAATCCAGTTCAAAGCTACGATAGATTGTTCTGATATGATCCGGAATGGTTGTATCGGGACTGTCAAAATATTTGCGCATCACGTCAGCAGCTTCCTTGCGATTCGGATAGGGGCCGCGTGCTAAACGCAAAGCATAGTACAGGGAAAGGCGCCAATTTTCAGGATAGACTCGAGAGGCGCGGCGCATTACGGCAAAATCGGAAGTGTCCGTAGCATTCACCGGAGTCACGCCACCAACAAAATAATAGGGTGTGTAGAACAAGGAATCCAGTTCCGTAGCCAGATTTGCCACGTGGCCAAGATAACCATATTCCTTGCCACTCAGGTAGCTTTCACCGAGTTCGGTAAGGCCCTTGATCCAGAAAAGGCCCGCCACGGCGGCATCATGGCCTGCAGCCACATAACGAACAGAGGAAGCCTTCGGCAAGAAGGATTCATCAAAGTTCGTGCTGGGAAGCGGCTCCGCAAAACGGAAGGCCGTAGCAATCAGCGCAACTGCAAAAAAGAGGATGGCCAAGTAACGCATAGCGAACCTAGGTCGAGTTCCGGAAAAACCGAAAGAGCCCCTTAAATCTGGCAGGCTTCAGCCAAACGTTCCAGAGCGTCAACGCATTCTGTTGCGAAGTTTTCCGGATTACCGCTACGCTGATAAGCAAAGTTCAAACCGCTGGAGCTGTTGAGCACATGGAACTGACGCTTGCCACCACCGTTCTTGATAGCAGTAAGCACAGTCTTTGCATCGCCACCCTGACCGCCCGGAACACCAGGAATGGAAACACCCGGAATCAGGAAGGGAATTTCGTGCTGATGAGCAACACAGTAGGCGGTAATCTTTTCAAGTTCTTCAGGATGGGTAGCACCGACCACTGCACCGAAGAAGCCCTTGTCGCCGTCCCATTCAAAAATCTTGTCTGCAACGGAGTAGAAGGCTTCGTTTACGTCGCGAGGATCGTCGCTACCGATGACCTGCATGTCCTGGAAATCGTGGGCGCCCTTGTTGCTGGTGCGGAGCAAAACGTATGCACCGTTTTCAGAATTTTCGCGAACGAAGGGATTCACGGAGTCGGAACCCATCCAAGGAGAAACGGTCACCACGTCAGCCTTGTAAACGTCGAATGCAGCCACTGCATAGGCAGCACTGGACTTGCCGATGTCACCGCGCTTGGCGTCGAGAATCACCGGGATGCCAGCGCTACGGTAGTCAGCAATAAGCTGCTGCAAGGTGAGCATAGCCTGTACGCTAACGCATTCGTAGTATGCGCTGTTGGGTTTCACCACAGCAGGCATCACATTACGCTTGATGCAGCATTCCAGAATTTCGGAATAGAAACGCTTGATCTTGTCTTCGGCAGAACCTGCAGAAACACAAGGATCGATAAGCTTCATCACCGGGTCCATGCCCATGCAAACCGGGTTGCCGCACTTGGCGACGCGCTGTTCTAGACGTTCATGAAAATTCATTCTAAACCTCTCGCAACCTTACTTGAGTTCGTCCTGGATCTGTGCAGCTTCGTAGGAAAGAATACCGTGAGCCACAGAGACGTTCAAGGATTCAAGATCACTGCTCATCGGAATCTTGACGGTTTCGTCAGCCAGTTCGATGAAGTACGGGTTGGTACCAGCACCTTCGTTACCCACGAGGAAAGCCATCTTGCGGAGCTTGTGCTTCGGGATTTCGCGGAGGCTCTGCTTACCGTGCAAGTCGGTAGCGATGATGGTGTAACCCTTGCTGCGGAGGAAGTTGATCTGGTCGATGAGATCAACGTCAAATTCGAAAGGCACGCGGAGGAAAGTACCCGAGGAACCACGGACAACCTTGGGGTTGAAGGGGCTGACGGTACCGCGACCGAGGATCATACCATCGGAACCGAAGCCGAGGCTGGTGCGGAAAAGGGTGCCAAGGTTACCCGGATCCTGCACGGCGTCAACGAGAGTGAGGACGCTACGGCTGGATTCGTAAACGGGCTTGGTGCTTGCAATGCGGGCAACAGCAATAATGCCCTGTGTGGTAACGGTAGAAGCGAGCTGCTTCATCTGAGCTTCGGACAGAACGCTGATCTTGATTTCAGCTTCGTTGATAGCTTCGATCAAAGCTTCGTCATTGAAACCTTCAACCATGTAGACGGAGCTGACCAATTCACGATGGTGCTTGACCAATTCTTCAACAACATGGACGCCTTCACCGAGGAAGCGGCCTTCGCGTTCACGACCCTTTTCGGTAGTGAGGGCGAGGAGCTTCTTGAACCAAGGCGGATTGGAAACTACGTCTTCGCTGGATTCAACCTGAGCGACGCGTGCTTCGAGAGCAGCTTCGTCCAGAACTTCTTCAACAGCTTCAGTCTGCTGTTCTTCAGGACGCTGACGATAGATCGGAGCACCTGCCTGAGCAAATTCGCGACGGGGACGACGGTCGTCACGGTCGTGGCCACGGCGTTCGCTGCGGTTGCCGAAGGGCTTGTCGCCAAAGCGACGAGGACGACGTTCACGATCGAAAGGACGATCTCCACCACGACGGTCGTCTCGGTCGCCACGGAACGGACGATCACCATCACGGCGCGGACGGTCACCAAACTTACGGTCACCGCGGCGTTCATCACGGAAAGAGGGACGGTCGCCAAAAGACTTGCGTTCGCCACGGTTGTCATCATCGCGGCGGGGATTACGACGGTCGGTAGCTTCGCTAACGCCGAACTTACGATTGAGAGTGGATCTCACGGTACGCTTTTCGTTATTTTCTTCGCTCATAATTTTTCCAACTATTGGATTTTATCCATGATCTGTTTGGCGACGGATTCTCCGTCAATTTTCAAGAGTTTGTAGAGGGCAGAAATTTCGCCCTGTTCCACAAAGTTGTCCGGAAGTCCGAAGCGGATCAAACGCTTGTCCGTATATCCGAAGTCCAGGAGCATTTCGCCGATAGCGGAACCATAGCCGCCCACCAGCGTATTGTCCTCCAAAGTGACAATCACCTTGTGGTTTTCGAAGAGACCGCGGTAGCATTCCTGGTCCAGAGGCTTTACGATACGGGCATCCACGAGGGTCGGGTTGTATCCGTTTTCGCGCAAGACCTTTGCAGTCTTCTTCAGTTCATTTGTCATGAAGCCTGCGCCAAGGAGCAGGATATCCTTACCCTGTTCCAAGACCTTCGGCAGACAGCCGTCAAAGTTGTCTGTTGCAGGTTCCAGTTCTTCAGCCAGGGCCGTTCCACGAGGATAGCGGATAGCAACCACACCCGGCATATCGATGGATGCTGTCAGCATGTCACGCAGTTCGTTTTCATTGGACGGAGCCAGGATGGTAATGCCCGGAATCGTACGCAGGAAAGACAAGTCGAACGCACCATGATGGGTGGGGCCGTCCGCGCCTACTAGGCCAGCACGGTCCAGCACCAGAACGACGTGGAGATTCTGCAGAGCAATGTCGTGCATAATCTGGTCGTAGGCGCGCTGCATAAAGGAGGAGTAAATTGCCACCACCGGAACAACGCCATCGCAGGCAAGGCCTGCAGCAAAGGTTACAGCGTGTTCTTCGGCGATACCCACGTCAATGACGCGGTCGGGCATTTCCTTCGCCATAATATCGAGACCGCAGCCCGTAGGCATAGCGGCAGTAATACCGATAATGCGGTTGTCCTTCTTGGCAAGTTCCAGCATGGTCTTACCGAACACGCTGGTCAAGGAAGGATTCTTGCTACCCGGTACCAGCGGAAGACCGCTTTCCGGATCGAAAGGATTACAACCGTGGAACTTGGTGGGGTTCTTCACCGCAGCGTCGAGACCGCGGCCCTTCTCGGTAAGAACGTGGACCAGGCAGGGGCCCGGCTGAGACTTTACACGTTCAAGAATCATCACCAGTTCATTAATGTCATGGCCATCGATAGGGCCAAAGTAACGGACACCCAGATCTTCGAAGAACTGTCCCGGCTTGACTGCAGTCTTTGCAGCACTTTCAACCTGGAGGAACAGATCACGGAAGCGGGATCCAAGTACGCCCGGAAGACGCTTCATCAAGCGGTCCAGGTCCATACGCATCTTGTTGTACACCGGGTCGGAAATGACGCGGTTCAAGTACTTGCTGAAGCCACCTACGTTGGGAGCAATACTCATCTTGTTGTCGTTCAAGATGATGGTCATGTTCTGCTTGGAAATGCCAGCATTGTTCAATGCTTCGTAAGCCATACCGCCGGTCATGGAACCATCACCGATAACAGCAACTACGTTGTTACGACGGTTGAAGTGGTTACGTGCAACAGCAAAACCGAGGGCTGCAGAAATAGACGTAGTGGCATGGCCTGCGCCAAAGCAGTCGTATTCACTTTCGTGACGCTTCAAGAATCCGGAAATACCATCCTGCTGACGGAGGGAGCCAAAGCGATCAAAACGGCCTGTCAGGAGCTTATGGACATAAGCCTGGTGACCCACGTCCCAGACGATCTTGTCGTCCGGTGTATTGTACACGTAGTGCAATGCAAGGGTAAGTTCCACCACGCCGAGACTGGAAGCAAGGTGACCGCCATGCTTAGACACTTGACCAATGATGGTCTCGCGAATCTGGCTGGCCAGCTTGTTCAGCTCTTCGACAGAGCAGTGCTTGATGTCCTTTGGGGACTTTATATCTTTAAGATCCATTACTTAACTCGAGTAATGATGAATGCGGCGATGGAACGGAGAATCTCTGTATCCTGCTTCAGGGAGTCCAAAGCCTTGATGGATTCTTCATACAATTCACGGGCACGTTCGCGGGACTTTTCAAGACCCACCAACGCGGGGTATGTAGCCTTGCCTTTTTCGATATCGGAACCGGCATCCTTACCCAGTTCTTCGGTAGTGGAAACGATATCCAGGATATCGTCCACGATCTGGAAGGCAAGACCGATGGAGCGACCGTAATCGCGGATAGCCTTGACTTCTTCTTCGGAAGCGTTAGCCAGGCGGGCGCCAACTTCCAGGGAAGCCTCAATGAGGGCTGCAGTCTTGTGATAGTGGATATAGTCCACAATTTCCAGATCCACCTGCTTGCCTTCGCATTCGATATCGGTCATTTCGCCACCGATCATACCGAAGGTGCCCAGCAGGTGAGCCAAAATTTCAATCGCCTTTGCATTGCCGGTCTTGCCCATCATTTCGAAGGCGAGGATGCAGAGGGCGTCGCCTGCCATTACGGCAGTGGCTTCGCCGAACTGCTTGTGGGAAGTGGGTTTGCCACGACGGAAATCATCATCGTCGATGCAAGGCAGGTCATCGTGAATCAGCGAGAACGTGTGGAGCATTTCCAGCGCGCTCATTGCATAGCGAACAGATTCGCCCTTGCCGCCAAACATGTCGAATGCGGCGCGGACCAAGGCCGGGCGCAAACGCTTGCCGCCAGCGAACATGGAATAGCGCATAGCCTCGTGAAGGCGACACGGTCTATCCTTTTCGGACGGGAGAAATTCATCAAAAGCCTTTTCCGCTTCCTTGGAAATGCGGGAAAGGTAATCAAGGGCTACAGCCGCTTCTTTTTCAAGAGATTCCATATAGACCAAAGATACTTAAAAAAGAGCCCCTAATAAAGGGGCTCAAAGCTTATAATACCCTTATAAGGGCTCTAAAAACGGGATTTTCGATTAGAACAGGGCGCCGTAGATTTTCACGTCGTCAATGAAGATTTCATTACCGGCAGCAAAGAAGAAATGAATCTGCTTCACCTGATCCTTGACGCTGTCCCAGGCATCGGAGCAAGACCACTTTTCAGCACTGGTCACGCAAAGTTCAGAAGGTTTTACCACAATTCGGCTCCAGTCACTACCGACCTTCTTCCAACCGGATGCAGCCTTCACGCCCTTGGAATAGGATTCCCAGTTTTCAAGAGCCAAACGGACTTCACCATTTCCCTTAGCGTAGAACTCGATAGAGTCAATCGCAGCGAAGTTCTTGACCACTTCGAACTTACCGCCCAGCAGAGCCCAAGCATAAGGATTGTCAGCCAGTTCATAGTAAGCATGGAACACATTGTTGCCACGATTTTCATCCGCTTCAAGATGGTCAGCAAGCTTATGAGTCTTATCGTTTTGCGAAACACCGGTTCCAAACTTGAAAGTAGTGCCCTTGTACAAGGTATCCACATCCATGTACCACAGTTCGTTATCTTGTTCGAAATCGTACAGCAACTTTGCCGGATTCAAGTAGCTCTTGCCTTCCTTCGGAGTCTTTACAGCCTGTTCAACGAAAGGCACGCTATCCTTAGCATGGACGAAATACAGAGTCAGGGAATCGTTGGCAGGAAGCGTGGGCAACACATAGGCGCCAAGGTCACTGGTCTTCACCAACACATCGAATCCATAGACTCCAACCCAGGCATAGTCTTCACCACTATCAAGTGTTACCTTGCTAGAAATGGTAGCGGAGGAAGACAGCTTGAGAGTGTCAATTTCAGCCAACTTATCTACACCGTAGACCTTGGAGAAAGTTCCACTTCCAAGAGACACGGTAAGACGGTAGTCGCCAGACTCAGGCCATTCCATAGTGAACTTGCCTTCATCGTCGGTAACCACGTCAGCAAGAACCAGGTTATTCTGCAAGGCGAACTTTTCAACCATGGAATCCACCTTACGGAGAGCCACCTTTGCGTTGGAGGCTACAGAGCCATCGGACTGCAGAACAACAATCTTCTTTACAGAAGAATCTGCCACATCCTTGGGAGATTCCACCGGAGCTCTGTAATCTTCATATGCAGATTCAGAAGGTTCAAAGAAGACACCCTTCTTGTCAAGAACCTTGTCGTAATCTTCAGACTTGAAGTACAGCTGGAGGGAATCGTTTGCCGGCACGTACGGAATCACGAACACACCGTTAGCATCGGTAGGCACAAGAATATCTGTACCAAGGACACCGACCCAAACGTTGCTGGATCCTTCCGGAATATCGACTTCACCCTTCATCACGGCAGTAGCAACCAAGTCCAGAGAACCAAGGTCACTAGTTTCCGCAGAGGGTTCCTTTTCAAGGGACATAACCTTGGAATAGGCGTAACCCTTATGGAGGATCGTCAAGCGGTAGTCGCCATCTTCCTTCACATTCAGGTAGAAGTGGCCTGCGCTATCGGCGACAGTGTCCGCAATAATAATGGAATTTTCAACAGAGGCATCACCAGCCATATGGTCGACAGCGCGAACTGCAACCCTAGCAAAAGGAGCCGCCTGACCATCGGCCATAGCAATACCGTTGGTGGTAATGCTGCCCGGACCACCAGCAACATTGGTGTCGCAAGCCCAGAACGCTCCAGCACAGCCTAAGACTATAGGCAAAAGAAAATGTTTTTTCATCATTTCTTTTTCTCCTGAAGCGGTTTCGTGAATGCCAACGGGAAAAGCTGGACGTTTAACTGGAACACGGTGTTGTCACCGGAACCTTCCTGAGATAAACGTAGTAAATCCGAACGAAATTCTTCAATCTTTTCACGAATTAGCTGGATATCATCCATATTAAACGTCATGGTGACCGTGCTAATGTCGCGAAGGAAGGGTGCATGACGTTCCAGGGACTCGCCGGCAAGGGCGATGGTATCCTTCTGGAACTGACGGACCGCTGCAGAGCGCCAGTTTCCACCGGTGCTGACGAACGTATCGTTCACCTTCCAGAAACCTTCGCGGTCCGTAGAAATCATGTTAAGTTCATGTAGCAATTCAACTGCAGCCTTAGCCTCTTCCACAGTGATCTGGGGAGTGCAGCTTTCAGCAAGACCCTGATAATCGTCCTTGAACTTGCAAATGCCGATAATGGAACGAATTGCATTGTAGTACCAGTGACGGTAGAATTCCAGTTCCTTCTTGGCCAGGTATTTCAGGGAAACGCCCTTGAGGGACTGCATCTTTTCGTAGTGCTGCAGAGCATCGGCGTCGGTCTTGGAACGGCCAAAGAGAACCATTTCGGTCCAGTAGGCGGTTTCCTTTTCGCCAAGTTCAAAAAATTCTGCGGTGGGCTTGATAAAATTGGTGGACAGGTGAATCTTACCCTGGGACATTCTCAACAAGTTGCCCGGGTCTGCACCGATTTTCATAGCCATGTAACGCCAAGAAATAATAGACTTTCTCTGTTTAAAGTCATCAAATGCGTCTCTAAGCCATTCACGGTAATCGGTATATTCAAAAATCTGCTTCATACCACCAAAAATAAGTCGTAACTTATTGTAAACACAGCGGTTAGGGCTAATCTCCGTTGTTGAACTTTACAACAACGTCTCCCTGTTCATCGCAGGTCGCATACCACCTGCACTCGGGTTGATTAGCCAGGCTCAAATCCTCGCAAACCCCGTTAAATTCAAGGATTTCGGCATTTTCGGCAGTGCGGCCAAACACTACATCGTAGGCCAGATTTTCCACCTTGGAGGCCTGAACGGGCTTCTCTGACATCAGACGGCTGGTGATTTTTATCACACACAAGTCCTTGTTGGTCATAGAGTTCTCGTCCTGACCAGGGGCTGCGGTCCAATGAATTTGCAGGGGGCGGTATTCCACCTCAGGCTGTCTTTGGGCACACCCCGATAAACAGCAAATGCCGACAACCAGCAAGGCTGCCGACATCAAGCTCCAAAGGTTCACGTTTAAGCGATCCCCTTGATTCATAGGATTAGTGAGTCCGCTTGAAAGTAGCGCTTGTAACGCGGTTACGGCCATTTTCCTTGGAGGAGTAGAGGGCCTTGTCAGCACGTTCGAAGAGGCGCTTGGGATCTTCACCGGCGATCATTTCAGCAATACCGAAGGAGCAAGTCACCTTCTGCTGCTTGATCAGTTCGCCATTTTCAATTGCCATACGAAGCTTTTCTGCCAGGAATTGGGCGTTCTGGATAGGCGTGTCTCCGCACAGAATCACGAATTCTTCGCCACCCCAACGAACCAGGGCGTCAGTATTACGGATCTTACCCTGAATAAGCTTGGTCAAGTTCACAAGGACTTCGTCGCCGACGTTGTGGCCGTAGGAGTCGTTGATCTGCTTGAAGTGGTCGATGTCCAAAATCACGAAGGAAACAGGGCTGCCGTTCTTGCTCAGGTTTTCCTGTTCACGCATAAGGATGCTGCTGAAGCCTGCACGGTTCAAGCAACCTGTAAGCGGGTCTTCCTTACTGGACTTTTCATATTCACTCTTTTCAATTTCAAGAGCCAGCAAGTTCTTTTCAAGTTCTTCACGCTTCTTCTTGTTGGCGGCGCGTTCACGGCTATAGTCAAAGAAGCGGATGATCAAGATGATAAGGAAGGTGACAAACCACATGGCCACAAGGGAAGTAACCAGCTTTTCCTTAGCAATCTTCTTACCCTTGAAGCAGAATCCCTTGATTTCCAAGGTGCCGTAGCCAAGCGGAGCATTGGTACCAGTCTGGATTTCAATCAACGGAATATTGCTCAAGTCAACATGAGCCTTGTGCACGTTGATTTCGTTCTGAGCGACCCACCAGCCAGCAACGCGGAATTCCTTGGGAACGAACACTGCCGGATAGGTTTCTTCCAAGGGGAAGAATTCAATTTCGTTGAACTTGAGGGAAGATTCGTCGCCTGCACGGTAAAGGGTGCTATCATAGCCACGCATGTAGAGACGGACCGTTCCTTCGCCACGGGGCTTCACCCACACGAAGATACTGTCGTACTTGGAAAGGTCCCTACCGCGGGTCTTGCCGTCGCCAAGGAAGATCTTGACACCGACATAGGGATAGGCGTAACCTTCACGAAGTTCATAGTCCACCACAATGGAGGAGTCCGTACGGGTCAACTGGACGGCGGAGGTACCACCATCGGCAGAGTCCGTTTCTGCAATGACATAAGGATAGTCAGACAGATAAAGCGGATCGATGACGTCCAAACCATTCTGGTACGCAAAAAGGGCTATGACTGTAACAGCCAAGAGCACGAAGATCAGGATATTCATCCTGAACAGGGCGTAGAGTTTCTCTAAAATCTTAGACATAGGTCAACAACCAATAAATACTTTTGATTTAATATATAAAATTAAGCCTAGAAACAACCCCTTAACGGGACATCCAACGGCCCAAACGACCGATAATCGGCCTCAAAGTGTTAGCCAAATCAACCTGGGAACGTTCACAGGGATGGCCATGGAGGGCTGTATTTTCCGTTCTGACCTCCACAAATTCCAAATCATTGTGGCCAGCAGCCTTTTCTGCGTCAAAAACAGCCTTTACGGTGGGGGTCAAGTCGTCATTCGGCCAAATCTTGGTAGAAACCAGGAGGAACTTGACACCAGGATGAGCAGTGCGCAGCTTCTGGAGGAGTTCTGCATAGGTCTTCTTGAAGGCGGCCTTGTCACCATAGGGAGCATTACCCTGGAAATCGTTGATACCTAGGAACACCACGACAACCTGGGGGTGGAAATCATCCAAGTTCCACATCAGCTTGGTGGAGTCCACACCCTGGCCTAAATCGGAAGGAGCTTCGCCAGGAACGGTGTACTGGTACAAACGAGGAACCAACCATTCCGGAACAATATTGTCATAGTTACGGACAACACCACGACCACTAAAAGCGTTCACCTGGTAATCGGCCTTGTAGCTGTCAGCCAGCAGGAAGGCATAGCTCTTGGAGGCGTTGGTTGCAATGAACACATGGTCATCGGGATCGCCAATCTGGCCTTCTACGCCATAGCCTACAGTGAAGGAGTCGCCAATAAATTCAATGCGGCGGTTAGAGGACTTGGGCGGGGCCATAAACTTTCCGTTTGCATCCAGGGAAATGCCATAGACCTTGGCTCCGCCCGGATTACTTTCACTGACCTTGATCAAACGGTAGCGATGAGATTCCCCATCACCAGCAACCTTCACCTTCTGAACAGAGCGGGAGTCAGTCACAAAGACAGCAATCTGCTTGCCATCCTGATCAACGCGCCAACGGGCCTGTCCCTCAATATCAAGTTCCAGGGAGCTTGCCACGGCATTGAACTGGATCATTGCCGCAGGGGCACTTGTTCTACTATAGGAATCCGTGTGTTCCCAACGACCATTAAAGGAAAACTGTTCTGTATGCACACCCATTGGACTTGCTCCAAAAGAAATTGAAGAAAAGATGGCGCAGGCCATCAAAACTGAATGAAAAATCCCTGTCCCTTTCATAGTTGGAATAATAGAAAAGCTTTGCGTTAACTTGTATTTTACAAAAGACTTTCTACATTATAAACATGGCATTTAAGGGTTTTCATCTGTTCGGAGTAATACCGCTGGCAGCATACGGATTGCTGCTGGGAGTTTCTTCATTTGCAGACGATCCCGCAACCCAAAACGTTGTTGAAAATTCTCCCAAGTTGGACGCTCCCGCGCCGGGTTCCGAAGGGGACACCCTAACAAAGGAAGATGCCCGCATGGCCCTCCTTATATACAAACTATTGGATAAGGACGGAAAGTTCAAGAATGCAAATCTTGAACGTGGGGAAAAACTATTCTACCAAAACTGCAGGCCCTGTCATGGTGAAGATGGCCGCAGAATGAATCTAGGCGGAACTCTGGCAAATCCCATCTACATGGGAGAACGCGCCCGAAACGATTTGCCCACGTTCTGGTACCAAATGAATTTTGGAGACGATGTTCGCGGTATGGAAGCATACTACGATGAATTCACCGTCGACGAAATGGTGGACATCGCCGCCCACGCACAAACGTTTGAATAATAGATGCAGAGAGGCTACTGCCCCGTCCACAAAATGGATAATTCTCAAAACCTAGGGAAATCCAAGCAGAACTAATATGTTGGCGGGGGATAAACCGTAAGGGGGCAGCGGCCCCCTCTCGGCAAGGAACTTTGCAGAGCAAAATTCCAGCAGGGGTTTAGGGGGTGTAACCCCCTACATCTTATAACGTAGTTTTACCGAGGACCTTGACTTCCTGGATAAAGTTCAAGTCAAGGCTTTCCTTTTCTTCCTTACCATAAACTTGAATTTCAAGCATCTGGGGAGACTTGGCAAGCTTTAGCGCATGGACATAGAAAATAATTTCCGATTCCTTTGCACCACGCTTATTGGGATCCTTGATCTTGGCGCCCACGAGAGTTCCTACGGTCTTTGCGTAACGAAGGACCTTGACCAAGTCAAAGGTGCTGAGTTTCTGGTAATTGCTGCCATACTTTGTAGAATTCAATGCAGTCTGCAAAGTATTCTCGTCAGCTTCGTCCTTCAGTTCATAGTCGGTGGACTTGGATTCCGGCCATGCAGCCACAAAATCCTTGCGCCATTCTTCAGAAGGAGCTGCCAAGCGGTTCGCAGTATTACGTTCCACATACGGACAGAAACCGAAACTTTCCAGAATTTCAAAGACGCGAGCTTCGCACTCCGGCTTCAAAATGAAACCGTAGTTGGGAATATATTCCTCGGTAAATTCAAGGAACTGGGTGAAGTGAGAAAGATCGGCAAGAACCTTCACATCTTCAATCTTCAAAAGACGAACCGTCTGAACCTTGGCTCCATAGTAGGAGGCATTCCATTCGTTAATGGAAGATGCAACATTTTCAGGAGGCTTGATCCAAGATTTGAAATGCTCAATTTCAGATTCCGGAAGACCACACTTCAGGCCGCTAACATAGGATTCCTTGTCCAGCGTAAAGCGAAGGAACAGTTCGTCGTTTTCCACCTTGGACAAGCAAGCCAACGTAAAGAGAACACGGGGAGAAGTTCCGGTGGATGCAATCAGTTCGTAGTTCGGCAAGCAGGAAATGTTCTGCTCCGGAACAGGGGCAATTGCCTTGGACACCCATTCTGAACCAGACTGGGAAAGGGCAACGGCAGAAATCTTACCATGGTCCATCTGGAAATTCACCAGACCAAGCAACCAAAGTTCACGAAGAGGACGGGGCAAGTAATCCCAGGCCATGTCCTTGTTCTTTTCCGGCAATCTTGCGGTAGGATCCAACACCCACAACAAATAGGATGCATCGATTACAGACTTCGGCTGTGCAAGTTCACTTAACAACTGGGCGCAATGTGCACGGTCGCCACGGAAGCGTTCCTTGAGCCACCAGGTCACCACATCCTGATGCAGGCGGAATCCGTTCTTTCGAATATAGTCCAGGGACTTTTCCGACGGCACCAAAAAGGAATCTTCCAATTCCAGCCATTCGTTAGCAACGAAGAAATTGAAAATGAGAGAAAGTTCATTTTCTGCAGCACGTTCGGAAATCTGCTTTGCTGTTGCAAAGGAGTCTGCACAAATCTGGTAGCTGCGGCGATGAATGGTATTGTTGGAATTGACCTTCAATTCCTTTCGCATGGCATAGGAAAGAACAAGACAGATATGCCAGTCAATAAGATTCTGGAAAGAAGCAAAGCCAATGTTGTTCTGCAATTCCACTTCGGGCTGAATATCAAAACAGCCCATGAAGTCAGCAAAACCAAAATACAAGTTAGCGGAAGCTGTCGTTCCACGCCACAAAACGTAGTCACGGCACATGTTCAGCAGGAAGGACTGAAGATCGCGATTCTTGCTTACAGGAACGGTCAAGCGCAGTTCATTGAATGTGAGACCGCGAGAGCCACTATGATAAATCAGGTTGAGGCAACGACGCTGCCAGGATTCCATCTTGGAAAAAAGTTCAACCACACGTTTCTTATCAGAATAATAAGAAAGTACTTCCGATTGAATCAATGCGTTATTAAGCAGACCTTTTGGTCCAAAAGCCTTCACGTGCGCAGCACGAAGCAAAGGCTTAGACATTCCATCAAAAAACGTATTTAAATTAACCATGTAGCACCCTGAATAGGGTGCCAAATGTAGTAAAAATATATCAGAGACTCAAGCTACGCCTTGAGAAACTCGACAATGTCCGTAGAGGAATTTGCAACATTCTGCTTCATGTTCCAAATTCTGGAGAAGGTCTTTCCGTAATGTTCCAGGACAACGCGATTATCCAAGATCAGAACCTTGCCAGAATCTTCTTCCGAACGCAGCAGACGGCCCAAACCCTGGCGCAATTCCATATAGGCTTCCGGAACAAAATAATCCTTGAAAGAATTTTTTCCTTCGTTCTTCATCTTGGAAGTAATGCCCGCCACCAGCGGATCCATGGGATTGGGGAACGGAAGCTTCGGAATCACGAGGAGTTTCAACGCGTCACCCGGGAAGTCAACGCCTTCCCAAAGAGTCTGGCAGCCCAGGAGGCAGGCGCCACGTTCACGACGGAACATAGCCACAAGACCATCCAGCGCACCATCCACATGCTGACACAAAAGCAGCTTGTTCTTCTGTGCAAAAATCGGAGCCAGAGCAGCCTGAGCCTTCATCATGGCGGAAATGCTGGTAAACAGCACCATGGTATTTTCCGAAACATCCGGAAGGATTTCGCACAAAGTAGCGTTTACGGCATCGTTATACTCCGGAGTCGAGGGCTTCGGCAAATACTTCGTCACCATTACAGAAAGACGTTCATCCTTACTTGCGGATTCTGTATAAACGCGTACAAAAGGTTTCTTCTTTTCATCCAAGGTATCCATACCCATCTTCTGGACATAGTAGGTCAAGTCACCCTGCACCGCAAGAGTTGCAGAAGTAAAGGTGGCAGACTTAATCCACGGATAGAACTTTGCCTTGAGAACGTCACTGGAGTTCAACGGGTAGGCATGCAACTTGATGGTATGAGGATTGAAAGGTTCCTCCATAAAGAACACCCAGTCTTCACGGCTAGCCTTGGTAAGGAACTCAAAGTCTGAAACGAATCTTTCGATTTCAGTCATGCGACCATTCAGATTACTGAGAGCACCAAGCAATGCCTTGTTCGATTTTTCTGCAGAAAGTTTTGCAGCCAATACGTCGGCAGCCTTCTGGGTTACGGCATACTGATCCAGGAATCCGTTAGGATCAGCATCATATTCAGCCATCACACCAGCCGTATAAGTAAATCCATTCTTGGAATTTTTCTGCTTTGCTAGTTTCTTCCCAATTTTCATAAAGAAACGATGCAGGGATTTTTCCAACTCGGACAAAGCCTCAGTCAGGTTAGCGCAGGCTTCCAGAACCTCGGTATTTTCAACGGAAACCAAGGCAGATAATTCCGCAATCAAGCCGTCCTGCTTGCTGCGGGACGGAATCATGGTCTTAATGGTATTACGCAGACTGAAGAAAGAAATCATTCTGCCCAGGGACTGATTGCTGATTTCCGGCAAGCGATGAGCTTCATCAAATACGATGTGTTCGTACAACGGAAGCAAGGCGAATTCCAGAGACATGTCGGCGAAGAACAGCGAATGGTTCACCAACAGCATGTTGGAATTCATGGCGCGACGCTTTGCAGCCAGTGCAGGACACTTGTCGTAATGAGGACACTTTTCACCAAGGCAGGATTTTGCAGAGCTAGCCATCTTTGACCAAAGCACGCGATTGCGTCCCTGGCTAAAAGAAGAACTTTCATTGACATCGCCAGAGGTGGTTGCGAATACCCACGGGATAATCGCCATAAAGGAATCACGTTCTTCAGGCAGCAGCAAATTTGCAGGTGCGTTCAGAATTTCCTCAAACTTACGCAAGCACAGATAATTTTCACGACCCTTCAAAATGGCAGACTTCAACTTGCCCTGATACAGATCGGCAATCATGGGAATGTCGTGATTCCACAACTGTTCCTGCAAAGCTCTGGTAGCGGTGCTGATAACAACACGTTCGCCAGACACAGCCTTATTTGCTGCAGCAACCAAGTAGGCCAAAGACTTTCCAGAACCTGTAGGAGCTTCCAAAACGCAAAGGCCACCCTTGTGCATATTGCGTTCGACTACAGAAGCGAAGTCCTGCTGATTGTGGCGGTACTTGAAGTTTTCAATCTTCTTGGCAAGAAGGCCATCTTCCTTGAAAAATTCAGAAACTCGGGGAGTCTTGCTCTTTTCAGGAACATCTTCCAGCGGAACCACCGGCAATTTATATTCCGGCAAATCAGAGGAATCATCATTGGCAGGCCATACCAAGGACCAGTCGGAACCCACTGCCACCTTGGACAAAGCCTTCAGCAACCAAGGATCCTCATTCTGGATCTTTTCCAGGCACATCACGAAAAGACGGCCACAGGCATCCGCATCAGGCAAGGCGCGATGGGCGCGACTGCGAGGGATATCCAGTTCCTGAACCAAGGTATCCAAACGATGGTTGGGAATGTTCTGGTAGGCAATTCTGGAAACAGTCAGAGAATCCCACACCGGATGATTTTCAAAACTGACACCGACCTTTGCAAAAGTCTGCTTCAAGAACTTAGAGTCAAAATTTGCGTTGTGGGCAACAATGGGCAAATCGCCAATGAAGGAAAAAATCTTTCCTGCCACCGCAGCAAAAGGTTCTGCACTTTCCAAGTCACTCTTGTAAATACCCGTCAGGTTTTCAATGAAAGGACGAAGCTGAGCAGACGTGGGCTTTACCAGATAATCTACAGATTCCCCCGGAACACCGTCTTCGAAACGGACCAAGGCAACCTCGATTATTTCATCCTTTTCGAAATCAAGGCCTGTGGTTTCCAAGTCAATAGCCACAAAGGAGGGAATCTTACACATCATTTTATCCTTCACAAATCTTAAGGCAATACAGGAATAGACGGAACCAGTTGTCCCAAATTATTATCACCGTTGCCCAATTTCAAAGTATCATTAATAGCACGCCATGCAGAACCGTAGCGGAACGGATTTACAGAACCACCATCCGGGACAACCTTACCATCTTCGGGATAGAAGTAGTCCATAAAGTAGTTGCCTTCCATAAGTCTATTGAACTTAAAGGAACCACCAAGATCGCATGTTTCTACAAAATAGGCATTATTGGCTGCAGAGCGTAAACGAACCACGGCACCACCACGGGCACCAGGAATTTGTCCACTCAAAGTGGCAAGTTTCAATTTAGCCACAGTTTCGAACTTCTGCAGTGACTGATACTTCAATTCAACAACAGTATCTCGAACACCATTGCTGTCGGCAGCGGCAAGAGTTGTATCCTTGTATCCCATCAACACACTAAAGGAAGCATCCATGGTCCAGGGAGATTTTTTCTCAATGACAAAACGAACGGGATCCTTCTGAAAAACTTGTACTTCAGTGGTGTCCTTGTTCATCGCAATGTAGAACTTATTTTCCAGGGAATCCGTTTTCGGTTTGTTGAACAAAATCAAGATGGAGTCTTCCGGGAAAATCACATTCGACTTAGAAACAGCCTTTGCGGAGGTAGCCTTTGCCGGGAGCGTATCCCCTTCCATCTTTTTCCATTCCCACTCCACTTCGTTACGGGTGGTATCCAAAGTACGGAACAAGGAATCCTTGCCTGCGGAGCAAATGAACTTGTACATAACTTCGCTCTTGGGCGCATCCTCGAAATAGAACTGCGGCCTGCTGGAAGTCGGGCTCATGTAGACAAGATTCGGGTAAATATTTTTCTTTTCCGGAGTAACCAAGTAGCAATTGTTCGTATCTGCGAAAGCGGAATCAAAATAAACATTGCGAGTAAAGCTTGCTTCCAGCACATTGGCGAAAGGCTGCGACACAGATTCAAGTTCCAGATGAGTGGAGTCCATATCAGCAATGGCAATCCACATGGTGTCGGAGCTTTGTTCCGTCAACACCAAGTCCTGAGTCCAAATACCAACCTGTTCCGTAGACAATTCAATCTTCTGATTTCCGTTACCATCAACAAAGGCAACTACGCGATAAGTACCAGCCTTCAAACCAGTCAAGGTAAAGTTACCAGCGCTATCTGCACGGGTCACATACAGCGGAGGTTCCTTCAGCAACATCGGTAACGAATCCAAAGCCTTGGTTGCAGTATCACGATACTTGTCCAGGTACCTGCGGGATTCACGTTCCGCACCCATCAGGAAAAGGCCCACACTGGGGAACTGCTTCTTGCTCATCATCGTCTCATTCACAAGAACGCGACCAGACAAAGTCAAAGAATCAATAACCGCACCCGTGGAGAAAACCACCTGGAAAGGTTTAGACAAGGTATTTCCACGTAGGTCCTTAATGCCACCTGCAAAAGTTACAGTGTACGTTGTGCCTGTATCCAGTTCCGCACGGGAAGTCAGCACCAAAGATTTCCCGCTGACTTCAAAACGCAACTTCTTTTCAATAGGAGGAGAAATGGAAACTGCACTTCTTGGAATTGCCGCATTGATCCATTCATCAAATTCCAACTTCACCAAAAGTTCGTTGGGATGGTTGGTCGTATTCGGTGCAGGATACACGGCGGCAACACGAGGTGGCAATTTGTCTTCGGGACCTCCCGAGGGCGCCACCTGAGTTGCACAGGCTGCCAGAAGCAGGCCCGCAACAAACGCACTAAAAAACGACTTCTTTGCCATACTAGATCAGCGGAATCACCTTACCAATGCGAGACCAACGAATTCTGAAGGGAATGCGCCACCAGGTAAAGGGATTGCCAAGAGAGAAAGCCTCATCCTCGTTTTCAAAGGAGAAGTAAATGATAACGGCCTGAGCCCTGAGGTTACGCTGGGAAACAAAGCCCCAGTAGCGGCTATCAGCAGAATTGTCGCGGTTATCGCCCATCATGAAGTACTGCGGGGTCTTTACCACATAGTAATCCATAGCCTTTCCACCAAGAGAAAGCTTGCGGCGAATTTCAAACTTTGAAGCCTGCTGCGGAGCTGCCGGCACTTCAACTACAGAACTATCTGCAGCGCTATCGGCAACAACAGGTTCTGCGGCGGCAGCGCTTTCCATTTCACGATTCAGCATAGCAACGTTGCCTTCCAAATCCTGAAGCAGAGATCCTTCAAAACCAATATAGCTCACGTTACGAACCATGCCGCCCTTTGCATGAGGGTCAATCATAGGCAAGTAAGCCATGCGGGCAAGTTCCCTGTAGAAATTAAAAGTCATTGCTCCGGAAATAGTATCACCCTGAACCAAACGATGTTGAATCATCTGGCGATTGCGACGGAACAATTCATTCATGGCGAGTCCGCGGTCATTTTCCACAGGCATCTTAAAGTTTTCGAAATCGTAGTTATTGATTTCTACGCCATCCTTCCACAAGGAAAGATCAAGTTCTACAGGTTCATCCGGATTTTCCTGAGCAATAATGGAACGCAGCCACCAAAGCTTTTCCAAGGAAACAGAATCCACATAAATCGTATCACCCACAGACGGAACCACAAAAGTTTCTCGTTCGTCGCGAGGAGACAAAGTTCTGCTCAAGGAAGTCCACTTACCATGACCCGGCAGGGAATCCTGACGAACCCCGTTAACATAGAGTCGTCCACGATGTACAGCCAAGGTATCACCACTTACACCGACACAGCGCTTGATGTAGTCCTTCGGACCATCGGCATAATGAACCAGGTGCGGCTGGCCATCTTCCGGATTGTGATCCCAGTAGACATTGCCGAACATAAGTGCGTTGAAAAGATGAGTATAACGTTCAGGATCACCATCAGGATATTCCGGATCGCCAGGATAACGGAAAATCACAACATCACCAGGTTTCGGATCCACAATGCTCGGGAACTTCTTGTTAGAAAACGGAATGGGAGATCCATAGGTAAACTTAAGGCCAAGCAGAAAATCACCCGTCTTCAAAGAATCTTCCATGGAGCCACTGGGAATCTGGAACGCCTGAATCACATACTGGATGATGATAAGGCACAACAGCAGCGGTACAACCACTCCACTAAACAAGCTCTTAAAAAAACTCTTCTTTTCCACTTCTTTCTTTTCAGATTCCATTTCTTCCCCAAATCATTAAAGGTTTCGGAATTTCTTTATAACGTTGCGACTTACCTGGAGCTGGGTCATATACTTGTCCTTAAGGAAAAGGATCATCTTGCCCGTCTCCAATTTTCTGCATTCTGCAATGTAGTCTATGGCCACAATATGTGATCTATGGACCTTCACAAAATTCTTCGGATCAAGTTTTTTCTCCAATTCGATAATCGGAGTATCAATGACATACTGGTTGTTAGCCGTATAAACCGTAGTGTATTTTTCAATGCTCTGAAAGCGAATCACTTCATCAAGACGAACAAAGACAATGCGATCTCCAATCTTGACCTGAAGACGCTGCAAATACGATTCATCCCTGTTCATCAAGCTGCGCAGCTTTTCCCAGTCAAAGCCCTGCTGCAAAACAGGTTCACTTTCAGGAGCAGGCAACCTGCGCTGTATCTTTTCGATGGCAGACGCCAGTCGCTCCGGTTCCACAGGCTTCAGAAGATAATCTACGGTATCCTCATCAAAGGCCTTTACCGCAAAATTATCATAGGCCGTCGTAAACACGACCAGCGGGATTTCATCCTTGTTCAAACCATGCAGAACGTCAAAGCCATCCATATCCGGCATTTGCACATCCAGAAACACAACGTCCGGCATCAGCTCTCGAATCAGCTGAATTGCAGTAGTGCCAGAGCCAGCCTCCCCCAGAATTTCAATTTCTGGAGAATACCCTTCCAACAAAGCGCGCATGCGCTTTCTTGCTAGAGGTTCGTCGTCTACAATCAGAGCGGAAAACTGCATTACTTTTCGGACTCCGGCTTTGCCTCGGTCTTAGCCTTCTTCACAGGAGACTTGAAAATTCTGATCAGGTCAGCGCGCATGCCATTTTCATCTTCATAGACGGCGCCGTTACTTGTGAGATAGGACAAGGAACCCATGGAACCTCTCTTGTAATTCCAATGGATGGAATTGTCAGACAGGGAAACCTTCACCGTGCTATCGGTGACTTCATAGGTACCCTTAAGAGTGTCCGTAGTCAAAGTGTCCTGAATTTTAGTCTGCACCACAACAACAGACATATCCTCATTCAGATTCATTCGAATCATCTTTGTAGTGCAATCATCGCAAGGCATACGACCGGAATAAAGTCCCGGGAGTTCCTTCGGCAATTCAACAGGCGGAAGATCCGGAAGCGGCTCCGTTTTTTCTTCGGAGCAAGCTGTGGCAAACAAAGCCACCATCGCAACGGGGGTCACAATTTTAAGGAAAGAGCATACCTTGGAATTTAAAATCTTCATAGCACACAATTTAACAAATTGCGACTGAAGAAATTACCATTTTAGAGTCAAAATCCAGTAGAATGAACAACTCTAAAGCCAATCATCTGAGTTTGCGTTGTCGGCAGTTTTTTAGAACGTTCTCCAGAAGCCATTGCAGTCACTTTTTCAGACCAGCCACCGCCACGAACAACCTTATATTCACCATAGTTCGGACCAGAAGGATTATCACTGTTTTCCAGCGGATAAGCGTCATACCAGTCATTGACCCATTCGGCAACATTGCCGCCTACATCATATAGGCCAAAATCATTAGGCATATACTGGGCCACCTTTACAGGACCGCTAGTTTGTGCGTAATATGCGTAATCTCCGGCAGGTTCGTTCCCCCAAAAATACGTGGATGTAGAGCCAGCTCTTGCAGCAATTTCCCATTCGGTTTCTGTGGGAAGGCGGATTGCATTTGCCTTGTAGTTGATTTCCAAGTTGTTTAAATCGCCAAATTTATCCTTGCCGTCATAAACATATGCGGTATCCAAATTCAGCATCCCGGAGAAAGCGTTACAGAACAGAATCGCATCGTACCAAGTCACATTAGCCACAGCAATACTATCGCCCTTCTTGTCCATATCAGGCAAATTGTTCATCACCGTGGAATAAAGCTTCTGCGTCACTTCGGTTTCCGCAATTTCAAATGAATCCACATTAAAAACCGTGGAACCGCGAGTCAATTCCATAGCAGGAATCTTCACGAACTTTACGAGGGAATCGACTCGTGAAATGGATCCCGCAGCAACGCTGGAACTTGATTCCTTCGTCACGCTACTGGAAGACTTTACTGAAGTACCTGTAGCCGGAGTAAGTTCGACAGGTTCGCCATCGGCAACGGAGCAGCCCGCCACAAAGCAGGCGACAAAGGCACTAAAAACAAACCCTATGAAATTGCCCTGGCAAAAATTCATTAGCGGATTACACCAACGCGGTACAGTTTCTGTTTCTTCTTTTTATCTGCAAACTTCACCTGCAGACGTGCAGTGTAGACATCGGAACCCAAAGCCGTCAGGTCAAGATTTTCAAAGCGGTTGCGGCCACGAACCACATCGGTCATCTTCGTCTTGTAAACGCAAAGACCTGTAATATCATAAAGTTCCAAGGTAGCCTCAGTAGCTTCTGCGCCAATTTCAAACTGAGCCTTGGCCTTGCCACCGCGAACCGGATTGGGGAACATGAAAAATTCGGAAATAACGTTTTCAGCCTTGGCAACTTCAGTCTTCTTCAAAGCGCTTGCATCAAACCAGCCAGTGCGTTCATTACCGCCGGCAGGAAGCGTCCACGCAAGAGGTGATGCCGACGCATTGGATTTTGCCTTCGGCAAACGGAATGCCGATGCCGAATTTCTATGGAAGGCATAAAGTTCCGGGCCGCTAGACTTCTTGTCAGAAACAGCGTCCGTCACAAAAATGCTCATGGGTTGCAATGCAGAAATAGAGTCGGCATATTCAAAACTGCCGGCGGCGATGGGGAATCCGTCCTTCACCTGTGCACCCTTTCCTGTGAACGCATAAACAAGACCGTCATTGCTGGGAACAAGAATTTCGGGAGCATCGTCATCGTTCACATCCACAATCAGCGGGTCGCTGAAGAAACCATAAATCGGGGTACCTCGGCTAATCACAGCCGGGAAATTCTTCAACGGTAAGCCAAAGCGATCCAAGGCATAAACCAAATTATCGCCAAGGAAAACAACTTCCGGATATCCATCGTTATTCACATCTCCCACAGCAACGCCGGAGGTTTCATCCTTCAAGCCGCTGGTTCCTGCAGCACCACGCTTATAATTCTTTTCATTCCAGAAATCCTTTGCAACCTTATCGTCTCCAGTCAAGGTGCTTGCGAATACGGTACCGCGGCTACCCACAAACACTGCTTCCTGGGAGCCATCCTTATCCATATCCGTACAAACAACTCTAAAGTACTTGTCTGCAGCAGAAGCCTTCAGCTTCGTCACCTTGGAACCCTCAACAGAGCGGATCATCCAATTCCCATTCTCCCCTACCATGACTAAACTTGCGTTTTCATCATTTCCGCAAATAGCCATATCCGTGGGAATGAATTTATCAAAGTTCGCCGTTGTCAATTCCTTTTCAAAGACGACAGAATCTGCGGTCCAAACAAAGTTTTCGGACTTGTCCATTTCAGCAACCTTCAAGGCAGTCTGCGTCATCACCCAAATCTTGTTGCCAAAAACAACAGGGCCAACTTTTGCATCGGAAAGTTTCAGTTCCTGCCTCTGGGGAATCATTCCACTCAAGAAATTGGTACGGACCAGGGCATTTCTATGCAAACTATAAACGCTCTTACTATCAGAAGCCATACCAACCAGGGGGCCATCGCTTTTGCCTAAACGGTACAACGGAACTTCCACAGAAGAATCCTTAAAGGACAAGACATTTTGCTTTACAACAGTATCAGCGTCAACACCGACCAAGGTATCGCCCAAGGCAGTAAAGACTTGCAGAGTACCATCCTCGGCACCGACCACAATAGCCTTGTCACCTTCATTTTCAGAGTCCTCGACAAACACGGCTCCGCGCACAGCAGATGCTACACCAATATTGCGGGGGAACTTGGAGTTTTCAAGGCTTCCATCATCGATGCTGATAGTTACAGTCATGATAGGTGCAACGAAGTTCACAACGCTATCACCCATAAATGCATTGGATGTTCTTTCTTCACGTGCGTTCTTCGGAATGGATACGGAAATCTTAAGTCCCGTATAGCCTCCCTGAGTGGTCATGGTATTTGCATAACCCTTGGAACCGATCACAGTAACCGTATCAAATTTCTTGCTAGACGAGGAGTCCGGCAAACGGAGGTGCGGCAGCAAATCTGTACCGGAGCCATAATCATAAGTATCTTCGCCCAAGGCGTTCTTGAAAGTCTTGCCAATACTCAAAATACCGTCGGACTCCACCATAGAAATACCGAACTGGTGATCGCGCAAAGTATCACCGCCCCAGAAGTTGGCAAGGCCATATTCCAAGGTTTCCCTAAGGTACCATTCATTCACCTTCCAGGTGACTATGCCGCTGGCAGGAATACCTGCATCAAAGGAGCTCACATCCAGAATAATGCCGCTGGCCTTCTTCTTGTTGACATTGCACTTGCTCTTCACACAAACGCTGTCTTCAAAAACAAGATTCAGACTATCCACCGGAACAGTTCTGATCAAGGTGTCAGTACTTGCATCATCGTCGCCAAGGGTCACACTGACAGAACCTTCATCATTCCAGGAACGCTGTCTATTTTCAATCAGCAAATATTCAGATGCGTTCAGAGGAACTTTCAAAATTTCAGTGCAGGGATTTTCACCGGAGGCTTTGGAACAATATCCAGAACCTGCTGCAGCAACATCTACTGAAATCTTCTTGCCTGCAACAGGTCTCACTTCCTTTACGGAATTCCAACCCATATAGGCACGTTCCCAGGCAGCAGGCAAAGACGGTAAGAAACCATTACCCGCATTATATCCAGCAAAGTCCATCACATCATAATAGCCCAAGCGGGAAATGCCCTTGACCACATCATAAGTATAGGGCAAGCCAAGTTCGCGACCAATTTGGTTTACCAAGATTCCATTGATGCCCCAGTTCAAGCCATCCTGAGAAGCAGTTTCACTCATGATCATAATGGAACGCAGAGTATCGATGGCTGCCTTTTCAAATACAATGCCATTAACAATCTTGCGTACGGAATCAGAAGACACCGTATCCATGGTCGTTGAAACATTGGAAAGAGAATCCGGCAAGTATTCCCAGTCAGCAGGGCTGATATAAATATCCATAAAGTCGCCCGGAGTATCGGCGCCCTTCGTACCCATGCTTCCACCATCCACAAGACGGCTTGCACCTGCATGAATAATCATGTAGGCACGCTTTGTATTGAGGTTTTCAGAGAGAGGAATACGGAACGGAGATTCACCCACATTGCGGGTGGTATCAGCAGCCATCACTGCATCATAGACAAACTTCAAATAATCACGGCTGCGGGCTTCATCAAATTCGGCAGTCTTTTCGCCCTTCAATTTGCTCGTGCGGTTATAGTCAATAATCGGAGTCTTCAGCTTATAGGCGCTAGAACCTTCTGGGAAAATGCGGGACTTGATAACAAGCTTTCCGTTACTAGCGGCGTTATAGTAGGCGTTTGCAAAATCAAAGTGTTTCTTCCAATAAGGCACGCCATTACGACGTCCCGGAGGATCCAACTTGTAGGCTTCCTTCTTTTCATTGTCGGAATCAAAAGTACCGTTACCCGTCGTCAAGGAATTATCGGGACTTTCTTCAGCAAACTGTACGCGAATTGCAAAAACTTCCAAGGTGTCCGCACCATAGGAATACACGCTGAGCAACATCAGCATCGCAAGAGCAATCAAGGTCTTGGAAAATATCTTCATACTTCCTCAATCTACAAAATCAACCATCAACCGGAGAGAAGCTTTTAGGCACATTTAGGCGCCAAGTACCCAAACTAAAGGGCTTATTTCGGGTCACTTTCTTAATCCGGATAGACAAATAGTCAGAGCCATCTCGCTGGAACACGATAATAGACGGAGTTTCGACTCCCTCAAAGGTCTTGTACTCCTTAAACTGCAACGTTTCAGGTTTACCATCACGACCTGTTCTTGAAAGCCATGTCACCAAGGAATCCTGTTTTGCAAAGGAGAAAGAACGGCCACTCTTTTCCTTGGCGAAAATCACCTGGTCCTTTTCCTCGACAACTTCATAACTATCAGGCAAAAGCTTCCCATCAAAAAGGTTTGCTACCTGGTGAATGTGGACTAGCGGAAGAGAATTGTCCGTCAGCAAACCCACCATATAACCGTTACCCTTCATATAGAGTTTCTCGGTGGGAAAAGTCATTGTCCAGCCTTCTTCAGTCCAAAGCATAGAAGCGACGCCAATGCCCATAGGGCCCGTTAGTTCCATACGGTAGCGCTTGCCAGGAACAGAGAAAAGAACGGCATCAAGGTCCTGGGGCTTGCCATCAGAACCAACAAGAGTCAAGACAAATTTTGCACGGAGACTGTCCTGAGGGACTTCAACTTTTGCTGCCGGCGTATTGTTCACCAACTCAGCTTTTTTTCCGCCAGCGCAACCTGCAAGCATTGCCAGCGCAACAAGCATCAAGAAAAGAACACTTCTGCGCATCCGACCCCCGCCTATTTCTTGGAGCCCTTAGGAGCGGCGTTCTTTGATCCAGCGCCTTTCAAGAAGCGGAGCGCCTCAGGATTCTTGGGCCAGAACTTTTGCAGCTTCTTATAGGAGGCAGTTGCTTCAGCATTCATTCCCAAGGCTTCCTGGATTGCAGCAAGATGTTCCCAGTAGACATAGTCCTCGGAAAGTTTTCCATCCTTAATCTGCAACATCGTCTCCAAAGCTTCAGCAAACAGTCCCTTGCGATAAAGGCCCCAGGCCTTAGAATCAAGGAAAGCTTCCGAAGGAGTTTCAGACTTTTCTGTTGCGATTGCTTCAAGAACCATCTTGAAACCCCGATCCACTTCCTCGGGAGAACGGTTGATATCCAGCAAGGTATAGCCGTAGTAATTCAAGATTTCCGGACGATCCACCTGGTCTGCGCGACTCGGATCAAGCAAATATTCAAAGTGGGCAAAAGATTCTTCATAGCGATGAAGGCGTTCCAAGTTCATGGCGCCCAGCATACGCACGTCGATATCCGTGGAGTCGGCCTTCAACAGGAAATCATACAACTCCTGAGCCTTGGATCTCTTATCCCAGGCTGCCTTCTGCTTTACGGAGTCGCCAAGATTTTTCTGCCAAATCTCATTTGCCTCCGTCACAAGAATGCGGGCATAGATGCTACGGAACTGATGCTTGTTCTTTTCTACATCGCGACTCATCTTCTGGAGTGTAGCAGAGTCGGCGATTCCTGCCATCGGGTTCCACTTATCCCAAACAGCAATCACGGAATCCAACATCTTGTAGGCCTTATCGTACATCTTTGCAGTGCCATACGTCAAGGCCAGCATAGCCTTGTCTCCGCCCTTGGCGGCCTCATCAGCCTTTTCTGCATAAAGGACTGCATCCTTCATGCGGTCTTCCTTTATGGCGATACTGGACAAGGCATGGTAAGCGTTGGTCACGTAGACCGGCTGATCGTTCAGTTGTTCTGCTGCCTGCAGCAAGTGGACCTTGGCACTGTCAATCTTACCATTGAGGTTTTCATAGTGTCCCAAGAAATTGGTGAGCATAGGAGTACGAACACCATCCTCATAATACTTCTTGTTCAGCATTGCGTATGCTGCGGGTCGGTCATTTTCAGCGAGAGTCGTCATCAACAAGATAATCATGGACTCGTCTTCGCTGGTAGCCTCGGTCAAAGTATCCACAATGGCCTTAACTTCCGGAATGCGCTTCTGGAAAACAAGGCCCTGTACCATCTGGGTCAACATCTTCTTATCGCCGGTAGCCTCGTGAGCATTGCCAAACAACTCGATAACCGCAGAGTCCTTGCCCTGTTCCAAAAGCAGGCCAAGCTGTCTCTGAAGCAAAGACGGAATGTAGTTCACCTGGGGCAGCAACAAGTCGTAAATGCGGACAAGTTCCTTGGTATCCTTAATCGCCTCAAGGAACAAGCTGTAGTCGTACAGCAAAGGCATGTCCTGATAGCGAGAAGAATCCAACGCAGCATTAAAGTACTTGCGGCAGGAATCCACAATGCCCGCCTTCACATACAAATGAGCAAGCAAGCCAAGCTGAGAGGGAGTCACTTTTCCCTTCAGTTTCTGACCACGGGCAGCCTGGACCAAGGCCAAGGAATCCGCACCCTGGCTAGCCAAAATCTCGGCCATCTTGAAAGTAAGGAAACGGCTATAGGGATCAGATTCCGCAGCACGCTGCCAGAACATCTTCGCCATGGAAGCTTCACCACGGAGTTCCAGATCCATGGCATGCATAAAGGCTTCGTGGGCCGCATCAATATTTTGGGGAAGTGCAACTTCTGCCTGCTTGGCAGTCATCTGCTCCATTTTCTTCATGACTGCGTCCGCAATCAAGGCGGAATCAGCAGAAGTCAATACAAGATCATTCTTCTTCGCAGGATTGGAACTGCAAGCGTTGAGGAACAACGCTGCAACTACAACCACCAGCGAAAAAAGATTGATTTTTCTCAAATCGATTACTCTACAATAACGAAATTAATCTTGGTGTCAGGCGGCAGGTAGTCGCCATGCTTGGGAGAGGTTTCGATAACAGCGCCCGGCTGCGGATTTTCCATATCTTCCGGAGCCTTTCTACGCTTAATCTTACCCACGACAAAGCCAAGGGCTTCCAGCTTCGGGTAAACATTGTCGATCTGTTCGCCAGCAAAGTTGGGAAGCAAGGTCTTACCGGTGGTTACACCAGCGGAAATCACAACCTTCACCGTATCGCCAACACGAACCTTTTCACCTGCGATAGGAATGGTGCGAATCACGACACCGCGGGGAATGCTCTGGTGAGCGCCCTTCACGATTTCGCCCTGCACAAGGCCAGCACGGGTAAGGGAAATGGTAGCCTGCTTCTGGCTCTTACCGCGAAGATCAGGAATTTCCACCTGGCGGAGGCCAAGGCTACGTGTCAGTTTCACAGTACGGCCAAGTTTTGCTGTACGGCCGGCAGCAGGCATCTGCACCAGAACCTTGCCGGAGTCAATAGTCGCATTGTAACGGCCTTCTTCGAGCCATTCAAACTTGAAGCCAGCATCGGTCAAGGTGGCTTCGGCTTCGGCCTGGGCCATGCCTTCCAAATTGGGCACTTCACCAGTAGAAGCGAAGGCGCCAGAGAAAATCGGCATCAAGAGTTTGTCTACAGCCAGGGCCAAGACCACCAGCAGAACGACCCACAAAAGAAACGCCTTCAAGAAGGCGCTCTTACGGAACTTGTTAAAAAGAACCTTTACTTTGTTCATAATCACGATTAGCCCTTGGAGGCTTTTTCCTGAAGGACGTTTTCGTCGAAGATGACGATGTCCTTACCAGTCATGGCAATGGCGTTAGCCTTCACCAGCATGGAGCAGATACGGCTGACGGTTTCACGGGTAGTACCGGACATGTCAGCCAGCTGCTGCTGGGTGGGACGGTTGTGAATAACCACAACCATCTTACCATTGTCTGTATGGATGCGAACGCCGCGTTCTTCCATCAAGTTCAGGAGGGTACCAGCCACACGACCGCTAACGGACATAGTGGACAAGGAACCGATCTGCTTGTTGGCCTTACGGAGGCGCTTGCTCATTTCGCTAAGCAGGGCCATGGCGATTTCCGGAGTCTGGCGAATCAACTGCAGGAAAGACTCACGATGAATAATCATCATCTGTGCGTCAGTCACGGTGCGAACGGAGGCGGACCTGGGTTCGCCGTCGATCAAGCTCATTTCACCGAAGAAGTCACCACGTTCAAGGAAGGACAGGATAGTTTCGCGACCATCGACGCCGGTCATGTAGACCTGTACGGAGCCAGAGGCGATCAGATACAGAGCCTGCATCGAGTCGTCGCCTTCAAGCACCACGGTTTCGTCGCGATTGTAGTCCTGGACCACAATCAAGTTGGCCAACAGTCCCAGCTGTTCTTCGTTCAGCTCGGAAAACAATTCAACGCCTTTCAGCAATCCAACAATACTTGCGTCCATACTCTACCTGCTCCTATCCCTTGATAATTAGAGGCCCATACCCTTGGCGAGGCCAGCGTCAATCACAATGCTCTGATCGCGCTTTGCGCCAATGGAAATCATACCGATCTTCACGTCAACCAGTTCAGCCATGCGCTGCAGATACTTCTTAGCGTTTTCCGGCAGTTCGTCATAGCTCTTGCACTTGGTGGTGTCCTGCTTCCAGCCCGGCATTTCTTCGTAGACCGGCACGCAGCGACCGACCTTGGACAGCTGGTTCGGGAAGCTCTCAAGCTTTTCGCCATCGCATTCGTAGTGAGTGCAGATCTTCACGGTATCGAAAGTATCAAGCACGTCCAGCTTGGTGATGGCCAAGTGGGTCAGACCGTTAACAACGGCAGCCTTGCGGACAACCGGAGCGTCGAACCAACCGCAGCGACGATTACGACCGGTGGTTGCACCGTATTCGTTACCGATCTTACGGAGGGTGTCGCCGGTTTCATCCAAAAGTTCAGTGGGGAACGGACCGTTACCAACGCGGGTGGTGTAAGCCTTGACCACACCCCAGACTTCGTCCAGAGCGGTGGGGCCAATGCCTGCGCCGCAGCTTGCATAGCCAGCAACAGTGTTGCTGGAGGTCACGAACGGGTAAGTACCCTGGTCAACGTCAAGAATGGTACCCTGGGCACCTTCGAACACCAAGCGCTTGCCAGCCTTCACAGCCTTGTAGAGCAATTCGCTCACGTCGCAAACGAAGGGCTTGATCTTCTGACCGAGTTCCAGGTAGTCCTTGATGACAACTTCCGGGTCGATGGGATCGACGTCGTACATTGCCTTAAATTCTTCGTTATGAACCTTAGCCATAGCTTCGACGCGGGGGCGCAGTTCACGTTCGTCCATGAGGTCACCAACACGGACACCGATACGGTTCACCTTGTCGCTGTAGCAGGGGCCGATACCACGACCGGTGGTACCGATGGCAGCCTTACCAGCCTTCTTTTCCTTGGCCTTGTCCAAGGTAGAGTGGTACGGGAGAACAACGTGAGCGTTGTTAGCGATGAACAGGCGACCTTCCGGGTTGATGCCCTTGGTGTGCAAATCAGCAATTTCAGCCAGGGTCTGGATCGGGTCGAGAACCACGCCGTTACCAATGACGCAGAGCTTGTCATTGTGCATGATGCCGGACGGAATCAGGTGGAACACGAACTTCTGGTCGCCAACTTCCACAGTATGACCAGCATTAGCACCGCCCTGGAAACGCACGATGATGTCTGCGTCCAGAGTCAAGAAGTCAACAACCTTGGCCTTACCTTCGTCACCCCACTGGGAGCCGATAACAACACGATTTGCCATATATCCTTCGTTTTTTTTGACCCGCGGGCGAAACCGGGATGGCAGTCCGCAGGTCGATTCTATGTTAAACTGGAAATAAGCTACCCAGGGAGTTTCCCTGAGCCCTTTTTCGCCTTAAAGATAACAAAGCCCCCGCCAATGTGAGGCAACTCACGTCCAAAACACCCAAAATCAAGTGGATTTTTGGCCTTTTTAGACAAAAGGGGAGCGCCCTCCCCTGTCTCCAGCCGTTTTTCACGGCCTCTTCTGAGTCGCCATAAAGAAGAATCCCTCGCCATCGGGCAAAGGATTCAAAATTCGTAGGGGTTAGTTAGCCCAGGTACGTCTGCAGGAACTTCTTCTGGTATTCCGCATCCTCGTAAAGCCAATGGCCATCCACCAGACTCTGGTTCTGCCATTCAATAGCCTTCATGAAGTTTTCCGCATTGCACAAGGCGTCGAACTTCGCGTCAAGTTCCTCCACGGAAGCCGATGCAGGAACAAGCTGGGCCTCGGGAGCGTAGCCATAGGGGCTGTTCTCAAAATTGCTGCCCATGAACACTGCGCCAAGAGCCGCAGCCTCCTTCAGCTTCAAGTCGCTTTTGGCCCTGTTGAAATTGATGTCGCAAAGAGGCGCCAGGTAAAAGTCCGGGCGGTAGCTTGCCACCGTTGCCGGGAACTGCATCATCTTCGTGAAAGGAATGCTGGTGTACTTGCCTTCCAATCCTTTCAAAAACTCCGGCTGACCAAAGACGTAGAAGTCGATGGAACCATCCTCGATACGCTTGCGAAGCCACGGCACCCACGGGCCTGCAAAATCCCCAGGATCCTTTTCGGAGCTGTGGCCTGCAGAACCAGCATACATAACCTTGGGTTTTCCGCTAAATGCAGCAGTCCTCTTGAACTGGCCGAAAAGGGAACTGGATACCGCATTGGGCATCACCGTAGCCTTCACGCTAACGTCAAGGAAAAGTCGCTTGGCCAGGTATTCCGTGGAACAAACCACCTTGTCAAACTTGGGCAGGACAGTCTTCAGACGGTCCTTGATAATTTGTTCGATATTGGGGACACTTTTGGCATAGTCCTTGATGATAGGGCTAAGTTCCCACTGAAGGTCGTCAATATCCGTCACCAGCTTAAAACCACATTCGCGTTTGATCTGCGCATACATGGCCACCATATTCATCTTGGCGGGGCTAGTGGGGCGTTGAATCACCACAATGCTTGTACGCTTAAGGATTTCCTTGTTGGTACAAGCAATCTGGGTGATAGACGGAAAAATCATCTGCTCGTTAGGACTCATGTACTGCATAAAAGGAAGTACGCAGCGAACCCAGTCGGACTGAGCAAGATCACTGGGGTGAATAATTACATGAGGCCTATCGTTCATTACGGAACCTCAACGGAATCCAGGATCTTCTGGACCACAGTTTCGGCGGTAATTTCTTCTGCTTCTGCTTCGTAGCTCAGGATGATACGATGGCGGAGAACTTCCATAGCCACAGCCTTCACGTCTTCCGGAGTTACGTAAGCACGACCCTGGATAAATGCGTGAGCCTTTGCAGCTTGGGCAAGACCGATGGAAGCACGAGGAGATGCACCCACTTCGATAAAGCCAACCAGGTCGGAACGCTTGATGCTACCCGGATCACGGGTGGCCAGCACCAGGTTCACGATATATTCGCGGACGCGTTCATCCACATAAACCTGTTTTACAAGTTCACGAGCCTTCAGGATGTCTTCCTTCGTTGCAACCGCGTTAGGCTGACGGAGGCCGGCACCTGCAACCGCATCCAAAATGCGCATTTCGTCGGCCTTGTTCGGGTAGGAAACCTTCACCTTCAGGAGGAAACGGTCCACCTGAGCTTCGGGCAGCGGGTAGGTACCTTCCTGTTCAATGGGGTTCTGGGTTGCCAAAACCAGGAAGGGTTCATCCAGCTTGAAAGTTTCGTCACCGATGGTGATGTGACGTTCCTGCATAGCTTCCAGCAATGCGCTCTGCACCTTGGAAGGAGCACGGTTGATTTCGTCAGCCAGCACCAGGTTGGTGAACAGCGGGCCCTTGCGGGTTTCAAACTTTGCCTCGCGGGCATTATAGATCGTGGTACCCAGAAGGTCTGCCGGCAAAAGATCCGGGGTAAACTGGATACGCTTAAAGTCCAGGGAAACTGCATCAGCGAAAGCCTTCACCGCGGTGGTCTTTGCAAGACCCGGAAGACCTTCCAGAAGAACGTGGCCATCGGCCAAGATGCCGGTCAAAATACTTTCCACCATAGCCTTCTGGCCAATGACGGTATCTTCAACTTCACGCAACAAATTCTGGCAGAAAGCGCTCTGCTGACGAATCTTTTCAGAAAGTTCCTGAATATCCATTTGATGTTATCCTTTAAATTTCTACACACTGAATTTAATAAAAAATCAAATAAAAAACCAACAGACACAATTACGAGTTACTTCTTCTCATAATTCGTACTTCGTAATTCATAATTGGAATCTCATTCCTCCTCGATTCCCATGAGCTTCATGGCGCCCTTCCAGGTTTCCCTGTTCTCGAAGGCGTCACGCTTTCCACCGCTATAGCGGGCATCGGCGAATTTTTCCACCAAGGTTTCCCAACCTTCCAAGTCGCCGTTCTTCAACAGTTCCTCAAGCTTTACCTTGTCTGCATCCAGGGCAAACCGTTCCGCAGCATAGGCCTTGCAGACCTTTTCAAGGTCCAGCAGCCATTCTCGGCAATCTGCCGTATTGATTCGGCGCTTTAACACCAGCATCTGTTCACGAAGTTCTTCAGCGGCAGCATTCTTGGCGGCAGTAGCAGCCTTTGCAGCAGCCCTACGCTTCATACGCAAAAGACCTGCTACGATTACGCAAATAGCCACCACAGCACCCACAACAAAAGGAACCACGCTTACCGGCGGATTTACGCGTACCGGCACGCTATCACTACGCAAATCCAAAGGCCTTCCCAACTGGGTGGGAATCTCAAAACGCATGGCGGGCACATTCAAGTCGCCCGTATCCTGGGCCACAATCTTGTATGTAAAAGTGATAGAAGCCATTTCCTGGCCATCCTTCACCATACGGGCGGATTCCTGGGAAACAGAAACCTGGTCGAGACCCTTAGCCGTAGCGGAACTCATGGGCATAATCAAGAGTACACTGCTATTCACGTTCCAGGAAATAGTAACAGGAAATTCAAAAGTATCACCAACCGTGACCGCCAAAGGCTGCACAATTCCGGCAGCATCCTTCATACCCGAAGTAATATGGATACCTAACTGTTCCGGAGAAGGCATCGGAATTTCATCAAGGTTCTCTGTCGCAACAAGGCTGTCTGCACTTTCTACAGAATCAACATCATTGACAATTGCAGCAGGATTAAGCATACTCAAAGAATCATTTTCCATATCGTTGAATATACAAAAAGGAAAACGTCGCGACCGCCCCATAAACAAAAAGCCCCCTGGTAAAAACCAGGGGACTTTTCAATTCTCTATCGATGAACGAGTCCCGAGAGTACGCTCTGTGTTCTAGACGGAAGCCCGTCTGAGCGCAGGTTCTCTATCGATGAACGAGACGGGCGCTCTTATTAGAACGGGCGGACGAACTTACCGTTCAGCAAGGCACTATACAGGCCCAGGAGAATATCGGTAAAGTAGCTGCCATTGTTGTTGCTCACCGTGGTAGCATTTACGAGGGGAGTACAACTTTCAAGCCATGTCTGGTTTGCTCCGATACCCGTTGCGCACCATGCAGCGAGCCACTGTGCAGGAACAGAGGTATTCTTGTTATAGTCAGCCTTGGCCGGATCCCAGGAATACTGGACGGCAAGAGCGTTGCTAGCCGGGCTGCCGCCAGACTTAGCCACGATGAAGTTGTTCAAAGTGGAAAGGACTGCGAGAGCTCGCGGATCCTGGAACCAATAGTAGTCCCAAGCAATGCGCCAAGGAATACGCACAGATTCCTTGTTGAAGGTATGCCAGGTGTAGGTGGATTCGTTCTTACCAGCAGCACCATTAGGCGGATTAACAGCAATGCCAGCACCGTTGCTCCAGTCCGGGAACACGCCAGTACCAAGAGACTGAACCTTAGCCATGTAGGCGTACATATTGTCAAGCACGCCAGTCCAGTTGTGACTCTGGTCAACCATAGCGAACAAACGGAGAGCCACGGGAGAGAAGTAGCTCAAGTTGTAGGTAGGATCGGCATCATGCCACATCTGAGTATCACCGGACATCAAAAGCAGCTTGGTCGGTTCAACTTCTTCATCCCAGATAGCCTTAGCAATGACCAATGCGTCGGCCAAGTATGCATTAGCAATGGCCGGAGCAATAGGCAGGGTCTTGTAGTACTGCAAAATCAAGGATGTTGCAATATCAAGGTCTGCATCAGTTGCACTGGAAACGTCAATTTCATCGTACATAAAGCTCTTGGTAATCCAAGGCGTCAAATTGATGCTATGATATGCGCGGAAAGCGCGGCTATAGTTCCACAAGCGAACGTAGGCGTCGGCGTCGTCGTTCGCATAAGTAAGCAACATGCCATAGCCAATACCTTCGGACACGGTACAGCCACGATACTTCATTGTAGAAACAGCAGTTTCTTCACTCTGGCACTGGTACTTATATGCACCCGTGGACTGGTTAGACCAAATCACGCGGCCTGCCGGGAGATATGCTGCAGTAAATACATAGCCGAAATCCGCTGCAAAGTCCGGATAATAAACAGCTTCATCTTCCATATTCACATAGTGGAAAGGCTTCCAGGCATCATAAACAAGCTTGGAGTATGCAGCGCTAGCTGTAGTAGCCAAAGCCGGATATGCTACAGTCGGAGTCGACGGAATAACTCCGGCATTAGGATCTGTCGGAATAACACCGGCATTGGGATCTGTCGGAATGACACCGGCATTAGGATCCTGGACAATCGGCTGAGAAGGAGTGGATCCAGAACCGGAATCGCAAGCGGCAAGGCCGAACACTGCGCACAGTGCAAGCGGCAGCATTGAAGGAGCTAAAAATTTTTTGATTTGCATAATAGCCTCTTGATATTTTTTTTCCAAATATATATTCTAAAACCTGTTTTTCCCAACTCCGGGGAAAAAATATCCCCTACGTGTAATCTACATCATCTTACAAAACAAAAAGGGCTGCGGAAACCGCAACCCTTTTTTTAAAGTTATTTACCGAAGTAAAATTACTTCACCATGATCTGCTGAGAAAGGCCTTCTGCGCGAACCATGTAAACGCCAGCCTGAACCTTGGAGAGATCCATGGACTTCACAGAGGAAGCAGCCATGACAACCTGACCCTGGAGGTTAATGATTTCTGCCTTAGCAACGGTCTTTGCGAAGGAGAGGGTACGGCCGGAGAGCTGAGCCTTCAAGGTAGCCTGAGCAGCCTTAGCGCCGATAGCCGGACCGGTACCGCATGTAGCGCTAGCGTCACCAACGCAGTAGATGTTGAACTGACCGGTAGAACCAGTCTTAGCCTGGATCTTCATCTTGAGAGCAACGAGCTTCTTGGAAGCTGCGTCACCAGTGATCTTGCCACTACCCCAGCCAGCCTGCTTGAACTGAGACCAAGTGAAGGTCTTAATGACACCAGAAGCAGCCTTCGGGAGAGATGCAGCCGGGTTGTCCCAACCGATTTCTGCATCACCTGCATCACCGAGACCCATTTCGAGAGCGGCAGCAACGTCGCAAGAATAACCGATGGTAACACCACCCATGCCAGAAGCATCAGCCGGAGCAGCGGTGCCAGATTCATCTTCACCAGCAACATTGAAACCGATACCTACGAACGGGTCATAAGTAAGGGTACCCTTGTCGAGGGTGTAAGTACCGCAAACACCACCGCAGTAGTCGATGATCGGGTCAAGAGCGTCTTCAGAGTATTCGTTACCAGGTTCAACGGGCCAAGTGATGGAAGATGCACCACCATCATCCTTGTCGTTGTAGATGAACCAGTAACCTGCAGTTTCGGTACCAGCATCGAGTTCGGTATCAATCTGATAAACGCCATCAGTACCATTCCAGGTAGTGAAAGCGAAAGCGGAAGCAGCTGCCAAGAGGGCAGAAGCACCAAGAATAGACTTTTTCATAATTCTCTCTCTTGTTTATTGTGATTGCCCAATAAGGGCGGTTTGGAGTCTAATATATCTTTTTTTTCGACACTGCGAGCATTTTTTTTCTTTTTTTTTGGTTTCCGTCACACAGACAACATTTTTTTTGATAGAAATCAATCAAAAAACGTTTATTCTAAACAAAAGTTTACAATGCGATGGCGTTTCAAGGCAAACGACCATGATCATGTAATGTTAGCCCCGTCACAATCGATACAATGGAAACTTTTTTATTACCATACAATGGGGTTGATTTTAATAAAATAAATCTACTTTTCGTAGCAGATTTCGTATTCAACGGTATACGTTTTTTCCCTTATGGGAAAATGACTTAGCGCTGAATGTTATTATTTTATAAGATAAACCTAGGGATTAGGGTTTTCAAAAAGGGAATACTATGAAAATGAGAAAATTGCTCCCCTGCCTGATGGCACTCGCCGCCATCCCGGCATTCGCCAGCGCCTCCACGGCAGTAGCCAAAAAGGTCGGTCCCGTAAGCCACTACGGCACACTCGGCTCCGCTAACGGCAAAGTCATTGGTTCCAAGACCAAGCAGCCCGCAATCCTTCGCGGTATGAGCTGGTTCTGGTCCGATGCAACAGGCCTGCCCTACTATTCCAAGACCGTTCTCGACTGGGCAACTGACAACCTCAAGATTGACGTCATCCGTTTCGCCCTTGGTATCAACTACTATGGTACCGACACCAAGAATCAACTTTCCAACGGCTACTCCTACCTCAGCGCTCCCGATGGATATAAGGTTACCATCGATCAGATGATTGAAGCAGCCATTGAAAACGACATTTACATTATTATCGACTGGCATAGCCATCAGGCTAACTCTGAAGTCGCAGCAGCAAAGTCCTTCTTTGCAGAAATGGCTCAGAAGTACGGCAAGATTCCTAACGTCATTTTCGAAATCTTCAACGAACCCACCGGTAGCTGGAGCGAAGTTGCCAACTACGCAAACCAGGTCATTCCGGGCATCCGTGCTTCTTCTGAAAACCTGGTCATCGTGGGTAACCCCGGCTGGTCTTCTCAGCCTAACGCAGCAAGCGGCCTGACCTACTCCAACCTGGCCTACTCTCTGCACTTCTACGCAGCATCCCATCCCGTCTCTGGCTACGGTGCCAACGCAACCCAGGCTATGAACGCAGGCAAGGCAGTGTTTGCTACCGAATACGGTACCGTGAACTACGATGGTGCAGGCACCCCCAACTCCAGCGCAACCAATGCATGGTTCGACTTCATGGACCAGAACATGATCAGTAGCTGTAACTGGAGTCTCCGTCAGGTACAGACTACCGAAAATGGCAATGTCAAGAACGAAACCTCCGCATTCTTCGACGGCAACGTTGAACTCAAGAGCAAGGCACTCCTCGACGCAGCAAAGACCAGTACTTCTGGCGACATCGTCAAGAAGTATCTCGTAGGCAAGGGCCGTACTTGGGCAGACTCCCTGGTCAAGGGTAAGAACACAGGTTCTTGCGCATTCAAGTCCACCGTCGTAAGCGAACTTGCCGGCACCGCCGCAACCACTCTTAAGAGCGGCTGTACCTACACTTCCAGCAACACAAACGTCATTGACAACTCCGGTGCAATCAAGGGCGCTGGCTTTGCAGTCATGACCGGTAACGACGGCTCCCAGTCTGTCATCACCGTCTCTGGCGTTCCCGCACAGACCGTTCCTAGCTTCCAGGACTTGACTTGTACCTACGCCGGTACTTGCACCTCCAACAGAGCAATCAGCTACTCTGGCGGCACCAACAGAGAATGGGTTGTTACTACTGCAGATGCCCAGACTCTTGAAGGTTCCAAGTTCACCCTCACTTCCCTCAACCCCGACATCGTTGCTGTAAAGACCGTTACCTGTACCAGCACTTCCTGCTCTGGCTCTCAGAAAGGCAAACAAGTTCTCGTGTACGAATTCAAGTCCTTCGGTACTGCTAAAATCGTAGCTACCGCTCCTGCAGTTACCGGTTACAAGGCTGTTCAGGATACCGTCACCGTTATCTACGACAAGGGATCGAACAAGATGACCAACAACTTCAAGAACACTCTCCTCGCTATTGGCGGTGTTGCTGAAAAGTTGGTTCCGGATACTACCATGTACCATACTCCGGTCACCTACACCTTCAACGGTAAGGATTCTTCTCCCTACGTCATCAAGCAGGGCAATGCACTCTTCGCTGGCGCACAGAACGCAATCGTCCAGATTACCGCAAACGCTCCGGAAACCGAAGTCTACAAGGAATTCCACATGACCATCACTGTCGGCGTTGGCGATACCACCCAGGCAGTAAACAAGGGCGAAATCCAAGGCGTCAACATGATTTCTACCCGTGCTGACCTGCCGCTCCGCGCAACCGTGACCAAGACCCAGCTGGCCGTATCTAGCGACCGCAAGGGCGACGTAGAAGTGAACGTTTTCTCCGTCAATGGCCAGAAGGTCATGAGCCAGACTGTTAGCGAAAACGCAGTCCTGTCCCTCGCAAGCATTCCTCACGGTTCCTACCTGATCGTCATCAGCCAGGGTGCAAGCCAGCTGAAC
Source organism: Fibrobacter sp. (assembly GCA_024399015.1). Classification (GTDB taxonomy): domain Bacteria; phylum Fibrobacterota; class Fibrobacteria; order Fibrobacterales; family Fibrobacteraceae; genus Fibrobacter. Next base: position 96,300 of record JAKSIC010000009.1, read on the forward strand.
GTCAAGTGGAACAAGACTGCTGAATAATCCCTAGCGAAATCTTCTAAAACTTTAAGACCGTTCCCTCCGGGGAGCGGTCTTTTTTGTTTTTACGAAGACCTTATAGACAGAAATATTATATGAACAGTCATGAGGAATAATTGTGTCTATTTCATCATGGCCTCCTAATGAATTATGCCAAGGCCTCGCCCACCCATTCGATAAAATGAAGCCCACCCGTCATTAACTCAACGACGCCTCGTTATCCATAAGATAACGATCGTACGCGCCATCAAGGAGCTACGAACAGCCCTATATATCTAAAGGCACACTAGGCCTCAAAGGACAACGCTGCATGCTATAATCGGCCATACGCTCAAAAAGAGCAAGCATTGATTCCGCAGAGGAACAAAAGCATATTTGGAACAATAAATAGACCGTTGGAAATAAGCGCTAGTCTATAAGCAAAAAAGAGGGCTGCCGAAGCAGTCCTCTTTAAAGTTTCAGGCAATCAGCGGTTATGCTGCGTTGCGCTAATTACTTTTTCTTCTTGGGCTTGTAGCTAACTTCCGGACGGAGTTCCAGGCCGATGGTCACCAGGAGGGAGACGATCGGTTCGAAATGATCCTGATGGAGGTCATAGACGGCCACGCCGCCCATGCCGTCAGCCTTAACCTGCTGAGCAACAGCCTTCACAGAAGGAATACCCATGAACACGATGGTTTCTGCATCGCTTACTGCAACTTCAGACTTGGAAGCTTCATCGAAGGTAACCTTGTAGTCAGGAGTATCAAACTTGTTCATCAGTTCAGCGTAGGTCACGTAACCTTCGTCGCCGCTACCGGTACCCTGATGAGAAGTTCCGAGACCCTGAGCACCAGCCCAAGTCTTGCCGTAGAGGAAGATAACCGGAACCAAAAGTTCGCTGTTAACGCCAGCACCAGCAACTGCATCCAAAGCTTCCTTCACAGAGGTAGCACCCTGGTTCGGAACAACTTCAGAACTTTCTTCAGTCATCTGGTCGGCCATGAACACGTCAACGTAAGCGAGGCGGTTCAAGGCGTCTGCCTTATAAGCGTCCATGCCGGCAGCAGGATAAACCACTGCGGTAACGGTAGAACCGCTGAGGCCGTCGACAAGAGCGTTCACCATCTTGGCATAGTCTTCAGCATCGTCTGCAGTGACATTCTGCCAGTCAAGTTCAATACCGTCGCCACCATGTTCAGAAAGCCAGCTACCAACATTGGAAACGAAAGCAGAAAGTGCGTCGTCAGAAGTAGCGATTGCCTTCAGGTTGCCTTCAGCTTCCATACCACCAACGGAAACAATGAGCTTTACATTGTTTTCCTTGGACATCTGGGCCAAGGTCTTGAAGTTATCAGCATCGTAGTCGTCTGCGAAAGCGAGAGAACCGTCTTCGCTAGGCACCAAGCCGACGTAATGAATATCAGTTACGGTATTGTAGCGGATATCCTTTGCATAAAACTGGGAGTACTGGCTCCAGTACGGATAGAAACCGACAACCTTGTCAGCAGCGGCGTTTGCCATAGCAAATGCGCCAAGAGCAAGAGTCAAAGCAATGGACTTAATATTCATATTACAACCTCGACCTAGTCAATTTCCTTGGTTTTACCATTATCGTCGCAGTAGAGTGCAGTTGCCGGATATTCCGGAACAACAGGATCCTTTGCGGCTTCACTTTCGGTGCAGGGGCGATAAGCCCAACCATGCAACTTACCGAACAATACGAACTGGTAGCTGATTGCGAAAGTGTCTAAAGGAACAGCCTGCAAAGCAGCCAAGTCTTCTGTGGTACCGAACAGATTGAAGCTGCGGAGCTTCTTCATCTTATCAACCGGAATGCCGCCCTTGGTGGGAACCTTGACGGTATCAACGCTAACGGTATCCTTACGGTCCTTGGTACCTTGTCTGTTGATGGAAATCTTACCACCAATATCAAATTCCTTCAAGACGTCATTTTCGTCATTTCCGGAAACCTTGGTGACAACGCCTTCGGCATCGACTTCAATAGCACCAATTGCGGTATAGCTCTTGGTGGAAATGTCCCAAGTACCGATAGTCAACTTGTAGATAGCGACCGGAGTTGCACTGGAGTCAACTACGGTTCTGGTAAGAGGATGGTCAACCGTGTTGAAAATGAGCGAATCACGTTCACCATCAGACATGTCGGAAGTCCATTCCTCTTCAGTATAGCCGCCAATATACGGATCAAGGTAGAGACTCTTCAAAGTTTCAGCGTTAGCATCAAAAGCTGCAGAGTCTGCAGACTTCAATTCCTTGAACGCATCACCAGAAGCTGTCTCGAAGGCATCATTCTGTTCCTTGACATAGTCCTTAATCTGCAGGTTGCGCAGAGCCGGATGAATAGCCATGTATTCAGCACAGCTGAAATCAGCCGGAAGGTTTTCGTTGTAAGCTTCTTCGTCGCTGATTTCCATGGAGGAGCAGCCAAACAAAGCGGCAGCAACTGCAACAGAGAACAAAAGTTTAAAGTTTTTCATTGCAACACCTCTTAGAAGTTGACCGTTACATCAGCAACGATAACGTTCTTGTCAATGGAAAGTTCATCGTTCGGCATACCAAATGCTGCAGGAGCCAAGGTCAGCTTGTCGCCCAACATACCGTACTGTACAGAGAGGTAGGAGTTAGGAGCAATCTTTACGCGCGGACCAGCAAGCAACATGGTTTCTTCAGTCTTAAGAATCTTGGCTTCACCGATAGAAAGCGGCTTACCGAATTCCTTTGCAGAGGAGTGGAAACCACCCATGATGGAAACCGGACCATAGACGTCAACATTAAGACCAGCCATCATACGATCAGTAGAACGCTGAAGGAATGCATCTTCTTCGGTGTGGTCGTAAGAAAGCTGCATCTTGACCTTGCGTTCAAGAACCGGAATAAAGCGACCAATGTCGAGAGAAAGGCCTACGCCATAGCGCATGTAGCTGTTTTCTTCCAACAGAGCATCACCGTTAACATCCTTAACAACAGCACCATCGGCATCATGCATTTCAGCTGCGGTTTCGTTAACCATAGCGAAGATTGCATTCACTTCAAGAGCGTCGTTCCATGCGAAGTTCAGGTTGATCATAGCACCCTGACGATCCGGAGTGGCAAGGCCGTAAGGCATTTCCATGTTTGCGGACGGATCAAGATTTACAAGAGCATCCTTGATTTCGAGACGCTTCATCACATCGGCCTTGTAACCGTTGCGGTAGAAGTGAGCGTTCTTGTAGTTGTTGTACAAGCGAGAGTAGAGGTAGGTACCATCTTCACCCTTAGTAGAAAGGGCGTTGTGGCTTGTTTCAGAACTCATCAAGTTAGAGGCATTCAGAGGATTGGAGTTATATACTGTGAAGTACATATTTTCCAAGCTGGAGATGCCAAACTGACTTACAAGGTTAGTATGGACATCGTTGCTGAACAAGGCATTTGCGTTCAAAATGGTAGAAGTACCACGGTAAACCGGGCTAGATGCCATTTCGGACCAGAAGTCCTTATCGTTCATCACGTAAGTGAGGCTTACGTCGCCCTTGATGCCTGCGCTAGCCAAATCCAAGTTGAAGTAAGGCTGAACGTAAATAGCGGTACCGCTATTGTCAGCAACCTTTTCCTTCTTGGCATTCAGTTCAGGACTCTGAGAAGCCTTGACGTATGCAATAGCTTCACCATCAACCTTTGTTTCAGTCAAGGAGTAGGAAGTCTTGTAGGTCTTTTCATAGTATTCAGTTTCTGCAGTCCAGGAGGACAAAGCCACTTCAGCATTCAAACCGGCATTGAACGGCAGGTTCGGCAAAATGGCCTTAGTGTCGAAGCCCAGTTCCACAGACAGGATGGAGTTGTCTTCGAAGCTAATGGTATCACCATCTTGCAAACGAGAGCGAGCGCCCAACTGACGATCGAATACATCGGTATAGTTCACACCGAGCTTAGCACCGAAGGCTTCAGCACCAGCACGAAGGCCGTAGAAATAACGATCGGTATAATCGAAGTCGAAGAATACCTGGTCGTACTTCTTGGCAGCGTTACGCATACGTGCGCCAGTAACCTGGGCATGAATGTCAGAAAGAACGCTGACCTGACCGCTATGGTAATCCACATTCAAGCCCTGCATCAAGCGAGCGTTTGTGGTATCCAAGTTACGCTGAGCAAGAGCTTCAACACGCTTCTGAGCGAAGACGTCCGGTTCCTGGAGGAGAACCTGCTGCGGGGTGAACAAGGTAAGCGGAGTATAACCCACGCGCATATCGCCCAAGTTGAAATCAACATGCTTATTCAGGATCTTGCCATCATAAGAGAACCAGTGTGTAATAACCGGGTTGTTGTTTTCATCGAAAGCACTCTGCCAATCCTTATGGAGGCGGAGTTCTGCGCGGATTTCAGTTTCAGAACTCGGACGAGCAGTGAAAACCAAGTTTGCATCACTGTATGCCTGGTTTTCCTGGGTCGGAGAAATTGCACTGAACTGGTCGGAATTGGCCATGGAAGAGAGAACGCCGGCCTTAACAGTACCGTTGATTCGAAGTCCGAGGACTGCGGCATTCAAGGAGTCCAGCTTCTGGAGCAGAGACTTCTGCTGCTGAGCTACCGGTTCTTCAGCAAAAGCTGTAGTGGACAACAGAAGTGCGGAAGCAAGACCGAAAACAGAAAGATTCTTATTAAACATCATATTCGCACCCTCCCATTAAAATTCCACGTTAAGGGAAGCTTCGAAGATGGACTGTGAGAACTCATGTTTATAAGTTCCAGTAACATCATTCTTTACATCGTAATAGTCTGGCAAGGTATGAGCCCCTTCAGCGGAAGTTGCTGCAACGACCTTGGAGGTATTGTATTCGTTAGAAACGGAAATCATACCGTAGTTGATAGCGAGCCAGGCGTGTTCAGCAATGTTGTAGTCGAGACCGATCATCCACTGCATCTGACTGCCGCTCATGAGAGGAGCAATGTTGCTGGACTGCTGCTGAGCGAATTCGCTAAACTCAGTATTGATCATCTGGAAGCCGAGGTTTACACCGAGACGCGGCAGGTACTGAACATACAGGCCAGCGTTGATGAAGTCACTCTTAAGTTCGGAAGTTCCGTCAACGCCACCAAGAGCAGCCCAGTTGTCGGTTTCCATGGAACGTTCAGAATGCTTATAGGAACCAGAGATTTCAAGAGGCTTGGAGATGCCAATAATCTTGAATACGTCAACCTTGGCACCAGCGCCGAATTCCAGGAAGGTAGCCGGCTTGTAGTTAAAGGAAATGGGGTTACCCATGCCATCTACAGACGGAATGCCCAGCGGAGAAACATGCTGGAAGAAGCTTGCCATAGCCTGAACTTCTGCAAAGTCCTTGACATTAGCGGTTACAACGCCACGACCGCCCAAGCGGTTGGAAGTTGCAAGGCCGTTGGGCAAGGAAAGCTGAAGAGCAGGATCGCTCAAAGTTTCGAGGAGAGCCAACTGACTTCTTGTGAAGACGTTAGTGGTCCAGGAATTCTTATTGTAGTTAGCGATGCTGTAGCTTTCGTGATCACTGCCCTTGAATGCGTTGTCGTCGGTACCCATGGTGGTTGCCACAGGAGAGAACTTCGGAGAGAAGCTGTACAAAGCGTCAAAGGAAGAATAAAGCGGAGAGTGAACACCGTACTTAACGGTCTGACCGTCCTTATCGGAGTTCAGGATACGCTGAGCAAAGAAGGAAGAAGACTGAGCCAGGTTGTTAAACCAGTTGCTGTCGTTGTAAACAACATCGAGAGCAAGCTTAACGCCCCAAGAATCGGCCTTGTAACCAACGTTTGCATCCACCAAGAGGGCCATGCCATTCAAGGTCTGCATGGTAGAACCAGTGCGAACCTTGTAGAATTCGCCATCGTCGTTTGTAGCAAAGTTACCGGTGGGAAGATTGGTTTCTTCGTCGTATTCCAGAGCCCAGGAGGAATCCGGAGTGTAGGCGTCGTCGCTGGAGAAGGCAATTTCAGCCATCATGTCAAACATGAAGTTCTTTTGGCTCAAGATACCAGCAATATCGCCACCAACGCGAACGCTTGCAACCATGGTCTTCTGCGGGTCGATATCGTAAGGATTGATGGACTGCAGTTCATACGGGTTGGAAGTCACATAGCCCGGATGACGGTAGGTGTAAGAGTAGGAATCTTCGTTGTCGAAGATGTACATAGCAGTTGCACCTACATAAGCAGACTTGTTCAGCGGCAACCATTCAAGGTTTGCGGAAGCCATCCACTTATCCATGTTAGAAGCCTGGGAAGCGCCAAGAGTAGTATCACCCGGAAGGATGTCGCCTTCGGCACCAGTCAGGTCAAGCACAGCAGTGCGATTCAAGCGGGCAAAAATACCTTCTGCACGAAGTTCGCCGGGAACACCACCGAGATCCTTACGGAACTGGAGGTTCACACCCTGCAGGTTACGCTGGTTGCCATCAAGCATCTGCTGCTGCTGGGCCATGTAACGCTGGCGAGCAAAAATCTGCGGTTCATACATAATGTCGACACCCGGCATGAACAAGGTCAGCGGAGAATACTGCTGACGGAAGTCACCCACAATCCAGTGGAAGGAGTTGCCGAGATTACCCTGAACGTCAATCCAAGGAACGGAAATCGTCTTTGCGGCGGCAGCGAAGTATTCCTGCATACCAGCGCCCAGACGGAGAGTCATGTTTGCACGGACATTTTCAAAGGGACGGAAACCGAAGTTAAGGTCAGCTTCGACAAATTCGTCCTTTTCAACTTCCGGAAGCTTGTTCTTAGCACTCGGATCCATTTCAGTGCTGAGAGCAGAGGACTGAGCTACGGCGCGAATGCTACCGGAAAGTTCAAGACCGCGCTTAGCGTTAATGGAATCAACCTTGCTTTCCAACAGTTCCTGATTCTCAGCAACGGAAGCTGCGGAGGCAACTGCAGAAGCTGTAAGAAGAGCAGCGAAAGTCTTTTTCATATTCATAGTCTTTTTCATTTCAGCACCCCCGATTAGAACCAAGCCTTAACTTCGGCGGAAATGTAGTGAGAATGCCAATTATTCACAGAAACAGTTTCATCGGAATGAGTCATGAACTTGTAACGGGCATGGAGACCAACGCGGTCAGCAAAATCCCAGTCGAAGCCGAGACCGATTGCAGTTTCCAGATAATTGATCGGAGACTTCTTGTAGTAGTTTGTGGCATACTTATTAACCAGGTCGCCGGTCTTAGAGATAACCGGGGTAACGGATTCATAAGTGTAAGCCTGCTGTGCTCGGAAGGATTCGAGACCGAGGATACCCACCATGTGGAAGGTCGGGGTAACAGCCACGGAAGGTTCGAACTGACCGTAGAAGCTCCACATCAACATGTCATTCATGGATTCGCTAATTGCAATCGGAGCGAAGGAAGTAGACACACCGGAAAGTGCTGCATAAGCGGTCATCATGATAGTGCGGTCGGTATTGAACCAGCCACCGATATCATAGCCACCCATAACAGATATGTAGGAAGACCACTTGGCATGCATGGGAACTTCGCCGTTAGCAATCTGGTCTGCGTTTTCGTAAGCTACGAAGGATTCCCACATTTCCCAGGTACCACCATAGAGACCACCCTGCTGACGGTACTGCTTGACGCCTTCACCGGAAGGAATCATAGCACCAGCACGTGCAACGTAGCCTGCGCCATCACCGTTACCGGAGTCAGCAATGAAGAGCGGCTTATGCTTGGTCCAGGAGTTGGAGCTTTCCCAAACGTTACGGCCATTCAAGCGATAGTTGAAGAAGATAACGTCCTTGCCTTCTTCAATCTGGCGATGCTGACCATACTGGAAGTCAAAGTAGCCACGGTTGAAGGTGGGTTCCAACTTGAAGTTAAGACCAGCCATGTTGGGACCATAACGCATGGAACCTGCATTCAGGTAGGTTTCATCTCTACGCCAGCCGGCAAAGCGGGACGGGTTGCTCAAAGAGTACGGAGAGTAGAAATCCTTCTGGAGGAAGACTGCTTCGAGGGTCATGGGCCAGCCTTCAATATACTTGCTCTGAGCCTTCACATAAAGACCGATCTGCGGAGTATTGAAGGATTCATTGTAAGCGTCATCGAGGTAGCCGGAGGAAATGTTGTTTTCCTTATAGCCAGCTGCATCCGTAGTACGGAAGAACTTGACGGAGTCGGTGATGCTAACGCCCAAGTCACCCATCACGTAAAGCTTCGGGGTGAAGTTACCCTTGAAGTCAACGGAAGCGACATGAGTGTTAAGAATGGTCGGACCAACATCGGTGTAGTTAATCCACTGGTTACGGAATTCGTCTTCGTAGATAATGTCGTTATCAAAGACAACGCCCATGTAGTTCACGCCGACGGTAATATTGTCGCCAATCTTTTCCTTGGCAAGGCGAGCGTGATAGATGGAACCGCGGAAGTCGTAACCACCAGACATTTCCAGTTCACCCGGCTGACCACCGTACATACGGAGACCGTCACGGGTACCGATGTCTGCGTCAGCAGGCTGGGAAACGAGGAACTGAGCCTTCAAGTTGAACGGCATCTGGTAGACGTTTGCAAAGACGCCACCGAAGGAACGGTTGGTCCAGAATGCACGGCCACCTTCCTTAACAGGCTTAAAGACCTTTTCCTTATAGTAGGTACTTACAGTCTTTTCGTCTTCGAACAGTTCGTACTGCCAAGCGAAACGCGGGTTGGTTTCACGTTCCCACATGGTAAGGGGAGAAGAGTTTGCCCAGATAACGCCACCGGCGGTAACGTAGGCACCGAAGACACCGGCACGGATGTCAACGCCGAAGTTCATTTCTTCGTTGACGGTCGGGCCATAGAAGTCAGTGGAGTGTTCAACCATGACACGTTCGTCATGAGTCGGCACACCGTTCGGTTCGTTAGCCAAGTAGTTGGTATAGTAGCCGGACAGGTCGAACGGAATGGACAAGTTTGTCCACAAGGTCATATAGGAGTTGGGCATAGCCACAACGTTCACATTCAAGACTGCATCCACATTGGTACGAGCCAAGTCGTTACGGACGTAAGGGCTCGGTTCAGAATAGTGGAAGTTCTTGAGACGGAAGGCCATGTAACCGGAGACTGCCAGCGGAAGATCGTCCTTGCCCATGAGGGTGGATTCCATATTTTCCACAAGGCCTTCGGAATTTTCTTCAACTGCAGCCATCTGAGCTTCAGGAGCAAGCTTGGCGGAAGCGCCGACCACAGGTGCCGGACCCTTCACAGGAGCAGTGCTTGCAAGTTCCTTCTTGGGAGCTTCAGCGGGAGAAGCTTCTTCAGCCGGAGCGACTTCCTCAGCCGGAGCGGCTTCTTCAGCAGCAACCTCTTCAACAGGAGCAGCTTCTTCAGTAGCGACTTCTTCGGCAGGAGCGGCTTCTTCAGCCGGTGCAGTTTCTTCTGCAACTGCTTCAGTAGACGCAACGGATTCATCCTGGACAGTTTCATCCTCGACCTGGGCGAATGCCAAAGACGAGCAGAGCAATGTCGTAGCAATTATGGGTAATTTACGCATAAAACCTCTTAAATCTCGTTACGGAACGGATAGTTGGACGGACCTTCGTAGGCCTTGCCCTGCTTCTTAATGACGATATCGTCAATCCATACCTTGAAGGCTTCGTTTTCATCCTTACGGACTTCAATACGGAAACCCTTGAAGTTGGACCAGCTGAAAGGCAACATCACTTCGCGAGTGTTCTTGGCATCCCAGTAAACACCGGTCTTACCGAAGAGCTTCAAAGGAATGCTGAAGTGCTTCCATTCTGTAGTAATTTCACCAAGGCTCTTGGAACGGAGCTTAACCTGCATGGATTCGCCACCGGTCTTGACACCATCGTCAACCAGCACGAACAATGCGTTTTCACCGCCCTGGGCACCCTTGATCCAGAACTCGAGGACGCCTTCCTCGTAGTACGGTTCAAGGTTCACAGAACCTGCAATACAAATAGCCACACCAGAGTAATCGCTGGCAATAAGCTCAATTTCCATGGAAAGAGCACCTTCCATAGCAAACTTATCAGTGAGGACCGGTTCCGGGTTTTCACGGGGATACTGGTAGGTATAGCCACCGCCACGTGGAATAGCTTCACGCATAACCACGGAAACGACGTCCTTGTCCGGACGGAACGGCTTAGCCGGCTTAGTTACAAAACGGGACTGGTCACGGTCGCGATAATCGCTAAACCCATAGCCAGCAAAGGAAAAAGATGCCATCAGGAGTACACCGAGGGCACACAACCAACTTGCTTTATGCGGATTTGCTTTCATAATATCTAAAAGTCTCCAAATTCGGATGTGCTACAATATAAATTGTTTTTCCCACCTGTGGAAAAGCCCATAGCAAAAAATGGGGCCATAAACCACCCTAAGTCTCTTATTTTTCAGTAATTTAGCGTAAACAAGCCGTTTTCTTCGGTATACACATTATTTTTTCCACGCCAGACTACTTTTAGTATAAAAAGAGTAATTTATCTTTGTAAAGAACAATTTTACCTTTGAGGGCAAAATGAAAAGATTACTTCCTTTGGCATTGATCCTTGGCTTCGGTTTAACAGCCTGCGGACCCGACGGTTCCAGTCATGCTCCGGCCCCCGTAATTCAAGAAGAAACCCAGAAAGTAGTTCCCGTGGACTATTCCAAGGGCCGTGCCATGAACAAACGCCTCGGCAAGGGCATCAACCTGGGCAACGCCTGGGACGGCAATTCCTACTGGAGCTGCGGAACCTTGAGAGAAGGCGACTCCTTCACCTATACAAATCTCAATGGTGAAACCAAGGAAATCATCCTCTCCGCCTCCGATAACGTCTACTTTGGCAACCTTCCCTCCGAACGTTACAACTTCGGTTGCGAAGATCGTCTTGACGAAGGTTGGAGCAACCCCATCAAAGACAGCTACTTTAAATTGGTCAAGGACGCTGGTTTCAACTCCGTCCGTATCCCCGTTCGCTGGCAGCACAACTCCGATCCTGTGACCCACGCAGTGAATCCGGAACGTTTGGCTGGCGTCATGGAAGACGTGAAGGTGGCTATTGATGCAGGCCTCGCCGTAGTCATGAGTTTCCACTGGTACTACGAAATTATGTTTGCAGCCAACCATTCCGACAAGAACCCGGATCTGTACGAAGCAGAAAAGGTACACTACACCTCCATCTGGAGCGAAGTGGCCTCCGCATTCAACGTATTCCCGGATTCCATGTTGGTATTCGATATCTTGAACGAACCCACCATGAAGTTCAACGACAACTTGAACGAAGTGATGACTCTCGGTTACCAGGCAATTCGCGCCGCTGCTCCGGGAAAAACCATCATGTTCGAATCCAAGGCCGCAGCAAAGTTTGCCGAAATCACCAGCCTGAGACTGCCTGAAGACGGAAACATTATCTATAGTGGCCACTACTACGAACCTTACAACTACACCCATCAGGGCCATAGCTCCGACTGCTTCGGCGATGCACCTTACGCAATGACCGCCGCCGCAGACCTTAAGAGCTACGTTTCCACAGCCCAGAAGCTTTACCCCGACGTAAATGGCGGCCACGTACCCATGAATATGGGTGAATTCGGCGTGTCCGGCGGTGGCGTAGGCAACATGGGCGCTTGCAACAAGGGTGATGAACTTCCCTCTGCAAAGATGAAGGCTCAGTGGGCAAAGAAGGCTATTGAAGCCGCAGAATCCTATGGTATGTCCTGGCACTACTGGGGCTTGGCAGGCGTAGGCGGCTTTGAAGCTTACGACAAGAGCTCCGGCTCTTGGTACGAAGGTTTCCCGGCAGCATTCGGTTTGTAATGAGGCGGGGTTAAACCCCTTGAGATTTACGGGCGGATAATGGTGCCGCCCCAATGCTCATCAAAGAAGGCTTGGAACAACGGTTCTGGGCCTTTTTTCAATTCCTCGATGACGTCAGCCATAGGGCGCTTACCGCGGTAAAGTTCGCGGAAAGCCTTTTCAAAAAACTCAATGCGTTCCTGGGGGAATTCCTCGGGATGGAGGCGCAGAGCGTGGAGATTCAAGGCGCCGAAGCGAATCGGGGTCCCGAAAGCCTTGCTGCAGGGCGGAACATCCTTGTCCACCTTGTAGGTTCCGCCCACGAAAGCGTAGGCGCCAACTTGATTGCGCTGCTGGATTGCGGTAACGCCTCCGATAGTAGCAAATTCACCAATGCGAACATGGCCACCTAGCTGGCAGCCGTTGGCGATGACCACCCCACGGCCAATTTGACAATCATGCCCCACGTGAGAGTAAGCCATAATTAATACTTTGTCTGCAACGCGAGTACAGCCACCACCTTGAACAGTGCCACGGTTCAAAGTACAGTATTCACGGATGGTGCAGTTCTCCCCCACCTCAAGGCGGGTCGGTTCCCCGGCATACTTTAGATCCTGGGGAGGAGCGCCAAGAACAGCCCCGTCGAAAACACGTGTATTGGCGCCGATTTTTACACCGCCATATACGTGAACTCGGCTTTCCAATCGAACACTTTCGCCAATTTCAACCCCTTCATCCACAAGACACCACGGGCCAATAAAGGCCGATTCGGGAACTTTCACGGAGGGATGTACAATTGCGGAAGGGTGGAGCATAATAATTACGAGGTTCCAGGCGCGAGGTGCAGGTTTGGGTTGATCCTGATTAAAGTTACAAATTATTGATTGCAAAAGGAACCGCCTTTTGGACAGGCCATAATCTTTTTTTATTTTTGCGCCAATATGGGCGGAATCCTCATTGCATGCTTAACGGCGATTTATACACTTTTGTTCCTATTCTTCATTATAGGACTTATCCGCACGCGCCGTTACAAAGGCCCTAAGGCCACCCCCAGCGTATCCGTTGTGGTGCCCATGCGCAATGAAGAAGAATTCGCCCAGAGAACTTTGGAAGCCCTGGCCGAACAGGATTATGCCGGCGAATGGGAAGTCATTTGCGTAGATGACCGTTCTACCGACCGAACCAAGGAAATCCTCGAAAACTTCGCCAAGGACCATCCCAAGTTCCGCGTTTTGAGTTTGTCTCAGGATTTGCCGCAGATCGCAAGTCCTAAGAAGCGCGCACTGGAAAGCGCATTCAAGATTGCAAAGAACGAAGTCCTTTTGACTATGGACGCAGACTGCATTCCCCGCAAGAGCTGGATTACCTCTATGGCGGGCCGCTTTGTGGATGGAATCTGCATCGTGCAAGGTCCGAAGCAGAACAACGGCAGCCGCACCATGCCCCATCTTTTCCAAAAGCTTGAAACCTTGGGCTACACCGCTATGGAAGGCGCAGGATTCAGCTGGGGTCATCCCATTGTGGCTAGCGCCGCATGCCTCGCCTACAAAAAAGATCTTTTCTTTGAAGTTGGTGGTTTCGGCGACCTGATTAATTTAAGCAGCGGTGACGACGACATGCTCATCCACAAGATGATGAAGATCCCCGGCACCAAGGTCTGCTACAATCTGGACAAGGACGCTGTTATTGAAACTGCTCCCGTAGATACCTGGAAGCAACTGTTCAATCAGCGCGCCCGCTGGAGCAGCAACGGCACCAGCTACGAAAGCAAGGCCTACATCTTCTTGCTGACCTTGATTTATACCTACTACATCTGGATGTTCATCAGTCCGTGGTGCGTATTGCTTCTGGATTGTCCTTGGCAGTGGTGCGTATTCTCTATCCTGCCGAAGATCATCGTAGACTTTGTTTTCCTGAGCATCGCCGCTGCAAAGCTGCACGCCAAGCGTCAGATGTTCGCATTCATTCCCACTGAATTGATTCAGATCCCGATGATCGTGTTCTGCGTTCCCGCAGGCATTACCGGCATGTTCCGCTGGAAATAAAAATCCAAGAGGCGGAGCGTTTCCCTATGCGGAAAGTTCTGCCTTAGCCCAGGCGATGGCTGCATCTGCGTTAGACAATTCGCCGTCCAGCTGAAGTTCGAAACTCTTCTTGATAATCTCGCCCATTTGCTTGCCCGGCTTTACGCCGAGATCAATAAGCATTTTTCCCGTGAGGAAAGGCTGCGGAGCGACGTTAAGAATGTCGAGGGATTCCGCGGCGCACCAAAGGTCTTCCGCGAAGGTGGCGGACTTGAACTGCGTTTTCGGGGTGGACTTCACCAGCAAGGCCAAAAGCTTCAATCCATCCAAGCGAACCGCAAGACGACGCAGCACTGGAGCAGCCGGCACAGTTTCATAATCCAGTTCGCTGTAGCACTTCAGAATTTCAGGCACCTTACGCACCAGATGAATTTCATTGGTAATGCGGGCAAGGAACTTATCGGCAATAGCCTTCACATCCTCGCAACCACTTCCAGGGAATGCATTCCCAGAAAGCAGTGCAGCAAAAGCGAGTTCGGCAGCCTCTTCATCCGTAAGGCCTGCACGATTACAGGCCATAGCGTCAAGAAGCTCACCAGACGTACTCACTTCAGGGAAATACTCATCCAACTTGATGTCAATAAAAGCCTTCAAACCTAAAGACGGTTTACCAGGTTTCAGAAGCCACTTTTTGAATTCTTCAAAAAGACGTTCAATGCTCAAATCATCCAACGAAAGAGTACGGCACAACTCCACTGTTTCAGGAGCGAGGTTCAGGGCGAATCGGCTGGCAAACTGAACTCCGCGAAGAATACGCAAGGAATCTTCAGCAAAGGCAGGGCCCACATGACGCAAGCAACGGGACTTCAAATCATCAATGCCGCCGTAGGGATCGCAAAGTTTCAAATCAGGCAGTTCCATGCCCATGGCATTAATAGTAAAGTCGCGACGCAGGGCAGCTTCCTTGAAACTAAGCTTGGCATCGGTCTTTACAACGAAACCTTTATGGCCATAGCCCACCTTGCTTTCTGTACGTGGGAAAGAAAAATCAAGAGACTCACCCTTCATAGAAAGATGGATGACGCCAAAAGCCTTTCCTACCAGATTGGTTTTTCCGTACTTGGACAAAATGGGAAGCAACTGATCCTGTTCCAGATCGTAAACTTCCACATCATAGTCGCGGCAATTCTTTCCAAGAAGAGCGTCACGAACCCAGCCGCCCACCAGATAGGCACGGCCACCGGCAGCCACAATATCGTCGGCAATTTTCAGTAGACGTTTCGGAAGTTCCGGCTCAAAATCTTCACCAGCAAGAGTCTGTACAATAGCCATCAAGAAACCCTGCTACTGGAAGTTGGAAACGTCATTTGCGGACGTATCCGGAGCGTTTTCACCATTCTTATTGGAATAGCGGTCGTAAATACTTTCTGTCTTTACGCCCGAAGAATCCTGCAAGGCTTCGGACACAGAAATCTCACGAACAGAATCCTTTGACGTGGTGTCACTTGCCGCATAACGATCATAAATGCTCTGGCGTGTTGCAGCGTCAGCACCCTTCTTCTGGGCTTCCTCATCACGGCAGGTTCTAAGTTCTTCTTCCATATAAGCGCGCTGGTCCGGAGAATAAGTCATGGTATTTAGACGATACTCGATCTCTTCACACACCAGGCCTTGACGTTCCCCTGCACAGGAGACCAAAAGGCAAGCTACGAAACCAATAAGCAAGCAACAAACCTTGTTCATAAGATCCTTCTAGTGGATAATAATGATTTTACCCTTCTTGGTCTTGGAGGCGGCATTAATCACATAGTAATAGACACCCGGGGCAACCAATCTCTGGTCCTTCCCCTTTCCATCCCATTCAAGTCGGCCACCGAGAATTTCATCACCATGGAAAGAACGCATCAATGCGCCACCCCTGTTGTAAATGCTGACCGTTGCATCCTCTGCAATATTTTCGATGACGAGAGCCTTGTGAATTTTCGGCCTATACGGAACCGGATAGACAGCAACGTCAAACGAGGCTGAATCAGTCATGTTCTTTTTGGCACTCTTAAAGTCGTTTCTTCTGTAGCAAGAAGCTCCGTTATCGTGTGCAAAGCAAGCAATTCCAAGAACAGGGTCGATAGCAACATCCTTCACATTGTTGTTGAAAAGACCGCTGGCAGTAGTGAAACGGGCGGACCTCAAGGTGTCCGGAGATCTACCCTTGAGAGACAACTTGTAGACACCCTGGTTTGCAGTACCGGCCCAAAGATTTCCGTGGGGATCCGCCTCAATAGAAGTGAATTCTGCGCCGCGCAAGCCATCAATAGACGTCGGTGCATACACGGTGTCCTGATCATCGTCGTAGTATGCAATAGTCGACGAAGATACTGTCCAAATTCGATTGGAAACGGAATCATAAGCCAAATCAAGCAACGGAGGAGAAATGCCCCCTATGGAGCGAATTTTCCAATTCACAATCTCGTTGCCATTGGACCTTGGGGGCGGGAACGTGATTATGTCAAATCTTCCATTGTCAGAGTTCAGGCTTTCCTTGGCACCCATATACACAACCCAGGAACCGTTTTCATTGACGGTCGCATACATAGGGCCACCCACAGTGAAACCATCACCAACCTTAGCGCAATGAGCTTCACCATGTTTTGTGATATAAACGAGACTATAACCATCATCCTTTGCAGTAGCGGTCAAGAAACCAGAGCCATCAGGTGCAACCGTGGAACTTGTTGCGATAGTCCAGTTCTTTACGAAGTCATCAAAGCAATGGCCACTAGACGGTTTCAGGCTGTACTCCAACTGATTTCCGTTCTTGGAGAAAATAAAGAATCCCATACCCCAGATGTGGAACAACACTGTTCCATCAGGCAAGGCGGAAATAACCTTTATTCTCTGATCGGATGTGGCTTCTGCACTTCCCACGCCAATACTGAATTCAGAATTCCACCAGGAGCTTGCATCAGACACGGCGAGCTTTCCATCAGGAGACGCTCCTATAAAACCGCCCTTCGGCATATTCTGGATTTCGTAAAGTTTTTCTATTCGGAAATCATCCCTAATGGACAAATAGTGTTTCTTGCCATCTTCCACATAATTCACGGAATAGGACGTCAGCTCGTAGGTTCCCTTCTTAGAAGAAATGGTCCACATGGATTCACGCAGCTTCAAATCATCCATGGATTCCCAGTCGTCAACTTTAGTCCAGGATTCCGGATCAGTCAAACGAGTGTCGGCATTCATGTCGTTCCACTTCATCACACGAGCATAAGCGCTATTTCCCAGTCGAACGTACAAGGAATCCCCATGAATTGCAATACGGGAAATTTTATCCACAGACAGATTCTTGGAACTGATGCGGTTAAGGGTGATTACAGAAGCGGCCTTGTTGATATCAAAAAAGGACAGACGATCTTCAAAAGAAATCGTGATAATGGCACCGGCTGCGACTGAGGCTCCAGGAACAACACGAGACTGATTCTTTTCATAGGATCGATTCAGAACTCTCCAGTTCTTCTTCACTTCATCGAAAAATGCCACGCGACCGAATTCAGAAATAGCAATAACACCAACGCTAGTAGAAACAATAGCGTAGATATTGGACGCTTCCAAGCCGTCTTCGGAATGGTACACTTCATCCGCTTCTATGGTCCTATAGCGAACCCCGCCGCCTGTAGCCAGCATGACTCCTTCGCCATAAAGGATTCCGTCCCTGATAGGAACAGGGTTTGAAAACGACCACCATTCCTCGGCAGCCATAATTTCCGAAAAAGAAAGAAGAAGAACAAAAATAAAGGGAATTATCTTCACTCTCAAAAGTTACGAAATTTCATCCCGCCTGAGTTAGCAAATCTTCCAAAACAACGGCTGGTACGTTATTCTTTTTCATCATTTCGTCCCTCTCTTCCCTTTTTTTCTGCATTTTTAAAATTGCACTATGCCTTCTTTTGGTAATCACGCGCTTTGAAACCCGCTGGACTGAACTTGCCTCCTCGATATTTAACCCCTCGATATATGTAAGTTTGACTGCCGTTTTTTCCATATTCGACAGTTCCGACATCAAGAAGTTTAGTTCTTTGTCAATCCTGACCGCCCTTGAATCATCATTGAAATGAATAGAGGTGCTTAACGGGAAATTATCATAGGACACCTGGTTGTCCGCAAGCCACGAAAAAGGCATTTCATGGAGACGCCTACGGAACCGATCGTAATGTGCATTCTTGACAACCACGGAGAACCAATGGGTCAAGGGCTCGTTCAGATTCAGGGATTGCGCCGTTCTGCAAAATTTCAGGGCCACATCCTGAAAAAGATCGTCCGCAGACTCCAGCGAATTACTCCTCAGCGAGCAAAGTTTATAGATTTGAGTTGCGTTTTTCTTCCAAACGCATTCTAGCTTTTGATTTAGTTCTGTTAAAATTCCTTGTTTAATCATCTAGAAAACACGAGAATTTTGACAGCGGTCTTTCAGTTGGGTCTTAATTTATGAAATTAAATGCTAAAAAACAGACTTCAAAAAATTTTGCAAACAACTGTTTGCAAAATGCACTGATGTTGGCTTTTTTAATTGTCCTGCCCTTGACAACCTTTGCGCAGGAATTCAATATGAACAGCATGCCTCCCCCGGATATGTGGATGGATTATTCTACTGGCGCGCTGAGCAAGGATTCCAAACTTATCGTAAACATTGTCATTCCCGACAACTGGCATGTTAATGCAAATATCGCCGCCGATGAATTCTTGAAGCCCTCCTCCATTGATGTAGAAGCACAAGGCATCAAGTTTGGAGAACCCAAATGGCCCGAAGCCATCAAGGAATACAGCGAAGCTTTGGATTTGGAGAATCTCGTGTTCCGCGGAAACTTCCAGGTGGAACTTCCCATCGCCTCTGTTGAAGAAGGCTACGACAGCACCACCACCAAGGTCACATTCCATTACCAGGCTTGCGACAATTCCATCTGCCTGGCTCCTGCAGAAAAGACCATCGACATCAAGGGCATGAGCCTTGGTTCCGTAAAAAAAAACGATGGTGAGAAATTCGCCATAGCCTTCGATGACGAGGCTAAGGAAAATACAGACTCTACCAATGGGGCTGACGCGGCAACAAATTCCGCAACAACGACAGCAAGCACTGAAGCAGAGGCCGAATCCAGTGGCGAGAACGGCCCCGCCGCCGGAACTCTGGCTTTGCTGCTCTTCGCCCTGCTGGGAGGCGTCATCCTGAACTTGATGCCCTGCGTTCTGCCGGTACTTTCCCTCAAGCTCTTCAGCCTCATCAAGCAGGCCGGCGAAAGCCGCGGTAAATTATTGGCCCTGGGGCTCGGCACGGCCGCAGGCATCCTGGTCAGCTTCTGGGTGCTAGCAGCCATCGTTACTGCGGTTAAGGTCGGCGGAGGCAATGCCGGCTGGGGCATGCAATTCCAAAGCGCAGGCTTTATCGCCTTTATGGTGGTGATCCTTTCCGCATTCGCCATGAGTTTCTTCGGCGTATTCGAAGTATGGCTTCCCTGGGGCGCCACCACCAAGATGGACGCTGCAGGCCAAAAGTCCGGCCTTGTGGGCGCTTTCTTCACAGGCGCTTTGCTGGTTCTCCTGAGCACGCCCTGCTCTGCACCCTTCCTGGGAACCGCCATGGGCTTCGCCTTTACCGCCAGCGCCCCGGTGCTGTTCCTGTTCTTTACCGCTGCTGGCCTTGGACTTGCCGCCCCCTATCTTTTGGTAAGCGCCTTCCCTAGCATGCTTAAGGTTTTGCCCAAGCCGGGTGCCTGGATGGTGAAGCTGCAGAAGGTGATGGGCGCATTGCTTTTGGCAACCGTCGTATGGCTCCTCTGGATTGTGAACGAACAGGCAGGCAGCGTAGGCGTCGGTATCTTCGCAGTTGTCGCAGCACTTTCCATTGCAGCAAGCGTAGCCCTGGGCAAGATTGCCCCACCGGGTGTAGCCTTCGTTCGTGAAATTGGCGTAGCTGTTGGCGCCGCAGCGGTCTTATTTATTGCATGGTTCGGAATTCTCGCTCCACGCTACGAAGCTGAAGTGCAGTTCCGCTTTGACGCCCGCATGGCGGAACAGATGACGGAAGACGGCTGGTACCGCTACAGCCCCGCCCTGATTGAAGAGTTGGCTGCCGCCGGTCGTACAGTATTCATCGACGTTACAGCCGACTGGTGCATTACCTGCAAGGCAAACGAAGCCGCCGTGCTGAACCGCGAAGACTTTACCCGCGCCATGGACAGTCTGAACGTGGTCCGCGTCAAGGCTGACTGGACAAGAGAAACTCCCGACGTAAACACCCTCCTTCGCAGCTTAGGAAAATCCGGCGTGCCCGCCTACGCCATCTACCCCAAGGGAGATGCCACAAAGCAAATCGTTCTGCCGGAACTCCTGACCACAGGCGCCATCGTGGAAAAGATTTCCGCAAAGTAGCGCATGTTTCTGCGACTGGCAATCCTACTTCTGCCCCGACAACTTCACGCCAAAAGTTATCACTCCTTGACACATCTTACTGGCAAATAATTTGACTTGTTACACTTGTAGTCAACCAGTGTTTTGCCGGAATACATATACAGGCATTCATGGTTTCCGTTGGTAACCTGCGTTGAAGAGGTCCAATATTCAGCAATGTTACCAAGAGACCCGCAATTAAACAAGCTGTCAAGTACGCCTATGTAGCAGTCGCCTGCCGGTTGCAGGCCTATTTCAAAGTCGTCTTTTCCTGTATGGGCCATTGTCCACCCGTCTAGGGATTTCAAAGAGCGTCCATCCTCAACGACCATGGAATCCACCAGGTCCACCAGCATCTTCCACTCCGCGGTAGCAGGCAAGCGCCATCCCGACGGACAAGCGTTTTCAGCATCGTTACGCCTATAGTACTGGCCGACCTTCATGCCCTGCTCTTCCGCCTTGGGATTGGCGGCGCTGGAATCCGTCTTGAAATTCAGGTTCTCTGCCATCCAAATTCTTTCGCCCAGACGAATCGTCTTGTATTCCTGGCCATCACGGGGATCCACCATCGTACCATGGTTTTCACGGATGCAGCGCACCGACATTCTATCCGTCTTTTCTCGGGAATCATTCCCACTGTATACGACCACCCAGTTTTCGGACACTATCATTGAAGACGCAGTCGTCTCGGTCGTTTCCTCGTAGTCCCAGTACATGCCGAAAACACCCATGTCGTCCCACTTGGCCTTGCCATTCACCGTCGAATACTGCCCGCCAAACTGAAGTGCGATCCCGTTCTTGCTTGTCAGCGCACCATTTATCGGCATCATACCGGCAGTGGAATTCAACTTGTCCAAGGTAACCCAGTCCCTTTTCATTGGCAACCGATAGCCCTCGGGGCAGACTTCCTGGGCGGATTCCCAACTGTAATATCGGCCGAACTTTTCACAGTTGGCTGGATCATCGTCGAAACACCAGCTGGGTTCTGCATTGTAGTTCATGTTCTGGCCAAGCCAGGTCTGAATGTCGTTACGATAAATGCTGTAGGTCTGGCCATCGCGGGAATCCACAAAGACATCCCCGGAAGCGGCAACGGAGCTGCTGGATGCAGGATTATTGCTTCCCGCAGAATCCTCCTCTCCGCTGGACAAGCCCGTTTCAACGTCACTAGACGTTGGACCATCCACAGCTCCACTGCTTGAAGAAACGGAAGAAGATGACGATGTCGTCGCTACGGAATCAGAGGACTGATCGACATTGGGGGAAGTGGAGGATTCTCCACCGCAAGCACCCAAAAGTGCTGCTGAAAGAAGTAGGTAGTATGGTTTCATAAGTAATTCACAAGATGGATAAAATTTCATGCGTGGCGATAATACAACTTAACTTTTATAGTTGCGCCGTCATTCTCTTTCATGGAGACGTTTGATTACTCAACATTTGGATATTTCTCCTGCAATTCGCTATATTCGCGTTCAAGATTTGATTGTTTTTCCAAAAGATCACGCTTGAATTTTTCATACACATCTTCCGAAATCATGCCCGATTGTAGCGTTTCGTTCAAAGCATAAACTTCGTATAACGAGGTCACAATATAATCAAATCGGTTGAATATTTTCTTATTTATAGTATACTGTTCAGCACTTTCTTGTACAAACGTATTCCAATTATCCTTACAGGATTTGACTTCAAGACAAACCTCCATTTGATACAGGGAATAGTACGTTCTTTCGTTTTCTACTTTTTTATATCCATATATTCTTTTCGATGTTCCAGGTCGAAATCCTTTCGGATATAAAGGTTCAGCAGAGTTCAGCGACTTGTCCAAAAAATCCTTACGATCAAATTGATATTCTTTACAAGCCGCTGATTTAACATGAAACGGACAGATGGTTACGGAATCGTTTCCTCCATAGAACAAAAGAAACGCATCCGGATCAATCGCATCTAAATAAAGATTATACACCAAATAATAGCCGTCTCTTGATGAATCAAGATCCTTAAAATAATTCAGATAACGATTGAAATCATCATCTAAAGATTTGCGACGTTCCTTGTCAACGGGAAACGATTCGTAGACTTGATGATTACGAGTCGAATTACAGCCAAATAGTAAAAGACAAATAACAAATAAAATTTTCACCATGTAGCCTGCAAATATTGAGAATTTTTATTTGTATACGTATAACGATATAATTCCGTAATTCCCTGATCATTATATCCGATATAGCTTTTTATGTTCCATCGTGCATATCCCCGCTCATTCGTATAATCTACAGGAGACGGATGTCGTG
Source organism: Fibrobacter sp. (assembly GCA_024399015.1). GTDB lineage: Bacteria > Fibrobacterota > Fibrobacteria > Fibrobacterales > Fibrobacteraceae > Fibrobacter. The sequence goes on from JAKSIC010000009.1 coordinate 118,798, forward strand.
AATCGGTAAAAGAGCCTGCTGAAACAGCCGTTCCATCTTTGGGATGCAAATGCATCCTAAAATCATCGTTTTTTCTAGAAATAAATCTAACGCTAGTTTTCCCAAAACCTATTTCCCCATGTTCAAGATATTTTTCTCCTGTCCAAAATTTTGTCTTTATCTTAAAAGACGCCCCGGCCTCTATTTCCTCTGCATTTAGACCGTTATTTCTGGCATATTCAGATCTTGCGTCTACTAAGATTTTATTAGCTTGTTTTAAATAGTCTTCCGCTTCAAAACTTCCATTCGGTTTTTTAGGAACATCAAGAGGTTCTCCATCAGAATCAAAACAAGGAACCTCCGCGCCTCCATAGTTTTCTACCCCCCATGTTACAGAATAACTTGCCAATGCGCTCCCTGCACCCATAAGCCCACCCAC